>CBDAFL010000050.1:0-101054 GCA_965195225.1 uncultured Thermoguttaceae bacterium
AACTCCACAATCGCCGGCATTTTCGGACCCTCCGTGGTCATCCCAACACGCCCAGCCGTCCTGCGCCGGGCCGAAACACTGACATTAAACCCGAAACACCCTATCTTTCCAACGTCATTTGAGAGTTTGCAAAAGCTCAGAATGAAGTAAGGATTTTAACTTAATACTGAAGAAATCAGCCAGCAAAGCCATGGAGAACGACAAGCAATAGCCGCGGTCGGCTGCCGTTTCTCTGGCGGCTTATGCGGCTTGGAAACGGGAGCTCGGCATGTTATGAGGATCAATCTAAACAATGTTCGGTCATCAAAAAAGGAGAAGGAAATGAAGAACAGCATCATGGTACTGATAGCATTGGCATTGACGGCAAGCATTTCATATGCCGCCATCGAAGAGCATTATGAAGAGAACCCCATCACGATTCAGAAAGCCGGTGCTTTCGACAAAGACAAACAGGTCAGGATTCGGGTTGGCAAAGAGATCACATTCAAAATTAAGATATATCAGAGTGAGTTCTTTGGTCATACAACCATCAGTGCAAACGCAAAGATAGATAATACAACCCAACAGAAAGTCAAAGCAATCTACTCTATCTCATTTCACGATAAGGACGGCAAACTCGTGGCCTGTCACCAAGGATCATGGGATCTCGACCTAAGCGATGATGTGAACTATGGTAGTGGAATCATATTCGCAGATGCCAAGTCAATTGCATCAGTCACTAGTTACAAATTGAGAACCCAGGTCTTTGAATTAAAGAAAGACTGAAATGACTGAACCAAGGGTTGCAGTTTATCGGCTTTTTCGCGCCGAAAACTGAACCCACACGTTACCGTCGCGGTTGTCTTGTAATCTCAACCGTTTGTTCGGACACCCCATCAATCGACCGTTTTCCGATCCGGGCATAATTTTGCGGACACCATGTCACGCTTAAAGATTAGGGTAAAGGGACTTCAGTTTGACTAAGGCCATCGAGAATTATTGGAAATATCCACCCGAACATTTAAGCATGTCAAAGCACTACCTCCTCAATTCCTTAACGACAAAAGAATTATAAGAAGGATTGCAATGCCGAATATTCCAAATTGGCGGGAAGTCGAATCGAAAGTGCATAGCCCGGGGCTCTGGGTGCTTTTTTTGGTCGGTACAGTTTTTTTGTTCGTAGGGGTCGCTGGTTTATTGGCGATTGGATTCGTAGGGGTCGCTGGTGTATTGAAAATTGGAGACGCACTACCCCTCGGAATTCAACGCTGGCTTGGGTTCTCGTTTATGGGTATATTCGCCTCGATCGGGGGTGTTCTGCTGGCTGTGGCCATCAAAAAGATCGTTTTGCCAACTTGTGTTCGTCATGCCGCTGCCGATGTCCTCCCGAACGTTCCCAGAGAGCCGGTGATTCAAGAGGGTTTGATCGTACATGGTCGTCTCACGCATGAGTTGTGCGAAAACAACCAAGGATGGGAGTTTCGGCCGGCGGAAAATGTCCGTCGCAACGACAAGCGATTCTTGCTCGGCTTTGGAATTCCTTTTCTGATGCTTTTTGCCGGGCTGCTGACCTGGGTTTTCCATAGCCAGTTGGAAATTGCCGGCTGGGTCGTTTCGGCGATATGCGGGACATTCATTACAATGTTATGCGGTGGAACTGTTGTCTTGTTGATAGGCATGATAATGAGGGCCGGCTATCGCAAGCTTTCCAAGCTGACCATTCCGCGCGACGGAAACGACCTTGAGTTGGAATTGGCTGAGATGCCCGAATGCGACAAGGCCGATTTGGCGAAAGATATGAAATGGTTGTTCCACGGTGAAGCAAAAAGACACCGGTTGAGTATCTCGCGCGAGCTGCTCGTGGCGGTTCAACTCTGCCCGTGGAAGTACGTGAGAAGAGATTCGAGAGGCACATCAACCACCTGGGCGGTTCAGGGACTGCTGGTTCTGTCGTCCCCGGACAAGACGATATACCATCGACTGCCCGTTTTGTTGACCGGCGATTTCGCCAAGGCGGCCAAACTCATGCAAAGACTCGCTCACACCCTACAGGTTCCCTATCTGTTTTGTGCCGACGCCGCGGAATGGAAAGTGGAAGCGATACGAGCCAAAAAACGTCCTCCGCTGAAATCGGGTGGACACCAGAGTTGAAAAAAGGGTGCCGCTTCGTTGGATTATGCGAGAGGCCTCTTATGCCTAACGACGTGCCGACAACAAAGCTATCCAATCATCCGTGGGACGGATGGGGAAGTTCGTCCTACGGCTGGGGCGCGGTTTGGGGTCGTTCGATCCGCTTCAATTTTTGCCTTTCCGTTGGCCGATAAGAGTATTGAGCGGCTTGATTTTCCTCGCCGCCGCGCCTATGATTACATGGGCAGGATAGATAACGGTTTGCGGCTCATGAACATCCGTCATTCAATTCACATCCGCCGCCGCTGCACGTGTAGCTGTCCGGTCTGATCGACCGGACAGCCATTCTTACTCTCTATTTCCGCCCGCGGTCGGTTTCAGTTTTTTCGATGCGTTTTCTTCCCGTTATTGACTATCGGGAAAGAAACGTCGGCTACCCGTACCTAATAATGGAATCAATCATCATGGCCACCGACATTCGACTCAAGGAAAACCTGCCGACGCTGACCGAGCGGATCGTCGACACCTACGCGGAAGTGGGCGGGATCAGCCACTTGGGACACTGCCCACCGCCGAACTACGAAACAATCATCGCGGCGGCCGAAGACCTCAAGGAAATCCTCTATCCCGGCTATCGTCGCCGCGACGGACTGCACCTGGGCAACGTCACCTATCACGTGGGCGATTTGATCGACCGGCTGCACGACACGCTGACCGCACAGATCGGCCGGGCGATCCACCACGAAACGACTCGCCTAAGTCCGTGCGAAAAGCGCCTGGCCGCCGACTTCGAGTCCATTGCCCAAAAGAAGGCGGTGGCCTTTCTCGAAAAATTACCCGACCTGCGGAAGATACTGGCCATGGACGTGGAGGCGGCCTATCAAGGCGACCCAGCCTGCAAGTCGCTGGACGAAGTGATTTTCTGTTACCCCGGCCTGGAGGCGATCACCGTCTACCGGCTGGCCCATCTGCTGCACGAACTGGAAATACCGCTGGTGCCGCGAATGATGACCGAATGGGCACACGTGCGGACCGGCATCGACATCCATCCCGGCGCGAAGATCGGCCGCTATTTCTTCATCGACCACGGCACCGGCGTGGTGATCGGCGAAACGACCGAGATCGGCGACTGGGTGAAGCTCTACCAGGGAGTCACTCTCGGCGCGCTCAGTTTCGACGCCGACGCCGAGGGCCGCATCGTCCGCGGAACCAAGCGCCACCCGACGATCGAGGACCGCGTGGTGATCTACGCCAACGCCACGATCCTCGGCGGCAAGACGGTGATCGGCCGCGGCTCGATGATCGGCTCGAGCGTCTGGTTGACGCGCTCCGTGGCGGTGGGCGCGACGGTGACCATGGAAAGCCCGAAACTACGCATCCGCGGCGAAGGGGAGTAGGAATTGTCGTGGACGATTTGACGCCCGTGTCGGACTTGAATCGCGTACCGACATTGTGTATAGTAATAGCGGTTGGAGAATCGCTTATGACTCAAGTAAATATCCCGGACGCACTATTCCAGGAAGTTGAAAAGTCGCTGCCGAACGCCGTTTCGCCGGATGATTTTGTGGTGATGGCCGTCAGGGAAAAGCTGACTTCCGAAGGGCGAAAAAATGAGTTTTTCAAGCTCTCCGACCAGACTCGATCGGCCTTGATGGAGCAAGGGTTGACGGAGTCGGACGTGCTGAAAGAATTTGAGGCAACGCGGCATTCACTGAATGGCTAGCCTTTGGTTGAAGCACTGGTAGTTGACGCGAACCCGATGGTCTCCGCCATGCTTGGCGGCGCGGCGCGAGAGGCGCTTTTCTCGGGCAAGTTCGTTTTTTTCTCGACTCAACATACAATGTTTGAGGTGGCGAAGTGTCTGCCTCTGGTGGCCCAGCGGTTGCGGTTGCCGGAAATCAACTTGTATCGGGAATTTCAACTGCTCCCCATCATCGCTTGCCAACCAGATCGGTATAATTCTTGCCTTGCTGAGGCGAGCCGCTTGATTGGTGGTCGAGACGCCAAAGACGTGCCGATTCTAGCATTGACCCTCAGCCTGCAATGCCCGCTTTGGACCGAAGACCGGGACTTCGACGGTATTCCCGACATCTCGATCCGAAGAACAACGGACTTGCTTGTCGAAATGTAGAGAAAGACTCGTTCAGAAAGATGGTGGGACTGCGCTGCGAAAAGTCCCACCCTACGTGCTTCCGAGAAACGCGGATTAGTTTTTCCGCTCGGGATAGATCACCAGTTCGACCCGCCGGTTGCGCTGCTTCCCTTCGGGCGTGGCGTTCGAGACGATCGGATGGTTCGAGCCGTGGCCGACAACGAACAACTGGCTCCCCTGCAAGCGCGTGCGGGCAACCAGCACGTCGTAGACGGTCATCGCGCGGGAGACCGACAACGCGTGGTTGTTCCGCCATTGGCTGCCGGCAATCGGATCGTTGTCGGTGTGGCCCTCGACGCCGATGATCTGGTCGGGGTATGTCCGGGCGATTTCCACGGCCGCGTCGCAGATCAGATTGGCCGCTCCGTGGCGAAGCCGCGCGCTGCCCGAAACGAACAAGCTGCTGCCGGGTAACTCGACGCGGATCACGTCGCCGTCGCGGCGGACGAAAACGCCGGCGATGTTGACCGCCGGCAGGGTTTGCAGAAAGCTGTTGTTGGCCTTGATCGACACGCCTCCCTGACGCCGCATGGAGGCGGTCAGCGTTTGCACCCGCTTGTCGCTCGACTCTTTTTTCGCGCGGCTTTGGGCCAGTTGCGAAGCGACCGTGCGCAACTGGTCGCGCAGCGCCGCCAGTTGGTCCTCGAAAACTTTCGATTGCTGCCGGGATTGGGCCAAGAGCGTACCCAACTCCTGATTGTCGCGGTCCAGGGCGATGGCCCGATCCTGAATCTGCTGATACTGGCGGCTCATTGCCGTCTGCTGTTGCTCGGCCTGGCCGAGCCGTCCTTTCAGCACCATCGCATTGTCGGCGCAGCCGGCAACGATCAACAACAGACACATCAACAACCACGGCGCCCGAGCCAACCGGGACATGGCATCCTCCTGGTCGCCCCCATCCGAAGAGCTAATTCAGCGCGAAATCCGACGCGATAAGCGGGCGGGATGGTAGCAAGACATCCAGGGGGGAGCAAGGGCAATTCGAGCATGAGGGGGGCAATTCACTCACCACTCTTGCGCACTATAGTTGTCTGGAGAACGCCATGCCGCTGTTCGAGACCATTACCGACCTGACCGAGGACGCCGAAACGCTCCGCCGCCGGCATTATGGCGTGGTCGAGGTCGCCGACGGCCGATTCCGCCACGTGTTGCTTCGGCCCTTCCCGAAGATCGTCTCGTCGTCGGGCATCCTCCTTTTCGGGGGGGTAAGGCATCGACGACTCCCGGGCAACCGCATTCGGCTCTACTTCAATCGCCCCCGACGTTTCCCCAACTTTCTCGTGTTGAAATACGTCGAATCGGCCAGAGAGACCAGTCTGGGCACCATCAACCGGGCGCTGGCCGTGTTGGACGAGATTGCCCGGCTGACCGAAAGCGACGCCCTGCTGTGCGACGTATCGAACGAGCGGATCACCTCAAGGCTGTTGAGCCGTTGTGGCTGGACGCCGCACTGCCGATCGCGGTTCCACCGGCACTACATCAAGCGGTTCTACGGTAAATACCCGACGCCGCCGGGTGGCGTCGCAAGTTTAGCAGCCGCCGGCTATTGATTCTTATCGAAAGAGGCCGAGAATCAGCCGCCACGCGCCGAGCATCGCCGCCATCAACATCAAACAGACGAGCATCGCCGCCGGGACCAGCCAGCCCATGCCGAACACGTCTTGCGTGTAGTCCCAGACGCCGTTCCAAAAGACGATCGTAAACAACGTCGCCAGACAGAGGAACGGGCCGTAAGGGATTTCCTTGTCCCGCAACACGATCAAGTGCAACAGGCCGAAGACCACGCCGGCCAGGGGGGCGAGGAAGAAAATCACCATGCAAGGCTGCCAGCCGAGGAACGCGCCGATCATGGCCATCAGCGTCACGTCGCCGAAGCCCATCGCCTCGCGTCCGAGCGTGGCGGAGCCGATCACTCGGACCAGCCAGATCAGCCCTCCGCCGGCGGCCATGCCGACCAGCGCGCTGAGCAGCCCCTCCCAGCCCGAGCCGCCGCGGAACCATACCAGAACGATGACCGCCGAACCAAATATGGCCATTCGCAGGATGCGGTAGGTGGTTCGCTCGCGGACGACTCTGGCGCAGCAGAGCCGCACGGCCCGCAACAGGCCGTGGCGCGGATACCACGTCCGCGGCAGCAGCGCGGCGCACCACAACCACCAACAGCCAAGTCCCACGGCAAGCGGACCGATCCAGGGGGCGCCGCCGAGCCGGACGGGCCAATCGTTGGGCGAAGTGATGTGCAAGAAGTCGAGCGCGGGCGGGATTTTCGTAACCGCCGCGACCGGCAACAGCGACCACGGCCAAGCGGCCGCCAACAGCAGCCCCACCAGAGTGCCCGAGACGGTGATCTCGTCCGGAATGATCTTTTCGTCCACGTCGATCATCGACCCGGCCAGCATCAAGGCGATCAGCACACTATGAGCCGCGAATTGCAGGTGCAAGATTCGCGGCGCATCCAGGGGCAACCACTGGACGATGCCGGCGGACAATAGCCCCGTCGCTTCGACTTCCCACCAATACAACCAGGCAAGCCCCAGGCCGACGAACACCTCCAGCAGCATCGGACGGACCCAGAAGCCCGCCCCGTGCAACGACGACTCGCGCCGCAGTCCGAGCCAGCCGAAGATCGGCAACCGGTCCCAGATGCGTCTCGGGGGTGTGTTCGGATCGGGGCGCGACCAGGGGCTGATCGGCCGCGGATACCACGCCAGACTATAGATCGCCCAATTCACCGCTCCGCCGACGCACGCGCCGAGTATGAACAGCACGATCAGGCGGACTTCCAACGGCGCTGACAGGATCAGGTTCATGGAACTATTTTCAATTATTCTGGTTCCCATGCCCTGCGTGGGAACCAGGGCGAACTTTCAGATTTCAGATTTTAATTTGCAATTTGCAATGATTTCCTTGGCCAACTCGTCCGGCTTTCGGGCGTCGGTGTCAATTACCATGTCCGCCAATTCTTCATATATCGGCGTTCTAGCTTCGAGTACTTGGATGGTTTCCCTCAGTGGGCCTTCGTCGGACAGGGGTGGACGGCGGTCGGCGGAGCGATCGTCGTCCTCCAGCCGGGCCAAGATCGCGAGCGGCTCCGCCCGGAGCCAGACCACCTTGCCCGCCTCGCGCATTGCCCGGCGGCTGTCCGGCCGCAGGGGCGCCCCTCCGCCGGTCGCCAGAACCAAACGGTCCCGGCGGCAGAGATCGGCTATTGCGTGGGCCTCGATTTCACGAAATGCCGGCTCCCCGTCTTCGGAGAAGATTTTGGCGATCGACTTACCCGCACGGTGCTCGACTTCGTCGTCGGAGTCCGCCCACTGCCACCCCAACCGCTCGGCCACGAGTCTGGCGAGCGTGGTTTTCCCCGTTGCACGGTAGCCGATCAGCGTCAGGAACATGGGGACAAAGGGATTAGAGATTGGGGGTTAGGGATTGGGAATCGAGAAAATCAAATTATGATGCCGCGATTTCATCCACAAGCCGCTTGCGGTTCCGCAACTATCGACTGGAAAAAGACCGCAGCAGCGCCGCCCAAGGTAATCGAGAACCCATCAGACGACAAGGGGTGACGGCGCGATTGCGTGAAACGTGGAGGGTGGCACTGGCGTCTCGCCAGTGCTGTCGGGAACACGGGCAAGACGCCCGTGCCACCCGGCTGAACGGCGAACCCCAATCCCTAACCTCTAACCTCCAGGCCCCAATCGTCGGTCTCTTGCCCACCGGCGAATTCGCCGTCCATCCCGAGACGAGTTCTCAGTTCGTCGAACTGTTGGGCGAACAAGTCGCTTGAGGAATGGACGTGTTCCGCCTCGGTGACGAAGCGGATCTGCTCGTTGCAGTCCACGTTGCGCTGCCGAAGGATGTCCTCGAACTCCCGCAACTGTTCGCCGTATACGATCAGCAGTTTGTGTTCGTCAAACTGGATTTCCTGCGGCACGCCCGGATTGAGAACCGCCAAGCCGGTGCAGCCGTCGTTCATCAGCAGTTCCTCGTATTCCCAGAGGACGCTTTTCAGCACAGGCAAGTCGATGTGTTCTCGGTACAGATCGGCGTGTCCCCTGTGTCGCTGTTTATGGCTGGTCTCCAAAACCACGTCGACGGTGAAGCCCAGCGGGTCGAGCAACTCCATGAACGTCTCGAAGAGATGCTCGCGGGAAGCGGAGGCCATCAGCACCGGTACGCTGTTGTGGTTCTCCTCGTCGCGGAAATAGTCGTGCCGATAGCCTTGGCTGGGAACGACTTGAAGGTCGTATGACGGACGGACGGCGTCGGTCAGCGTGAAGTTTCCGTAGCGCGACACTTCGAGGTGCGACTCCAGCTCGGCTTCGCTAAGTTGCTGGAAGCTGCTGGTACCGGTCGGCAACTCGCCTTCGCGGAATACATTCTTAAAAAATCGTTGGAGAAAACCCATCGATGCTTTCTATATCGTGGCAAACAACAATTGGGGGGCGGGGGTCTCGATCCTAAGCTGGGGGCTTACTATCAAACCTTAGGTTACGCTTGGCGGCCGGCGCGCCGTTGTCTCCTGGCAGATACATTCCCCTCTTCTTTCCCGTCCTCGGTAAAAACGAAACAACCCTCATCCGCCCCATATCCGGCAAACCAAACACGTCGCGGGCCAATACCCAACGCCCTTATCCAAAGGGATTTACGTTAGTCTAGCACCGGAAAACCGCCTCGGGGGCCATTGCCGCCGGCTTACCCGAAAAACTTCCGCCACCGCCCGTGCGCTGCGTCGGTTGGAGAAGAGTTTGCCGCCTGGTAGCCGTGAAACCACCCGTCCGGTAAACTTCTTGGATCGGACGCAACATACACAAAGGAAAAGGGTTCCATGAACCGAAAAATCGCCGCGATCTGCCGACTCGCCGCCGGGCTGTTGATCCTGGCCGGCTGCACGAACAATTCCCCGCAGTTTCAGGCGGAACAAAGACCGGACGCAAAATCGGCCGACACCGATGCAAACCTCCGCTCGCTCGAGGCGCGCGAATCGTGGGATATTTTTCTTCTGCAAGGCAAGCGGGTGGGATACGGCCACACTACGGTCAGCCACGCCGTCGAGTCCGGCCGCGAGGTCGTCCGCACCAAAAACGTCAGCCGCTTGACGCTCCGCCGCGGCGCCGACGTTAGCGAGCAGGTCATCTCCGGCACGAGCGTGGAAACGCCCCGGGGCGAATTGATCAGCTTCCAGAGCGAGATGCAAATGGGCCCCGGCGCCATCCGTTCCACCGGGCGGGTCAGCGGCAATAAGTTGGATATCGAGATGTTCGGGCCGGGCGGCAAAGAGCCGACGCGAATCTCTGTCCCCTGGTTGTCCGATTACTTCGGGCCGTTCGCCACCGAGCAGACATTGTTGCGCCGACCGATGCAACCCGGCCAACGACGCGCTTTCAAAACCATTGTAATCGGCTTCAATCAAGTAGCCGACATGGAACTGACTGCTAAGGATTTCGAGTCCGTCAAATTACCCAACGGCATGCGTGAACTGCTCCGCATCGAAACGCTCACCCGGCTGCCCGACGACCAACAGATCAAGGGGACGCTCTGGTGCGATCGCAACGGCGAGACGCTGAAGACCCGCATCGAGCCGATGGGGCTGGAAACTTTTCGCGTCTCGAAGGCCGAAGCACTGAAAAAAACCGACGCCGCGGAACTCGACCTTTTGCCCAGCATGTTGGTCGAAGTCGATCGGCCGCTGGCCGATCCGCACCGGACGAAACGGGTCCGCTACCGGGTCCACTTGGAGCAGGGCGATCCGGCAACCACTTTCGTCACCGGACCGACGCAGAGCGTCAAGTCAATCGACCCGCACACGGCCGAAATCACGGTCTACGCGATTCGTCCGGGCCAAGCCGGGGGAAACCCCGACGCACCGGCCGAAAAGCCTACCGACGACGACCTCCGGCCGAACAATTTCATCCAGAGCGACGATCCATTGATCCGCTCAAACGCCCAAAAGGCCGTCGGCGACGAGAAAGACCCCTGGCGCGCGGCGGTGGCCCTGGAGCGGTTCGTCCACGACGAGGTGAAGGACAAGAACTTCACGCAGGCGTTTGCCACGGCGGCCGAGGTGGCCCGTTCGCGCGAAGGGGATTGCACCGAACACGCGGTCTATCTGGCCGCTCTGGCCCGCGCCCGCGGCATCCCCGCCCGGATGGCAATCGGATTGGTATACATCGATGGCCGGCGGGCGTTCGGCTTCCATGCCTGGACCGAGGTGTACGTGAAGGACCGATGGATACCGATCGACGGCACACTCGCCCACGGCGGCATCGGCGCCGCGCACTTGAAGATCGCCGCGAGCAATCTCAACGCGGCGTCGGTCTATAATGCGCTGCTGCCGGTGATAAAACTCATCGGCGGGCTGCGGATCGAAATCGTCGATATTGTGCGAAAGCAAGGCCAATTGGGTGGCACGCCCAGAACGAAGTGACGGACGTGGTGCCCGAGGAAACACGCCCTTCGCTGCGCTCAGGGACGTGCCACCCAGTCGTTCCCGTGCCACCCGGTCGTTCCCGGGGAGGCTGTTGGCTTCGGATGCAATAGCTTTGTTTTCCCGAGTGAAGCTGCTACAATGGTGGGGAGATCTTGGTCTTACTACCTGGAACTTTATTGGAGGCACGGTCATGCGTAAGAGAACCCTCGCGATCTGTTTACCATTGTTCTTTGGCTGTTTTTTGGGACTATTGACTACACCGGTTTTCTCGGAGGACGACGTCAAAGATAAAGATGGCCGCCAAAGCTTTTGGATCGATCTTTTCCGGGGCGAGCCGGTGAGATACGGGGCGGTCCTGGACGATCTTGCCGGCGTGGACGTGGTTTATCTCGGCGAGTATCACGGCGTCGATCGGCACCACGAAATCCAGCGGAGGATAGTGACCGACTTGGCCAAACGAGAAAGGCCCTTGGTTCTGGCCATGGAACAACTGGAATCGTTTCAGCAGCCCAACATTGATCGCTATAATCGGGGTGAGATCGACTTCGACCAATTGGCGGAGGCCATCAATTGGGGACGGCGTTGGGGCAACTACAAACAATACCGGCCGGTCGTCGAGGCCGCCCATAAAGCCAATGTTCCGATCTTGGCGCTGAACGCCCGATCCGAAACGATCCGCCACGTCGCCCGGAGCGGGGGACTGGACCGCATGGATGCCAAGGCGCGGAGCGAGCTGCCCACCGATATCTGGCTGGACGATCCTGCGTACCGGAAAAGACTCAGCCTTCAGATGATGGTCCACGCAGTGGCCAATCCCGAGACTTTGCGTCCGATGATCGAGGCGCAGATCGCGCGGGACGAGGCCATGGCCTCGGCGCTTTGTTCCTTCCTGAAGTCGGATGCCGGCCGAGGACGGGCAGCCATCGTCCTCTGCGGCGCGGCACACGCCACCTTCGGGCAAGGGACCGCGGAGCGCGTTCGGAGGCGGTTGCCGGATATCAAGGAACGCATCGTACGGCTTGCGGCCAGTAGCGACGTGAAGCTTTCACCGCGGAGCCGGGCCATCGCCCGTCCAGTCACCATCACACACGAGCAACTACGACAGATCGACAGGCCGATCGCCGACTATCTTTACGTGACGAGCCTGAAAACGACCAGCAAACCACCCTCGTCCGAATAAGGTTCTGTTGCGGAAAGGCTGGCTGGCACTTTCGGCCGACGACGACTATACTGCCGAAATGACCATCTATACCCGCACCGGAGATCGGGGCGAAACGGGCCTGTTGGGCGCGGCTCGCGTGTCTAAGGACTCGCCACGGCTGGAGGTCTGCGGCGATCTGGACGAATTGGACGCACTGCTCGGCTTGGCCCGCTGCGAACCGATGTCCGAGGACGTCGCGGCGCTGTTGGAGCGGATTCAATGCCGCATGGTGGCCGTCCGCGCCGAGGTGGTCGCTCCGGCTACTCCATCCCACATCGACGCGGTCGGTCAGCCGGACATTGAAGAACTCGAACGGGCCATCGACCTTCACGACGCCAAGCTGGAGCCGCTGACGAAGTTTATCGTTCCCGGCGGCAGTCGGACGGCGGCGGCGCTCCACGTTGCTCGGGCGGTCTGCCGGCGCGCCGAGCGGCGGTTGGTCTCGCTTACCCGCGCCGAGCCGTCGGCCGTTTCCCCGCCGTTGTTGGCCTACGTGAACCGTCTGAGCGACCTGCTTTTCGTGCTGGCCCGCTTGTCGAACGCACAAGCCGGGTACGGAGATTAGAGGCTGGATCCGCCTGCGGTTTCGCGACCGCGCGGGATGGCGCTAAAGCGTTGCTTCGCGCTACAACTCCAGCACGTGCACCACCCCAAAGGTCGCGCCGCCGGCCAGCGCCCCCAACACTATCGCGCTGACGAAATGGAAGATACCCAAGGAACCGCTGAATAAAGAAAACAAGATCATACAGATCATCACGGTGCCGCAGAAAGCGATAATGGTGTATTGGATGTGTTTTTGTTTTTTGTCGTCGTCCATCGGACCGATCCCTTTCCGTAAGTTACTCTTCGATAACTTCTTTGACGAGTTGGACAAAATGCGGATTTTTCTGTGACTTGTTCAGATCGGCGGTCTTCTTGTCGGCTTCCGCCCGCTGGCTATGCTCGAACAGCGCGATTCGCTTCAAAGACTGATTAAAGACGCCCCAAAAGGCCTTTAGGCGGACTTCTTTGACCACTTTTGCGCGGCTTTTTCGCTTGACGGGGGCCTTCTTCACGGCGGGCTTCTTCTTGGCCGCGCTCCGTTCCGCCGTGTCGTTCTCTTCGCGCAACTCTTTGCGGTTTAATACTTTACGAGCCATATCTCTCCCTCGGTGGGGTTCACGTACTTTAGACGGGCTATTGTAGCCGATTCCCTCCCAATTTACCAGAGCGCTCCGGGCAGCGGAAGATTGGCGTCTGGAGACGCCTCCTACAACTTTTCCTCCGCCTTTACTCGGTAGGCACGCCCCGAGTCTCCTTGGAATGCAATGGGCAACGGTTCGAGCACGCCCTGGGAAACCAGCCGATCGAAAACCGCCGGTTGGACGAAGTCGGTGAAGCCGTAGTTTCCGGGGCTGCGGTAGCGGTCGATCTCGCTCCAGTTTACATAAACGTAGGCGATGTTCCGCGAGAGGAGTTCCGCCTGCACTTCCGTCGCCGTCTTGTCCTTGACCAATTGCTCGAAGATGCAGTCGTCGAAACAAGTGTTGTACAAGACCGGCGACTGGAGGTCGAAGGCGGCCGCGTCGCCGACGGCCAGCAGTCGGCCGCCGGCAAGCCGGGTATTGAAATACCAGTGCCACTGACTGATCCGATTTGGATCGTTGCGGAGATCATCCAAGGGGACAAACCAGGTGTTGTACCAGATTGCCGAGGAAGCCAGCAGGAAGTTTGCCGCCAGACCGGTTATCAGCAGACCTCGCAGCAGCCCGCGCCACCAGCGCTCGACGTTCCAACATGCCCCGGCCCCGGCCAACAATGCCGCGACCGGCAAGACGGGCATCCAGAAGCGGTCGATCCGGTGGGTACACAACCACCACGCGGCAATCACGAATACCGCGTACGCCGACAACATCAGGATGATGGATTGCGAAGCCGCAAGCGGCCGGTCCTTGAAGAATAATCCCAACAGCGCCAAGACTGCCAGCGGAACGACCAGCGGGCTGAGCCACTTGCTCGTCAAGACCACGCTCCCGAGATCCCTACCGAGAGTTTTTGGCGAGAAGTCGCGCGGACGGTGGACCTCGTTCCAGCGATGATTCTTTTCCTCGTTCCACGTTTTGCCGTCAAACGCTTCATAGAGCAACGGATAGGTGGGGTTGCCGGTGAATGCCCAGTTTTTGGCGAACCACGGCCCGCAACTCACCGCGGCCGCCAACAGGAACACAGTTAGCGCAGCCGTCCCTCTTGAGACGTTTCTTATGAGCGTGTAGCGGGCGGGCTTGCCCGCCGTGGAAACGCGTTTTAGTCCGCCGACGAATACCCAAACGCCAAGCGGCAGCAGCACGAACAGCGCGGCCGGGTACTTGGTGGCCACCGCCGCGCCGGCAAAAAAACCGGACAGAACCGCCCCGCGATTGGTATTCAACAGCAAAGCGTAGACCGCCAGGAACAGGTAGCAGGCCGTGGCGCCTTCGATCAAGCCGCTCGTCGAGATGCCGACCACCCAGGGGATCGAAATGTAGGCCAGCGCCGCGACGACTCCCGCGCCGGTCGAGAAAAATCTCCGGCCGGCGGCCAACAGCGCCAAGGCGCATAGCGGAGTGAAGGCGGCGATAACCGTCTTGCCGGCCAGGGCGCCCAGCCACCAGTCGCCCGATATGACCATCGCCAGCAGGGCGAGCATCTCTGCGCCCAGCGGCATGTTGCCGTAGACGTTGTGCGGCAGGAAAGTGATCCGCCCTTGCTGAAAAAACTCCTTGGGCGCCTGGAGATGATACTCGCGCACGTCGAACTCCAGCGGCGGCAACATGGCGGCCAGCACGATCGCCAGCACGAACGGCACGGCCAACCAGAGCCATCTCGCGCGGAGCACATCGGGCACACGGTGTTGGGGTGGCAGTTCAACCGCCACCCCAACAGGACGAAATCGATACCAAACGACAATCGCCGCCAGCAGCGTCAATCCGGCCGGGACGGCGAATGTCCACGTCCGGTCGAGCACCCCGAACAGGCCCAGCAGCAGCGTCCACGTGCTCAGGACGGCAAGTCCCGCTCCTAGCGAGAAAACGACTGTTTCCAGGGCGGAAGAACTGCCCACTCTAAAAAGCCGCATCATCAGCCTACCCAGCACGGCGGCCCAGGCGAGGACCGTTCCGGCCACCAGCAGCACCGGCAGCCGATCGGCCAGGGCAAATTGCGGCGGCGAGCCGAACCAAGCGGCAAACAACCAATCGTCCGGCAGGAGCAGAATCTGCCAGAGCAACTCGAATCGCCGCAACGGCTGCCCCCCCTCGCCGAGCAGATCGGGCAACAGTACGGGCACGGCATAGAACGCCGCCGCGTATGCGGCCAGTCCGACGAGGACAGCGGCGTTGAGCAGGTGTTTCATGGTCGCCGCGGAGTCACGCCCTCGATGTCGTAGCCGGTCACCAACCAGCGGTCGCCTTTCTGCCGCAAGTGGACGACGACCCGCTGGCCATAGGTGTTGTAGGGAACCTGCCCCTTGCGGTCTCGGCCGGTGCCGACGGCTTGGAAGTGGGCATGGGCCGTCGGCGGGCTGGTAAAGTAGTTGAAGTCGATCTCCAAATTACGGATCCAGGCCTTGTCGACGTCGAACCGATCAAGCACCCAACGCGATTGGTTGCGGGGGCGCTGGGCCGAGGAGGAAATGCAGCCGAGCAGCCGTTCGAGGTCGTTGTCCTCGACGGCCGACGCCGCCGTGTCCAGAGTGTTTGTGACCGCCTCGCGATCGGTGACGACCAATCGTTCGACCCCAAACCCCGCGAGCGTGAGCACGCCCACCAACAACATCCACCACAACAGCTTCCCCTGCCCGGTGCGCAGCAATGCTATCGCCAAGCCCGCCTCGATGGCAATGCCGGTAAAAAGAACTGGCCAGGGACTTTCGAGAAGGAATGCCATAATAATGAATGACGAATGACGAAATTCAAATGTCGAATGAATGACGAATGACGAAATTCAAATGTCGGATGAATGTCAAATGTCGAAAACGGCCGTCCCGTTTCGTCATTCGTCATTTAAATTTCGACATTCATTCGTCATTTGAATTTCGACATTCCGTTGTTCCATTTTCAACGTCGCTATTTTTTCGGAAACATCGGTCCGCCGTAGAGGGCCGCGTCGCCGAGAACCTCTTCGATCCGCAGTAGTTGGTTGTACTTGGCCATCCGATCGGTGCGCGAGGCCGAGCCGGTCTTGATTTGCCCGGTGCCCAGCGCCACGGCCAGATCGGCGATTGTCGAGTCCTCGGTCTCGCCGCTACGGTGGCTGATAACGTTTGTGTATCCGCTACGCCGGGCCAGCTCGATGGCCTCGATCGTTTCGGTCAGCGAGCCGATCTGGTTCAGCTTGATCAGGATGCTGTTGGCCACGCTTTCGTCGATGCCGCGCTGCAGCCGCTTGGTGTTGGTCACGAACAGGTCGTCGCCGACCAGTTGAATTTTATCGCCGAGCCGTTCGGTCATCAGCTTCCAACCGTCCCAATCGTCTTGGGCGAAGCCATCCTCGATCGAGCAGATCGGATACTTCTCGACCCACTTGGCGTACATTTCGACCAGCGCGGCCGAGTCGATCTGGCGGCCGTCGACCGAGTATGTTTTCTTATCGACGTCGTAAAATTCGGAGGCGGCCGGGTCCAGGGCAATGAACGCCTGGCGACCCAGTTCGTAGCCGGCCTTTTCGACCGCCTCGACGATCAGGTCCAATGCCTCGGCGTTGCTCTTCAAGTCGGGAGCGAACCCGCCCTCGTCGCCAACGTTCGTCGAGAGCTTTTTGTCGTGGAGTACTTTCTTGAGGTTGTGAAACACCTCGCAGCCGCAACGGACCGCGTCGCCGAAGCAATCGAAGCCCAGCGGCATGACCATGAACTCCTGCACGTCCACGGCGTTGTCGGCGTGGGTGCCGCCGTTGATGATGTTCATCATCGGGGCCGGCAGGACTCGGGCGCCGACGCCGCCGAGGTAGCGGAACAGCGGCAGCCCACAGAAGCTTGCCGCCGCCTTGGCCGAGGCCAGCGAGACGCCGAGGATCGCGTTGGCGCCCAAGCTCTTCTTGTTCTCCGTGCCGTCCAGCTCGATCATGCGATGGTCCAGCCCGATCTGGTCCAGGGCGTCCATTCCGCACAGTTCGTCGGCGATTTTTGTATTCACGTTATCGACGGCCTGCAAGACCCCTTTGCCGAGGTATTTCGTCTTGTCGCCGTCGCGTAGCTCGAGGGCCTCGTGGATTCCGGTGCTTGCGCCACTGGGGACGGCCGCGCGGCCAAAGGAGCCGTCGGCCAGGTCAACATCGACCTCGACGGTCGGATTGCCGCGGCTGTCGAGGATTTGTCGGGCACGAATGTCTACGATCGTTGAACTCATCTGCGTATTTCCTGCTGTTTAGGACTGAATGTTGGTTGATTGTCGGATATTTACGCCGCGTTTTGGTTCCGTTTAGCGGCCGCCGGCACGACGGCCCGTGTTCTGTGGCAAGCCGCCGTACCGGCGGCTGCTAAACGAACATAGCAACGAACCGTCATATTGTGCCCGATTCGCAGACGGTTGACTAGCGGGGGAAGGTGCAGTTGCTGTGTCTTGCCTTTCGTTGCGCCTATCATTCGAGAGCAGTCCCCCCCCTTCCTTTCCAACCCGCATAAAACTCGGTAGCATGGGTGCATGACGATGACCGAAACCGCCCCTGCCCGAGCCGAGCCGCTGCCGCTGCCGGAAAACTTTGTCTCCGTACAGCCGGGGGGTGGGGTCTGCTATCGGATCGAGCTGGCCTGGGGACGCTGGCGACGCTGGCGGCTGAAGCGTTTTCGGCCCGGCTATGTCCGCCGCATGGCCGCCCTGCGCCGTGGCGACACGGACGGCGCCCCGCACGAAGTTCTCGATCCCCGCGACTTGAAGTATTGCCGCAACCGCTGCCGTTGCGACTGGGATCCGGCCGACAACCCCTTCCGCTGGCGCCGGCGGCTGTGGCTGACCCATTGGGGCATGGCCGAGATGCAATTGATGGGCTGGCCGCTGCTGGCGGCGGCCGTCGTGTTGGCCTTCACGCCCGTTTGGTACTTGGCCGCCGTGCCACTGGTTGTGTTGTGCTGGTTGGTCTCGTTCTTTCGAGACCCGCCGCGACGGATACCAGCCGAGCCGGGACTTATGGTCGCTCCGGCCGACGGAAAAGTGGTCGATATCACCCGCCTCGAACACGACGAGTTCATCGGCGGACCGGCCGTGCGAATCGGCATCTTCCTGTCGATCTTCAACGTACACTTGAACCGGGCGCCGTCCGAGTCGCGGGCGATCGAACTGCGATATCTCCCCGGCGATTTCCTCAACGCCCTGAATCCCCGGAGCGCCGAACGAAATGAAAGCACCTGGATCGGGCTGGAAGAGGAGTCGCCGCCGCACCGCCGGATGGTCGTGCGGCAGATTTCCGGGGCCATCGCCCGACGAATCGTCTGCGACCTCCGCCCCGGCGAAGTGCTGACGCGGGGACAGCGGTTCGGTATGATAAAGTTCGGCTCCCGCACCGAATTGATCCTTGCCGACAACGGCGATCTGACAATCGAAGTACAACTCGGTCGGCGCGTCCGGGCAGGCAAAACAGTGATGGCGCGATATGGGGAAAAATGAACAAGGTTCAAGGTTCAAGGTTCAATGACCAATGACCACTAAACCGGTCGCAAATGACCGGGCTAAACGTTTCTACCCACTACCCACTATCCACTATCCACTACCCACTACCCACTAACCCCATGCGTCCAATCCGCACCATCGCCGTCTTTCCGACGCTTCTGACGTTGGGGAACCTGATTTGCGGGTTCTTCGCCATCGTCGTGGCGGCGCGGATCGATAAGCCCGATTCGCTGGTGGCAGGCATCGACATCGCCGACACGAGAAACTTGATGCTCAGCGGGTGGTTGATCTTCCTGGGGATGGTCTTCGACGGGCTGGACGGCTACGTTGCCCGACTGGCGCGGACCACCAGCGATTTCGGCGCCCAGTTGGACAGTCTCTGCGACGTGGTCAGTTTTGGGGTCGCGCCGGGGTTTTTGTTGGTGAAGATGTGTCCGCGGTTCACTTTGGTCCACGGTCACACGGTGTGGATCATTGCGGCGGCGTTCGCGGCCTGCGCGGCGTTGCGGTTGGCGCGGTTCAACGTGGAGACCGGGGACGACGACGAACACCTCCACTTCAGCGGCTTGCCCAGTCCGGCCGCCGCGTCGGTGATCGCCGGGTTCGCCATCATGTTCTACACGCTTCGCCAAGACACGGGCACGCTAAAGGAGTTCAGGGATTGCGTCGATTCATGCCTCCAGGCGGGTTTGCCGTTTTTGGGGCTGCTCACCGCGCTGCTGATGGTCTCGCGGATCCGTTATCCGCACGTGACCAACCGGATTTTCCGCGGCCAGCGGAGTTTCGGCCACGTGGTGGCGGTGCTGTTCTTTTTCGTGGCGCTCATGGTCTTTCGGGGCTACGCCCTGCCGATCGCGGCGACTGCCTTCGCGCTCTACGGCCCCATCCATCTGGGTTGGCAACTGTGGATCCAGCGGCGACGGCGGGATGAACCGATTTTTTAGTGGGTAGTGGATAGTGGATAGTGGATAGAAACGTTTAGCCCGGTCGCTTGCGACCGGCTTTTATTGCGGGAGAGAAAAATGTTTTCGGGAATCGTTGAAGCACTCGGCGAGGTTGTTGAACTGCGGTCCGAGCCGCCCGGCTGCCGGCTGATCGTCCGCGAGCCAAAAATCGCCGCCGAAACCAAAGTCGCCGACAGCATCTCGGTCAACGGCTGCTGTCTGACCGTGATCGACCGCCAGGACGACACCTTCGCTTTCGAGGCCGGACCGGAAACCCTCCAGCGGACCAACCTCGGCGACTTGAAGCCGGGTAGCCCGGTAAACCTCGAACTGGCGCTGGCCGTCGGCGACCGGCTGGGCGGCCATTTCGTCAGCGGACACATCGACGGCGTCGGCTCGCTGCTCGAACGCGAAGATTCCGGCCAATGGTCCACCTTCTGGTTCTCCGTCGCCCGCGAGCTGGCCGTGCAGATGGTCGGCAAAGGCTCTATCGCCATCGATGGCGTGAGTCTGACGGTCGTCGAGAGCAAGCCGGACCGATTCAGCGTCGCCTTGATCCCCTACACGCTGTCTGTAACCACCCTTGGTCGCCTGCAATCGGGTGGCAAGGTGAATCTCGAAACCGACTTATTGGCAAAGTACGTCCAGCGGTTGGTCGAAGCGAAGGAGTGGAAATGATTGGCAAGGGACGAGGGACGAGGGACAAGGGGCGAGGGACGAGGGACGAGGGACGAGGGACGGGCAGTTCACTGCCCGCTGCTGAACGCCAAACACTCTCTTTTCTCCAGCAACGGTTCAAAGAGACGGGTATCCGACCGCGCACACGCCTCGGACAGAGCTTTCTCATCGACCTGAACCTGCTGGACGTGTTGGTCGAATCGGCCGCTGTCGAGCCGGACGACGTGGTGCTGGAAGTCGGCACGGGCACCGGCTCGTTGACCGCGATGCTGGCCGAGCGGGCAGCGGCTGTGGTCACCGTCGAGGTCGATCACCGGATGTTCCAGTTGGCCGCCGAGCAGTTGCACCGCTTCGACAACGTGACGATGCTCCAGGTCGACGCGCTTAAGAACAAGAACCGGATCAATCCGGCGGTGCTTGAGGCGGTGGACGCCCAACTGGCGAAAGGGGACAGATCCCCTTCCGGGCGGCGGCTGAAACTCGTGGCCAACCTACCGTACAACATCGCCACGCCGCTGTTGAGCAACCTGCTGACGCTGGACGATCCGCCGCGGACGATGACCGTCACGATCCAGAAGGAACTGGCCCAACGGATCACCGCTCGGCCGGGCAACAAGGATTTCAATGCGCTGAGCGCGTGGATACAGTCGCAGTGCCAGGTGGAGATACTCCGCATTCTGCCGCCGGGTGTGTTTTGGCCCCGGCCGAAGGTCTCGTCGGCATTTATCCAAATCACCCTCGACGACGAGCTGCGGCGGCGGATCCCCGACCGCAAGTTTTTTCACGATTTCGTCCGGGCAATGTTCATCCACCGCCGCAAGTTCCTCCGCTCCCAACTGCTCAGCGCGGTAAAGGGCCGGCTCGGCAAGCCGGAGGTAGACGACGTACTGGCCCGGTTGGACCTCGACGGCACGCTTCGGGCCGAACAACTCGACGTGGAGACTTTGCTGGCCATGTGCGAGGCAGTGCGGCTTTACGCATAGTCGTAAAGCGGAACAAACCTCTCGGGCGCGGCTTGGCGTCGGATCAGCTCTTCAAGATGTCGCACCGTCTCGGGGGCCAGCAACGTGTCGGAGCAAACGTCGCACACCTCGGCCGGCACGTTTTCAACCACCATCAATTCGTCGCCGTGCCTGACGGTATGAACGATGACCTTACTTTCATATCGGCCCGGACAGCCTTGAATGCCGCACTTCATTTTCACGTTCCCCTTTCAAACGGCGTGGTCCACTTTGGCGGCTTTGGCTCATACGTTGTAATAACGACGGCAAGCTCCAGGGAAGTCGTACAGACCACGTGAATAAACCTATTTCGGCTCGTGGAACGACACGCGAGGCAACACGCGCCGCGCTTGTGGTCGGGGTAGTTTTCCACTACGCAGGCGTCAAGCAACACCTCCTTGACCTCATCGTATGATATGTCCTCGTCCACCATCTCTTGATGCGCGTGGAGCGTGATCCTCACCGCATCGCGCTCCGCTTGGTCGCGGAGCCGACCGACCATGGCGTCTCGATCCACCAAATCCGCATCGCTCATTTTCGGAATGCTTTCTCCAAACCGCGAATCGCTCTTTTGTGTTCCCGTGGGGCTTAATGAAGAACTCGGTTGAAATCCGCGTCCTTGGGCACTTTTTCTTTAATCCATACCTTATACCCTACATCACCACTATAACATGCCACACGGCAAAATGCCACCAGATCCCGTGAGGACCGATTGACGGCAATGCCGGGCTGACGTATATATTCAGAAAACAAGAGACCATAGTGAGGGCTGAATCATGCAATTCATTGAAATGTCGGGCAAGGCGTTGCAGCGGGTGGTTAGCGACGACGAGCTGCACCCGAACGAACTGGCCAAGCTGGGACTGACCGACGAAAGCGTCGTGCGGATCAACCGCCAGGGCGACATCGAAATGCGCCGCCCGGACCGCTGGGACATTGTCGGCGGCCTGCTGGGCGAGTTCGAGGAGCGGATCATACGCGAGACGGGACTGGATTGGGTGTAATTTACGTTCCGTTGATCCGAAAACGCCGACTGTTTTCATTGCGGCGTCCAAGCCGCTTGCGGTTTCGTAGCGGCCCCTCAGAGTCCTCCGGCCAGCCCATCCATGCGGCGCTGTAGTTCCGCAACCGAAACCGCTTCCTCGCTCCCAGCCGCCGCGTGCGCTTGACGGCTCAAGGCGGCCAACTCGACGTGCCGGGGGTCGGACGGATCGAATCGTCCCAGCGGCAGGAAGTCGAGCATTCCCGGCGTACCGAATCCCTTGCCGCCGCGGACGCTGTGCGCGGAGACAAGCTCGCCTATCGGAGCGCTGTTGAGCATCGCGCAGAGGTAATGCGCTTCGTCGGATCGGTCGCAGGCCACCAGCACGCACGTCTCTTGAGGGACCGGCGGTCGATCGCCGGACGACTCGACAACCGCCGCGTTGATCCGCCGGTCCATCCGACGCCAGACGACCTTCACCGGGGCGACGGTGTACGGCCCGACGTTGTACATCGAATAGAACGGCCCGCGCCGTTGATAGCGTCGGTATGCCGCACGGGAGACAAGCAGGTCTCGAAAGCGTTCGAGATATTCGAGCGTGCGCGGGTATCTCTCCCGCATCAACTTCTCGTCGATCCCCGATCTCGTGACCGGGTCTTGGGCCAACAGGATGCAGCAGCGCGGCTCGGTCCGATAGCGTGCCACGTCGCCCCATCGCAACAGCGGGTAGAGCAGGTCAGGCTCGATCGCCGCCTCGACCGTCTCGATCCGGTGTTTTCCTTTTGCGGCAAGGTTGCGGACCAGTACGCCGTCGTCGGATCGGTCCAACACTTCGAGCCAGTAGACGCCGTTTGCCCCGCCGCTGTTGGCGCCGAGATGGGCCGTGTAGGCGGCCCCGGATTGCGAAACCGCAAGCGGTTCTCGAGCGTTTTTCTCCAGCACCAACCAGGGTGAAGTGGGATTGGCCGGGTCGATCGGACGGGCCCGACATTCTACTTGATTAACTGGGCAATCAACTGGGCACTGAAGTGCCCAGCCCTCTCTCTTCTCTTCTCTCTCTTCTCTCCTCTCTTTCCATTTGACGTATGGAACCGGATACTGCGTGACGGCGCCTTTTTGCAGAACGATCGTGCTGGTCCAGTTAGCGGCGTCGTCGAAGGGGCGCAGCGCCGTCATGTCGTCCACCCGCAACACTTTCAAGGGCGGTCCGTCCGGCCCCAAACGAAAGCGGCGAAAGCCGTCGCCCGCCCCGATTGTCTGAAACACGGTCTGGGTGATGACCATTCCCAGCCGTCCGTCGGTCTTCAGGTATCTGTCTGCCGCCGTGTAGAGCATCAGCATGGAGAGGTCTTTTTTTCCGCCGCCGTGCCGGGCTTTGTTGCCGGAGAGCGAGAACAGGCCGTATCGTTCCCAGAGCGGCTTTGTCGCCCGACGGTCTTCCTCCGGCAGATTGTCCCAGGCGATCCAGGGCGGGTTGCCGACGACGTAGTCGAACGGTTCGTCGTCGCCGCTCTCGTCCAGGATCGAGTTGCGCAGGTACACGGGGATTTCCACCCGCCGTCCCTCGGGCAACAGATCGGCGACGGCCAGCAGATAGTTCGCCCGCGCGGTCAGCACGGCCAATGGGTTCAGATCGAAACCAACAACCGGAAAATTATGAATGTAGAATAATGAATGATGATTGTTTGGGGCGTGCCGTAATTCATCATCCATTATTCTACATTCATAATTTTTCCTAAGTCGTCGCAGCGCCATCACCAGGAACGTGCCCGAGCCACAGGCCGGATCGAGTAGCCGCTCGGCCGGATCGCCCGTGTAGCCGACCCGATCGAGAACATGCTGGGCGAGCCAGTCGGGTGTGTAATATTCGCCCAACTGATGACGTAGCGGTCGCGGAAAGAGGTTCTGGTAGAGCGGCTTGAATATATCGCACGGACCGTCGGGCGAAGTTGCATCGCTCGCCGAGCGGGCAATCTCCGCCCGCAACCGCCCAATCAATCGACCGACCGACCGGCTCCGCGCCGCGGCGCACCAAGAGAACGGATTGTCTGGCAGCAACTCGGCGTCCGCTCCGGGCGCGAACCGTTCGGCCACGCCTTCGACCAGCAGGGCATAGTAAGTTTGCAGCGCGAACAACAGCGCCGCCGGGTCGCCCGAGCCGGCCGAAACGCCGTACTGGGCGGCCAGCCGGTCGAGGCGCCGGGACAGTTTTTCGGCGGCCCGACCGGCCCAACGGCCAAACAGAATCTTCCAGCGGTAAAAAGCCGAGCGGTCGTCGGAACCAAGGGCATCGAACAGCGTGCAAACGCCCTCCCGCGCAAGCGCAGTCCGGGCACCGAAACGGCGGAGCAACTCTTCGGGTGTCGGCGTCTTGACGGCAGTTGCTATCGAACGTGCCTTAGGGCTATTCATGGTTGCCCATTGTCGCCGCCGTGCCCGCCGTTGACAAGAAGCATCCATTCCGAAAGAAGTCGGCCGCGCCTCGACGTCTTGTCGAGGCGCGGCCGCTGCCGGGGGGAGCAAACACTCGCGGCATCAGAAGACGGACGCTACTCCTTCTTAACCACAAATCCCTTCTCGAATCCCTTGCCAAAGATCATCTGCAACTGTTCCGCGGGGCTGGCTTTCGCCACCTTTTTTGGGCACCCCCCGCAACAGAAGGCAACCTTAACGCCGGAAACCTTCAGCACTTGTTGCGGATTGAGCTTCCCGCCGGTCAAGGGACACGCCACCTGACGGGCCTGACCGGTCGCAACCAGTTGCAGGTTAGCGCGGGCGGCGTACTTGGCCTTATCTGCCTTGAGCTTCGAGATACAGCCCTTGCAGCAGAAGTACAATTTTCCGCCGCCATAGTCGATCGACATGCCTTTGTCGATCGGTCCGCCCATCACCGGGCAAAGAGGCGCCGGAGCGGCGGTCTTGTCCTGGGCAGAAAACACGACGCCGGCCAGGACGAAAAACATTCCAATCAACGCGCAGGTAACAATTATGGTTCGCATGGCTTTCTTCCTAAAATCAGGTTGACGTAGTAGTAGGTAAAATCTTCTTGACGCTCTATTGGGATTGTCGCAGCGGCCACATATAAGTCAAGTCGAGCTGTCAGTAATGTGTGGCAGCCGGGTTTTTCCGAGCATTTCGGCCCCGTTTAATGATAGTTGGACACCTTGGACCGGAATGAATCTGCCCGGGGACTGGTCCATTTTTCGGCGAAAAAACGCATTTTGCCGACGAACCGTTGGCCGAAAACATGGGACCTGTCCCCTTTCCGCCGGAGAGACCCCTCCCTTGTACATCGTTACGCGAGAAGTTATATAATGCGCCATTCCATCGTGCTGCCGGTTTGGAGGGGAAGCGTTGGCCCCGGGGCGTGCCGGAAGCTCTCAGACAATTTCCATTTGTTCAATGAGGCAGCAACGAGCCGGAGAGCCGCGGGGCATCTGGCCTTCGGAAACGCTTTTCGGTCGCTTTCGGCGGAGGGCAATGCTACCGGCGGGTTGCCTGGCGCTGGCGGCGGTCTTGACGGCTGCCCGAGGGTACGCTGACGTTGTTGTCTCGTGCGGCTTCGAGACGGCCGGCGACACATGGTCGTTCACCTCCGCCGACGACAAAGAAGACATCAACACCAGCACCGGCCCCAGCGATTTCCCGGCCAACCAGCGGATTCTAAGCGGCTCCGGCTCTTGGACCGTCAATAACACGACCTCGGTCCTCACGTTCTCCGAGGTGTTGCTTTCCGGCTGGAGCAACGTGGCGGTTGGGTATCGCGTCTCCTCGACCACCGACAGCAGCGACGGAGGGCATACGCCGGGCGACTGCCTGGCGGCATATGTCGCAACGACAACCTACGCCGACCAGAAGAAACCAGTCTTTGGCACTACGGCCGACGTTACTCTGACCGGCTGGAGCAGCGGCGCCAGGTGGGGATACGACAGCGACGCGCTGCCGGTAATCAAAAACGCCGGATGGGGCGGCACTCTGCATCCGGTCGGCCCTGGTGAACGCAGCAGCGACGGATATAACGATTTTTCTATCCTGATTTCGGATAACAAGTGGCCGCGGTCGCTGGCGCTGAAGCTTTACATCAAAAACAGTGGGGCCGACAAGTTCTGGAACATTGACAACGTGGTTCTGGAAGCCTCGCCGACCGTGAGTCGCGACCGCTGGTGGAACGGCGACGGAAGCGGCGTTTGGGACAACTCCGACGCCATTCGCTGGGCCTCGGACCCGGTCGGAGAAAGTGACTCGGCCTGGGACGGCACAAACGGCGACAACGCCTTCTTCACCCAGTCCGGCGGAGTGGTGACGATCGACTCGGGAACCACGGTCGCCGCCCGGAGCCTGACCTTCGCCAACGACGGATACACGATCGCCGGAGGCGATTCCAAAGCCCGGCTGGCACTTACCAACGGCGGAAGCGGCGGACCTGGGGCAAACACCATTGAAGTCGCCGACCCCGGCCACTCGGCCGCGATCGACGCCACGATCATAGGCAACCCCGGCGTCGGCCTGACGAAGACCGGGGCGGGAACGCTCGCGCTCGGCCGCGCAAACACCTACACCGGACGGACGGCCATCAACGCGGGCACGCTCCGCATTGCGGCCGCCAACCGACTCGGCGCTCCGGGCGCTGAAGTCTCGTTCGACGGCGGGACGCTGCAATTCGCGGCGGCGGTCGACCTGCAAGACGCCCACCCGTTGACGTTCCTCGCCGGCGGCGGAGTCATCGACACACAAGATTTCGATTGCTCGGCGTTGACAACCGCTTGGAACGGCGCGGGCACGCTGACCAAACGCGGCGCCGGCGCGCTCAGCCTGCAAGGTGCGAACGACGCCTTCTCGGGCGAAGTCTACGTTCAAGAGGGAACTTTGCGACTGGGAAGCAACGAGGTGCTCGACGGTTGCCCGACGATCGGCCTCGGCGCCGACGCCGTGCTAGACCTGACCGCCGTCGCCGGGGGCTATCGTTTTGGCGCGGCCGGAAACCAAAAACTCCAAGGGTCGGGCAGCGTGCTGGGCGATCTGGCGATTGACCAGCTCGGCGTCCACGACCTCGGCCACAGCCCCGGCGTACAATACGTCGAAGGCGATTACACGATGAACGGCTCGTTGCGGATCGAGATCGGCGGACCGGCGCCGGGCGACGACGGATACGATCAGGTCCATATCTCGGGCGAGGCGCACGACGTCTCGCTGAGCGGCACGCTCTCGCTGGGTTGGAACGGCGCCGGCTGGGCTTCACTGGGAGATGAACTGTGGATCATCCACAACGACACCGCCGGCACGCTTTCCGGCACGTTCCTCGGCCTCGCCGACGGAGAGCTGGTCGGCGGCTACGACGGCTTTTATTGGCGGGTCCACTACGGCGGCAACGACGTGCTGCTGACAGCGGCCGCGCCGGTGCCCGAACCCGGCGCCCTGAGCCTCCTATTGCTCGCCGGCGTCCTATTGTGTCTAAAAGTCATCCGCGGGGCTTGCCATCCGCCGGCTTTGTGATAGACTTATTCTGCGAATGTTTGGTGGCTGTAGCTCAGTTGGTTAGAGCGCCAGATTGTGGTTCTGGAAGTCGTGGGTTCAAGTCCCATTAGCCACCCTTGACCGGGGACGAAGAAGCTATCTGATGGTGTCCGGGTATAATTCCATTTAGCCCGCCGTGAATCCACGGCGGGCAGCGGTGCCGCAAAACCGCCTCCTCTATGCCCTCGGAAATCCCATGAAGCGATACTCGATCATTCATATCCCCGTTTGGTCGTTCTTCTCGAAGGCGTTGTATCGGGACATCGCGTTGCAGTGGAAGGGGACGTGCTTCGGCTACTTGTTCCTATTGCTGGCGGTCGCCTGGATACCGGGCATGATCATCTTGCACCAAGAGTTATCGGCCTTCGTCGCCGACGAGGCCCCCAAGCTGACCGCGCAGTTGCCGCATCTGACGATCCACGACGGCGAGGCCTCGATAACCGAGCCTGAGCCGTTTATTGTGAAGGATCCCGACACCGGCGAGCCGTTGGCCATCATCGACACCACGGGTTCCATTACGTCCCTGGACGACACCCCGGCCAAGATGTTGGTGATGCAGACCGAAGCGATTTACAGGGAAAACGACTTCGAGACGCAGACTTTCAGTTTCAGCGAGATCGAGGATTTTCAGATCGGCCCGGAGCAAGTCGACGAATGGTTGAAGGCGCTCAGCCGGTTTGCGGCGCCGGTGCTATACCCGCTGGCCGTTCTCGGTTCCTACGTTTACAGGATCGTGCAAGCGTTGATCTATGCCGTCGTCGGCCTGCTGTTTGCCTCCCTTTTTAACGTGCGGATCGGTTACGCGGCTCTTCTGCGTCTTTCCGTCGCGGCCGTAACGCCGTGCATCATTGTCAACACGGTACTGGGTGTCTCGGACGTTGTTCTCCCATTCGCCCCGCTGTGGTATTTTTTGGTCACGATGGGATATTTGTTGTTCGCCGTCAGCGCGGCTTCACAAGCGGAAGACGTGACGCCCGTGATGGAGGAGCAAGACAACTTCGTTTGGCCTGGGGATCAATAAGCTACCCCCGCCGGGCTTTCCGCTTTTTCCAGGCCTTTCGGTATGACGCCTCCCTCGGCGCTGATGATGCGCCAGCCGGTTTTGCCGCCGGCCAGTTTGGGACGCGACATCCGCACGGCCACGAAGAACGACTTCCGCTCGCCGTCCTCTTCGTAGGTGACGGCATAAAGCTGCTCGACCTGATCGTCGTTGTCCGAGCGGATTTGGCCGGCCGTGTCGTAGAACCGCACATCCGACCTTGGACCCAGCGCCAGCAGAGTGCGCACCGTGGGACTGCTCACGTAGCCCTTCAACGCTTCGCGCGGGCGGGGGTTGTTGCGGTAGAAGTCCCAGAGCCGGTTGTTGAACGGTAGGCGGCGTTGCGGCGGCATGGTCAACTGATGGGCCTTCTGCGGCTCGGCCGCCTGGACGAGGTATCGTAACCACAGCGCGGAGAATTGCCGGGCCTCGTCGCGGACCCTACAGCGGTAGACCAGCCACTCGGTCTGAGCGGCTACGGCTATCAGCAGCGAAATCGTCAGCCCGGCCATCGCCATTCCACGACCGGTCAGCGTCGGGGAGTTTTTCTTGATCCGCCGGATCGCCCAGCAGCTAAAGAAGAGTCCCAGCGCGGGCATTATCCAAAGCAGCGGATCAATCAGCGCCAGCGGCGACAGCAGTCCGAAGATCAGCCCCGTCACTGCTTGCGGCGCCAACGCCCGATACGCGGCATACTCGGCGTCTCGGGGATCGGTGATGTGAACTTCTGGTACGCTGGGACGCATGGCCTACTCCAGGCAGAATTCCCGGTTGCCGCCTAAGAACGTGTTTTAAGATCATTCATTTAGCCCGCCGCGAATACACGGCGGGCCAAATTGACCGTAAAAAACCGCTTACCCCGGGTGTATTCACCCGGGGCTAAATACGGGTTCTTTATCTTACAACCAGTACGGCTTCCGTTGTGATTTTCTTCTTTTCCCGCAAGAAGGTAATTGAAATTTTGTCTCCGGGCTTCAGCGTCTTCAGGACGCCGGAAAAGTCCCTCAGGTTTTCAATGGCCGTATTGTTGATCTTGACGATCACATCGCCCTGTTTCAATCCCACCGCTTCGGCGGGAGATCCGGGCGCCGTCCCGGACAGCCTGAAACCCTTTCCACTGTAGGCAAAATCGGGGATGGTCCCGAGGCTCGCCTTTCGCTGAACTTTCGGCGATGGCTCCGCGGCATTCGGGGATTTCGCCGTGGCATTGAGCGGCCCTTTTCGTCCCGCGAGAAACGCGACGATTTCTTTGGTCGCGGAAGCAACCTTCACAAGACCATCGGCGTCGATCTTGTCCGCGGTGTCCGTCGAACGGTGATAATCGAGATGCGGGCCGGAGAAAAGCTGGACCGACGGCACGCCGGCGTCTTGAAAGCTCTTCTGGTCGCTCGAATCCAGTTCGGCCGAGACGGCCTCGATGTCCACGCCGGTTACAAAACCCACTCCCCGAAAGACGTGAACCCACTCTCTTGCCGAACCCGCGCCGAGCACGAGGAGCTTGTTCTTTCCGAGCCGTCCCACCGTATCGAGGTTCACCATGCCGATGCAGTCGCGCGCGGGATACCGCTTCTCGTTCGCCACGTAATACTTTGATCCCCGCCTGCCGGCTTCTTCTCCCGTGAAGGCGACGAACACGATCGTCCGGTCGGGCCGCGGGCCTTTCGCAAGCCCACGGGCAAGCTCGATGAGCACGGCCACGCCGCTCGCGTTGTCGTCGGCGCCGGGATGGATTTTCCCCGGGGTCTTGTCTCTCGTGTTCGGCCAGCCGAGCCCAAGGTGGTCGTAGTGCGCGCCGACGACCACGCTTTGCGTTTTCATTTCCGGTTTGACGCCGGGGATGACGCCGACGACGTTCTTCATGGTCGCCGCGCGCGTGGGGTCGCCGCCAACGTCTTCCCAGTTTTGGAAGAAGCTGCCTTTCTTGTCGCCGGCGGGCAGGAGGCCGGCCTCCTTGAATTCCTTGGCCACGTATTCCGCGGCCTTATCCAGTCCCGGCGTGCCGAAACCACGGCCGCCGAGGTCGTCGCCCGATAAGAAACGGACCGTTTGCATCATCCGCTTCTTGGAAAAAATCGGATCGAGGTCCGCCAGCGGTTTGCGGGGCACGAGCTTGCCCCTCTCGGCTCTTGCGGTCTCTCCCTCACCGGCCGGCGGGAAAACCGTCATCGGAGAGGCAACCACCGGCCAGCGGCCTTTCGCCACGTTCGCCGGCTCCGTCCCCATGAAAGCAAGGTAGCTGTACTTGTGGTAATGGGGGAGCTTCGTCGCCAGACCGGGTAAGGATTCGGGTAGGTCGGCCGCGATCAGGCTCAGCGCCACATCGCGATTGTCCGGAAACCGCGTCGTCAGCACAAAGCAGTGGTCCTTGCGCGAAATCGTCGACCTGCTGATCCGAACGGACTCTTTATTCACCTCGACGTCGTACCCGGCCAGCGACGCGACAACGTCGGCGAGGTAGCGGTTTTCCCAACCGACGATCATCAGCGCGCGATCGCTCGGTAGTTCCGCGATCTCCGTATCGAGCTTTACTTCGACCTCGTCGGGACCGGATCGGGACAGTGATTGAGCGAACTTCCGGTAGGCTTGCAGGAGGCGCTCGTCGGCCGCCGAGGGAAGGACGACCAGCATCTTCCTTGCCCCAAGGGCCAGCGAAATGGCCGGCGGAACCTCCTCGCGGTCGAGTCTGCGGAAGAGATCGAATTCGGGATCGACGTCGAGTCTCAGCGGCCGGGCCGGCAGGACGAGTTTCATCTCCTGCCTTTTACCGTTCATCTCGATTGTCGTCTGGAACGCGCGAGGCCGCCCCTCGAGCGTTACGGCAACGGGAATCTTCAGATGGAACGCTTCTTCGGGCTGCGTCTGCTCCAAAAGCGCCGTGAGGACAAAACTGTCTCCTTCCAAGCTAACCGCGGGCTTGCTGACCTCGAGCCGCGGCGCGCCGGCCCGCATCACCCATTGCTCGAACTCTTGTTTCAAGTCTTTTCCGGAAACCGATTCCAATGTCGTTCTGATATCGTCGAAGGTGGCGAGACGGAATTTGTATTTCCGGTAGAATTCCCGAAACCCTTCCTTGAAAACGTCGTCGCCGAGTTCCAGGCGCAGCATGTGATAGAACATCATCGACTTGCCATAGCCGATGGCCGACGTCGAGGGGCTGTGGCGCGAGCGGAACTGGATGAGCGGGAAATCCTTGTTGCCGCAGACGTAGTCGGCGTATTTTTGGAGCGTGGTGACGCGGTACTCGACGCCCCTGCCTTGTTGTTCCCTGAGGAGGTAGTCCGCAAGGTAGACGGTGATCCCTTCGCACCAGTTGCCTTTCCCGTAATCGGGATACACGCCGTTTCCCCACCAGTTGTGCAGTATCTCGTGAGGGTAGGAGGTATTGATGATAAAAGGCAGCCGGATGACCGTGGGGCCCAGCAGCGTAAACGACGGCATGCCGAAGCCGGTCTCGCTGAAGTTTTCGACCAGCGCGAATTTTTTGTACGGATAGGGGCCGATGAGTTTCTCGTACATCGCAATGTAGCGAACCGTGGCATCGAGGTACTTGTCGGCCAGACCTCGATCCGGCGAACGCAGGAAGGCCATGGCTTGGACCGGGCCGGCGGGCCGAACGTATTCCGTGAACTGCGCGGCTATGAGGAAGATGGACTCCTGCGGCTCCGGCGATTCCCAGCGCACAACGGTTGAAAGCGTTCCTCGGTCGTGAAGGGTGCGCACGCCCTGGCTGACCGCGTCCCACGACTTAGGCAGCTTCACTTCAAGATCGAATGTCACCAGCGTTGACGCGAACACGGGATACCAGGCGGAGCTTGCCGACAGGTATACGCCGTCCGTCGAGATGATGCCGGGGGTTGTCTGAAAGCCCCGCGCCTGTTCCTTGGCGCCGCGTTTGACGGGATGGTGAATGACCCCTTCGTAGGAAATCGTAAAGGTGTTGACTTCGGGAGGAAGGATGACCTTGTAAGATACCAGCGGCACGGCCCCCGGTCGCTCCGCTTGTCTTACGATGCGAACGCCGGAGGAAGGGAAAACGGGCTTCATCCCGCCGTGCAGGACGAAGGACGTCTCTCGCGGAGAGCCTTGGGGCAGCGTGACGGAGTCGATCACTGCGATGTGGCGCTCGGCGGGGTCGAGGGTGACTTTAAGATCGTGATGAACACAAGCGTCCTGAGCGTGGAGAGAGGTTGCCCAAAAAGCGATGGCGAGCAACCATGCCGACCCGCAAAGAAAAACTCTCATGCATTCCTGTCCTTTTTGGCCCGTGCTACCTCACGCGGAGGGAGTTGGTTCTATCGATGTGGGCTTCGAGGTTGGTCCGACGGGTTTCGTAGGTCTTGATGAACTGATTCGTCGGGTCGAACGGGGTTACTTCGGAGCGCGAAAAGGCGCCCTTCGACGTCCTTTGCACGAAGTTTAGCCACTGCTGGTCGGGGGCCATACCGAGCACCATTTTCTCACCCGGCTGGAACCCGTCGAACAGGAACGTGCGGCTCATCGGAGCCGTGTGCAGCGTCAGCATCGTGAAGCAGACCATTACCCAACCGATCCACGCCGACAGCAACCCGCTGCCGATCTGATCGGCGAGTTTCAGGAACCGGACTTTCACCCGCGAAAGGCGGTCGGTCAGCAGGCGGAAGATCAGCATGAACAGGCTGAACAGCCCCCACAGGGCAAGAAAATCCCAGATGTAGGTGTACGACGAGTCCCAATCGTTCAACCAGCGTGCGACCGGCTCGAAGAAGTTCACGGCCAACAGCGCAGCGGTGACGATGTTGATCAGAGTGATCGCGTTGCTCCACATCCCTTCCGTGTAGCATGTCGCCACGCACGCGATGAATACCAGGAGTATCAGGATGGTTAGGAGCCAAGTCATGGGTAGTGGGTAGCGGGTAGTGGGTAGTGGGTAGTGGGTAGTGGTCGGTGGTCGGTGGTCAGTGGTCAGTGGTCAGTGGTCGGTGGTCAGTGGTCGGTGGTCGGTGGTCAGTGGTCAGTGGTCAGTGGTCGGTGGTCGGTGGTCAGTGGTCAGTGGTCAGTGGCCACTATCCACTATCCACTATCCACTGTCCACTATCCACTATCCACTATCCACTACCCACTACCCACTATCCACTTCTTCCCCTATTGTTTCAACACTCTCATCAATTCCGGCAATGACGTTACCCCCTTGGCGACCAGCAGGACGCCTTCCTCCTGGAGGCTCTTCATGCTGTCCTTGCGGGCGGCCTGGCGCAACAGGTCGAGCTTTGGGTTGGTGGTCAACACTTTGCGAACCGTATCACCAACGGTCAACAACTCGAAGATCGCCGTCCGCCCGAAGTAGCCGATCCCGTCACAGTGTTCACACGGTTCCCGACGCTCGTCGGGGTTCGGCTGCGGCGGCCGATAGAACGCCTGCACACGGCCCTCGGGGATCCCCAATTGCTGGAGGACTTGGGGCGTTGGGGCGTACGGTTCCTTGCACGACTCGCAGAGCTTTCGGACCAACCGTTGTCCGACCACGGCGGTAACGGCCCTGGCAAACTCGTCCGGCGGCACACCCAAGGCCAACACCCGCAGCAACGCCTCGGCGCAGTCCTTCGCCCGGACGGTTCCGATCATCAGCCGCTCGTCCTCGACCTCCTCGCACATCAGGCTCACGGTCTCGGCGTTGACCAGATCGCGGATGACCGCCACGTTCGGCTCGGTGCGGAAGAATTTCGGCAAGACATCGTCGGGCGATTGGCCGTCGGCCGCTTTGTAGGTCGTGACGGGGACGTTCTCCACCATCTCGTAACGGTTGGTTTCTTCCTCGAGGGCGGCGAACTCACGCGTAAAACGGTCGCAGGCGTGCAGCGCCACGTCCACGGTGCTCCGCAAACCTCCGCCGACGGCGGCGGAGAACAGCAGAAAACCCTGTTGCGAGTTGAGCGATTGCAGCAGTTCCTCTTGCAGCTTTGACCTCATCCCCAACTCTTCGAGGGAATTGATGCGTATCTTTTTTTCCTCGAACTGCACCAACACGCGCTCGCCGGTGGAGGTTCCCTGCGAGGCAAAGGTGGCGACCAATAGGGCCGACTCGTACTCGACGGCGAAAGTGCCTCCCTGCCGGCTCTGGCGGTCTTGGGAATTCAAGCCGCAGAGCAGTTTGAGCGATTCCAGCGCGGGATCGGCGATGTCCCGGGCGCGAGTTTCGCGTGGAATCCACACCCCGTCGACCATCGTGCGCATCGACGCGCCCTGGTGCGTGTAGTCGAGCATGATCGCCGAGGCGCGGCCGGCCAACCCATCGGCCAGAATCTCCCGCGCCGTGAGCAGTCCGGGCGACTGCCGGGCCATCAACAGCCGCGAGTTGTCGGTCGGTTCGTCGGGACCGCCGTGGGCAAATACCTTTACCGGCGGGCCCGTCTCGTGAGGATCGAGCTTCTCCACTTCGATCTTCATCCCCATCTTGTTCAGGTGTGTGGCGAACCAATAGCGAAGGTGTTCCGGCGTGAGCACGCGCACATTGTGTTCGACCCTTGAATTCCGATAAATGATGTACGCCGTCAGGGGCGCAACGTAGGCAACGACCAGCAGAGGAAACGCGATCCAAAAGATCGGGATCAGCCAGGTCAGCACGAAGGCGGCGAAAAACGTGCCGAAAATGATCGGATTCCAACGCTGGTATTCCAGCTTAACCGTTTGGCAATCGGTACTGGCCCAGTCGGTGGTCTTTACCCAAGCCAGGAAAAGGCCCCAGCAGGCAATAACTTTGATCCAACTCAGATAGTCTCCCGGTCCGCGGAAGTTTTTGGCCAACCCGGTTTTCTGCGGCGCGTCGGCGGCCAACAGATCGCCCGCGCCGAGGACGAAAACCACGGCCAGCACGGCCGCGACCGCGGCGAGGCGAATCATCGTTGCGGGGAGTCGTTTCTTGGCTTTCACGACATCTCCCTGACCCGCGCCGTCGGCCGGTAAACGCATCGCACCACGTTGCCAACAATCCCAAATCATAAATCATGAATCCGAAAGAAGAATTACAATATCCCCGCTTCGCGGAGATCAATACCCTTCAACGCCATTTTCAGCGCCTCGGCGTTGGGGGCCACCTCGAACGCCGTCGGCCGATCGATCATCTCCCTTTCCACCAAATCTTTCAAGCTCATCGTGAAATCCTGCATCCCGTCGTCCTTGCTGATGCGGACCGCGTCGGCCAGTTTGTCGTCCATCCCTTCGAGCAGGAGCTTGCGTATCGTGGGCGAGAAGGTCATGATCTCGCAGGTGGGTACGCGGCCGACCCCCGGCTTGATTGACGGCAGCAGTTTCTGGGCGACGATCGCTCGCATGTTGAACACCAGCGCGCTGCGGATGGCGGAGTGCATGTTATGCGGAAACAGGTCGAGTATCCGGCCAATCGTGCTGGGGGCGGTCGAGGCGTGGATCGTGCCGAATACCAGGTGGCCGGTCTCCGCGGCCTGGATTGCCGTCTCGAACGTCTCCCGGTCGCGCATCTCGCCCACCAGTATCACGTCGGGATCCTCGCGCACCGCGTGCTTCATGCCGATCATGAAGTCCTTCACGTCCATGCCGATCTCGCGCTGGTTGATCAAACACTTGTCGTCGGTGAACGTGTATTCGATGGGGTCTTCCAGAGTGAGCACGTGTTTGCGGTAGCGTTGGTTGACCCAGTCGAGCATCGAGGCGATGGTGGTGCTCTTGCCGGAGCCGGTGATGCCCGCCAGCAGGATCATCCCCTGGGCGAATGTGCAGAGTTTGGACAGCGAGGGAGGCAGGTGCAGTTCCTCGAAGTTGGGAATGACGTTGTTTACCCGCCGGGCAACCAATCCGATGTGTCCCATCTGCTGCAAGACGTTGACGCGGAACCGCCATCTCTTATCTTCCACCTCGAGCATGTATGCAAAATCGACCCCGCCGTCCTCCTCGAATATCCGCCGCCGCCGCTCCTGGATGTTGATCATCGGAAAGATCAAGCGGACCATTTCCTCGTCGTCGACGGGCTTGCGGTTCAGGGGCCGCAAGATGCCGTTGACCCGCACATGCGGAGGGAGATCGACCTTCAGATGCAAGTCGCTTCCTTCGAGCTTGATAACAGTCCGGAATAGCTTGTCTATTTCCAGTTCCTGCTGCTTGCCAAGAAAGCGTTGTTGTTCTAGCTCGGCGGATGACATCTGGGGAGACTAAAGGTAAAGGGCCGTGGGGCGGGATCTAGGTTCCGGAGAATGACGATACTCGTTTCGGTGCCGGACATCGTCAGGCAAGCTGTACAGTAATACTGTAATTGCCGCGGACCATCGGGTCAACACCCCCCCTAATGACGAAACACCGGCCAAGAAAACGAACAGGTCTGCCCGAAACCGTGCTCGGGCAGACCCGTGAAACGTTCGTTATTAGGTTAATAACCTAGTTGCGGACCAAGCTTCGAGAAGCTTGGTAAATACCGCGGGTGGGAACCGCCGTCGAATTGTCGGCCTTCGGGGCCATGGGCAGCGGAGCAGCCTTCTCGGGGGCCTTGGCCGGCGACTTTACGCCCGGGACAACGCCGCCACCACCGCAAGCGGTTTCACAGCCATCGCCACAGGAGCATTTGCCACAGCGGCAATTGCGGCTGCCGAACAGTGCCTCGAGCAACTCGACCACCGGACGACGATACAGCTTGTGGCACTTCGGCTTGCAAGCCGGTTCGCAAGCGGCAACCTCTCCGCAAGCTGGGTCGCAAGCGGCAACCTCCTCGCAAGTGGCCGGGCAGCAAGGATCGCAGGCCTTCGCACAACGCTGTTTGCGGAACCTCTTCTCCTTGCAAGGTTTGGCGCAGGCTGGGTCGCATGCCTCCTCGCAGCAGGCCGATTCGCAGACAGGCTCGCAGTAGCAGCCCTTGCACTCGAACAGATCCACCAGACCGGCGAACAGATCCCGCACCGGGGTAATGCGACACTTCTTGCACTTGCTGCAGCAAGCTTCCTCGCAGCAGGCATTTTCGCAACAGGCTGGCTCTGGGCAGCAGGCCTTCGCACAAGCCTTGTCACAACAGGCGACGTCGGCGCAAGCATTGCAATCGCCGCAGCCACCGCAGTTCAGCCCGAGCATGCGATCTAGGAGTTCAAAGCCGAACCCCTGGCTACACAGGGCTACGCTCACCAGGAGCGCTCCAAAAATCGTCTTGCTTCTCATTGAGCGATCACTCCTTTACAGTGAACCGAGGGCAAGAGAGATGGGTCGTAACCCACGGTTCATACGGTGTACTGCGCCAGGGCCGTCGAGCCATTCCTTGGCCCGATCCAAAACCCGATCCGGTTGCCTGACGCGCCCTCCTGGCATACCACCCGTGGCACACACAAACTGGCGAAGGGTCAGTGACAGATATCGGCCACGCCGCGAAGTATGCTTGAGGGAACGCAACGTATTTCCAGTAAAAGGTTTACTGCTCCTGTCGCGCAAAGATTTCCGCTCGCGCAAGAGAGTGAAAGTCTGCCGGTTGTATGGCTACGGAAACCGTCGTTCCTGCCGCCGCACCCTCGCCGCCATCGTCAAACTCCACCCACCCTTCCTGGTTAGCCGCCACGGTAACCGTTTAACTCACCGTGAATGCGCGGCGGGGAGTGTTGGTTACATATCACGTCGCGCATAGTGTGCCCTGGGTGTATTCACCCGGGGCTAAATTGCTATTTTCGTGCGGGTTGCGGTATCGTCGGTGATTGCGCAACGTGCAAGATACAGCGACACACCGAGAGATGGTGAGACAAAGCGTTGCCCGCTACTTCTTCGGCCGTTTTTGCGGCTCGTGGCACCGCTTGCAGCGGGTGTGCTGAGAATTGATGCTCCCACCGCACTTAGGACAACGGCGGCTCTTAAGCTTCATGGCGAACTTGGTGCGTGTGCGGGTTTTCATGGGAGACCTGATTCTTGGAGCCAACTATGATGACGGACAAGAAACAGTCTAGTCGATTCTCGCCGTGCCCGCAAGAGGGTGGCAATACTATTGCTCAACTTGTTCTGATACAATACAGGGTTTCATCAATATAGGATGCCGAGTCTCGATAAAATCGCGGATGGGGAAGAATGTAGAGGTGCGAAACAACATAAAATCGGCTTACCCCTCTTCCCTCCTCTTCTTTCGGAACTCGCTTCGCGCCATGGGTTTCCGTTTTGATGGTCCTCCCTGCCGGCAAGTCTGAAATGAACGGCCTGGAACCGACCGGCTGGTGGGACCGCCCCTGCGGCGGGCGGGACGTAATGCGGTTGGCGGTCCCGCTGATCGTCTCCATGTCGGCCTTGACCGTGATGCAGTTCGTCGATCGGATGTTCTTGCTGTGGCACTCGAAGGAGTCGATGGCCGCGGCAATGCCGGCCGGCATGGTCCATTTCATGCTGGTCTGTTTTCCGCTGGGCGTGGCCTCGTACGTCAGCACGTTCGTGGCCCAATACCGCGGGGCCGGCCACCCCGAGCGGATCGGATCGGCCGTTTGGCAAGGCGCGAGAGTGGGGCTGTTCTGCACCCCGCTGTTTCTGGCCATGGTTCCATTGGCCCCGTGGATTTTTTGGCTCGCCGGACACAAGCCTGAACTGGCCGCGCTGGAAACGCTCTATTTCCAAGTTACCATGTTCGGCGCCGGCGGATTCGTTATCGCGTCGGCCATGTCGGCTTTTTTCACCGGGCTGGGAAAAACCCGCGTGGTGATGGTCGTCGACAGTTCGTCCTCGCTGCTGAACGTGGTGCTCGACTACGGGTGGATATTCGGCCATTTCGGCCTGCCCGCCTTGGGTATCGAGGGGGCCGGCTGGGCCACGGTCGTCTCGCTTTGGTTCCGTGTGGCGGTCTACGCCGTATTGATGATGGCGCCACGATACCGTCTGCCATACTGCTTGTGGAGAGGACGAAGTTTCAACGCCCCGCTGATGAAGCGGTTGCTCCAGTTCGGCGGTCCGAACGGCCTGCAACTGCTGGTCGAAATCGGCGGCTTCACGCTGTTCTTGCTGCTGGTGGGTACCCTCGGCGAGGACGCCATGGCCGCCACGTCCCTGGCGTTCAACATCAATCTGTTGGCGTTCATGCCCATGCTCGGGCTGGGGATCGCCTTGAGCACCATCGTGGGTCAACAGCTTGGCGGCAACAGGCCCACCCTGGCCGCCAGGGCCACTTGGACCTCGCTCTGGATGGCGATGACCTACATGGGGACGATGGCCCTGATATACGTGACGATTCCCGACGTGTTGATGATGGGCCACGCCGCCGGTTCCTCGCCGGAGGAGTTTGCCAAGCTCCGCGCCACCACGGTGGTTCTGCTCCGCTTCGTGGCGGCATATTGTCTGTTCGACGCCCTGAACCTGGTCTTCGTCAGTGCGTTGAAAGGGGCGGGCGACACGCGATTCATCATGCTCGTCTCGCTGGCGATTACTCCCTTCCCCTTGTTGGCGGCATGGGCCGGGATGCGGTTCGCCGGCGGAGGCTTGGTCTGGTGCTGGGTGATCGCCACCCTCTGGGTCTCTTCGGTGGGGCTGCTCTACTGTGCCCGGTTCCTGCACGGCCACTGGCGGAATATGCGCGTTATCGAGCCGGAACTGCTCGTCGTGGATACCTAAAAATGACATTTAGCCCGCCGTGAATACACGGCGGGGAATGGTGGTTTCATGCCACACACCGTGCCCCGGGTGTATTCACCCGGGGCTAAATAGCGATTTTATCGGGCCGATTCTCGGACAGCATCATTCCCATGCCCCGAGCGAGGCATCCATTGATTTTTCGCCTTAGACAAGTCATACTAACGCTCTGGAGACTATGGAAACTTGATCGAGCCGCTTTGCCGGTTCGTCATCCGATTGATTGTGGGAGAACGCGCGTGCAACGGTTTATGCTGAGATCCAAAATTCATCGTGCCACGCTGACCGGCACGGAGCTGGATTACGAGGGAAGCGTCGCCATCGATCGGGATCTGATCGAGGCGGCCGACTTGTTGCCCGGCGAACAGGTCCACGTGTTGAACCTCTCGAACGCCCAGCGGATAGCCACATACGTGATCGAGGCCCCCGCCGGCTCGGGTACGGTCATGCTCAACGGTCCCGCCGCCCGGCTGGGTATCGCCGGCGACAAGGTCATCATCCTTGCCTATTGCGCGGTGGACGAGGAGGAGGCCCGTCGGCTGCGGCCGATTGTCGTCCACGTGGACGAGCGGAACCGGCCGGTGAAATAAGGTCCGGGTGGCACGTCCCTGAGCGTAGCGAAGGGCGTGGATTCCCGGTCAACCACGCCCTTCGCTACGCTCAGGGACGTGCCACCCGGACGTTCGTTCCCCATGCTACACTTGTGGCGATGGAACCCGCATTTCAGCAATTGGCGGTGGCAGCGCTGCTGGGACTGCTGGTCGGCCTGCAACGGGAGCACGCCGCCAGCGGTATCGCCGGCATGCGCACTTTTCCGCTGATTACCCTGCTGGGAACCCTCTCGGCCATGCTGGCCGAGCATTTCGGCGACGGCTGGATAATCGCCGCCGGACTGTTGAGCGTGACGGGCATTACGGCCGTCGGACATTTCCTCCGGAAGCAGCCCGACCCGCATCCCGGCACAACCACCGACGCCGCCATGCTGCTGATGTTCGCCGTCGGAGCCCTGGTGGTGATCGGCCCGATCTCGGCGGCCGTGGTCGTCGGGGGCGGAGTGGCCGTGCTACTGCAATTCAAGCCGGAACTGCACGGCGTCGCAAAAAAACTCGGCGACGACGACCTCAGGGCGATCATGCAGTTCGTGCTCATCACCTGCATCATACTGCCCGTGCTGCCGAACCAAAACTACGGGCCGGGCAATTTCTTCCAACTCGCTCCCGCCACGGCCGCCGCGCTCGACGTGCTCAACCCACGCGAAATCTGGTGGATGGTCGTGCTGATTGTCGGCCTCAGCCTGGCCGGCTACATCAGCTACAAGTTCTTCGGCCGCAACGCCGGGATACTGCTCGGCGGCGTGCTCGGCGGGGCCGTCTCCAGCACCGCTACCACGGTCAGCTACGCACGCGGCACACGCGGCGATCCGGCCGCCGTCGGCACCGCCTCGATCGTCATCTTGATCGCCTCGACGGTGATGTACGTTCGCGTGTTGGCGGCGGTGGCCGTGGTCTCGCTCGGTTTCCTGAAAACCGTCCTCGCGCCGATGCTCATTCTCATGCTCCTAACGCTGTTGCCGGCGTTGGCGTTGTGGGTCCGCGAGCGGCGTCGGCCGGCGCATCTGCCCGAGCAGCGAAACCCAACCCAATTGAAATCGGCCCTCGTTTTCGGCCTGATGTACGCCACGGTGCTGTTTGCGTTGGCCGCGGCGAAACATTACTGGAGCGGCAGCGGGCTGTACGCCGTATCGTTCTTCTCCGGCCTGACCGAAATGGACGCGGTAACCCTGTCCACCGCTCGGCTCTCGGCCTCCGATCCGATGGTCGCCGCCGACGGATGGCGAATGATCGTCATTGCGGCGATGGCCAATTTGTTCTCCAAGGCGGGCATCGCGGGCATCCTCGGCGGCTGGCGGCTGGCGACCCGCGTCGCGTTGCTTTTCTCCATCCCCATGATCGGCGGCGCCGCCCTGCTGGCGCTGATGGTATCCGAGTAGGGTGGGTCAAGCGAAGCGCAGCCCCACCAATATTCGGGGAAATTACCCGGAAAAACTCATGGCAGGGCTACGTTTCGCTTGTCCCACCCTATATACTTCTTATCTGTTCAGCCACGTTTTTCAAGGAACATTCCGCATGTCCAACGACGCCCCGAATCCGCCCGATTCCTCCGCACCGCCGGCGCGATTTCCCCGGCGGAGGTTGATCTGGTGGGTTGTCCTGTTCGGAGTGTTTTGCGGATTGACGGTATGGGTACATCATCGCATTCAAGAAATCAAACTCGATACCCTGTGCCATAATAACCTCAAGCAGATCTCGTTGGCAATTCACAACTACCAACAAGCTTGGAAAGGTAAACATCTGCCACCGGCGTATTTTTTTGGCAAAGATGGTAAGCCGATACATAGTTGGCGATTATTAATTCGGCCCTATTTGGATACGGCGGGAGATTTGATCCGTCTCGATTTTGATCAGCCGTGGAACGCTCCGATAAATTCGCGGTTTGCGGCTGTCATGGGCTATCATTTTTTTTGCCCCAGCAGTTATAGCGAGAACATGTACTTCACCGACTACGTCGCCGTGGTCGGTCCCGAGACGATGTGGCCGGGCACCGAGCCGACGAAAGTGGCCGAGGACGGCTCGGACAACGACAAGATTCTGGTGATCGAGATCGTCAACTCCGACATCCACTGGATGGAGCCGCGCGACTTGACGCTTGAAGAGGCGTTGGACGCGATCCAGCCCGACAAGGGCGTCGGCATTGGCAGCCGTCACCCGGACGGCATCCACTACGTGACCGTCGGCGGCGAAGTGCGGACCCTGGACCGCAATATCGACCGCGAGTCGTTGCGTAGACTGTTCACCCGCGACGCCGCGAAACCCCCGGCCAACCGCGATCCGCCGCCGCGGCGGCCATAGATCGGCCGAATCCTGGCCGTGCCCATCGAAAATTTCCCGATTTCCTGAAAATTGACCCTTGACGGGCTTTGCTACCGTGTTACAATGCGATAATACGCTAACACATCGCAGGCACCCTGTCACAAGGGGACGCAATCATGGCGGCAAGGGAGTTCACCGAGAAAACCTGGCGAAAAAACCCCGCCTTCAAGGCCCTTTGCCGGGCACTGGCCGCCTGCCAAACCACCGGCGAAGTGGCCGATTTCCTCCGCGACATCGGCACCTTGACCGAACTTCAGGCCTGGAGCGAGCGGTTGGAGGTCGCCCGTCTGATCGCGGCGGGAAAAACCTACCGCGAAATCGCCGAACTGACCGGCGCAAGCACCACGACCGTGACCAGAGTCGCCCGCTTCCTCAGGGAGGGCGAAGGGGGATACCGCGGCCTGCTGATGGAACCAGACGCTTCCGAAACCAAGTGAGACTTTCTTCAACCAATGTGCCGAGCACCATGCAATCCAACGGAAAAATCAGAATCGCCATCCAGAAATCCGGCCGTTTGTCCGAAGAGTCGATCTCGCTGCTCGGGCAAATGGGCCTACGGTTCGAGACCTACCAGGACCGTCTTTTTGCCCCTTGCCGGGACATGCCGATCGACGTTCTCTTTCTCCGAGACGACGACATCCCGGAGTACGTCCAGGACGGAGTGGCCGACTTGGGAATCGTCGGCAGCAACGTTTTGGACGAGCGGATGGTCCGCGTCGAGAGGCTGTTGCCGCTGGATTTCGGCTTCTGTTCGCTCTGTCTGGCAGTGCCGGAGCGGGGCGGATGCGAGTCCGTCGAGGACTTAAACGGAAAGCGAATCGCAACTTCGTATCCCGAGACGCTCCGGCGTTTCCTACTGGAGCGGCGCGTCGAGGCGGAGGTTATCGTACTCGGCGGGTGCGTGGAGATCGCGCCCGCGCTGAAGGTAGCCGACGCCATCTGCGACCTCGTTTCGACCGGAAGCGCGCTTCGCACTCACGGCCTGACCATACTGGAAACGGTCGCCCGCTGCCAGGCGGTTTTTTTCGGGCGGCAAGACCCGCCTGCCGATAGCCAGGAACTAATCCGCAAACTCTTGCTGCGGGCGCAAGCGGTGCAGGAGGCCCGGAAATATCGATACGTCATGTTCAACGCCCCGGCGGACGCCGTCGATTCAATCAAAAAACTGCTGCCCGGCTGCAAGAGTCCGACGATCGTGCCGTTGGCCGATTCGGGCTTTATCGCCGTCCACGCAATGGTCATCGAGGAAACGTTTTGGGAAGTCGTCGAGAAGCTCCGCGATAGCGGGGCCTCGGATATCTTGGTCGCCCCGGTCGAAAAGTTCATGCGATAACCCCCATGCGCACACTTTCGTTTTCATCGTCGAGCAAGAAAGAGATTCTCGCGGCGCTGCGGCGTCCGACGCGGGATTGGACACCCTACAGACAGCAGGCACGAGCGATCATCGACGCCGTGCGCCGCGATGGAGATCGGGCGCTGCTGCGCTTCACCCGGCAATTCGACGGCGTCGAGTTTCCCTCGATCCGCGTGGACGCCGACGAAGCGCGCGGGGCTTTGCGGTCTCTGCCGAACGATTTACGAGAGGCCGTGGAATTCGCCGCGGAAAACATCCGTCGGTTCCACGAAAAGGACGTTGCCGCCGCCGCGAAATCGGTGGAAACCCGCCCGGGCGTCCTCTGTTGGAGCGAACGTCGGGCGGTGCCCAGCGCCGGCCTATACGTACCCGGCGGAACCGCGCCGCTGGTCTCCTCCGTGTTGATGCTCGGCATTCCCGCCCTGCTTGCGGGAGTGGATCGAATCGTGTTATGCACGCCGCCGGACAAAGACGGCAAAATCGCCGGGCCGATCCTGGCCGCCTGCGCGCTGTTGGGTATCGAAGAAATCCACGCGGTCGGCGGGGCGCAGGCCATCGCGGCCCTCGCCTACGGAACGGAGAGCGTGACGAAGGTGGCGAAAATCGCCGGACCCGGAAACGTCTACGTCAGCGCCGCGAAGGCGGAGGTAAGCATCGATCCACAGGGCGCGGCCATCGACATGCTCGCCGGTCCCTCGGAACTGTTGATCATCGCCGACGGCACGGCCACTCCGTCGCTCGTGGCGGCGGATATGCTTTCCCAGGCGGAACACGATCCACAATCGCAGGTCGTCCTGCTCGCCACCAGCGCCGCGTTGCCGGCCGACGTGGAAAGCCAACTCGCCGAACAGATCGCCGCCCTGCCCCGCCGGGAGATTGCCGCCGCGGCGCTGGCCGAAAGCGTTGCGGTCTCGGTCGAATCGCTCGCCGACGCCGTGGAGCTTGCGAACCACTACGCCCCCGAACACCTCAGCATTCAGACGGAGCGGCCCGAGGAGGTTTTGTCCCAAATATGCAACGCGGGCAGCGTTTTCCTGGGACCGTATTCGCCCGAGGCCGCCGGCGACTATTGCTCGGGCACCAACCACGTGCTACCCACCTCGGGGACGGCGCGGGTGCAAGGGGGCGTGAGCGTGCGGACTTTTCAAAAAGACATTGCCGTCCAAAATCTTACCCGCGATGGACTAAGATCGCTCGCCGACGCCACGGTTGTCCTGGCGCGTGCCGAGGGGCTGGAGGCCCACGCCCGCGCCGTCGAACTACGTTTTCCATTATTCCAATGAATCCACTTCCACCCAACGTCGCCTCCTTACGGCCTTACCAGTCCGCCCGTTCGCTGCGGAAGGGTGAGGGGTGGATTTTCATGGACGCAAACGAATCGCCGCTCGCATGTGCTGCCGCGCCGGCCGCGCTGCCGCCGCTGAACCGCTATCCCGACCCAACGGCCGACGTCCTGCGTGACGCCGTGGCCGAATATTACGGCGTGCGGCGAGGGAACCTGATGATGGCCAACGGTTCGGACGAATTGATCGACCTGCTCGTGCGATGTTTCGTCCGTTCGGGCCGAAAAACGGCGGCCCCGACGCCTTCCTACGGCATGTATCGCATCGCGGCGGACTCGGCCGGAGCGGATTTCGTCGTCGCGCGGCTGCGGGCCGATTTCAGCGTCGATGAAAACTCGCTCCGCGCCGTCCTGGACAACGCGGACCTCCTGTTCCTATGCTCGCCCAACAACCCGACGGGAACCGTCGTCCCGCGGGAATTGATCGAACGGCTATCGGCCGCTTTTTCAGGCTTGATCGTCGTCGACGAGGCTTACGGCGAGTTCGCCGACGCGGAGGGCGCCCCCTCGTCGATCGAGCTGGTCCGTCGCGGCGCGGAGAACGTCGTCGTGTTGCGGACGTTCAGCAAGGCCTTTGCCGCGGCCGGTATAAGGCTGGGATACTGCGTCGCCAACGAGCGAATAATCGACGTGCTGCTGCGGATGAAACCGCCGTACAACGTGAACGTGCTGACGCAGGCGACGGGGCTGGACCTTTGGCGCCGACGCGAGGTAATGGAAAAAAATGTGCGCGAGCTGATTGCCGCGCGGAAAATTCTCGCCGGAGGATGCGAGCGGCTGGGATGTTCGGTTTTTCCCAGTCGGGCAAATTTCTTTCTCCTGCGGCCGCCGAAAGGCATTTCCGCCAAAACGCTCCAAGAAAGCCTCGTCGAAAATTATCGGATCGTGGTCCGCCGATTTCCGAACGTGCCGGAAATAGAGGACTTGCTGCGAGTTTCCGTGGGAACGCCCGAACATAACGACTTATTCCTTTCCTCGATAGCCAAACTTCTGCCATGAACATCGCACTGATTGATAGAGACGGCACGCTGCTCTGGGAACCGCCGGAAACCGAGCAGATCGACAGCCTGACGAAACTGCGCGTCTTGCCGGGCGTGTTCGAGGGGCTTGCCGCCCTGAAGGCCCAAGGTTACGAGCTGGTAATGGTCAGCAACCAGGACGGACTCGGCACGCCGTCGTTCCCCCGCGAATCGTTCGATACCCCGCAAGCGGAGTTCATCGGCCAACTCAAGGAGCGAGGCATCGAGTTTTCGGAAGTGTTCTTATGCCCGCACTTTCCCGAGGACGGATGTGCGTGCCGCAAACCGCGCACCGGGCTGGTGGACGAATATCTGCGGCGGGCGGGCGTCGATTTGGATTCTTCCCTGATGATCGGAGACCGGCGCGGCGACGAGGATTTCGCCAGAAACATCGGCGTCCGTTTCGTGCGGACGGCCACCAACGGGCGGTTCCCCCGCTTCGCTTCCATGCGGCGAAAGACCAGCGAGACGGATGTCTCGGTGTTTCTGAACATCGACGGCGCCGGCCGCGCGGAGATATCGACCGGCATCGGCTTCTTCGACCACATGCTGGAGCTTTGGGCGAAGCACTCGCTGGTCGATCTGACGCTCCGTTGCGACGGAGACTTGTCGGTAGACGAACACCACAGTGTCGAAGACGTCGGGTTGGTCCTGGGCGGCGCGCTGGACGAAGCGCTCGGCGACCGCCGGGGTATCGAACGCTACGGATTCCTGCTGCCGATGGACGAGGCGTTGGCCGAGGTGGCCGTGGACCTCTCCGGCCGTCCGTGTCTGGTATTCGAGGGCGAGTTCAGCCGCGAGTACGTGGGAAAATTCCCCACGGAGCTGGTCCGCCATTTCTTCGAGTCCTTCGCGCAAACGCTCCGTTGCAGCCTGCATCTGAGCATTCGCCGCGGTACGAACGACCATCACAAAATCGAGGCGCTGTTCAAGGGGCTGGGGCGCTGCCTGCGCCAGGCGTTCCGTAACTGTCCGCACGAACGGGGCGTTCCATCGAGCAAGGGTTCGCTATGATCGGCATCCTCCGCTACAACGCCGGCAACCGGGAGAGCGTGATCGGCGCGCTGCGTCGGCTCGACATTCCCGCGACGATGGTCGAGACGAGCGACGAAATCGCCCGCGTGGACGGCCTGATCTTTCCCGGAGCGGGGGCCGCCGGGGCCGCAATGGATGACCTGCGGACAAAGCGGCTGGTCGATCCGCTGCGGGAATTCCGAAAACCGTTCCTCGGACTGTGCCTTGGCATGCAACTGCTGCTGGACTTTTCCGAGGAGGGAAACACCGAATGTCTGGGGATTGTCCCTGGAATGGTGCGGCGGCTGCCCAACGACGTCGTCCGTCCGCAGATCGGCTGGAACCGACTCGATACGGGCGAGTACGCCTATTTTGCCCACGGTTACGCCTGTTTTCCGGCCGACCCGCGGGTGGTCACGATGAGTGTCCGGCACGGCGCGACGATCTGCGCCGGTCTGCGACAGGGTTATTATTTCGGACTCCAATGGCACCCCGAGAAATCCGGCCGGACCGGTGATCGGTTCCTTCAATCCTTCGCCTCGCTATGCAAGTAATCCCCGCCATCGATCTGCTGGATGGAAAAGTCGTGAGACTGGCCCGAGGCGATTTCTCGCGGGTCACGGTCTTCGGCGACGACCCGCTCCGCGTCGCCGAGGATTACCGCCGCTCGGGGGCCGACAGACTGCATTTTGTAAACCTCTCGGCGGCCAAGGACGGCGGCCACGATCGCCGATTTCTGCAATTGGTTTCCCGGCTCTCTCAAATCATCGACGTGCAGGTGGGTGGCGGAATCCGCGATCTGCCGTCCGTCTGGCGCCACCTGGAGGCGGGCGCGACGGCCGTGGTCGTCGGCACCATGCTCTTCACCGATCCCGACGCGGCACGGGCGGCCGTCGCCTTGTTCGGCCCGCAAAGCATCGTCGCCGCACTCGACGTGGACGGCGAGAAAGTGAAAATCCTCGGCTGGCAAAAGGACAGCGGAAGCGGATTATGGGACGCCGCGCGGTTGGCCGAACGGCTCGGCATCCGGCAAGTCCTGGCGACCGACATTTCACGCGACGGCATGGGATCGAGGCCAAACGTCGCACTCTACGCCGAATGGAAGCGGCGTTTTCCAGAGCTGCGGATCACGGCCAGCGGCGGCGTCCGCGACGCCGAGGACATTCGCACGCTGGACGAAGCCGGCTGCGACTCCGTGGTCGTCGGCCGAGCGCTGTTGGACAATTCCGTGACGTTCGCCTCTCTGGTCCATGCTTGTACGCGAGAGGAAAGCGAATCGGCGGTCGTTCCACAAGAAAAAAACCAAAGCGATCTGGCGGTTCGCGTCATTCCCTGTCTGGACGTTACGCGAGGGCGCGTGGTGAAGGGTACGAATTTCCAAAATCTGCGGGACGCCGGCGATCCGGTCGAACTTGCCCGGCGATACTGCGACGAAGGGGCCGACGAGTTGGTTTTTCTCGACATCACGGCCACCTCCGACGACCGCCGGACCGCGGCCGAGTTGGCCTCTCGCGTGGCGGAAGCCGTGAACATCCCGTTCACCATCGGCGGCGGAGTGTGCCGTGTCGCCGACGCGCGGCGGTTGCTCGAGGCGGGGGCCGACAAGGTGACCGTCAATTCGGCGGCCGTCGCCGACCCGACGCTGCTCGAGGAAATGTCGCAACAACTCGGCGTCGCCAACACCGTCTGCGCCATCGACGCCCGACGGCACGGCGGCGGATGGACCGTGCTGACCCGAGGTGGCCGGGACGACACGAATATCGACGCGGTCGCCTGGGCCGAACGGGCCGAGCGGCTCGGGGCCGGAGAACTGCTGGTGACTTCCCACGACCGGGACGGCACATCGGCCGGATTCGACACGGACTTGCTCGCCCGGATCAAGGAAAAAGTGTCCGTTCCGGTAATTGCCTCGGGCGGCGGCGGATCGCCGGAAAGTTTCGTCGACGCCGTGCGCATTGGCGGGGCCGACGCGGTGTTGGCCGCCGGCGTCTTTCACTTCGGCGTCTTGTCCATTTCCGACGTTAAAACCGCGCTTCGCAGCGCCCAGATTCCGATTCGCCCATGACCATGACCGAACTGACCGAAAAAAAACTCTCGACGCTCGATTGGCGAAAAAACCCCGACGGCCTGTTGCCCGCCGTGATCCAGGACGCCCACACCGCGCGGGTGCTCATGCTCGGCTACATGAACGAGGAGTCGTTGCGAGAAACGCGGCAATCGGGATACGTCACGTTTTACAGCCGCTCGAAAAAACGCCTTTGGCGGAAAGGCGAAACCTCGGGCAACACTCTGCGATTGGCGTCGGTTGCCGTGGACTGCGACGGCGACGCGATACTGGTCCGCGCGATTCCCGCCGGCCCGACCTGCCACACGGGAAGCCGCTCCTGCTTCGACGCCGAGGAGCTTGCCCCGGAAACGCTCGGAGAGCTGATCGAGACTATCCGCGAGCGTTCTGAAAGCGGCCCGGCCGGCTCCTACACGAAGCGGCTGCTGGATCGAGGCATCGACGCATACGGCGCGAAAGTGCTCGAGGAATCGGAAGAAGTGGTGCGTGCAGCCCGGCACGAGGGCAAAACACGCACCATCGAAGAGGCCGCCGACGTGTTGTATCACCTTTTCGTTCTTCTGCGGGGCGAGAACATCGAACTCGGCGAGGTGGCCGAGGAATTGCGCCGGCGTCAAGTGAAGCAAAGAGCCTGATTGACTTTGTATCCCCAACCGATATACCATGGCGACGGGATCGGCAATCGCTACCCCGCTCATCTTGTCCCTCTCCTTAATACGAAAACAATCGGCAGTTCAATGGAAAAAGAAACTCCGCTTCAACAGTTGGCATTACGGTTGTTCGCAATTGCACTGATTGCCGAGGGGGTTTGCGCCATCGGGAAAATGGTTTACGGTCCATTCGTCGATTCACTGACCATCGATTTTGGATTTCTCGGCCTCTTTATCGGAAAGGGTCTACTCGATCGCAAGGAACTCTGGCGAAAATGGGCACTTGTCGTTGCTTGGCTGGGACTGATCTATTGTCCGCTAATTGCCGCCTTCGTTGTATGGAAAGGCGAATCGCCGCAATGGACGCTGGGAGGAGTTCAATTCGAGGTTGAAAACGCGATGTTTCTTTTGGTGGCAATCCTGGCTATTGTCTTTATGTTCTGCCTTTGGCAACAGCGCGTGCTCACGTGCGATTCGGTGAAAGAGACCTTCTCACCCGAAGGTGAATCCAACGGCTGGTGGTTGGCGATAGCTATTACGTCGCTGGCTGTATTTGCAACAACCATCGCAAAGGATTCATACTACCAGCAGTTGTGTCGCTCCATCGATAAATACCGCGTCACCATCGAGGCCGTCGACGCCGAGACGGGTGATCCGATAAGTCCCACCGTCGCTCTTCCACCGGTTGATTGCAACCACATATTCCCGAAGGTGGAAACCAGGTCTGTTTCTACAAAAAAGGGAGACACGGTACTTGCCATCTCGTGGATTGGAACCGGACCGTTAATTGTCGGCGTTTCAGCAGATGGTTATCGAGAGCAAGAGCAAATTCTGGGAGACGCAAATAACCGCAATAGTCTCAGGGTGTCGCTTGAAAAGATTAAGACCTCGGAATAGCTGCTAAATGGCAGGGGCATTCCGGGGGCAACACCTAATTATTGACATATTTACATGAATTGAGTAACGTGTGCCCGGAACTCCCCGGAACTCCGGAACGCCCTTAGAACGTTTTGGAATTGAAATACCCGTATTTAGTTTCTGCCGCGGAAGGGGTGGGTGCCATGGGTAAGCGAGGCTTACCCGTGTGGGGTTTTCCGTGTTTTCCGGCTCACGGGTAAGCTCCGCTTACCCATGGCACCCGTTTCAAAGGCTTTCCGCAACAGAAACTATTTAGCCCCGGGTGAATACACCCGTGGAAACCGGAACAGCAGACGACCGGAAGAATCTTCGGCGACCACCCCTCGCACCCCTCGGGGGACGGGTAAGTTGCCCTTGTTTCGGCCGATCGGCGTGAGTAAACTCTGCCCCGCGATACCCTGTCTTTACTTGCCAAGAGCATAAGTCCCTTTCCGACAAAAGGGTTATCCATGCACGGTGAGCAATACCCAGGGGGCATAATTGGCGCAACCAGCGGGAGAGAAAGTCGGATTACCCCCCCGTGGGGCATTTCCCTTGCATCGGAAACCGGGGCTTATACAATAGAAGTTTAGGAACCCCCAGTTTCCCCAGACATTAAAGTCGAGGTGGATTATGGGACGCACGATACTGGGGATCCTCGTGGGCATGGGGTTCGTGATGGCTGCGGTTGCGGTAGCCGAGCCACGCGGCGACGTTTATGCCCAACGTGGAACTCCGGCGGCCACGGTCCCCGCGGCCACCGCCGGTACGGAACTGATTGTCGTTTCGACTTCCGTTGGAGAAAAATGCTTGATGCTGACGGTGGTTGACCCGCGACGGCGAGTCATGAGCGTATATCACATCGAGACGACAACCGGTAAGATTGCGTTGAAGAGTGTCCGCGACATTCAGTGGGATCTGAAAATCACCGACTTGAACAACGAGAATCCACTCCCGCGGGAGATACGCTCGTTGTTGGAACAGAGGTAAGGCAGGCGAGATTGTTATGGCTCAGAAGTACTACAACAGCGCGGAGACCGCCAAGATCCTCGGCAAGAGCGTGGATGAAGTCAAAGAGATGTTGCAGGGCCGCAAATTGCACGGCTATCGCGACGGTGCCGACTGGATGTTCAAGGCGGAAGACATCGACAAACTGGCCGGAAAATCGGCTCCACCCGCGACGGAGGAGGAAGGCGGCGACGTGCTGCTGAGCGACGCGGAACTGGGGCAATCCGATCCGGGATTGTCGGGTACCGTGATCGGCATGAACGGCGGCGGTCAGGTCGTCCCCGACAGCGACATCCGTCTGGCCGAGAGCGACATCGAGATTGCCGAGCAGTCCAAGGCCCCCGCCAAAAAACCAAAGGCCGGCTCGGACTCGAAGGCCGCGAAGTTCGAGGAACTGGACTTGACTTTAGAGGAAGACCTCACGCTGGAGGACAGTACGCTGATGCTCGGGAGCAAGCCTGCCCCGGGCGGGGACAGCTCCTTCGTCGATCTCGGCGACAGCAAGACGTTGGAAGACGACAATCTGGTGCTCGGCGGCAGCGGCAAGGGGAGCGACCTGACCCTCGGCGGCGACAGCGGCATCTCCCTGGTCGATCCCTCCGACAGCGGATTCTCGCTGGAAACGCCCGTAAACCTGGGCACCTCCGAGGAGTCGCTGGAACTCGGCGAGGAAGACATGCTGGCCACGGGCGAGCCGGCCAGCCCCGATTCCGCCGCAATGCTGAAAACCGACGACGAATTCATGCTGACCCCTTTGGAAGAGGTCACCGATGCCGATGGTTCGGAGAGCGGATCGCAAGTGATTGCCCTGGACACGGAGGGAGACGAAGAGGCGACCATGGTAGGTGCCGGCGCGGCCGGGGCGTCGATGGCGGCCATGCTCGACGAAGACCTCTCCTCGCAGCCGGCGTTGGACTTGGGCGCCTCCGCGCCGTTGGGAGGCGCATCGGTCTTGGGCGCGCAGCCGGGTACGACGGCCGAAGGCGCCGCGCTAATGCAGACCTCGGCTTACTCGTTCGAGCCGCCTTACACCGGCTGGCAGATCGCGGGCCTGGCCGTGTGCGTCGTCCTGCTGATGCTCTGCGGCATGATGATGTTCGACGTGCTGCGGAACATGTGGAGTTGGAACGAGGCGTTCACGGTCAACAGCAGTTTGATGGACACGATCCTTGGATGGATCGGCGTATAGCCTCGATACATAGTGAGATTTAGCCGCCGCGTCCGCGCGGCGTTGGGTGGCACGGGCATCTTGCCCGTGTCCCGGCCGACACTGGCGAAGCGCCAGTGCCACCCGTCGTTGAACGGATACGATATCAACAGATTCGAAAGGAGTCGAATCATGCGAGTGCCCTTCCGGCTGCTTTTCTGCGGGATCGCCCTGCTCGTATTCCCCGGCTGCAAGATTGTTTCCGTAGCCGAGTGGAACGCCTCGCAAGCGCGGAACCGCGCCCTGACCGAACAGAACCGGGCGCAACTGGCCGAAATTGAAAACCGCCGCCGGCACGACCGGACGCTCGAAGACCGGCTCATCCGCGGCGAGAAGCAACTCGCCTTGTTGCAGGAACGGGCCGACCTCGACCGGAAGCAATTGGAGAGCTACCGGCGCGAGCGCGAAGGGCTGTACGAACAGTTTCAGGGGCTGGCCTTCGGACGCGGTCGGCTCCCGCCGGAGTTGAGCCGGCAACTCGTCGAGCTGGCGAAGCGACATCCCAGCCTGCAATTCGATCCCGAGACTGGAGTGAGCAAACTCGACACCGACATCCTCTTCGATAGCGGCGAGGCGGTGCTGAAGCCCGGCGCCGAGCGGCTCCTCGACGACTTGGTCCGGGTGCTCCGCTCGCAGGCGGCGGGTGATCTGAAGATCATGGTGGCCGGACATACCGACAACCAGTTGATCGCCGGCCGAATGGTCCGCGAAAAATATCCCAACAATTTCCATCTCAGCACGGCGCGCGCGTTGGCTGTGACCGACCGGCTGAAGCGGACCGGACTGCCGGAGCATCGGATGGGAGTGGCCGGCTTCGGCCCGTGCCAGCCGATCGCCCCCAACGCCACCGCCCGAGACCGGCAGAAAAACCGCCGCGTCGAGATTTTCGTCATGGCTTCGGACGTCCCGGTGGTCGGATGGACTGAGTCCACTCCCAGCGTCTACGGCGCGGGGAGCAGACGGTAGACGGTAGTCCGTGGACTGGAAGCGGTCGAGTGCCCGATACTATTTGCTCGATCCTCTGCGACAATACGCTGGCTTGCCGACCGCTGATGGCCTGCCCGCCGAATGGATGAACGAGGCCCACCAGTCCGTCCCAAACGGCACCGCCGGACAAGTCAGCAGTGCAATAAATTGCATTACCGGCTTTTTCCACAACATGTTGTGGTGGTAGCAGTGCTGTTACCCACAATATCTTGTGACAAGTGGGCTTTATGCAATTTGTTGCAGTGGCGCCCGGGCGGCATATTGTCCCTGTCGAGGCCAATCCCCCGCCTTTCCGTAGCTGTCTTCATGGCTTCTTTCTACGTACTCTTCTTGCGCCTAACTTTTTTCTTCATCGGGGGTTTTTTCGTAGCATCGGCCGGAATGCCTTGCTCAATCATCGGAACTATTTCGGGATGATCGACGATGTACCAGCGATAACGCGAGAACTCCGATGTTACCAGCCGTTGCAGGCGGCGCATCCCGTCTTTGTGGTGGTAGCCGAAGTTGTGCAGCATTTCGTGGGCGACAAACTTCGGTGAGCCAAATAGATCAGCACTCTTCTCGTAACCTTTAAATGGCAGTGAGCACCAGATTCGTTTCTGTCCTCCACGCGGTCGCCCAACTGTTGCCTTGGCGTTATGTGTCTTATTTCGCCAATCTATGTTGACGGATGCAGGGCCAGGGCGACCGGTAACCTCGCGTTCAATCGCGTAGAAGCGCTCAAGCATCGACAGATAGTTTTGCGAACGCCACGTCCAGGCCGGAATAGCGTCAATCTCGAAGTGCGCGGAGCGGAGAATCACGAACGGCTCCGGGGAAAGCTCGTGCGAGTGTCTGCCGTTCCAGGTCCATTCCACTTTCACGCGAATTGCCCGAGACGGGTTGCCTATAGCCTTTTTCTCCTCATGGGTAAGTCTGCCATTGGGCATCTTTTTGCCGTCAATCCGTGCCGCCGTTCCCACGGCGCAACAACCAGCCGCGGCGACATTGAGGCGATGGCCGCCGGGGTCGAGCAAGTCGTATCGCCAAAAAAGGTGCGGCCACCATTTTTTTTTGTCTGGCTCCGTTACGTAACCAGCCCATGCACGAGGCGTTAGCTCAGCACCGCCGAATTCAAATTGCTGAGAACGGTCTACGATGTAGGGCAGCGGATCAAACTTAAATCGCTTCCCGTCGATCAGCTCGACGCGATAGCCCATCATAACGAACCGCCGGTTCGTCCAGAGGCGCGTCGCGTCCATAATGGGAATCTTCATCCGAGTATCAGGAAAAACCAACACAGCCCATGCCCGGCGCATTTTGGGCGTCCCGGCGCGCCGAATGAATCGACAGTTGCTCCACGTGTCCTGGGTGTGGAGTTGGATCGCGGCATCCTCTGTCTCGGACGTCACATTTTCCCACACCGCGAAGTGCAACGGACCAGTGTTGCCAATCATGTTGATTCCCATGCTCTTACCCGGCGTCAAAATCAACTTTGGCGAGACGGCGGGTATCTTGCGACGCCATCGGACTTCGCCCGTCGGTGCCGCAGAACGCACGGCTACTTCGGACAGTTTCACTCTGCGGCGCTCATGGATCAGCCTCAGTGGTTGTGGCTTTCCGGCAACGAGCTTCACCAATGTAGTTTTGGGAACGGAGATCGTGTCCGAGCGCAAGACGATGATGGTTCCATTATCGCGCGCGGCCGCAACCTCAAAACAATACTCACCGGACTTAAGGCCCACGCGGGCTTTGCCGGAAGCATCGAAAACAGGGGGACGGCCGATAGGCAATAGCTCATTCCCGGTGGAATTGGCAGCCAACACCCGTAGCGGCAGCCCCTTCACAAGTTGCGGCTGAGTGCATTGCACCGTAACATGGGCGTTGGTCAAAGGCGCAGCGTGGCCATCCTCGCCTGATGCGCCCGCTATCATCAACACCGTTCCCGGAATGAGGAAGAACGTGAGCCGCATAATGCCGTAGCCTGCTATCCCGCGTTGGGGCTGGAAATTGACAAGGAGTAACGCTCTCCGCGACAGCTCCCTTAGCTTCGTAACCTCACATTACATTTAACCCATCCTACCCTTTTCGGCACGAGGGCGACGGATACCGACGCGAAGCGTTGGTCGGGAGCCCGAATTTGCCGAGAAACCGCTACGCAACCATTGTATTCCGTTTCTTTCCCCTCACGGCACCGTGACCACCAAAATATCGCTCTCCGGGCCGACTACGTCGGCTGCCACTCGGACACGGCACTCAGATTATGTGGCCAGGGCCACCCCGTCAATGCCCCGGGGCCAGTGGTTAGTGGCTGGGGGTCGGAGGTCAGGGTTCCAAGGGGTCGGGGGCAAGAACGGAAGCCCCGGGGGCAAGCCCAGTTAGTCAGTGGCTAGTGGTCAGTGGTCGGTGCGAAGCCGCAAACGGCAAATCAGAAACCAGAAATTAGAAATCATCAATCAAAAATCCCGCACCCGGACCTCGAAGTCGTCGAACAGGGCGTGGTTCCCGCTGCGGATAAGTCAGCCGGCTAAACGTCCGAGAGTGAGATCGAGGGTGGCATCGCCCCCCCGTAACAGATCGGGCCGGGCAGAATCGATATTCTTGAGATATCCCGCTACGGATATAATGGGGAGAGAAAGGAATCTGCACCCAATGAACGGAATCGACTTTCCCGCGGTGTTTTGGCTGCTTGTTGCCGCGCAATTGCTCGGCGTTTCGAGTGCGTGCTTTGTCCGGTTTTGCGAAGGGTCTACTTGCCAGCTTATCGGCCAGTGGGCGTTTCTTGCCGCCCTGCCCCTAATGGGGGTGGCAACCGGTGTGGCGCTGGCCGTCGGACCAGGGATTTGGATGGCTTGCGCCACGTCGTTGGCCGTCATGGTGTTGACTGCTACTTTTGACCTGCGGGGGTCAATGCAGGGAGTCAACCCATAAGATTTCCGATTTCCGCGTCCGTCGAGCGAGTACCCCGTCATTCGCCGAAACCTCTTGTCTTCGAAGGCGGATTCTCTAAGCACTGACCCGTTTTCTCCAGCGGCGACGGAATTCTCCTGCTAGATTCTCCAGTTTGCTGGCAGAGCGGCCCATCACGGCCGTTCAGCCGGTAAAATCGAAAAAAAGCTTCCTTTCGATAGAACCCGCAGCCGAAACGTAATATCAGGCAGCAATTACCGGAAACGGGAATGGCCGGGGGGGTCAATTCCGCCAGACCCTTGCGCCGCAACTGCGGTGAGTCGGACCCTCCTTGGTGCTACAGGACCGGTTCCGTTGCTGGACCGAACGGATAAATCACTGACTTTCCCGGGATGATTGTCGCCGGGGTGGAGCCACAGAGGAGGGAACAATGCGACTTTTGCTGACAGGTTTAGTGGTCGCTGCCATCACCGCAGTCGTCCCCGCGCTGGCACTGGCCGGCAACCAAGAGGTTGCCGAGAATGTTGCCAACCGGCTGCAAGAAAGCGGGCAGATGAGCGACTATAAGATCGGCGTGAAGTATCAGGATGGAACGGCTTGGCTCCGCGGCCGAGTGACCAGTCAGGCGCAGATGGAGACCGCCCTGCGACTGGTGTTCCGGACGCCCGAGGTTGACCGCGTGGTCAACCAGCTTACGGTTTCCTCGCCCGGGGCGCGTCGGTTGGGCGAGGCCGCGCCGACGGGCTACAACCCGTTGCGCGATAAGCAACCGCGGCAGCCCGGCTTGGCGAAGCGTTTGGAGACGGCCGTCAAGCGTGGTTACGAGCAATGGCAGCCGCAGCCGCGGCCCATTCGCAAAGAAGATCCGGCCTATGCCAATCGCCTGCCTAGCTCCTATGCGCCATCGGCGGTCGAGCCGACCGCGGCCCAGGTGCCTCAAGAGCTGCCGCGTCAGACGGCCGCGCCGCGGCCAATGGCCCGCGTGGCAATGACGCAGCCGGGTATGCGTGGTCCGATGAGTCCGAACGGCCAGCCGCGGCCGATGTACGCGGCGGCAACGAGTCGGGCGGGGGTGGCGCCGGCGCGGTACGACCAGCCACGCATGCCCAACTATGCCTGGCCGAGCTATGCATCGTATCCGAACTACGCCGCTTTGACCTATCCGAAGCAGTACTCGCCGACGGCATGGCCGTACATCGGCCCGTTCTATCCTTATCCGCAAGTCCCGATGGGATGGCGGAAAGTGACGTTGGAATGGGACGACGGCTGGTGGTTCCTGGATTTCAGCGATCAGCCGTCGAGTAGCTGGCAGCGGTAGGAGCCGGCATCGGCGACAAGTACCGCTCAACGAATGACAAAAGGAAGCCCCCGCCCGGACCGTCCGGCGCGGGGGCTTTTTGTATTCCAAGAACGATTTGACGCTGTAGCGTCGGGTGGCGCTGGCATTTTGCCAATGTCCCGAACGAAGCACTGACGAGACGCCAGTGCCACGCGGGGGCTTTTTTTGCCGTGCCTGCCGCGACGCTACTCCATGGATTGGCGCATTTTCTCGAAGGCGGGCAATTCCAGCGGCTGGAGCATGTCGCCGGTCAGGTTCTTTTCGAGGGCTTTTTCCCAGGCTTTTTTGGCCGCTTCAAACTGCCCCGCCTGTTGGTGGGCCTGCGCCTGATGGAAGAGCCGGACCGGGGTCTCCGAATCGGCCACCGCGGCAGTGATGTCCGCGACGGCTTTTTCCGATTCGTCGCGCGCCATGTAAACGCTGGCCCTCGAGTCGAGCATCGCGCCGAGCGGACCGGCGATTTCGATGGCTTTGTCGACCAGCTTCAACGACTCGTCGAGTTTGACGCCTTGCAGTGCCAGCAGCACGGCCAGGTTGTTCATGGCCACGGCGTTTTTGGGGTCTTTTTCAATGACCTCGCGGTAGTAGCTTTCGGCCTCGTCGTACCGCGTCTGGCGGGTGCGCAATTCGGCCAACGACAGCAGTATTGCGAGATGCCGGTCGAATTTCTTGATGGCCTTTTCTAGAATTCGGTCCAGGCGACGGCTTTGCTCCTCGTCGGTCACTTTGGTTTGCGAGATCACAATACAGGCCCGGGAGAAATCCTGGGGAGTGCTGCTATTCATGCTTTTTTCGAGCAGTTCCAGAGCTTCGGCGGTCTTTCCCCTCGCGCCCAAGAACACAGCCAACAACAGGTTCCTCGCGGGGCTTTTCTTGGCGTATGCCCGATACCAGATTTCGGCTTGATCGAAAAATTTATCGGCGTCTGGTTTTTGCTCCGGTTTCGTCAGCCTCCGACCGAGTCGGGTTAGTTTGTCGGCCGCCAGTCGGAGTCTTGTGTCGCGGTCCTTGGACTGTGCGTCGGCCGCGTCGACGAATTTTTTCATCAGATCGAACGCCATGTCGGGCTGCTTTTTGGCACAGAGCAAATCGGCCCGAAAGGAGAGAGTGACAAACCACTCAGGAGCAATCTCCACCAAGCGGTTGAGGTACATCTCTACGCTGGATGTCTCGTTGTGTCGCAGCAGGGCTTCGATAAAGGCGACCAGATAGCGGGGTTCCCTGGGATAAGTGGCCACCAGACTCCGGTAGAGGTTGCTGGCCTTGATCCAGTCCCCCGCGGCCTCGTACATGTTCGCCAGTTTTAATTGGTCGTTGGGCATGGCGGTCTGGTCCTCGAGCATCTTCTCCAGAAGGAGAAGGGCCTGATCGCGCTTGAACCGCTGCGGATCAGCGGCGGTCACCTGATACAATGCCCGGCGATCTAGTGCCGACGCCTCGGAGCCGGCCAGGTTTTGCTCGAGCAGTTTTTGTGCTTTTTGGAGGTTGTCGTATCCGCCGCGAGTGGCGTAGATCAAAGCCAGTTGCCGTCTGGCCCAAACCAGGTCCGAGTCTTCGCCCTGCACCTTGCCGTCGATGATCCTCTGTAATAGGGCCTCGGACGATTGCAGCTTGCCGGTGCGGGCGTAGAAATTGGCGACGACGCGTGCGACGGCGATGTCCTGAGGCGCCGCTTCCAGGGCCGCCTCGTATTGTTTCTCGGCGTCTTCGGTTTTGTTCATCGCCTCATAGCACTGGGCAAGCGCCAGTGGGGCTTCCTTTGCGGGGATATTCAATTTTGCCTCTTCGATCGCTTTTTCGGCCTTGTCCACTTCGCCGACGATGCTGTAGAAGCGGATCAGCGCCACCCAAGTTTGCGGGAGCTTGGGTTCAAGTTCCGTGGCGAGTCGCAGCGATTTCGCGGCGTTGCCGAGCAATTCTTCGGCCTTTTGGTCTTGCTTCATGGCCTTTGCCCGGCTGCCGAGAATACCCAACATCTGCCCCAGCCAGAGGTGGTCGAGGTAGTTTTTGGAATCGGCCGAGGCGGCTTTTTGCGCCATCTCCAGGGCGCGGTCGTATTCCCCTTGCTGCAAAGCGACTTCCGCTCCGGCCCGGCTCAACTCGGGTGCGAGTCGCGGTTGCTCTCTCTCGAGTTGGCGGAGCATTTGATCGGCCTCGGCGTACTGCCGCGTTTGCATCAGGAGTTGGACGGTCCGCTTGACGCCGTTGGGGTTTCTCTCACCCATGCCGAAGGCTCTACGGTAGTTTTCCAGTGCCCTGTCCGGCTGGCCCAAGGCGTCGTAAACCCCCGCCTCCATCAACGGTATGCGCGACCAATCTCCGCGTAGCTCGTGGGCCTTGGCCAAGAGGTTTATTGCCTGCTGCAACGTTGCGGTTCTGTCTTTTTCGTCTTTTTCATCTTTGCCGCTGAGATATAGCAAGACCGCCTGACCGTAGAGCCAGTATGAGCCTTGGCCGGCGACCTGCTCGATTTCCTTGAGTGCCCGTTCCATGGCTGGCTGGTCCGCGGCCCGCAACGCCCTCTCGAAGAGCAAGTAGCGGATATTCACGTTGTTTGGTTGTTTTTCGGCGATCTTCCGGCAGAAGAAGTCGATTTGTTCCGTATCGTCTACTTGCATTGCGGCGCTAAGCAGTCCGCTCCAAAGTTGCAATCGCTGTTCGTCGGAAAACGATTCGGTGTTCTCGGCCAGTTTTCGCAGGCGCTCGGTGGCCTCTTTCCCGTGGCGTCGCACAAGATGCTGCGCCCATGCCTTCCGTCTTTCGATGGTATCACCGAACAATTCATCCGCTTCCCGCAGGAGTTTCTCCGCTTGTTCCCAGTTCCCTCGTCGGTTGGCCAGCGAGGTGAGCACCCTCCAAAACGCGGGTTGTTTGGGATCCTTGTCGCGGGCTTCCCGCAACAACTTCTCGGCGTCGTCGGCACGGTCTTGCGCTAAGAGTGCCTCGGCGCGAAAAATTGGTATCTGGGGTGAGTCGGGCAAGGCTTTTTCGGCCACCTCCAGGGCGTCTTCCACCGCTTTCCAATCCCGATTTCGGGGTGGAAGCCGCATGTTTTTCATCAGCAACATGCGTGCGTAAAGGACCGCGTTGGCGGGAGCAACGCTACCGCCAGCGGCCAACTGGCGGAATTCACCCAGCGCCTCGTCGACCTGACCCGCGGCCAGAAAGGCGTTGGTCATGGCGGCCTTCGCGGGGGCGAAAGTGGGGTCCGCGCTCAGTGCCCGGCGATAGGCCTTCAATTGTTGGTCCCGGTTACCCAATTGGCCATAGCATTTTCCAATCCAGACGTCGATCTGCTTCGCCCTGTTCGACATGAACAGCGAGCCTCGCACCTTCTCGAAACCTTCCTTGGCGTTCCGCCAGTGCCCTTGGACGTACTCGATCCGCGCGCTCAGGTAGTCGGCCCGAGGTAGGGGGTATTCGGTGGTCCGCAGTTCTGCGATGATTTTTCCCGCTTCTTCCAGCTTGCCAAGGTCGATCAGCAAGTTAGCCATACCCCAAAGGATTTGAGTGTTGTGGTTGGTCGCTTTCAATCCTTGTTCCAGCGCGGCGACAGCCTCGTCGCGGTTGCCGGCGCGCAATTCAATGTCGGCCAGAATGGTGTACATGACCACGGCGTCGGGGTGCAGCTCGATGCCGTGGGCCGCACAGCGGCGCGCTTCGTCGTACTCTCCCTTGGCTTGGTTGCAGGTGGCCGCCAGCCACAAAACATCCAGGTCGTCGGGGGCCAACTCCAGGGCCTTGGACACCTCCCGCAGCGCCTCGTCGCGCAACTCGACAACCAGATCGGGGGTCAACTCCGGGGCTCTGGACACCTGGCTCAGGTAGCGGCTGCGGAGGAAATGGGCCCTGGACGATTCCGGGTTGGCCTCGACCAACTTCTCCATCCACCCGTCGGCCTCCTTGGGTTGTGAGAAGTGCAGCGACCGCAGCAAGCCCGCCAGCGCCGCGTACGCGGTGACCTGATCGGGGCCGTACTCGATGGCCTTGCGCAAGGAAGTCATCGCCGCGTCGTAGTCGCCCATCCGCAACTGACACTGACCGAGCTGTTCCAACAATTCGGGATCCTTGGGAGACTCTTGCAACAAGAACCCCTGCAAGTGGTCCTTGGCGTCCTGATATCGGCGGATCGCCATCGCCATTTTCACCAGTTGCCGCCGGGCCTCGTTCCGCTCCGGGTCCATACCCACCGTTGCTTCCAGCAGTCCGAACGCTCGCTGGAACAAACGGCCCCTGTTCACGGCGTCAACGTCCTCGGACCGCTCGGCCAAGATCATTCCCAGCCTTTCCCGCACTTCGACTTCGTCGGGCATCAACCGCACGTACCATCCCAGGCATCGGACGACGTTTCCAAGGGCTTTTTGCTTCAGCCAAATGTTTCCTTCCTCGGCGGCCTCCTTTGCCCGCTTTTCCTCGATGTCGGCCTGCTTCAAAAACACGGACGCGTTTTTTTTAATCTGATAGCCGTACAGCAGGTATACTCCGCCGCCGAAAACCACCGAGATTACCAGTAGTATGGCAGCCAGCTGGACATTGAGCGTTCTCATAAAGGTACCCCGTATCGGATTAGCCCCACCACGATTCTCCGGCGGCGGGGCGCGACATAACCCTCTGCAACACTTCCCACTGATCGGACGGTGTCGCCGAACAATGACGACGCCGGGCTTTCGTAATCGCGCCGGTCAACAGCACCGCGACCCAGCAGACCGCCGCCCCGACGGCGATGCCCGCCAAGTCCATGAACCAGTCTTTCCACTCCCCCGTCCTTTTCGGCACGAAGCCTTGCGAGATTTCGGTCATTCCCGCGTACAACACCAGTACCAAGACCACACCCCAGCGCGGCACCGGCCAGCGGACGCTGAGCGCCAGGACGGCCAGCGTCAGAAAACTCAACAGATGCGCCCAGGGCATCAGCGGCAGCAGCCGACCGTGCAGACCGATCAACCGCGTCGGGTCCGCCGTGAACAACAATAGTGTCATGAAAACCAGATAAGCGATCGAGGTTGCTCGAATTACGCCTTGCATATTTTTTCTCGGCCCTCGCTAACGTTTTTAGTGGCATTCCGCGCGTCGACCACCAGCGGCGCGTGCCGCACGATAAACTCGTAGTCGTAGGCGGAATGGTCCGTCACGATCAGCACGCAATCCTGGCCGGCGAGAAATTCCGCCGTCAGTGGAGAGCTTTCCATGGGAATGCTGAATTGACGGGTGTGCGGCAAACGGGGGATGTGGGGATCGTTGTAGGAGATCGCCGCGTCGCGCTTGCGAAGCATCTCGATCAACACGAAGGCGGGGCTTTCCCGGGCGTCGTCCACGTCCTTCTTATATGCCACGCCCAGCACGCAAATCTTGCTGCCCCGCACCGCCTTGCCGCGGGAATTCAGGGCCTCGGTCAAGCGATCTATCACATATTGCGGCATGCTCGTGTTGATCTCGCCGGCCAATTCGATGAAGCGGGTAGTCATGCCGCGGCAGCGGGCCAGCCAAGTCAGGTAGAACGGATCGATCGGAATGCAGTGCCCACCAAGCCCCGGACCAGGATAAAAAGCCTGGAACCCGAAGGGCTTTGTCCGGGCGGCATCGATCACCTCCCAAACGTCCAGACCGATCTGATCGAACAACATCTTCAACTCGTTGGCCAACGCGATGTTCACCGCGCGGTACGTGTTCTCGAGTATCTTACACGCCTCGGCGACCTCGCAGCTATTGACGGCAATCACCTCGGGCATGCCTTGCTGATAGAGTTGCACGGCCAGGTCAAGGCTCACGGGGTCGGCCCCGCCGACGACCTTGGGAATGTTTCCCGCCGAAAAGTCCGGATTGCCCGGGTCTTCGCGCTCGGGGCTGTAGGCCAGGAAAAAGTCCTTACCCAACGCCAATCCGCTCTGCTGGAGAATCGGCAACACCACATCGCTGGTCGTTCCCGGGTAAGTCGTGCTTTCCAGTATGACCAGTTGGCCGGGGCGAAGGCGGGCGGCGATCTCGCGGGTAGTTGCCTCCACGTAAGCCAGGTCCGGGTCGCGGCTCCGGCTCAGCGGCGTGGGGACGCAGATCAGCAGCACGTCGGCCTCGGCGAGCCGGTCCATGTCGGCCGTGGGAGACAACTTTCCCTCGGCCACGCATTGCCCGATCCACTCCGATGATATGTGCTCGATGTAGCTCCGTCCGGCCTGAAGGCTTTCGACCTTCGATTTGTCCACGTCGAAGCCGATATTCTCGAAACCCGCGGCGACGAACGTGCGGATCAACGGCAGACCGACGTAGCCGAGGCCGATCACGCCGATTTTCGCCGTTTTTTGCTCGATCGCGGTTCCCAAAGCCGCCGCTGCCGATTCCTTCTGGAGTTTGGTCTGTTTCCCTTCCGACTTGGATGTCTCGTGCATCAATCGCTCTCCATTGGTACTTCGCTAATACGACGAAACTCCGAACGTCGGATGCGGTCGTCGAATGATTTTCAACGTTTGAACAAGGCTGCGCCAACAACCCGAATCGCGCCGTGCGATATCCGAATAGACAAGCCTACCCCTATAATAGCCGCACGACGGCGACGCTACTCCTAATCTCTCTATTCTAATAGAAAGCATGGGGTATGCAAGCAAGGAAACCAGACCGACGGGGGGTAGCGTGGGTGTTGTTGCTGCCCAATTGGAGGCCCAACTGGGACGACATATCGAAGGTTTCGTACCTCCTGCGAAGAGAGAGAAGAAGCGGGAGTCGGCTGTCAGCAGAAGGAAAGACTCCGGCAGTGGCACCCGACGAGAAAATCGCCGGCATGGTCTCCTGGCCAGCGTCAAGTACCTCATTCCTGACGGATCCCCAGTGTTTTGAATTCCGAGATCGCAATTTCGGATTCCTAAGGCAGGAGAGTCCGCCAAAGGACGATATGATGAGAGAGTACTGGAAAAGGAACGATTGTTGATATGCGAACTGACGCGACGGTTTCTGCGGATGAGTTGTTGAACAACACCTTGGCGGGTGGGGGGGTACTGTGACTGCCTGCGGTTGCGCATTAAAATAAGGGCGTTATCGCGATGGTGCAATGGCTGTCGACGCTGGAGCTAGCCTTCCAAACATGAACGAACAATTCATCTTCGACATCTTTTTCAGCCACGGTTCAAAGGACAAGGTTGAAGCCGGGCGCGTTCCGATTCCGTGCCCCGCTAAACCAGAGTCGCCGCTTACATCAACTGGCGTTCGATGCCAACAACTCACCAGCAACCCAGCCAGCAAAACCAAGTCCGCGTTCGACAGGAGCCCTCCCACATCCTTTAATCCAGTCCCGCTTTGCAAATGAGTGACCACGGACAATGGCTGAAGAGACTTGGCGGCGCCGGCGGTGGTCCGGCCGTGGATGGCCTTGTTTTAGTGAAGGACTATTGCAGGGATGGCCAGCATCCCGAAGAAGTGGCCATCATGGAGAGGGCCGAGGACTACGGCGCGACCGCCGTATTTTTCGAGGCGGGTCGCGATGGCCGACCGGGGTTGGCGCAGGCTCTCGTTTTCGTTTCCGACGGACCGGCTCGCGACCCAAGCTTCGCTCAGCTACACCAGCGTCTATGGAGTTGGGGCGGCGTACCGCTGGTATATCGAGTGACTCCCGGCTTGGTCCAGTTGTTCCGATGTGCGCACAAGGCTGATTTTGAGTCGCGTGGTGAGGTGGTTTTCAAACCCTACAAGACTATCGAGATTGCGACCCAAATCGCCAACGATCCGTGGTGGGACGCTGAACGGCTCCGGAATGGAACCCTCTGGGACGATCCTAAAGTCTGCAAGGCCCTCCTTTCAGGAAGACAGGCTGCCCAAAAGACACTGATCAAGGAAGTCAAACTCCTCCATGAAGACCTCGACAAGAAAAAAGTTTTGCCCAAGCCCCTCCGGCGCAGACTGCTCATCCTCTCGTTGCTGATCGCCTATCTTGAGGCGCGGAAAGTTTTCGAGGCCGACTATTTCGCCCGCTTCCAAAAAGGGGCGACTAAGTTCTTTGAAGTGCTGGCAGACGGTCCTGCGCTCGTTAATTTACTCGAACATCTTGAGGAGCGATTCAATGGTCGTGTCTTCAGTCTCAGCAAGGAGGACAGTGCGGCTGTGCGTGAGAGCCGACAGCTTGCGCGGTTTGCACGTCTGGTCGAAGGAAAGCAGGAGCCGGGCGGTCAATTGACGCTTTGGCAACGCTACTCCTTTGCGGACCTTCCCGTCGAACTCGTAAGCCACATCTATCAGCTTTTTGTTAGTGACACGGCCGTGGCCGTCTACACGCCGCCTTTTCTTGTACGCCTCATGCTGGGGGAAGTGCTTAGTTGGGAGCGATTGGACCGGCTGAAACAGAAAAACGAGATCATCCTGGATCCTGCTTGCGGATCCGGCGTCTTCCTTGTCGAGGCATACAAACGCCTTGTGCTCCACTGGCGAAGCCGGAATGACTGGAAACGCCCCGATATTCCGGTACTCAAGAAGCTGCTAACTCGCGTCCACGGCATCGACTTGGAAGAAGGGGCTGTAGAACTCGCCGCTTTCAGCCTTTGCCTTGCGCTGTGCGATGCCCTGAAGCCGGAAAAAATTCGAGCCAGTGTGAAGCTCTTCCCCGAACTGAAGGAAAAGAGCATCCACTTTGGCTGTTTCTTTGAAGCTTGCGAGCGAGGCAAAGTGAAGGGAAAGATTGGTGCGGTAGTGGGCAATCCCCCGTTCAAATCATCTCTCGGCACCGAGGGAGCCAAACGTTCCTATGAACGCTATCAAAAAGAGCACGGGGCGCTGCCCGACAAGCAACTTGCCTACCTCTTCTTGCATGAATCCATGGGGATGATTGCCAAAGGCGGCGTACTATCGCTGCTCCAGTCATACAACTTTCTTTACAATCAGCAGTCTCTAGGCTTCCGCCGTAGGTTTATCGAGCGCTGGGACGTCCGGGAGATTCTGGATTTCATCTCTGTTCGTGGACTGTTCCAGAAGGGCGGCGCCGACACCAAGGTTGTAGTGGTCGTTGCCGAGGCCAACCAGCCACCGCCGGAGAGGCAGATTCTTCATGCCACCTTTCGGCGTAGTGGGCGCGCCGATGCCGAGCAAGGTTTCGACATCGACTATTACGATATGCATTGGTTGCCGCGCGAGCTTGTGCTTAAGAATGACCGATCTTGGCGAACAAATCTAGTAGGCGGTGGCCGCGTTTTGGCGTTCGTGGACAGGCTTCGGGAACAAGAAACGCTGGGGCAGTACTCCAGTAAACATGGATGGGAAGAAGGAGAAGGCTTCATTTTCGGCAATGCCTCTGACAAACGCCCAGCGAACCATGTCATCGGCAAGCGATGCCTTTCTGGGGAATTTCTCTCCGATTCAGGAATCGACAGAAAAGGACTATCAAGAGCACCAAATCGTTCCTACCAATGGCCGCGCCGAAAAGAGATTTACACACCACCGATTTTGTTGGTCCGCGAGAACATGGACCTCCACCATGATCTATGGACTGAATCTTATTTAACCTACTCGTCCCAGGTTTTCGGATTTGGCATATCGAAAGGGCATTTAGGGTTGGCCGGAAAGTTGACCAGTCAGTTAAAAAAATCAAAGAGAATTCTTCGGGCGTATGTTGCAGCATCCAGTACTAGGCTGTTCTGTCAACGGAGTACAGCGATATCGGGGGCTGATGTCCTTGGCCTTCCTTTGCTACCAGAGGACTTTGAGGTTCCCTTTCACGAACAGATTCTCGTCGCTGACATCGTGGATTATTACCGCGACCTGATTCGCCTCGGCGAAGACTCCGCCGCCATGAAGGAGCCTGGTGTTGCCGCTCTGCCTAGTTTCAACGACATTTACACGCAGCAGATCAATGCCATCTACAAGAAGAACAAATTGCGCGCACTTGATTTGCAAACGTGGCCTGGCGTGATCTGCCAGCCGTTTGTCTTTGGCAAAGGCAAGGTGGACTGGAAAGGGGCCGAAGAGTTGAAGGGCAGGCTCGACAAATTGCTGCGCGAGCAGCGAGACAGCGGTTTGACTATCACTCGTATCGCCCGCATTTATGACGGCCCCTGTATCTATTTGCTTAAACCCGACCGCCTGCGTTACTGGTTGCGCTCCGTGGCCCTTCGCGATGCGGACGAAACTTTGGCCGATTTGTGGGAGCAAGGCTTCTGATTGGAAGATGTGATGCTGGCGGATTTCCCACTCATCGCCGAAGCGGGTACGCTTGAACCAGAGGTTCAGTGGCCGGGAACTGCCCGATATGAACTCCTTGAGTTCATCGCGGATGAATTACCCCGCTGGCGCGACCATCCCGAGAGAAAACCAGAAACCTCCGAACCGGCCCTGACCGACCAACTCTGCGATCATCTGAACAGCGCAGCAAGAACCTCTGACGGGTGGAGCCATATCCAATTCCGCACCGAAGTACGCGATGAAGTCCGACACGAAAGGAAGATCGATCTGGCTCCCAAGCCCTGTGGTGCGGTTATCGTTATTGAAGGCCGTCTGCACACTCAATTTGACACCCTCCTGCCAATCGAGTGCAAACGCCTGCCAACTCCCAGGGGAAAGGGCAGGGACGAACGTGAATACGTCACAACGGCGATTGGCTCGACAGGAGGCATGCAGCGATTCAAGCTCGGCCGTCATGGGGCAGACCATCGTGATGCAGCGATGATCGCCTACGTGCAGGAGCAGAATTTTTCCCATTGGCTGACTCAGGTGAATGGTTGGATTAGAGACCTTTCGTCCGAAACCGATTCCGCGTGGAGCTTGATGGATGCCCTTCAGCCGCTGAAGGACGATTCGGCCGTAGGACTTTGCACACTGCATTCCCACCATCAGCGCGGAAGTGGACTGGAAGAAATCGCCCTCCAGCACCTCTGGATCAAAATGAACGACAATGCACTCGATACGGCTATGGCGAAAAAACGTTGAACCCGCAAACTTACCCCATAGTCGCCATAATCGGTAGAAATTCGGCCTTCCGGGATTGCTTCATGCCGGGACCATGCTATTATCGTGTGGATATTAAACTATTTAGGGGGCTAAAATGAAGGATGTTTTGGCGGTAATTCTGGCGGGGGGGAAAGGGGCGCGGCTGGAACCGCTTACCCGCGATCGTGCCAAACCGGCCGTCCCCTTCGGCGGTGCGTATCGGATCATCGACTTCACACTGTCGAATTGCCTAAACAGCGGGATCCGCAAAAATCTCGTCCTCACCCAGTACAAGGCGATGAGCCTCGACCGGCACATCCACCTTGGCTGGCAATCCTATCTCTGCCGCGAGTTGGGCGAGTTCATCGAAGTCGTCCCCCCGCAGCAACGCATCGACGAGCATTGGTATCAGGGGACCGCCGACGCCGTTTATCAGAATATCTACACCATCGAGCGAGAGCGGCCGAAATACGTGGTGATCCTTGCCGGCGACCACATCTACAAGATGAACTACGCCAAGCTGGTCGAATACCACATCGAAAGCGGCGCCGATCTGACCGTCGGCACGCTGCCGGTCGACGTGTCGGCCGCCGTGCGGCAATTCGGCATCGTCGAGGTCGACGCGGAGAACCGCGTAGTCGGTTTCGAGGAGAAGCCGGACCGTCCCAAGCCGATCCCCGGCGATCCGCAGCGCACGCTGGCCTCGATGGGTATCTACGTGGCCAGTACCCGCTTTCTCTTCGAGCAGCTATGTCTCGACGCCACCCGCCAAGGCAGCCGCCACGACTTCGGCCACGACCTGATCCCGGTGCTGATCGACTCGCACCGGGTGTACGCTTATCCTTTCATGGACGAGAACCGGAAGACCGAGGCCTACTGGCGCGACGTGGGCACGCTGGAGGCCTATTTCAACGCCAACATGGACCTGACCACAATCGATCCACAGTTGAACCTGTACGACGCCGATTGGCCGATCCGCACTTTCCAGCCAAACCTTCCACCGCCTAAGTTCGTCTTTGCCGAGAAGGGGCCGGACGCCCGGCGCGGACAGGCGCTCGACAGCATCGTCTGCCAGGGAACCATCGTCTCGGGCGGACAGTTGGAGCGGACGATCGTCGGTCCCGATTCACGCATCAACAGCTACGCGCAAGTGGTCGATTCCATTCTCTTCGAGGGCGTAAACGTGGGACGGCACGCGAAAATCCGCCGGGCAATAATCGACAAAGGCGTCCACGTGCCCGCCGGAATCGAAATCGGCTACGACGCCGACCTGGACCGCAACCGTGGTTTCACGGTCACGGAGACAGGCTTGACCGTGATTGCCAAGACCCACGGCGTGGACCAATTTCTCGAAAAAGCCGCATCGTGACGAGCGCGCTGTGTGGTTTCTGTTGCGGAAAGCTATTGGACCGGATATCATGTGGTAAGTGAAGCTTACCCATGGCACCCACCCTGCTTTTTCGCAACACGAACTAAATAGCGATATCTACACCCACGAACATAACGGAAGGCGCCGCTTATGGACCGCAGGGAATTTATCGAACAGGTGACGGCGTGGTCCGCCGGAACGTGTCTGGCGGCGCCGCTGTTCGACGTCCGCGCCGTGTTGGCGGCCGAAGAACGCTCGAATGGCAAGCCGCTTTTGGTAGTGGCCAAGGGCAAGGACTACGAAGCGCTGGTCGACAAAGTGCTGAAACCCTTGGGTGGGATGGCGGCGTTCGTCAACAAGGGCGACCGTGTGGTGGTCAAGCCGAACATCGGCTTTGAACGCAGGCCCGAGCAGGCGGCCACCACTCATCCCGACGTGGTCAAGGCCATCGTCCAGAGATGCCTTGACGCCGGCGCGCGGCGGGTGCTGGTATTCGATCGCCCGGTCAACGATGCCCGACGCAGCTACGCCCGCAGCGGAATAAAAGAAGCCGTCGAATCGATCGATGATTCGCGCGTTCGGTGCGAGTACGTGAAAGACAAGGATTTCGTGCCGGTGAAGATCGCCGACGGCAAGTCGCTCGACAAGTTCGATTTTCACCGCGACGCCCTGCCGCCCGAGTGCGACTGCTACATCAACGTGCCGGTGGCCAAACACCACTGTCAGGCGAAGCTTACGTTGGGGCTGAAGAACGTAATGGGAGTGATCGGCGGCAGCCGCGGAATTATCCACCGCGACCTGAACCGCCGGATCGCCGACCTGAATCTGGTGGTCCGTCCGAAGCTGACGATCATCGACGCCACCCGCATCCTCCTGCGTCACGGCCCGACGGGCGGAAATCTCGAGGACGTGAAGGTGCTCGATACCCTGATCGCCTCGGCCGACACGGTGGCCGCGGACGCCTATGCCACGACGCTGTTCGGGGAGAAACCCGATTATTTAGGCTCCACGGTGGCGGCCGCCAAACTTGGCCTGGGTGAGATGGATTTGTCGAAGATGAAGATTGTCACTCCGTAAAACCGCGACTACCTCTTGCGGTTTCGCACCGTCGTTGGGGTGGCAGTTCAACTGCCACCCCAACATCGGTTTCGCAGGCGCGACCAACACAGCGCGGCTTTAGAAAATGCAACGTTTTGCGTGGATTCCCTGGCGATGGTGGCGGCGGGCGGCACAGTTCGCCGTGCTCGTGCTGTTCCTTTGGCTCTTCCGCCGCACCGAATACACCGGCGCGGACCAATTGGCCGGCGGCGAAAACATCTTCTTCCGCCTCGATCCGCTCTCCGCCGCGGCCGCCATGCTCGCCGCGCGTCAGTTTATTGCCCTGTTCTGGCCGGCACTGATCGTCTTGGCCCTGACGATTGTTTTGGGCCGATTCTTTTGCGGCTGGATTTGCCCGCTGGGAACGCTGCTGGACTATTTTCATCGCCTGCTGCGGCCGATCGCTCGGCGCACCAATCGCTTGTGGAATTTAGGGTGGCACGTCCCCGAGCGCAGCGAAGGACGTGCCACACTTGTCAACGGAAGCTTGCACTCCGCGCGTTACATCCTGCTGATCGTGGTTCTGCTGGCCGCCGCGTTCTCCTTTCCGCTGGTCGGGTTTGTCGATCCGTTCGCGCTGCTGACCCGTGGAATGACCCTCTGGGGCGATCCGACGTTCCATCGCGGGGTGAACGCCGGGATCGAGTGGCTCGATGGGCGCTGGGGGATGGAGGCGGTCGAGCCGTTCGCGGAAAAGCATCTGATCCCGTTCCGCGCGACCGTGTTCCGGCTGGCCGGCGTATCGGCCGCGATACTGGCGGCGATTTTCGCGCTGGAGCTGATCGCCCGACGATTTTGGTGCCGATATCTCTGTCCGCTCGGTGCGATGTTGGGACTGTTGAGCCGCTGGTCGCTGGTCAGGCGATTGCCCGCCGTGGTCTGCAAACCGTGCGGCGACTGCGCCGAGTCGTGCCGAATGGACGCGCTCGGCGACGGTCTATCGGCCGAGGACTGCACCCTCTGCATGGACTGCGTGGACTTTTGCCCCAAGGGGATCGTCAAGTTCGCGGTAAAGCGGTCGAAAAGACAACTGCGGCCGGTCGATCTTTCGCGGCGCGGGGCGCTGGTCGGGATGGCCGTCGGCGCGGCGATTCCCGGACTGGCCGCGGCCGCGCAAGTGTTCCGACCAAGACAGGTCGATCCGTATCTGCTGCGTCCGCCCGGCGCGGGCGACGAAAATACGTTCCTCGACCTTTGCGTCCGTTGCGGCGAGTGCATGAAGGTCTGTCCGACCGGCGTTTTGCAGCCGGCCGTCTTCGAGTCGGGCCTCGAGGGGATTTTCTCGCCGCGGCTGATGTTCCGCCACGTCTTCGAGCAGACCTATTGCGAATACGCCTGCACGCTTTGCGGCCAGGTCTGTCCGAGCGGGGCCATTCCGCGACTGACGGAGGCGGCCAAGCTCCGACGGCCGATCGGTCTGGCGCATTTAGACTATTCGCGTTGCCTTCCGTGGAGCGAGGGGACGCCCTGCATCCGTTGCGCGGAGATGTGTCCCACGCCGGAGAAGGCGATCAGGATTATCAACGCGTATACGATCAAGGACGCCGACGGTTTCGAGTTGGAGATACAGCAGCCTTACGTGGAGCGCGATTTGTGCGTCGGCTGCGGCATTTGCGAGAGCAACTGTCCGGTGGAAGGCCTCTCGGCCATCCGCGTCCAGCGCCTCGGCGCCCCCGACCCCGGGCACGGAGGTCATGCTCAAACATAGGTCGGGTTCCGCCTGACGCGAATCGTGGCGCACATTATTGTGTCTAATTGTCAGTTGCATCCCGGCGTACTTGTTTTCTCTTCCTGGCCGAAAACCAGACGAACACAACCCCCAAAAACATGCTTCCAAAAACAATTGCATTGGCAACGACTTTGGTAGTGGGACTTGAGATACGCGGCGACAATTGCTCCGAGTCCGGTTTCTTGGCAAAAGCAAGGATCCCGAGTCCGAGTTCCCACTGGTACCACGCAGAGAGACGGGCATAGCGGCAGACTCCCAATGCCAACTGCTCCGAAGAATGCCAGTCTCGGTTTGAGGCTATATAATTGTCGAGGTCAAATCCTGAATCGCGAAGCCATCGAAAGGCGTTGTATCTTATCGCAGAAGGAATCTTTCTTACTCCGTCTTCATCCTTTTCATTGTTTCCGAGCAGCGTCAGCAATGCTTCCTCGTCCTCGTCTACGGGCGGCAGATGCACAACAACACCATATTTATCAAACCCTTGTTGAATCCATTGCTCCTGGCTTTCCTCCTTGTGTTGTTTATACCAATCAAGCCAGTCGGCTGGATCGTGAAAATCCTGGTTAGTCATATCGGCCAAGACACCCATCGTACAACCACAAACCCGAAATCCATCTCCTTTCTCTATGTTTCCTATCAGCCAGGAAACCCACGTCTTATCTCCATAGCGGCCTATTCTGTCCCCACAAAAGAAAGTGTCTGGAGAATCGTTTGTGCGTCTGTAGTTCTTCTGTTCCTCATCCCACCGTGCTTTCTCGGAATGCATGCTCAGCCAGTGTGGATCGGCCAAGTGGCGGATTGGGACGAGTCTGTAAAACCAAAAGTACCCCGAGATCAACCCCGCTAGGATGAGCACAGCTCCTAGCCCCAACATTGCCAATCGCATGGCCTTTTTAATGATTGAGACATTCATCTTTTCTGCCCTCGCAAAGCAAGACCTCACCGGCTCTGGTGGACGTGCTTTTTGGCAATGTCGATCAGCGCTCGCAATGCCGAGTTGACCGCCTGCTCGTTTGGGAAGTAGGGCGCTACGTCGGGAGCAAGCAGCACGACATTCGATCCCTCCCGCATGCGGCGTACGTATTTTCCCTGGACGCCGCCCTTGAGCTTGGACAGATCGTACTCGGGCCGCAGATCATCGTCGAGATTTTCAGTCGGTTTCTTTTTCACGGCATCGTCGAACCGGTGGGCGTTGCCCGCCGGCTATTATTGAAGAAAAGCCATAACGAGTCCCGCTGGCCGAAGCCCATTCTGACGATTGCCGTGTTATTGTCAACTATCCCAGCATCGCCTTCAGATCGGCCTCCGGCGTGGTGATCGGGGCGATGTTGAACTTCTCGACCAGCAGATCGAGCACCGGCGGGGTGACGAACGCCGGCAGGGTTGGACCCAGACGGATGTTCTTAATGCCCAGGTAAAGGAGCGTCAGCAGAATCGCCACCGCCTTCTGCTCGTACCAACTGAGTACGAACGAGAGCGGCAACTCGTTCACCTCGCACTTGAAAGCGTCGGCCAGCGCCGTGGCGATCTGGACGGCCGAGAAGGCGTCGTTGCACTGGCCGACGTCCAACAGCCGCGGTATCCCGCCGATGTCGCCGAACGGCAATTTATTGAAGCGGTACTTGCCGCAGGCCAGCGTAAGGATCACGCAATCCTCGGGCACCTTCTGGGCGAACTCGGTGTAGTAGTTCCGCCCGGACTTGGCCCCGTCGCAGCCGCCGACGAGGAAGAAGTGTCGGATCTGTCCGGCCTTGACCGCCGCGACCACCTTGTCGGCCACTCCCAATATGGCATGATGGCCGAAGCCGACGGTGATGGTTTTCTCTGGCGCGTCGGCGGCGAAACCATCGGCGGCCAGCGCGGCCTCGATGACCGGCGAGAAATCGTGGTCCGGGCCCATGTGTTGCACGCCCGGCCAGGCCACCAGCCCGCTGGTGAAGATACGGCCGATGTAGCTTTCCTTGGGCTTCTGGATGCAGTTGGTGGTCATCAGGATAGCGCCGGGGAACTCGTCGAACTCCTTTCGTTGGTCTTGCCAGGCCCCGCCGTAGTTGCCCACCAGATGCTTGTGCTTCTTCAATCTGGGATACGCGTGGCAGGGGAGCATCTCGCCATGAGTGTAGACGTTGATCCCCTTGCCTTCGGTCTGCTTGAGCAGTTCGTCGAGGTCTTTCAGATCGTGGCCGGAGACGAGGATACACTTGCCGCTGACGGGCGTGACCCGCACGGTGGTCGGCTCGGGATGGCCGTACGTGCTGGTGTTGGCGGCGTCGAGCAACCCCATCACAGTCAGGTTCAACTCGCCCGTTTTCATTACCCAATCGAGCAAGGCGTCTTGGGCCGTGTTCTCTTGGGCAAGGAAATCGAGGGCCTGATGGAAGGTAGCGTAAATGTTTGGGTCTTCGTAGCCGAGAATCATCGCGTGATCGGCGTAGGAGGCGGCGCCCTTCAGACCGTAGAGGATCAAATCCTGCAATCCGGCGACGTCGTTGCCCAGCCGCGTCTGCCGCTTTGTGATCGAGACCTCATTACCCTGTTGGATCAGTCCGTCGAGATCGGCGGCGGGCTGCCAGACGGCCGGACCGTCGAGGATTTCCGGCGCCTTGGCCTTCTCGACGCAGGTATCTTCGTAAAGCGTTTTTGCACGGTCGCGGATCGCGGCGGCGTCGAGCAGGTGAGTTTTTAGCCGCTGGGGGTCGAAATCGACGTTCGTAATGGTTGCGAAGAGGAACTCGGGGATCGCCCGATCCACTTGTTGGTCGGTTGCATCGAGTTTGGCGGCCCGATGGGCGTACATCGCTATCCCCTTGGTCGCGTGAATCAACAGGTCTTGCAGCGCGGCCGTGGCCGGTTCCTTGCCGCAGACGCCAATTACCGTGCAACCGGCCCCTTTGGCGGTTTGTTCGCATTGATAGCAGTACATTTCGTTTGTCGCTCCTGTGTGTTTCAACGAGTTATTTTCAGTAATAGCCGGGGGCTATTCTCTTTCAACTTCGGAGCGCCGGCTGTGCGGCCGGCGGACCAGATCGCATGGTCGATTATACCGCGGTCGGCAATACCCACCATTGATCTGGATCAAGCCCGTGAACATTATCGACATATTGCACGCTTGTCCGTTGTTTTCCGAGGTTTCCACGGAAGGATTCTGGCGTTTGGCAACCATCGGCCGACTCTGCCACTTTCGCAAGTGACAGGTTGTTTTCGTGAAAATGACGCCTGTCCGAGCGTGTATGTGGTAGGCCGTGAACTGGTGCAAATCTTCAAAGCCGGCCTGGGGGAAAGAGGCATGTTCCGCACATTGCCGGCCCTGGCGAGAGTTTCGCCGAGGTGGCCTCGATGAGCGACTTGACAAACATAACCTGTAATGTTATATTTCTAATAGCTGGAGACGAAATTCGGCTTCACGCCGTGTGGTCGCCCGGTTTTCGGGAAGGCCCTATATCTCCGGCTTATTTTTTGCGCAAGCGGAAAGATTCAGCGGGTTCCGTTGCGAGTAGTATTCTCCATAAGGTTTGTTTGCCGTGTAGTCAATGTCGTGAACAAGGCTGACAGACGGCCATACAAACTGCCAGTAGCGATCTTCGTTCCGCTTATAGAGTCGCTGAAGCGCCCAGAGAAAGTAGTCGGCGGCTTGCAGACCGCCGCATGATGAAGGGCTGCTGGGAATGATTTCGATTGGTGCATTGGGAACAATGCCCCAAAAGTAACGAAAGTTGTTCCGCGCAAGCTCCAACGCTTTTCGCAAGGCCATGGTGCGAGTCTTGTTTCCACGTTTGGCAAAGCGGATAGAGTAGCCGTCGTCTTTGTGAAGGCGTTCCTTGAATAGACGGCTTACACAGCGATCATAAAGTTGATCGGGATGGTAACGATATTCCAGCTTTTTTTGTCGATATTGACGGACCAATTCTTCAATGCGGCGTTTGTCACGGACCACGGCAAAAAACTTCATTTCGTGCCGCATTAGCAGAGAATAAACCTCGCGCCGAACCTCGGGCAAATCGTCTTTCGCATGGAAGTAAAATGCGGTTTTCCGGGCCGATGGTTGCATGGATGGAATACCTTTGAAGTATGGGTCGGCCAACAAACTTTTGCGGAGCGCATCCAAATCGTCACTAAGTCGCAAGGGATCGGGAATATCAAGCAATCCTAAAAAAAAGCGATCTGAACAGCCGGTCGTTCCAACCAAAACTTTGCCGTGCTTGTCATACAGCGTTGCGTCTCCAGCCTCATCAACAAAGTAGTAGCAAAGCCTGGGCTGCGACGGAGTGATCTGGTTCATGGCGTCGCCTTGGTGAAAAAAGCCTTTTCAGTATTAAACACCATTACACGAAAACCTATTGTACGTCGCATTTTGCGTGGAGTACACGGCTTGATCCTTTCCGCCAGAGCCTATACGATGGGCGGAGGATCGCGCTGAAGCACGGTCCGCGACGGGACGTTTATACTTTCAGGTTCAGGGCGTTGCGGGTATAATCAGCAAGATGTCCGACTACGTGGTGCGCTACGGCGCGATGCGATTACTGGGTGTTTTTTCGCCGACGGGAGGGAGGGAGTACCCCCGTGGGACGAACGTGATTGCGCGGACCGACCGCGGCCTGGAGGCGGGCGAGGTACTCTGCGAAGCCACGCCAGACGCGCAGGAACGGATGAAAGACCCCGGCGCCGGCCAGATCATCCGCGAAATGACCGCCGAGGATCGGCATGAACTGGCCCGGATGCGGCAACAGTCCCGCCGGCAATTCGACGTGAGTCAACAGCACGTCGATCGGCTAGGGCTGAAAATGCGGCTGGTCGACGTGGAGCACCTCTTCGGAGGCGAGCGGATCGTGATCTACTATCTGGCCGAAAGCCGCGTCGATTTCCGCGAGTTGGTCCGGGAGTTGGCCGGTGAGTTTCAGACCCGGATCGAAATGCGGCAGATCGGCGTCCGCGACGAGGCCAAGCTGCTGGCCGACTACGGCGATTGCGGCTGCCCGGTCTGCTGCAACACACACCTGGTCGAAATGCCGCCGGTCTCGATGCGGATGGCGAAGATGCAGAAGGCCACGCTCGATCCGACGAAAATATCGGGCCGTTGCGGACGGTTGAAGTGCTGCCTCCGCTACGAGTTCGATGAATACGAGCAAGCGGCGCAATTCGAGGCGGAGAACTTGCCCCGCGAAAACGACGAAAATCAAACGGCGGAAGAAGACGACACCCATGCTTGACCCAGACCACCCGATTGCCCGGCTCCTCGAAGAAGACCGAAGGTACAAATTCGAGGCTTATGCGTTCATTTTCGAGGCGCTGCACTACGCGCAGGACGTGTTGGGGATAGGAGCGGAAAGCCAAACCGAACAGACCGACGAATCAACCGAGGAAAGCGAGACGCCGGCCGGTCCCGAACGCCACGTCACCGGCCGCGAACTATGCGATGCGATCCGACGCTATGCCATCGAGCAATACGGCTACATGGCCAAGACGGTGCTGAACAGTTGGGGTATCCACTGCACGGGCGATTTCGGCGAGATCGTGTTCAATCTGATACGCATCGGCCAGATGCGGAAAACCCCGTCCGACACGCGGGTGGACTTCGACGACCTCTACGATTTCGACGTCGCTTTCCAGCAGCAGTTCAAGATCACTCCGTCATAAAGCATGAAGGGTGTGAAGGGTAAAAAAGGTGAAAGGGCATGAAAGGAAAGGCCGCTGAAGCGTTTGAAGAGTTGCACATATACCAGCGGGCACGGGAGTTGACCAATGCGGTTTACTCTCTGACCCGGGAAGACGCGTTCGCGCGAGATAGAGGTTTGGTGGATCAGATTCGCCGCGCCGCCGTGTCGATCATGTCGAACATCGCCGAGGGCTTTGAACGGGGATCTTCGACCGAGTTCATACAGTATCTATATATCGCCAAGGGATCGTGCGGAGAGGTTCGCGCACAATTGAGCATTGCTTGTGACCAGCGGTACATTCTCCCGGAGGACCATGACCGTTTGCACCCTTCACACCCCTCATGCCCTCCCCCCGGCTCTCTCCAGTCTCGCCTTAAACAACAATAGGATCAAGTCTTGCAGTACGTCCTCGCCGGGCGGTAAAATGGCGGCATGTTTGGGATGTTCGCGCTAGCATTGCTGTCGGTCTTGCCCGGTGTCGCCGATGCGCCCATAGTCGATGCCGTTGCCGACGCCCGGCTCAACGACGTCTGTTTCGTCGACGCACAAAAAGGCTGGGCCGTCGGCGACCGCGGCGCCGTCTGGCATACCGACGACGGCGGAAAAACGTGGCGGTCGCAGAAGTCCGGCGTCGATTGCACACTCTGGACGGTCTGCTTCCTCGACGAGCAACTCGGCTGGGCGGCCGGTGGATTCACACATCCATACACCCACGCAAGCACCGGAGTCGTGCTGACTACCCGCGACGGCGGCGGGAACTGGACGCACAACCCGAAACTCATGCTGCCCGCGCTGCGGAGGATCGGTTTCTTTGGCCCGAATCGGGGTTGGGCGGCGGGATGCCGCTCGGCGATGTATCCGAGCGGCGCTTTCGCGACCGACGACGGCGGGCGAAGTTGGCGGCCGTTGCCCGGCGGAAATGACGCGCCCTGGAGGGCCGCCGATTTCGTCAGCCCACGCGCCGGCGCGCTGGCCGGGCGAAACGGATCGCTGGCCATCGTACGCGGCGGATCGCTGGAATCAGCCCGTGCCGACGGATTCGAGTTGCGGAGCTTCTCGCGGATTCGGCTCATCCGACCGGCGTACGGCTGGTTGATCGGCGAAGGCGGCTTGCTCCAATTTACCGACGACCTCGGCGCGACTCGACGCGCTCCGCCCGGCGAACTACCCCGAACGATCCGCCACTTCGATCTTGCCGCGCTGGCCGTCCGCGGGCCTAAGTGCTGGGTCGCCGGCTCTCCCGGCACGCTCGTCTTTTACACCGCCGATGCCGGCCGCACATGGAACGCATTTCCCACGAACACAACCGTGCCGATTCAGGCGATGGCTTTCGCCGACGACCAGCACGGTTGGGCCGTCGGCGAATTGGGCACGATACTCGCCACCGACGACGGCGGCCGCACCTGGCAGAGGCAACGCTCCGGCGGATCGCGAGCCGCGCTGCTGGCGCTGTTTGCCGAGCCGAAAGACGTGCCGCTCGAATTGATCGCCCAACTGGCCGGAGGCGAAGGATACCTGACCGCCGTTGAAGTGCTCTGCCGGCGCGACATTGAAATCCCGCCTCGCGATGACGTCCCGTTGGCCGACCGGCTGCACGAGGCGGTGGTACGGCTCGGCGGAAACGCGGCCACGACGGCTTGGCAATTCCCCTTGCGCCAGCCGGGCCTGCACATCGACCGGCGGGGGATCGTTGCGGGCTGGGACAACGCGAACAACCGCCCCGGCCTGCACGCGCTCCACGCTCGGATCGTCCGCTCGATCCGCACGTGGCGGCCCGAAGCGATCGTAACCCACGACGCCGGACCTGGAACCAAAGATCCGCTCGGCCGGATCGTTCGACAGGCGGTGTTGCAGGCGGTCGACGAGGCGGCCGACCCCAGTGCCTTTCCCGATCAGATCGCCGAAGCGGGCTTGGCGCCGTGGCGAGTTAAACGTGTGTTCGGAACGATGCCGCCCGGCGAGCGGGGCGCCGGCGAGTTGAGCACCGCACGGTTCTCGCCCCGGTTGGGAGGCACGCTGGCCGAGGCGGCCGTCGAGCCGCGGGGCTTGTTGCGAGACCGTTTCATCCCTTCGCCACCGACGTTGACGCTGCGTCCGCTCGGAGGCGATGAGCTGTCGGGGCGAGACGTTTTTGCGGGGCTGACGCTGCCGCCGGGGGGCGAATCGCGACGCAAGCCGGCGCCTCCGCCGGTGGAAAGCATCGAACGGCTGCGGCGGTTGGCCGTCAGACGCAGACACGTGCAAGCGATTATCGAGCGGGCGGACCGCGGCACGTGGTCGGCCGAGCAATTGCTTGCCCAGGTCGGCCAACTGACACGCGACTTGGACGAACGAAGCGCGGGCCAAATTATCTACCAACTGGCCGATCGATATTACCGCGCCGGCCGATGGCCTCTGGCGGCCGAAACTTTTCAGGCGCTGGCGGAGCGCTATCCAAAACATCCGCTTGCCCCGTCGGCAACGCTGTGGCTGTTGCACTACAACGTCAGCGGCGAGGCGGCCTGGCGAATCAATCGCGACGTTTCGCGGCGCCAGGGGCGCCTGGAACTGGCCGTCGCGCTGGGTAAGCGGCTCGAACGCACGCGGTTCGACTTGTTCGCCGAGCCGGCAGTGCGGTTTCCGCTGGCCGCCGCCTACCGCGGCCTGGACCAGCCTCGCCAGGCCAAACGACTATATCAAACCCAAATACGCGGCAACGACCGCGACGCATGGTGGGCCTGCGCCCAGGGAGAGTTGCGCATGGCAGATGCGGCCGCCCACCGGATAAAGCCCCGGTTGAAGTGCGTGAAGGCCCAGTCGAAACCGCGGCTGGACGGCCGGCTAGACGACGCCGTTTGGAAACTGGCCGAGACGGCCACGCTCGAAAGCGCGCAGCACGACGACGGCGATTGGCCCGCGGCGGTCATGTTGGCATACGACGCGGAGTTCCTCTATCTCGCGATTCAGTGCCGGAACACGCCAAATGAAAAAGGGGACGGAAATCAACCCCAAGGGCGTCCGCGAGACGCCGACCTGTCCACACACGACCGGGTCGAGGTGTTTCTCGACATCGACCGCGACTACGCCACTTTCTACCGCCTGACGGTCGATCATCGCGGTTGGACCAACGACCGCCTGTGGGAAGATCGCACCTGGAACCCGACGTGGTACGTCGCCGCATTGCGCAACGAGCGCGGGTGGACTGCCGAGGCGGCCATCCCGATCAAGGAACTGACCGGCCAATCGCCCCAGCCACGCGAGACCTGGGCCATCGGCTTGCAACGCGTGACGCCGGGCGTCGGGTTTCAGGCGTGGAACAAGCCGGCGGCCGTTGACGTGCTACCCGACGGTTTCGGGCATCTGGAGTTCGAGTAGTATCTCCCCATAAAGCCGCGACCATCGGTCGCGGCTTTATGGAGCGGAGGAATCCCGCAGATAACCGGCGCTCGACTGGAAAAACTTGCGGCGTCTGTGATGGGTTTCCGGTTCCGCCTCGGCACGTTGCGATTGCAGGTCGGACATGTTGGCCCGGCAGTAGCGGCAGCCGACAACGGCAATGTGGAACTCGACGTAGGAGGCGTGGGCTTTCTCCAGCGAGCCGAGCAGGTAGCTCTCCAATTGTTCGCGCGAGGGACAACTGAGCCGTCGCTGCCGCCAGACTTCGCCCAACGAATGAACGCCCGCACCACGCCGCGAGTTGATCGCCGACAGTTGCTCGACCAAGGCGGGGTCTTTGCGGGCAGCCTTTTCGATCCGCGACATCTCCTCCGCCGGCAAGGCTTCGTCGAGATACGCTTCCAGGTCGGAGGAACGGAACATAGTGGTAGGCCGGGTCGTGACCCGGCACGAAATGACCGCCGGGTTGCAACCCGGCCTACTGATACAACTCGGGAAAAATCTCTTCCGGCAAATTTTGCGAGCGGACCGCCGCGCGGAGCTTTGTGAGGAACTCGAACTTGTAATTGGCGACCGTCTGCTCGCCGACGCGCAGTTTAGCCGCCGTCTCCTTGTTGGTCCAGCCGCGGACGAACAACAGTTCGACACACTGGAGCCGGTCCCACTGGCCGCGGCGGCGAAAATGTTCGATCTGTCCGGCGATGGCCGCGGCCAGGGACTCTTGCTCGAAACGACAACGCTCGGCCGATCGGGCTATGCTGCTGGCCGGTCGGGCGCTGCCGGCCGGCTCCCAACTGCTCGCCCCGCTCCCCTGCAAAACCAGCGGCAAGGTAGGCCGACGGCCTTCGCGACGCAGGAAGTCGGTCAACTTATGGGCGGCGATGGAGAACAAATATCCTTCCAGCGGCCGGCGCTGGTCGAAGTTCGGCAGGCTGGTCAGAAAACCGACGAACGTCTCTTGCACGATGTCCTCGGCCGCCGCCCGACGGCGCGTGCGGCCCTCGACGTAGGCCAGCAGCCGCCCCTCGAACCGCCCGATCAATTCGGTCCACGCCTCGGCGTCCCGCCGGCGGATGCGGCTGACCAGCGATGCGTCGGCTTGATCGGGTGATGACATGGGAAATAAGACATTCCGGAAATTGTTCCGTAAAAACCGCTATTTAGCCCCGGGTGAATACACCCGGGGCAATGAAGGAATCGCACATAACCACCGGCATGTCAAGTCCTGGAAATTCGACACACCTAATTTATCGAATCGTAGGACGGATTAGGAAATCCGTCCTACGCACTACGGATGATTTTCGGGTGGGAAAACGCATTTTGCGCCCGCCATAGGCCCATGCAAAAAAGCCCGAAAACTCCGGCAGCCAGAAAACAGCCTTTTTCAAGGTGTTTCCGGCTGGTAGAATGCCAATGTCGCGTATACCACCATCGGCGGCACGATTACGAAAGGTTTTTCGCGTCCTGTCGCCACAAGTCATAGCGGGGAAACAGGTTAAGGCCGGTTTCCGGCTTGAATTTAATAAGAAAACAAACCCGATTTCGCCAGTGAATTCTTACGTCGAATCGGCGAGGGCCGACGAATTCTTGGTCGATTGGAGCAGTGCATATCGCAAAAAGTTTTCGGAAAATGTCGCGGCTGCCGAGTTCTTTACGCCAGCGGCAGGCCCGGCGGCGCTTCGAGTTTTAGTCGAGCCATAACGGGTGAAACCCCTCACCCAACCCCTTCCCGAAGGGAAAGGGGGTGTTTTTATGAAGGAAAGCGTACCAATGGGTCCCAATGCTATTGATTGGCTGATTATTGTTGCTTACATGGTTACGGCTCTTGTCGTCGGAGTTTGGGCCGCACGTCGCGCGGGCAGCAGCTCCTCGGAGTTCTTTCTTTCCGGTCGGAACATGCCTTGGTGGTTGCTCGGCGTTTCAATGGTGGCCACCACGTTTTCGTCAGATACGCCGAACCTCGTGACCGATATCGTTCGCCAAAACGGCGTTGCCGGAAACTGGCTATGGTGGGCGTTTTTGCTTACCGGCATGCTCACCGTCTTCGTCTATGCCAAGCTGTGGCGTCGCTCCGGCGTGATGACCGATATCGAGTTCTATGAACTTCGCTACAGCGGTCGCGCAGCCGCATTTTTGCGAGGCTTTCGGGCAATTTACCTGGGAGTCTTCTTCAATGTCCTGATTATGGCATCGGTTACTTTGGCAGCGATCAAGATCGGCGGCACAATGCTCGGACTGACTCCGATTCAAACCATCCTCATCGCCGGCAGCGTGACAGTAGTGTACAGTATGCTCGGCGGCCTGACCGGTGTTTTGCTCACCGATTTCCTGCTGTTTATTATGGCAATGGTCGGGTCGGTGGCGGCGGCCGTAGTTTCCTTGGGCCTCGAACCGGTCGGTGGGCTGGCCGGGCTGATGTCGAACGAGGCCATTCAAACCAAGCTCTCGATCTTGCCCGACTTCAATAATACAGACTTGCTCGTTTCGGTATTCATTATCCCATTGGCCGTACAGTGGTGGAGCGTGTGGTATCCCGGTGCGGAGCCTGGCGGCGGCGGATACATAGCACAGCGAATGCTGGCCGCGAAGAACGAAGTGCATGCCACCGGCGCCACTTTGCTGTTTAACGTGGCACATTACGCATTGCGACCTTGGCCGTGGATTCTCGTCGCCCTGTGCTCGCTGGTGGTGTTTCCCGACCTTCAATCGCTTCAGGCGGCATTTCCAGACATGGACCCCGGCAAGGTAAGGAACGATATGGCATATCCGGCCATGCTAACGTTTCTGCCGCACGGGCTGATGGGTATGGTGCTGGCGTCGTTAATTGCGGCCTACATGTCGACCATCTCCACGCACCTGAACTGGGGCTCTTCCTATGTGGTCAACGACTTCCACAAGCGATTCATACGTCCCAACGCAAGCGAAAAGGAACTGGTACTGGTGGGGCGAATCTCCACGCTGATCTTGATGATCCTTGCCAGCACTTTGGCTTTGTGGCTTAGTAACTCGCTCCAAGCGTTTAATATCATGTTGCAAGTTGGGGCCGGCACAGGGCTGCTGTTCATTCTGCGGTGGTTCTGGTGGCGAATCAACGCTTTCAGCGAGCTTGCCGCAATGGTCGTTTCGTTCGTCGTCGCAATCTACTTCCAGTTTTTCGCGCCGCCGGATATCGCCAATTGGGTAAAGCTCCTTACCGGCGTGGGCGTTACTACCGTGGCATGGTTGCTCGTCACCGCATTAACCCGGCCGACCGACGAGGCGACGCTGCGCCGTTTCTGCCGGTTGATTAACCCCGGCGGACCGGGCTGGCGCGCCGTGCTGCTTCAGGCAGAGGCGGACGGCGAAATGATCGAAGGCACCGATCAGAAATGGAATGTGCCGATGGGAATCCTTTGCATGGTCGTTGGTTGCTTGGCCGTTTACAGTACACTGTTCGCCACCGGATTCTGGATATACTCCAACCACATGCCGGCGATCATATTAACATGCGTGGCGGTTGTATCGAGCGTGTTCCTGATGATGACTTGGCGACGCGTCAACGCCTGAGTATGGCGGGCACAGCCCGCCATACTATGCGCGGTACGAGCGAACCTTTTCCATTAGGCGGTTTGCCACATTGATGCTCGGGACATTTTTGACCTCATATATTACCCCGCCGGGCAGATCGTGGTTTTCGAGCCGCTCGACGAATGCGTTATATTCGGCGAACAATGTAAGCGGGACGCCGCCGGTTTTAGTCTTAAATTTGGGCAGCTCGTCGAAAGCCAATGGGATACCCAGATCGTCCAACAGCAGAATCGCCTTGAGTCCCTTGATCGTGGCGGCTGTTTCAAGCAGGTGGCGGCCGTTGCCGTGAATGTGGACCACTCCGCCGTCGAAATGCTCGATAATTCGTTCGGCTGGCTCGCGCCCCCACTGCTCGAAAAACGCCACCGATGCCATGTGGTACGGATCGAGGCTTTCCGAGACGATCCGGCCGGGAATCCACTGGCCGAAGTTGCTCAGCGTACCGCCTTGGAAAGTTCCGACAGTGTCGAAAAACGTCTCGTGAACCTTCACGTTCAAATCGAAAGCGAAGTCGATCGCCTTGCGTACCATCTCCGGGTTCTCGTCGGTACTAAGATACGTGTCGGTTGCCCCGATCAACTCGAAGACGAAGTTCAGCGCGTCGATCAGAATGAAATGGCTGATCCCCCATTTACCCGCACTTGCCTCGGCGAATATCTCCATCTGTTTGAGATATCGCTGCCACCATGGGTGCGACTCGTCGAACTTTAGCGCGTCGTACTCCGACCAATCGCTAAGCAGCGGCGGTACCATCGACGATATCCAACCGATATCCGGATGGACCATGAACCGTACTTCGCCGCCGAGCAGCCCTCCGTAAAGCCCTTGGTCGAACTCGCTGAGGTATGCTCTCGGCATCGAGTCGTCTTCCAGTGCCACACGTTCCGCGAAGAAAGTATCCCAGAATTCGGCCCTGGCAACGGGATCGGGGTACTCACACTCGTGGTGCGGATATTGCTGTTTGAACCGCTCGATCGCCGCACTGGGTACATCCATGACCGCAAAGATGCGATCGCCGGCCTGCCGTTCGTACAGCGAGCGGAGCCTTGCCATTACTTCTTCGGCGTTGGGTTTGTAATCGAATAGGCTCATCGGATTAAAGGATTAAAGGGAGGATTAAAGGGGTCGGGAGTCTTTATTTCGGCTCAACCCGGAACGCGGCCGGGCCGACGGCCTTCGCGACGCAGGAAGTCGGTCAACTTATGGGCGGCGATGGAGAACAAATATCCTTCCAGCGGCCGACGCTGGTCGACGTTCGGCAGGCTGGTCAGGAAACCGATGAACGTCTCTTGCACGATGTCCTCGGCCGCCGCCCGACGGCGCGTGCGGCCCTCGACGTAGGCCAGCAGCCGCCCCTCGAACCGCCCGATCAATTCGTTCCACGCCTCGGCGTTCCGCCGGCGGATGCGGCTGACCAGCGATGCGTCGGCTTGATCGGGTGATGACATGGGAAAACAGCTAAGACATTCCGGGAATTGCCCCGCAAAAACAGTTATTTAACCCCGAGTGAATACAGCAACGTAGGGTGTGTCCGCGACACACCTGATTTTTTGATCACAGTTTTACCTCGGTGTCGGCCAAGATCGTCGCCACCAAGGCGATGTCGGCCCGGCTGGTCATGTCGAGCACGGGCAGACGGACCTTCAACGCGTGGAACGTTTCGCCCAACACGTGGATGGTGTGGCCGACGGCGTCGGGAATCTCGAACTCGCCGCGGGGCGAGGGCTTGATTGCCCGGCACGCCTCGAAAATCGACGGGCCGAACCGCCAGCAGTTCATGCTCACCCAGAGTGGGCGAGGCAGGGCGGCCAGCGCGGCGTCGTCGGGTTTCTCGACGATCCCCTCCAGGTTTCCCTGGGCGTCGATCCTTGCCACTGCAAGCCGTTTGATCCGGTCTTCGGTCACATTGCCGGCCAACATGGCGTCGCGCTCGAACAGCGCCGCGGCGCAGCCCGGCTGCTCGCGCAACCCCCTCAGCGCCTCGGCCGGATAGTAGTTGTCCGAATTGATTACCGCGAAGTGTTCTCCGTCGGCGAACGCTTCCGCCGCGGCCACGGCGTCGGCCGTACCCTTCGGCTCGGCCTGATCGGCGAAGACAACGTCCAGCCTTTGGGTGGCAATTTCTTCGCCATAATACTTGCGGAGTGCTTCCTGCTCTGGTCCGACCACCAAGCAGGCATGGCGATAACCGGCGTCCGCGGCGGCAGAGAGCACATAATCGAGGAACGGCCGTCCGATGGGGATCAGGGCCTTCACGCCGGTGTCGGCCATGGCCGACTGCTGGCCGTCGATGCCAGCCGCGTCGTCGTCGCGACGCATGCGAGTTCCAAGCCCACGGGCCAGAATGACGATTTTGTCCATTTGTTGTTTCATCATGGTCGGTATTATTGCCGCGAAGGGACCGGATGCCAAGAGGTTTGCTATTGGACCGGGTGTCATGGGTAAGTACGTAGGGTGGGGCTGCGCTTTGCTTGACCCACCCTACACGGGCTTTCCCGCAACAGCAATTGAGATGTCTGCTTCCCGATGCGGAAAGTCAGGAAAACGGCATGGCCGCTGGTAATCTGCGGCAACCAGGGGGACGCTGCCGGTTTTTCTGGCTTTGACGAAAGTTCCGGTCCGGCAAATTCCGATATCTTTCTCATCCACATTTCACCCGTGGAAGCTCCGTGGATATACCCCCCTGTTAGGAGGCTGCGATAATGAGCCTGACCAGTATACGGCCTGTTGGAATCCTGCTTTTTGGACTGGCGATTTGGGCCGTCGGCCATAGCGCTAGAGCAGAGACCTGGAAGGCCGCCTCGGATACCTCAAAGGCCGTCACGGTTGATAATGGCTCGTCGGCATCGCTCAATTGGCAACGGCGAGTGTTGAAACGGCCCGTAACGGCGCAAAAACCGGTAGTCAGCCAATCGACCGAGTCGCGTCCCGCCGACCGTTCCTACCGATCCGCGCGGCGTCAGTCATACGACATTGGACCTTTCGACACGGCACAGACGCGAGATCCGGCGTACTCGAACCGGCATCGGGCCAGGCTGGTCAGCAACGGGAAACCGGAAGTGATTCCTCCCGGGGAAATGCAGTACGAGCCGATCGCCGAGCACGGCGTCTTCGCGGGCGGGGACTGTGGCGGGGGTGGCGACTGCGGACCGGGCGGCGGACCGACTTGCGGATCGATATGCGGACCGGGCAGCGGCGAATGCTTCGATTTCGGCTACGAGGTTTTCGACGGCCGTTGCAACTGGTGGATCAGAAACCTGACGCTCTTCTTCGGCGGACAGGGATTCAAGGGACCGGTCGATTGGGGTACCAACGGCAACTATGGAATCAGCGAAGGCCTGGGCGTTTCCGGTCCGCTCGGCGATCCATGGGGATGCGGATACCAGATGGGCGCCAGATTCGTGCAAAGCAATTTTGCGGGACTACAGGCCGCCGTGCCGGGCACCGACAGGTCGCAGTACTTCGTCACCGCGGGTATCTTCCGCCGCGAGCTTTGCCGCGGGGTGCAGTGGGGCGTGGTCTGGGATTACATGCACGACCGATACTACGATACGTTCAACCTGAATCAACTCCGCGCCGATATCGGCTTTGTGATCGACGACGTGCATGAGGTCGGCTTTTTGGGCGCGTTCGGGATTAGCACGGACACGTACAATTTCGGCAACTTCAGGAACATTGAGTTGGATCCGACCGACATGTTCGCGTTCTATTTCCGACGCAATTTCGAGAACGGCGGAGATGGACGGATTTGGGGAGGCGGCACCGGGCGCGGCGACGGTCTGGTCGGAGCGGACATCTGGATGCCGTTGGGTCGGGGGTTCGCCCTGCAAAATATCATCAACTACAAGATACCCAGAGAAGGCCGGGCCGGAGGCGTAGCTAACGCCGACGAGTCCTGGGGACTCACGATGCAGTTGGTCTGGTATCCGGGCAAGTCGGCGCTCGCCCAACGACGCAATCCGTACCGTCCGGTGATGAACATAGCCGACAACTCGCTCTTCATGGTCGATCAGATCATCCGCTAGTACGCCGACGCAGCAATTTCGTCGAGTTGTAGGACGGATTTCCTAATCCGTCCTACACGACCTAGTGCATGATATTGCACTTCGGCAGGGCCTCGGCAAGTCGCTTTACCCCGGCTTCGGAAATCCTGGTTTCGCGAACATCGAGGAACCGCAGGGAGTCGAGCCTCTTGAGGTGATCGACCGCGGCGTCGGTGACGAGCGTCTGCCGCAGTTCGAGACGGGTGAGCTTTTTCAATCGGCGAAGGTGTTGCAGGGCGCCGTCGTCCACGCCCGTCTCGTTGAGCCGCAGCACGAGGAGCGTACTGGTGTCGGGCAGGTGCGCAAGTCCGGCGCCAGTCAGCGGGATGCCCCGCAGCGTAAGCCGTCGGAGAGCAACGAGGCCGCCGAGTCGCCGGAATCCCTCGTCGGTGACGCTATAGCATCGGGAAAGGCCGACCTGCTCAAGCGGCAGGCCGGCAAGGTGTGCCAGGCCCGCGTCGGTAATGGCGGCTTCGTCAATGGTCAGGTCGGTCAAAGACGCAAGTTTCTTGATGATGGCCAAGCTGTCGTCATTGATCTGATAGCCGCCCAACCGCAAGGTTTTCAGGTTCTTTAGCGGCGCGAGGCGTTTCAGGCCGGTGTTGCCCACCTGTGCGCAGCCGCGGAGATCGAGCAATTTCAACCGCGTAATTCCGGCAATCTGTTCCAGTCCGCGATCCGTGACGCCGACTTCGAGCAGGCTCAGCTTCGTGAGTTTCGGCAGCCGCTTGAGGTGTTTCAGCCCCTTGTCGGTCAACCGCGGGCTTCGCCGGATGCTCAGCAAAACGAGGTTTGGCAGCCCGGCGAGTCTTTCCAGGCCGGCGTCGTCAAGTTGAACGTCCAGCAGGGAAAGTTCCGTCAGGCCGGCGATCAAGCTCACGTGCCGGATACCCTCTCCGGTTATCCCTCCGCCCGAGAGCTTGAGTTTCTTCAGATGCGGCAAGGCGAACAAGTGTGGAATGTCGGCGTTGGCGGCAGAGACCCGATCGCTGGCCAGATCGACTCCGGTGAGGTTGCCGGCGGCGTCGAACTCGATTTTACCTCCCAATTCGTCGATCCGACGGACCGCGGCCGCGAACCTGGGATGCAGACCTTGCACCACTTTTCCGGCGCGGATGGCGGCAACGCGGGACTTCTCGTTTGCCCTGGCGTCGGCCGCGCCGACGTGGGCCACGGAGCCGATCAGACAACACATCAAAAGCAATTGGCGTCTATTGAGCATCAAAGTGATAGTGTTGCATCAAACGCCCCGTGACCGCAGTCGCGGGGCGTTTTATTAATCCCTCTCCCCTCATATCGTCCAAGGCGGCCGCATTTCGCGGTGCATCATCTTGGCCGCCTCGGCGTCGCCCACGATGGTCGCCCGCTTGGGGTTCCAGGTGATTTTCCGCTTGGTGCGGACGGCAATGTCGCACAGCAGACTGATCGTGTCGCTGCGGACGGCGTGGTCCAGCGGACTGACCGTTGGCTCGCGCGACTTGACCGAATCGACGAAGTTCTGACGGTGGTTTGGGCTGTTGATCAGGTGTACGTCGTTGGGGCCGATCTTCGAGCGGAGTAGCGACTTTGGTTCGGCGTCGATGCCGTTGCGCCAGACACGTACCCAACCGTCGGGACCGATGAATTTCGTGGAATCGCCGCCGGGCTTGAAGGTCATCTTTACGCCGTCACCCAACTGAAGCTTCATGTCCCAGTTGTAAACGGTATCGTAGAGACCCTCGGTCGGGATCACGCCAGTCCCCTCGATCGTCATTGGGCCGGCGAGGTCGGCGTCGCTGCCCCACACCATGATGTCCAGCGGGTGGGCGCCCCAACCGCCGAGATAACCGATCGAGTAGTCGTAGATGTAATAGGTTCCCGGCGGATGGCAACGGTCGGCCGTGTAGGGCTTCACCGGCGCCGGGCCACACCACATCTCGTAATCCAGATTGGGCGGGATCGGGACCACTTGCGTCGATCCGCCCGCGCCTCCATTGGGCGCCACAACCTCGATTGTATGCACCTTGCCGATCCGTCCGCTACGGACCAACTCGCAGCCGAAACGGCAGTGCCGTGAGAAGCTGCGCTGCTGGGTGCCGTACTGAAAAACGCGCGTGTTCTCCGTGAACACCTTCAGGCATGCGATATCCTGTTCGATGCTAACGCCAAGCGGCTTTTCCACGTAGGCGTCTTTTTTCGCCCGGGCGGCGGCAATGGCCATCGGCACGTGCCAATGGTCCGGCGTGGCAACGACTACCGCGTCGATGTCGTCGCGGGCCAGCAACTCCCGGAAGTCGCCGTACGCGGCGCCTTTGATCAATCGTGCGTAGGCTTCGCGGCGGTCTCGATAGGCGTCGGCGACGGCGACGCTTTGCGTCCCCTTGCACCGCTGGAAGCCGCGAAACAGAGTGCCTCCCTGATTGCCAACGCCGATGTGCCCCAGTGCAACCCGCTCGCTGGCTGGCGGCGTGTCGGCATTGCCCAACGCGGCCGAAGTGATGACGTCGGGCGCGGCCGCGGCTGTTGCCGTCCGTTTCAAGAAATTACGCCTGTTTATTCGGCAACCGCCCATTGGTCTTCTCCATTACCTCTGGGGTGTAATGAACCGTGGACCCGTAGATGTCCGCTAAAGACCATAAGCTCATCCTTGCCGCCCGTCGTGCAATTCATTTCGCCGAAACGGATTGCACAAGTATGCCTCCCTGACGGTCTGGTGACGGACTACTACTGCCGTTGGTTTTCTTTTCTTCCGGTTCCTGTTTTGGGGCAGGTTTATCCTCGGCCTTCTTTTCCTCGGCGGCCTTCTTCCCCTCGGCAGCCTTCTTCTCGGCGGCGGCTTTTTCCTCGGCGGCCTTCTTTTCCTCAGCAGCCTTTTCAGCAGCAGCCTTTTCCTCGGCAGCCTTCTTCTCGGCGGCGGCCTTTTCCTCGGTGGCCTTCTTCTCGGCAGCAGCCTTCTTCTCGGCAGCGGCTTTTTCCTCGGCGGCCTTCTTCTCCTCGGCGGCCTTCTTCTCGGCGGCGGCCTTTTCAGCAGCAGCTTTTTCCTCGGCAGCCTTCTTCTCAGCAGCAGCCTTTTCCTCAGCCGCCTTCTTCTCAGCGGCTTTCTTTTCCTCGACGGCCTTCTTCTCGGCGGCGGCCTTTTTGGCAGCAGCCTTCTTCGCGGCGGCGGCCTTTTGTGCCGCCTTGAACAAAGCGGGCGAGAGCCGGCCGGACATCAATTCGTACATCGGCGCGATCAACACGTCGGTCGGGAGACAATACGTCTCCGTCCGGCCGGCGTGCGCAATGTTCACTCCGACCACTCTTCCGCTAAGGTCGATCACCGGTCCGCCGCAATCGACTGGCTTTATCACGGTGTCGTGCTGCAAGACGGCGGGGAAATTGTCGGACCGCTTGCTCACTCCAACGCCCATGCTGTTCATCATTTGTTGTTTTTTCAGCGCAGGGGTGGAAAGTCTCCCCAGTTTGACGGGGATCTTCAGTATCTTTCCGTCGCGTTTGACGGTCAGTTCAATTGTTGTTCCGGGCGGGTGCCGCCGCACCAGATTGCGTACTTCGGCGCTGTTGGCGACGGCTTTTTTGTTTATGTGTGTGATGACGTCGTTGGACTTTAGGCCCACTTTTTCCGCCGGGCTTTTGGGGATAACTTTCACGACATGGGCCGCTCCGTCCTTATCGCCGAGCTGGATGCCAATCACTCCGCCGATGGGTGGGATCGCGCGGCGGGGAACGCTAACCACCCCCACGGCCAACGGATCGTCGCCCATCCCCGCCGAGACCAGCCATTGCCCCACTTCCGCCTTGCCGGTCTTCCAAGGGATTATCGGCAGATCGAGCGCGTCGATCTTCAGCATCGCCAGATCGAACCGCGGGTGGGTACCAACGATGCGGGCTTCCAGATCGCGGCCGTCGCTGAGCCGGCAGACGACCTTGCCCTTCAACTCGCTGGCCTTGGTCAACACCCAGCCATCGGGGCCGACGATTGTTCCCAGCGCCGCGTCCTTGCCGTCGCACTTGATACGCACCACGCACTTGTTTGCGGCCTTAACTATCTGGCGGAAGGGTTTTTTCACGTCCGCGTCGCCGCGGCTCGGCAGGTCGGTCTTCCAGGAGTCGCCTTTCAGCAACCGGTCCCAGCACTCGCGGAAGAGATTGATCGGGGCATGTAGATTCACGTCGGCCGGCCCGGCAATGCGGCTGTTGATACCGATAATCTTTCCGTCCAGATCGAACAACGGCCCGCCCGAGTCGCCGCCGACCAGCGGGCAGTCGGTGCGGATGACGCGTTCGGTAATTTCCAACACGCGGCCGACGCGAACCACCGGCGGGCGTCCGGGCCGATACCCCAGCGGATGGCCGAAGGCCACGCACCACGCGCCCGGCTTCACGGTGTCGGAATCTCCTTTCGGCGCGACCGGCCACTTACCCGCGTCGGTAATCTTCATTAGCCCGACGTCGGTCGGCATGGACATACCCAAGGTCTTGCCCTTGGCGGTTTTGCCGTCGTGAAAGATGAAAGTGACCTTTTGTCCGGGTTTGCGGACCACGTGTCCGGCAGTCATCACTATTCCGTCCTCGCTGACGATGACTCCGCTACCCGAGGCGCCGCCGACCCGGATGCCCACCACCGCCGGCAAGACCTTTGCCACCATCGCCTTGACCCGCGTTTCCATGGCCTTGTATCCGGCAAGGTCCTTTGGCGCTTTGATGATGGCCTTGTCTTGGGCCAGGAGGATTTGACCGGAACACAACCCCAGCACCAGGACGGCCGTCACGACGAGGAGTTGAGTTGGAAGTTTCGGGAATCTCATTGCGGCACCATGCTTCATGGGGGGTAGCCCGGGAAGGTTACGCCGGCAATAACGCTCTTGCCAGCAAACGTTTAGTATGTTTCAAGTCCCCATGAATTGCAAGCGCGCGACCCCTATCCGCGAGGAGGTTCCCCGTTTAACATCGGTGAGAGGATTTCGTTTGGCGGCTGCTAAACATTCCATTGTCCCCCGTCCCCGACAATCGACGGCAAATTGCATTCAACTGATGGACTTGAACCCCGCCCAGTATGATGCCGTCCAGACGCTTTCCGGGCCGATGTTGGTTTTGGCCGGCGCGGGCACGGGAAAGACCCGCGTGGTGACATACCGCATCGCCGAACTGATCCGCAACCGCGTCCCGCCCGCTCGGATACTGGCCGTTACCTTCACCAACAAAGCCGCCAACGAGATGCAAGAACGGGCAGCCGCCTTGTTGGGAAAGAGACTCAAGCAGCGGCCGGAAATCTCGACCTTCCACTCGCTCTGCGTCCGCATTCTCCGCCGCAATATCCGGCGGTTGGGATATCCGGAAAACTTCGCCATCTACGATCGGGGCGACCAGGAGGGCGTGGCCCGAGCCGCTTTGCGCGAGATCAAGGTGGCCGAAGGAATGATCCGCCCCGGCGACTTGCTCTATTTCATCGGCCGGTGGAAATCGGCTTCGGTCCGGCCCGAGCAGGCGGCCGCATCGGCGCAAACCGACAAGGAGCATCTCGCCTCGGTCGCATACCGCCGATATCAAAACGCGCTGAAGGCCGCCGGCGCGTTGGACTTTGACGACCTGCTGCTTTGCACCGAGGAACTTTTTGCGAAGCACACGGCCGCTCGACGCGAGGAGGCCGGACGATTCGACCACCTGCTGGTGGACGAGTATCAGGACACCAACGCCAGTCAGTATCGGATCGTCAAGGCCCTGGCGGCCGGGCACCAAAATCTGTGCGTCGTCGGCGACGACGACCAGTCGATCTACGGCTGGCGGGGCGCCGAAGTGGCCCACATCCTCCGATTCAAGACCGACTGGCCCAAGGCCAAGGTCGTCCGGCTAGAAGTCAACTACCGCTCGACTCGCGAAATTCTCGCCTGGGCAAACCGCCTGATCGCCTTCAATAAACTACGGCACGCGAAGGTATTGCAGGCGACGTGCCGCGGCGAACCGCCTCGTATCCTGCAACTCGAAGACGAGATAACCGAGGCTCGAACCGTCGTCGGAGAAATCGCCCTGCGGATTGCCGAAAAGAAACGCAAACCCAAGGACTTCGCCATCCTCTGTCGGACCAACGAGCAGCCAAGGGCCTTTGAGATGGAACTTCGCCGGAAAAATATCCCTTATATCCTCATGGGCGGGATGTCCTTCTACGACCGCAAGGAAGTCCGCGACGTGTTGGCCTATCTGAAAGTGCTGGCCAATCCGGCCGACGAGTCGTCGCTGTTGCGGATTATCAACACACCGCCACGCGGAATCGGACAGACCACCGTAAAGCGGCTGATGGAAGAGGCGATCCAGAGCGGCAAGCCGCTGTGGAAGATTCTGCCCCGAGCGGGCAAACAGAACGGACTCTCGGACGCCGCCAAACAGGCGATCGAACGCTTCCACTCGTTGATCGAACGTTTTCGACGGTGGATGACCGAGCAATCGCCCCGGCTGTCTGAAGTAGTCAAGACGTTGCTGACGGAAATCTCTTACAAGGAAGAACTAGCCCGATTGTACCCGAACGTGAACGATCGGGACGCCCGCTGGGCGTCGGTCGAAGAGTTGGTCAACGCCGTGGCCGCGTCGGACTCGCGAAAAAGCTCGCAAAAAAGACTCCCGCCCCCTTTGTCGGCATTGGTTGCTTTTCTACAGGAGGTGGCTCTGACCGGCAACGAAGCCGACCGGGACAAGGAATCGAAGTTGCAGCGGAACGCCGTGGCGCTGATGACCCTCCACGCGGCCAAGGGATTGGAGTTTCGGGAAGTGTACATGGTCGGCATGGAAGAGGGCACGTTGCCGCACCATCGGTCCGTTGCGGCCGACGGCGCGGAGGTCGATGAGGAGCGGCGTTTGTGCTACGTGGGCGTGACCCGCGCCCAACGCCGATTGACGCTGACCTTGGCGCTGAACCGACGTAAGTGGGGCAAGGCCCGACCCACGCATTGCAGCCGTTTCCTCTACGAATTGACCGGGAAGGCCGAAAACCCGAACTATCCGACACCCAAGAAAGCCCACGGACGCCCGAAGCGGAAAAAAACGCCCGGCTAAATAGCCAACTGGCCGCTGAAACGGCCAGCCCTCTTCACTATCCACTACCCACTATCCACTATCCCCCCCCTCGGCAGGATCAATTTCCTCGAATATCCGGTAGCCTTCGTGTTGTTTCATTGACGCCACCATCCGGCCCAGGTAATATGGGGGAGTATTGCAGACCGCACTCAGGGAGTTGAGTAACCGGTCGGGTGACGACTGTTTCCGTTGCCGGAAGTGGTCGCTCTTTCTATTTCCAAAGGACTGCCGCAATGTCATCCGCTCGCCGTTCGCTTTTCGGACCGCTTCGTCGTTTGGGTTCTTCTGAGTCATCGAAGGGAAGAAATCTCCGCCGATCAATCGGTCGAGATTCCCGCTCCCGCCGACTGCATATCGAGCCGCTGGAAGACCGCACGCTGCTGTCGGTCGGCGTTTCTGGTAATGCCAATATTGATTCGATTCCGTTCGCCAACCTCGAACCAGATGTCTTCGTAACGCAATCCAATCTCGTTGTATCCGAGATCGATAATTTTCAGTTCGAGAGAGTAGAGTATCTCGATACGGACCAGCCCGAGGGCACTTTGGCCGGTGAGTTTTCGGCAACCGATTCACAGGGATCGACTTTGCAGTATTCATTGGTTTCCGGCGACAGCGACGATGACAACGACTGCTTTTACATCGAAGGCAATCAACTGAAAACCACCTCTCAGTTCAATTATGCCGGGAAGTATTCATATAAAATTCGTGTGCGGGCAACAAACGAGTATGAGCCATGGGAGGAAAGAAGTTTTATCGTCTATGCGACCGACGTTACTCAGCCCAAGGTGACGATTAACGTGGCCGACGGCCAAGATGATCCGACAACCGAGTCGCCCATACGTTTTGGGGTTGTTTTTAGCGAACCGGTCACAGGTTTTACCGCCGAGGATGTCGTCGTAACCAGCACCGCACCGGGTGTTTTGGAAGTAACAATCGACGACTTCAGGCTTAGCGGAAGTTATGACAAAATGCATTATGATGTATACGTTAGGGGCATGATCGGCCCCGGGGCCGTAACGGCGAGCATCCCGGCCGGCGTGGTTGAAGACTATTATCGCGATCTGCTGAACCTTGCTTCCACCAGCACGGACAACAGCATCGACTATGTCCCCTCCGGGTTGTTCATTGACATCGGCTCGCTGGGGTTGGCGCCCGCGGGTTGGGGGGCGTCAGTCTGGGGAGACTACGACAACGATGGTTTGCTCGATGTAGTGATCACCGGTAGTTACATCGCCAAAGTTTACCATAATGAGGGCGATGGCTCATTTCGTGAGATATCAACAGACCTCACTCCTGTAATGGGTGCCGCTGTGGCTTGGGGAGATTACGACAATGACGGCCTGCTCGATATCCTGCTGTCCGGAACATCCTTTGATGCCACATATCCTGGCTACTTTAAAAAGATTACGAAGATATATCACAACGAAGGCAACGATGTTTTTCAAGAAGTAACAACCAACTTGCCCGGCGTCGATTTTGGTTCGTTGGCTTGGGGCGACTACGATAATGACGGGTGGCTCGATATTCTCGTAGCCGGTACAGCCCTGGTCGATGGCCGGAACACAGAAATCCTAAAGGTGTTCCGCAACGTAGAAGGCGAGTTCAACGAAGTTGCTACCGGAATAACGGAAGAACATGTTACCGCAGCCTCTTGGGGCGACTACGATAACGACGGTTTTCTTGATCTTCTACTGGAGACATACGACTCAAATCCCTGGGTCAATAATGTAAAGCTGTATCACAACAACGGCAACGACGGGTTTTTCAATGTCTCCGACAATCTCGGCTTGACGGAGTTTGAAACAACCTCGCCCGCCTGGGGAGACTTCGACAACGACGGACTGCTCGACGTCCTACTGTCCAGAGAAGTGGATGACGAGTGGGAAACCGTTATCTGCCGCAACAATGGCGACGAAACTTTTAGTGTTGTTTCCACCGGGTTGCCCGCGGCGGGTCAGGCAAACATGGCTTGGGGCGACTACGACAAGGACGGGCTGCTCGACATCCTGGTAAACGCCATGGACGGCGTCAAGGTTTATCACAACGAAGGCGACGGCACGTTCATCGACGTTGACGTCAACCTGCCCGGCACTTACGACGGCTCCGCTCAATGGGGAGATTACGACGGCGACGGTCGGCTCGATATGTTGCTTAGCGGATTCGATAACAGGCTCGAGCCGTATACGAGAATTTACTACAACAACACTATCACGGAAACGCCACTTCTAAATGCCGTGGCGCTGAATGCCGTGGCGCTGAATGCCGTGGCAATGAGGAGTTTCTCGCCTGCCACCGTCGAAATTGAAGCAAACGCTCCCCCTTCCGCGCCGACGAATCTGACCGCGCAACAGTACTCGACGAATTCGGTAGTGCTCTCCTTCGACGCCGCGGCCGACGCCGAGACCCCGACAGGCGGACTGAACTACGCGATTCGCGTCGGAACCACTCCCGGCGGCTGCGACGTCGTCAGCCCAATGGCCGATGTCGATGGAACCAGACGAGTCGCCCAACGCGGCATGATTCAAGGAACGAGTTGGACCCTGGAAAGTCTTACTCCGGGCGAGACCTACTACTGGAGCGTCCAGGCGATAGATACCGCACTGGCCGGCTCGTCATTCGCCGCTGAAGGAACTTTTTTGCCGACCACGCAGAACCATGAGATTACCGACGTGGTGGTCGCCGAGGCGGGAGCCGCCAACAAAAACGGCATCCTGGAGTCGAACGAAAAACTCCTCGTCACCTGGGCCGTCAGTGGCGTCGAATACGCGCCAATTGTTCAACTCACGGTCGACGGCCAGCCGGTTCCCACAATCTATGGGCCCTACATGTCCCAGGGCGGCGCGTATATGTACGCCGGAGTGTTCGGCCCGCTCAATGCCGGCACGCACTTTTATACGATCCATTCTCTGACCGACAACGGTGATCCAGCAACATGCAACGGCACATTCAACGTGGCGACGGCCCCGGTACTTGAACCGAAGATATCAAACGTCGTCGTCGCCGAGGCGGGAACCGTGAGAAACGGTACGCTTGAATCGAACGAAAAACTCGTCGTCACCTGGTCCGCGACCAGCGACGATGGGATCGCCTCGAAATCGTTGACCGTGGACGGCCAAGCCGTCTCGACGATCTACGGCCCATACGGCGACAACTACGCCGGCGTTTTCGGACCGCTGGCAGCCGGAACCCACAATTACACGATTACCGTTACCGACAACAACGGTGCGGTGTCCAGCCAGACGGGAACATTTTCCGTAACGGCTGCGGCCGCCGTCGGACCGACGATCTCTAACGTCGTCGTCGCCGAGGCGGGAACCGTGAGAAACGG
>CBDAFL010000051.1:0-1071 GCA_965195225.1 uncultured Thermoguttaceae bacterium
GAGGGGGCGCCCGGGTTGTTCGGCAGCGCCGCAATGAGTATCGACATAGTGGAAAGCACGCCGAACGGCGGGATCGTCGAGTTCGCCCTGACCAACACCTCGCCGCTGACCGAGTTGGAACCGGGCCGGTTCGCCAACGCCTTTATCACGGAGTTTCAGTTTGACCTACCCGGCGACTACGATCCGGTATACGCGGCCTCGTCAGTCATAGCCCGGGTGGGCGTTCGCTATGCCCGGGGCGCGGGCAACCCGGTCGTCGCCACGGATATTGACCGGATTTTGGACTGGGACTTTGGGGCGGGCACGGGAGGCGGCATGTACGCCAGGGCCCACGAGGCGAGTCAAGAGAGCAACAACAACGCCATCTTCAGCGACAACGCGCTTGACATGTCCGGCATTCCCGTCGAAGACTACGCCGAGGGTTTTCTCGAGAACAGTTGGGACGGCGGTGTTTTCGACACTATCGTCTTCCGGGTCGAATTTGCGGACTCCGAGCCGGTAACCGAGGGCGACCTGCTTTTCTACGCATGCGACCACCTGACCCTGAAATTCCAGGGAGGCGATGGCAGCGCCTGGATTCCCAACCATTGCGTTGTCGCTCCCGAGCCGTTCACGGCGGTACTGGCAGCCGTGGGCGTGATTGCCGTCCTGTTGCGCCGCCGTTCAGGATAGGCCCGCATCTCTCGCCGCAGAGACGCAGAGAAAGTGGGAACCACAGATGAAAATATAGTAGGAGAGTAGGCAGTAGGAGAGTAGGAGAGGGACAGGAAAACGGGAAAGGTGAAAGGAAAAAAGCGGGGGTGGCCCGCCTTCTGACTCCTGACTGTTTTATCCACGGATTGAATTAACCGCCAAGGCGCCAAGAACGCCAAGATTCGGAACCACGAATGAAGCCACAGATGGCCACAGATGGCCACGGATTTTCTTCTGGAGGCATTTGCGATGTGGGTGTTTTTCCGATAAGGATGGACGAGTGGGGCCCGCTTTCGGGCCGACGGAGACACGCCAAAAACTAAAATGTGCTCTTTTCGCGCCCCCCCGACGCTCCCGGCTGACCTGTTGACAAACTAT
>CBDAFL010000052.1:0-1283 GCA_965195225.1 uncultured Thermoguttaceae bacterium
TCTGGTTTCTGAAATGGGGGCGTTTGTGGAGCGGAGTGAGCGCAGCGAACGGAGCGGAACAAACGCCCCCATTTCGCGCGATCAACAACCCTGCTAAACGCCCGATTGATACACATCCCACGGCGTCCGTCGGTCAAGGCCCTGGTGGCGACGCTCGTGGTTGTAGAACTCAAAGTACGTCCGCAACGCATTACGACAATCCCAGACGCTTGCATACTCCTTCAGGTAGACTTCCTCGTACTTCACGCTTCGCCAAAGCCGTTCGATCATGATGTTGTCGAAACACCGGCCTCGGCCGTCCATGCTGATTTGAACGCCCGACTCCTTCAGGCGATCCGTGAACTGATGACTGGTGTACTGACACCCCTGGTCCGTGTTGAATATCTCCGGCCGAGAACGTTCCAATGCTCGATCCAACGCCGTAACGCAGAACTCCGTATCGAGCGTAATCGACAGTTCCCAACTCAGCACAAACCGGCTATGCCAATCCATCACCGCCGTCAAATAGACAAATCCTCCTGTCAGTCGAATGTAGGTTATATCGCTGCACCACACATGGTCCGACCGGTCGATCCCCAGACCTCGCAACAAATACGGGTACTTCTCATGTGTCGTGTTTCCAAGGCTCAATCGCTTCTTCGGGTAGATTGCCTGCAGGCCCAGCAGTCGCATCAACCGCCGCACCCGATCTCGACATGTCGGCTCCCTCTGGTCCTGAAGCCAGTCTCGCATCCGACGCGATCCGCGAAACGGATGTCGCGTGTACTCCTCGTCGATCATTCGCATCTGCCGCAAGTCACGCTCGCTCAGCGGTCTTGCCTCGTAATAGTAACTCGAACGCGGCAGGCCCAGCAGTTCACACTGTCGCGCGATCGACAGCCGTCGGCAGCCCGGCTCGACCAACTCTCGCTTGTGCTCACAGCTCCCCAGCTTTTTTTTTCAGCCAGTCCAACTCGAACTGAAGTTGGCCGATCTGCTGGAAAAGTTTCGCTTCATGCTGTTCATCCTCCTTGGCCCGTCGTTTGCGGCCGTCGCCAAGGCTTTCCGCCATCCCTTCGATGGCCTGCTTCTTCCAGGCAGTCACCTGGCTCGCATGCACGTCAAACCGGCTCGCCAACTCGGCCAACGTCCCCTCCCCACGAATCGCAGCCAACGCGACTTTCGCCCGGAAGGGACCTGTAAATGCCCGTCGTTTCCTCACCATGAATTCGCCTCCTACAGCCCTTATCGGACCAATCGCGAATCCACCTTATTGACGCGCCCAGTTTTTCCAGACCATTATA
>CBDAFL010000053.1:0-7944 GCA_965195225.1 uncultured Thermoguttaceae bacterium
CGGAACTGCGCTTCGCTTGACCCGCCCTGCTATTTCGCATTTCTCACCACACGGGGAAAATTTGGCACGGGGTGTTCGACACTAGCCCGAAGCGCAAGCGAGGGCAAACCGTTGCCCATCCCTCGCTTGCGCTTCGGGCTAGTGTTCGATTGGTGAGAAATGCGGGCTATCCCTTCGTCCAAGCCACTGGCATGCGAGGCCGTCGCATTCGCCGATCCTTGAATTCCGCCGCATCCGGCCTTATGCTAAGTCCTCTGACAGGTTGAGATGAAAATAGCGGAAACAGTCCAAAACCAAGCCGAGAAAGATAGACCATGCTGAGCTTCAAGGACGTGTCCGAAGTGCGCAAGTTTACCACCGAGCAGGGTATCGAGTTCATCTCCTTTTACGTATCCGACATCGACGGGCGGTTTCGCAACGTCACCATCCCCGCCGATAATTTCACGGAGAAAACCGTCACCGAGGGGATCGGCTTCGACGCCTCGAACCTGGGCTTCGCGGCCGTGGACCGCTCGGACATGCTCATCAAGCCGGACCTCGACTTCGCCTTCCTCGACCCGGTCGACCCGGAGGCCAAGATTCTCTACTTTCTCTGCGACATCCTGGACATCGACACCGAGAAGAGTTTCAACCAGGATCTGCGTCACATCGTCGGCAAGGCGGTCGCCGCGCTGCGTGAAGAGGGAGTGGCCGACGAGGTCCAGATCGGCCTGGAACTGGAGTTCTACATCCTCGACGAGTTGCACAGCACCATGACCACGCGCGAGACCTCCTACCGCGTGGAGAGCGGGGAGCTTGCCAGCCCGCCCGGCGGCGCCGAGCTATACCGAATCTACAGCAACCGCGGCTACTTCCGCTCCGAACCGAACGACCACCACTTCGCGCTGCGAAACGAGATTTGCGAGGCGCTAAAACGGATCGGGCTGGAGGTCAAGTACCACCACCATGAGGTCGGCAGCTCGCAGGCCGAGATTGAGTTCAAGTTCCGGTCCGTCGAGTTCATGGCCGACGCCACCACGTTGGCCAAGCAGATATGCCACCGAGTGGCCCGCAAGCACGGGAAGATCATCTCCTTCATCCCCAAGCTGGTCCCCGGCGAGGCGGGCAACGGGATGCACATCCACCAATTCCTATTGAAGGGCGGGCGGAACGTCTTTCACGACGACGCGGGGCTTTACAAACTTAGCCCGATTGCCTTGCACTACATTGGCGGCCTGCTTTCGCACCCCGGCTCGCTGGTGGCGTTGACGAATCCGACGACGAACTCCTACCGCCGGCTGATTCCCGGCTTCGAGGCCCCGGTCAAGGCCGTGTTCGCCGAGGGGAACCGCTCCGCGGCCATCCGCATCCCCGGCTACGTCAAGGATCCGCAAGAGCGGCGGTTCGAGTTCCGCACGATCGACGCCACTTGCAACCCCTATCTGGCCTACGCCGCCATGATTATGGCCGGGCTGGACGGAGTGCGACGCAAGATCGACCCGGTGAAGGCGGGCTTCGGGCCTTATGACACCAACCTTTACGACCTGCCCCAATCGAAGCTCGATCAGATCAAGTCCTTCCCTCCAAACCTGGAAGTTGCCCTCGATGCCCTGCAAAACGACCGCGGCTACCTGACCCACCGGGGAGTCTTTCCGGAGCATCTGCTGGAGAAGTTCATCGCCACCAAGATGAAAGACATTGCGGACATGCAGAAGGTTCCGCACCCCTGGGAGATCGCTCGCTATTACGACATCTGAGAACGTGTTTTGAGAACATTCATTTAGCCCGCCGTGAATACACGGCGGGGTGGCCGCGAAAAGCCGCTTACCCCGGGTGTATTCACCCGGGGCTAAATGAGAGATATCGAGATGCTCTGAACCTTACTGGCCGCCCTGCTTCCGCAGCCACGCTTCGAGCTTCTTGCGCAGCTCCTCGATCGGCGGTCCCATGTCATCGCCTTCACGCCGCCGATCGTCGAACATGTCGCTCAGCTTCTTAATGCTTTCGTGCATTTCCGCGAGCAGCGCTTGTTGGTCCGGCTGGCTCGCCAGCGACATGATTCCCTTATGCCTTTCGTCCGCGCCGGTCAACGCCGCCAGCGAGGCATTGAGACACTGTTTTATTCGGCGTCGCGAGACGGACTGCGCGGACTCCTTGCTCAACCGAATCTCTTTCGCGCAGCAATCGGCGGTGAAGCGGGCGAGTTTGGCCGCCTCCGCCACCGGATCGATCCCGGCGGCGCCCGCGTAATTCAGTTGCCCCAACGATCCCGCGGCAACGCTTCGGGTACGGTCCGAAAGCCTGGTGTCGGAGACGATGCCGGTCATCGCCTTGAATACTCCGTCGCCGTCGCCGGTCGAGCCGAGCAGTCCCAGCGTATCGACGGCTTGGGCCATGATCCACTCGCGTCCGACCGCGGAAGGCCCCGTCGGCAGATCGGCGGTCGCCAGCCGGAGCATGGCATCGGCCAGCGCGCGGCGGGTACCCTCGTCGCGGATGCCCGCTTCCGCGTGGCGCAGCACGCCAACCATTGCCGCCACGTGTATCGCATCGGAAAGATTGGCATCGTTCACCGCGTCGAGGAGCGCCTTCAGGGCTTTGGGCAACGGCACGGCCGGAGCGCTGCCGGATTGTTCGACACGGTTGAGTTCCCCAATGGCCAGCATGGCGTTGATCCGCGCGGCCGGATTGTAATTGCCCTGAACCAATTTGTTCATGAAATCCAGGACCAGGACGTTTAGATGATCGTAGACCTCGCCGCTCTTGGTTTGGCGGAAGTAGTTTTCCAAGTCCCGGCGGAAACCTGGAAGAGAGGTAATGTTCTTCCGCTGGGTCCAACGTCCCAGGAAATAGCGTGTAATATACTCGTCGAACATCGGCCGATTGCCGTTGAACCTCTTCGCCAGCAGAATCCGCCGTATGGCCAGCCGTTGCTTCTTGAATTTATTCTCTTCCGCTTTGGTCAGCGGCAGCTCGTCGTATTTCTTGTCCGGCTGGGGCGGCAACTCGTCGGGGTCGGCGGGTTCCGGCGGCTCCGGCGCCATCGGTTCCCCCGGGGTGAGCATTCCACCCATCGGCCCCCGAGGTAAGCCGCGAGTGGGGGGCATGCGCTGGGCCACGGCCGATTGGCTCGCGATAACGCCCAAAGTAATCGCAAACAAGAGCAGGAGCCGGCATCGAACGAAAACACCGCTCCCACTGCTGGTTTGGGGTCTAAGCATCTGGAAGGCCATAATCTTTGCTTCTCGGTCCCGTACAAATACACACTGTATTATAGGCTACCAACGTTGGGGGATGGCTGTCAAGTTGAGCGGTATAATGAATGTTAAATGATTATTGACGAATTTGAGGGGGAATATTCTCGTTCCCATGCTCCGAGTGGGAACGCACTGCCGCTCCGCGTCCGCGAAAAGCGAAACTGCCGCGAAATGACGGGGGTACATCCACACGGGTACGCGGAGCGTCGTAGCGAGAGTAATACGGCCCTGTACATCCGCGCGGCTTCTCCATAAAGTATGGGGAAGAAAGGTTGGCCCCATGACTTTGCTTTATTGCCCCCCCTGCTTCCTACATCACGAGACCGGTGCCCATCCGGAACGGGCCGACCGGATTCGTTTGATACCGGACCGGCTGGAGAAGGCGGGGCTGATGGGACAATGCCGTCAACCCGATTTCGAGCCTGCCTCCCGCCAGCGGCTCGCGCTGGTCCACTCGCCCACCTACATCGACGAGGTTTGGGCCTTCGACAAGTCGGGCGGCGGACACATCGAGGCGGACACGGTCGTCGGTCCGGGTAGCTACGAGGTGGCGTTGATGGCCGCCGGCTGTGCCTGCGACGCCGTCGAGCGGCTACTCCGCGACGAAGACACGCAAGGGCTGTGTCTGGTCCGCCCGCCGGGACACCACGCGCTGATCAACCATGCGATGGGATTCTGCCTGTTCAACAACGTGGCGGTCGCCGCGCGGCTGGCCATCGAAGCGTACGGACTCGAACGCGTGTTGATCGTCGATTGGGACATCCACCACGGCAACGGTACGCAGGACACGTTTTGGGAAGAGCCGCGAGTCGGTTATTATTCGATCCATCGCTGGCCCTTTTTCCCCGGCACGGGCGAGGAAAGCGAGACCGGCGCCGGCCGCGGCCTGGGATCGACCCGCAACATGCCCGTCCGTTACGGCACGGACAGGGAAGATTTCCTCGACATTTTCAGCGGCAGCCTGGAACAATTCGCCGCAAAAATCAAGCCCCAGTTGGTGCTGCTCAGCGCCGGGTTCGACGCCCATCGGCTCGACCCGGTGGGCGATCTCGGTCTGGAAACCGAGGACTTCATCCCAATGACGAATCTCGTGCTCGACGTGGCCGACGCCTACGCGGGGGGCAAGTTCGTTAGCGTCCTGGAGGGCGGTTACAACCCCGAAGTCATGGCCGATTGCGTTGAAACGCACCTAGCCGAGATGCTCAAGCGGAACAAAAAGTAAATGAACCTGCTGGCGCTGGAAACCACCTGCGACGAGACGGCCGCGGCCGTCGTGACCGACCGGCTGGAGGTGTTGGCTTCCGTGGTGGCGTCGCAGGACGATCTGCATCGGCGCTTCGGCGGGGTGGTGCCCGAGATCGCTTCCCGCGCCCACGTCGAACGGGTGCTGCCGGTCATCGACGAGGCGCTGCGCAAGGCGGGCCTGACCCTTTCGGACATTGACGCGGTGGCCGTGGCGAATACGCCGGGGCTGGCCGGCTCGCTGTTGGTGGGGCTAGTGGCCGCCAAGACTATTTGCGTTGCCCAAGGGATCCCGTTGGTCGCCGTCAATCACCTTCAGGCGCACATCTATGCCTGCCGGATGGCAGCCCGACGCGACGTATTTCCGTGCGTTGGGTTGATCGTCAGCGGCGGCCACAGCAGCTTATACCGTTGCCGGGGGCCACTGGATTTCCAGTTTCTCGGCGGAACCATCGACGACGCGGCCGGCGAGGCCTTCGACAAGGTCGCGGCCATGCTCCATCTGGACTATCCCGGCGGGCCGTCAATCGAGCGAGCCGCCGCCGGAGGCAACCCTCGCGCTTACGCCTTTCCGCGGGCGCTGTTGCGCGAAGGGCGTTTGGATTTCAGTTTCAGCGGGCTGAAGACGGCCGTTCGATACGCAGTGGAGAAAGAGGTGGGAGGCGGGGGACGGGGGACAGGGAAGGCAAAACAGAGAGCAGAGATCAGAAATCAGAGATCAGAAATCAGAGATCAGAAGCCCCTCGCCCCTCATTTAGTTGCCGATCTGGCCGCGAGTTTTCAGGAGGCGGTGGTGGACTGTCTGGTCGGCAAGGCGTTCGTGGCGTTGGAGCGAACCGACATGCGAATTTTGTGCGTCGGGGGCGGAGTGGCCGCCAATCGCCGGCTAAGGGAACGACTTCAGGCCGAAGCTGAGCGCAAGCAAGTCGAGTTGCACGTCGCCCCAACGCGGCTCTGCACCGACAACGCGGTCATGGGCGCGATCGCCATCGAGCGGTTGCGAGCGGGGCTGGTCGAGGGCCTTGACCTCGACGTTTTCCCCGGCGTGGTGAGGAACGCGGGCTAGAATACCCCTCCGCCACCCATACCGCCGGTGCCGCCTTGTCCGCCACCGCCACCGCCGAACAGGCCGCTGTAGCCTTGTCCGCCGGTGCCGCCTTGGCCTGTCGTGTTCTCGCCGGAGGCGGTGTTGAACACGTTCACTTCCGCCACGCCGGTGAATTGCGGCGACGCCGTGATGCGGACGTACCTTCGATCGGCCGAGATCACGGCCGTGGCCATCATCATGGCTCCCTCGGGCAGGACCGTGATGACTGGCTGGTAGCCGACCGCGCCGCCGAAGTTGGCGCCGAGCAGCCTTCTTAGCTCATCATCGCCGTCGCCCACGCCTTCGGTTCCGCTGCTTCCCGCCCGCGACAAAGCCATCCCCAGCAGCGACCGGGGATCGGCCGCGGAGGCGAGTTGCTGGGCGAGAATCTGCCGGTTCAGGGCGAGTTGGCCTCGGATGTCGTTGGCCACTTGCTGCTCGCGGAGCGGCTCCTTGCGGCGCCCGTTTCTCAACTCAAACACGACCAGGGCCTCGTCCTTGTCCAGCGAGACCTTTTTGCGGATGTCAACGGCGTAGGATGTGCCCAAGTTGGTGATGACTTCCACGTTCACCTTGCCCGTGGTAACTTTCCCCCATACGCGGCGGAGCATCATTCGATACGTGCCATCGAATCCCTTGGGGCAGACGTAGGCTTCGCTATGGCCGCCGAAGCTGTCGCGTCCAACCTGCGAGATGCCGTCGCCCAACAGGAGGCCGCCGGAAGTGGTCCGGGGACTGCGCAGCGAGCAGACCGTGCCGCCCGGCTCCTCGACCAGGACATCGACGTCCGCTTCCCCGGTCCAGGTGACGACGATTACGCAATCGCGTCGAACGGCTTCGTCCAACTCTGCCAGAAAGGCATCGGCTTCCTTGGTCTGCTTTTCGGCCCGGAGCCGGTCGAGGACTTCCTTCGAGACTCCCAGACCTGCCCGCCAAACATTGGCTTGCTCTTTCGGCCAGGCTTGGCTGAGGATGCCGAGGCTGGCCCATTTCAATCCTTCAATATCTTTAATGGTGCCCGCGGCCTTCAGTCCGAGCATGTAAGGCTCGGGGCGGAGCGGTTCCAACTCGGAGGCCTGGCGATAAACTTGCAAAGCCCGCTGGTTAAGACCCATCCGCTCCAAAAACACGCCGACCAGCAGCAGGTCTTCCGTGTTGTCGGCAAAGTCGACCGCCGACATCACAGCCCGTTCGATTTCGGCCTTGGGCCGCCCCGCCGCTTCCATCGCCAAGGCCAGGGCCTCGTACATCCACGGTTGCCATTGACGATGCCGCAGGGCGGCGCCGATTAGGGCGGAAACGTGGTCGAACTGTTGCTCGTTCATCAACCGGCGAACGGCGTTGCGGACGGCCTTCGGCTGCGGCTCGTTCCGGGAAAAATACTCTTCCCAGACGACCTCCGGCTTGGCGCCTTTTTCAATCTCGATTTCGATCTTTGCGGGCCGGTTGCCAACGGTCGCGGGGGTTGGGGTGGCAGTTGAACTGCCGTCCCGACGTTTGGTGGCAGCGTTGTCGAGGGCGTTTAGATCGTCCTCAACGGAAAAGGCTCTGAAGCCCCCCTCGGGTACTTTCGGCAGCAGGTCGCGTGGCAGATTGAACATACCCATGCCGCCACCCATGCCACCCATGCCGCCGCCCATTCCGCCCATTCCGCCCATGCCGCCCATGCCGCCGCCCATGCCTCCCATGTCGGGACCGCCGGGACCGCCCGGAGGCATCGGTTCCTCGTCCGTGGGGATGTCGGTCACCAGGCAGGAAGTGGTCAGCAGCAGTCCGGCCACGCTGGAGGAGTTTTGCAGCGCGGTCTTGACGACCTTGGCCGGGTCGATGATTCCCGCCTCGACCAGATCGCAATAGGAATCCTTCTCCGCGTCGTAACCGTCGGTCTTGCCCTTCATTTGCCGCACACGATTGACCACCACGGCCCCGTCTTGACCGGAGTTTTCGGCGATCGCCCGCAGCGGTGCGTCGAGCACGCTTTCGATAATCTTCGCCCCCAGGGCCTCGTCGCCGGAGAGCGTCAGCTTATCGATCGCCTTCGCGCTGCGCAGCAGTGCCACGCCGCCCCCGGGAACCACGCCCTCTTCCAAGGCTGCCTTGGTCGCCGCCCGGGCGTCTTCCAAGAGGGCCTTCCGCTCTTTCATCTCTGTCTCTGTTGCGGCCCCGCAGTTGATCTGAGCCACGCCGCCGGCCAGCTTGGCCAGCCGTTCCTGGAGCTTTTCGCGATCGTAATCGCTGGTGGTGGTCTCAATTTCGGCGCGAATCTGTTCGACCCGCCCGTCGATGGCCGACTTCTTGCCGCTGCCGCCGACGATCGTGGTGTCGTCGGCCCCCACGACGACCTTCTTGGCGGTGCCCAAATCGGAGATCTTGACCGAC
>CBDAFL010000054.1:0-1506 GCA_965195225.1 uncultured Thermoguttaceae bacterium
GTGTCAAGCCCCAATAGAAATGTCCGGGGTTGGGCCCCATTAGGAATGTCCGGTTGGCGTGGGGGTCTTGAAAGGTTTTCGCCAGGGGTGATCGGTGGCTGGACGGTAGGGTGGCTTAGCGGTAGGATGAGGCGAGCCATGGGGAGGACAGGGCTCCGCAGGAGTGCGACCCGAGCGCCCTTTGGCGGGACGTACGGCAGAGGGCCGTGTCGCCTGGGCGGCGCGGCCTTTCTGTTTGGGTTCCTCTGCCGGGGTCCCTGAAAGCGGTAAACTCCGGGGGTCCGGGGGCAGTGCCCCCGGTGCCGGGCCGAGGGCCTTGAACTTCAGGTACGTGGCCTTGAAACGCAGACGCAGCCTGCCGGAGGCGTGGCACTCGATGGTGACCCAGCCGGCTCGCAGGCCGGGCAGGGCCGGGGGGAGGATTTGGTACAAGCGGTTCTGGAAGCGGATGGTGTAGTCGTTGGTCACCTTGCGGCGATGGTGGGGACAGAGGATGGCGGCCAGGTTCATCGCCGGTCCGAGGGGGCGGTGGGCGTCGTTCGGACTATCGGGTGTGACGGTGCAGTGGCGGTTGAACCACGGCAGGAAGACCTTCTCCAGGACGTGGTTGGCCTCCTCGATCGTGCGGGCCCCGGCCAGGCGGAGTTCCTTGACCAAGCGGTTCTGGGCGGTGCCGTTGAAGCGTTCGACACGGCCCTTGGCCTGGGGGCTGTGGGCGCCGATCCAGCCGATGTCCAACTCCCCCAGGGACCGGGCGAACTGGGTCTCGGCGGCCTTCCGGCCGGCGGCCTGGCCGTAGAAGATGCTGTCGAAGTCGGTGTAGAGGGCGAGGGGTCGGCCGTGTTTGCGGAGCCATCGGCCGAGGACGTCCCAGTACGCCTCGGTGGTCTCGGCCAGGTCGAAACGGGCCAGGACGCGGCTGGTGCCATCGTCGATCATCACCAGGAGGGTCATCCGTGGGCCGCGGCCCTCCAGCCAGTCATGGTCGCTGCCGTCGGCTTGGACGAGTTCGCCGAAACAGGGCCGGCGGTCCCGTCGGCGGCGGTGCTTGAGACGACGACGCGACCGCGTCCAGAAGCCTTCCTGGAAACCCCAGCGTCGCAAGGTCTCCGTGGGCACCTCCAGGCCCCTCTCGGTCAACTTCTCGGCGGCCATCGTCGGACCCAGCGTCGCCAGGATCCCGCGACACGCCTCCACGACCTGATGCCGGAACGCCTCCGGGTGGCGGCGGTTCGACGGCCGCCCTCGCAGGCGATGAACCACCCCGGCGTCCCCCTCCGCCTCCAACCGTCGCCGAAGGCGACGGACCTGCCGCACGCTCAGCCCGAGCAGGCGTGCCGCCTCGGTCATCGCCCGTCCGCCCACCAACACCGGCGCCATCACCTTCAGCCGATCCCGCTCCCGCTGACTCATCGCGATCCGGTCCTCCTCCATCCGCTTCTCCTTCCCCAAGGAAGCGGACAGTTCTAATGGGTCCGGACCGGACATTACTACTGGGTTACGACA
>CBDAFL010000055.1:0-2178 GCA_965195225.1 uncultured Thermoguttaceae bacterium
TAGCGACCGAGGTAATCGAGCAGCTTGCGTGGCCCGGCGAAGGGACGTTGCGAGTAAACCACCCAGGGCTTCTTGCGCAGCGGGCGCAGCCAACGAGTTCGCCGAGTTGGATCGTCCAGTTGCACCAACTGCGGCGGCAGGTCGAGCTGGTTCTTTTCGAGCAGTCCGGCCAAACCATCGAGGTACTTTGCGCGGAACATCTTACTCAGTCCTCGCACCGGAAAGAGGAACTCTCGACCTCCGGCAATCCATCGCGAGCCGTCGGCCGAGAGTGCGCCCGAAGCAATCAGGCAATGCACATGAAAGTGGGGCCGCAGTTGCTGGTCCCAGGTGTGCAGCAGAAGGCTGAAGCCGACCTTGCCGCTCAACTCTTGGCGGCCGAACTCCAAGAGGGTTTGTGCGGCTGCGTCGAAGAGCAGCTTGAGTAGTGCCCGCTGGTTCCGCTCGCTGTACAAGACCAGCGCGTTAAACTCGTGCGGTAGGGTAAACACGTTATGGAAGTAGGGCACCGGCAGCAGTTCGTCCTGGCGAGCCTTGACCCAGGCGGCTTTGGTCGTGCTTTGGCACTGCGGGCAATGGCGGTTGCGGCAACTGTGATACACGTACCGCTGATAACCACAACGCTCGCACCACTGACGGTGGCCGCCCAAGGCCGCTGTACGACAGGCCGTGATCGCGCGGATCGCCTTGTGCTGAGCAGATCGCAACGCATGGGCGTCCGCGAAGTCCGCGCCGTAGCGACGGAAGACGTCGGCCAACTCACAACCGCCGTCGGACGTGGTCGCTGCCGATGCCGCATCCAAGGCGGCAACAGGCATGACGATTACTCCGCGGTGTCGGTCGACTCGGGCATCCGCAACAATTCGAGCGGGCTACGAACGTTTTGCAGGTGCTTGCTGGTCACGTGCAGGTACTTGGCGGTGGTGGCCAGACTGGCGTGTCCCAGCAGACGTTGCAACGTCGGCAAGTCGACGCCCGCTTCCATCAGGTGCGTGGCGAACGAGTGCCGCAGAGTGTGGATGCCGTGGCCCCGCTCGATGCCCGCGCGTCGCTTGGCCGTGTAGTAAACCTTCTGCGCCGTGCCCACCGGCAACGGCGCATTGCGGTCGCCTCCGAAGAACAGCCATTCGTGCGGACGGCAGGTCCGCCAGTAGACTCGCAGTTCCTCAAGCAATCGCGGCGAGAGGAGCGTGTAACGATCCTTACGCCCCTTTCCCTGACGAACGTGAATGAGCATCCGCTCGGAGTGAACGTCCTCGGGCCGTAGATGGACCAGTTCACTCACCCGTAGCCCCGTGGCGTAGCAGGTCATCAACAACACGCGATGTTTGACGTTGGTCGTCGCCTGAAGCAGCCGAGCGATCTCGCGACGGCCAAGCGGCTCGGGCAACTTGCCGGACCGCTTGGCTGGGATTCGCAGATTCACCTCTTCTCGGCCGAGCACATGGCGGTAGAAGAACCGGATGCCGGCCAGCTTCTGATTGCACGAACTGAAGGCGAGCTTGCGCTCGGTGATCAGATGATGCAAGAAGTCACGCACTTCTTCGATCGTGACGCAATCCGGCGAGCGGCCGTAGTGCCGTGCCAGTTGGGCCACGGCGGTGACGTAGGCCTCGATCGTCCTGGGGGACTTGCGGTGCAGTTCGAGTTCGCGGATCATTCTCTTACGCAAGGAAGTCATGGGGTGGCTCCTGGAAAAAGGGGGACAAAGAAATGGTCGATCAACCTTCAGTGTCCCCTGGAGCCGCCCCAGATTTCCACCCCCGCGCACGAAAAAAGCCCAGCTTCTCGTCGAAGCCAGGCTCAATACGCCCAACCGCTCCCCCTCTGCCGCGAAGCGGTTTAGTTCAACTACTTTCTATTATGAACTGACGTAATTTTTTATGACATTTCCCGGGCGTGGTTGCTCGTGCTTCTCGACCGAAACACTGCCTGAGCTTCACCTTGATTTGACTGGGCTTGCTCTGTCGGGTACAATATGTGTACATGCATGTACACGGCAATTGGCCATGTAAGGACAACGCAAATGGCAACGAAAACCATCACCATCGATTTGGAAGCATACCGGCGGCTCAGATCGGTCCGGCGCGATACCGAGTCGTTCAGCCAAACCATCAAACGTATTGTTCCAACGCCGATTGATGTCGAAGCTTACCTGGAGCGGTTACGGGCCGTCTC
>CBDAFL010000056.1:0-7546 GCA_965195225.1 uncultured Thermoguttaceae bacterium
TTCAGTGGATACCGCTACGGAACCGGCGATGGTTAGCGCATTGATTTTTGCTGCGTTGGTCGCGCTGGCATTCACAATAGCTGCGCTGATGGGGGTATCTGTTACCGTTGCCTTGATGGTCTGTGTTATATCGTTTACAGCAACCGAGGCGCCTATTGCACCAGCTGTTGAACCGTCAGTGCTATCGATCGCGATCGCAACTCCTCCCGAATCAGCGGTAATTTCCGAATTGTCTTCTGCCGTAAGCGTCAGGTCTCCGGTCGTGTCGACACTGCTTCCAGGGCCTATCTCGGCTATCGCTTCGGTCTCGACGATATCGACCGTCACAGATCCTGCACCTGCAAATGATATGGAACCAGACTGGTTGTTGCCGCTACTCGAAGAATCGTCGTCGGTGCTTATGACACCCGCAACGGCGATAGTGACTGCGAGTATATCAACCTTTGCATCAGCATCGAGAGAAACTCCGCCCCCTGAGGCATTCAATGTGTTATTTCCCAGTGCCCGTGCCCAGACGAAATTGTCGATCTCGTTGACCGTTACCGAACCGGTAACTCCGGCGTCCGCTCCTATACCGATATCCAATCCACCGGTGATATTGAGGATATTGGTTTCATCCGCTCCCCTTATAAGGATGCCCTGATTTTCATTTGCACCTGTGTTATCTGCGTTGATCTGAGCACCGTCACCTACTGTGGCCTTGGTCTGGCCATGCATCACTGCCACACCCACGGAGGCTGCGATCCCGACATTGGTACCGCCGCCAGAGCTGCTGCTGCCGCCCTCGCCGCCGCTGTTACCGCTGTTGTCCTGTCCCAGCGAAGCGGAGGCCGCAATTGCCAGAAGCGTCACATCTTCGAAGCTGGTGGCCGTGACCGCCAGGCCGCGTATTAACTCCGAGCCCTGATCGCCGTCCTGGTCAAAGACACCATCGCGTACCGACTCCAAGGAGCCGCCGAGGGCTGTGATCGAGGCATCTTCCCCGATGACGGCGCTGGTCTCGTCGATATCCACCAGGACTCCGACGGAGATTCCCACAGAAGATCCGCTCAACGACACGCCCAGGCTCCCCGCGTAGCTCTCGATCAAGGTACTGCTGTCTGCTGCCACCACAACGGAGCCGTCCGCGTCGACAACGACGTTGCCAGCCTCGGATACGGCAGCCGCAGGATCGCGACTCACGACCGCACGGGTCGTGGTCAGGTTGACCAACACATTCAGGCTACCGGCGCCGGAGGTGCTGTCACCCGCGCCGAGGTTGGCGGTCAACTGCCAAAAGTCTTCGGAGCTGTCCGCCTCGACCGTGACCGTGCCGCCCGCCAAAACGGTCGTCGGCGTCGACACATCATCAGATGCTGCGATGATCGCTTCGGTCGTCTTCGTCAGGACCGTGACATCCAGTCCGATGCCCACACCCGTGGCGTCTTTGCTGAGGGCCACGCCGCCGGCAAAGTCGATGATCTTGGTGTCGTCAAGTGCCCGAACCAAGACGTCTCCGACGGCATTGATATAGGCACCCGCGCCGATGGAAGCGCGCGTTACCGGCGTAAAGACATTGATGGCGGCCGATCCAGCGCCCGCATCGCCGCCGGATCCGATTGCAGCACCGGCAACCAGCGTGGTTATGTCTACGCCCGTATCCCCCAAAATCGGCGCAACGATCTCCAGCGGGCTGATCGAGGCATCGGCAAGCACGGATATATGGCCCGAAGCATCAATGTCAGCTCCCGCCCCAATGGACGCCGTCGTCGTTGAATCGACAAAGTTGACACCGACGGCAGCACCCACACTTGTACCCTCATCCGACAGGGTCAGCGCACCGCCGCCGGCGATGTTCTGGATACCAAGATCCTGCCGCGCGGTTACAATCACGTCGCCGCTCAGGGCGGTGACATCGGCGTCGTCTGCGATGGAGGCCGTGGTGTTGCTGATGACAACATTGACTCCCGCCGATCCGGCCACTGCCGTATTGTCATGCTCCCCTTTCTGGGTCGAGCCGCCCCCTGCCAAGGCCATGGTCTTGAAATCATTGCTCTCACCCGTGGAGCTTCCGGCCTCGAGGGTAAGCGATCTCGCGGTAGTCATCCCGTTGCCGAGGGTGGCGGTGGTATCAAGAATACCGACATTGACGGCCACTGCTGCGCCGACGCTGGTCTCAGCATCGCCGGCGAAGGCCAGGCCAATGGCCTGGGTCTCTGCATCCGCATCATTGAGTGCTTTCACCGTGAGGTTGCCATCGGCGTCGATCGTCAGGCCGTCGGCGATGGTCGCCGTGACCTCCGGCTTCACCACCGTCGCACCGATGGCCGCAGCCACGCGGACCGATCCGCCCTTGGTCTCGGTGGTGGACTCTTGTGCCGTGCCGCCCTTGCCGCCCGGGTTCGAGGTCTGGCCGGCCGCTTCCGTATTGGCGGTCTCGACCTTGTCCCCCGCAGTAGGCGTGGCGAGGCTGGTGTTCCCCGACTTGGTCTTGGCCGCGTCGGTCTGCTTGGTGGTCTCCTGGTCGGACTTAAGGCCGTCTTTCTTGCCGCCTTTGGCACTGCCGCTTACGGCCGTCTTTGCGCTTACACTAGATGTCGCGGCCACCGTAACATCGTTGGCCTGGAGGGAGCCGTCGGAGACATTGCGGGCCAGAGTGGCGCTGGTGTCATCGTCGATCCAGCCGAGGCCGATGGCGATGCCGACGCCGGTTTCGGCACCCTTGGTGTCCGCGTCTGCCTCGGTGTACTGGGACTCGACCGTGGCGGCCGTAATGGCCAGGTTGCCGTCGACCTCAAGGGCACCCGCGCCCGCGAGCACCTCGCTCGTTGTGTCGTTCATCGATACGCCGAGTGCAACGGCGCCGCCCACAGCGGTGCCCTCCTCGCCCGCCTTGGCGCCCGCCTTGGCCTCAGTGCGCATGGCATGGTCTCCGCCGGCAGCCAGGGTTACGTCATTCGCCCCCGTGATTCCCGCGGTCCCTTCCATCGCCGCCCGGGCGTCATAGTCGGCCACGTTGATCGCAAAGGACAGGCCGAGACCCAGGCTCTTGCCTGAAGCGGGCTCCTTCTTGGGCGTGGCAGAGGCAACGCTGTACGACCTGCTCATGGCGTTGACCGCGAGCGCGCCGATGTCAGAGTCGCCACCATCGGCACTCCCGTCCTGTGAGGTGAGCACCGCATCGTCACCGAGCATAGCCTCAGTGACACCCTGTGCCACGTTTACGGCAACGGAACCGGCCACGCCGATCTTGCCGCCGCTGGCCCCTGAAACGGCCCGGGCACGAGAGGTACTCGTTTGGTCGACGACCTGCTGGTTAGCATTGCCGTCGCTGGTGAGATCGACGGCCTTGCCTTTGTAGGCGTCCTCCCGAGAGGCTGCCAACTGGTAGTTGCCGCCGGTGAGGTCGATGATGTAATAGACTGTGGCGTCGGTCAGACCACTTATCGCGGCTCCGCCCGCTGCGTCGTATTTGACCGCATCGCCGGTTTGCAGCGCAGCGCTGCTCCCGAGGTTGAGCACCCGTACGTTGCCCGTGGGATCAAACTCGATGGGGCTGAGATAGTTCGGAGCAGAAGCACCCGAAATCGTGACGTACTTATAAAATTTGTGTTCGGTTCCTGTCGCGCCGGAGGTGAGGTCCTTCAATCCTGTAGCGCCGCCCGTCTTGGCATTGGCCTCGGAGTCGTAAAGCTTGACCGTACCGTCCTTCTGCACGTTGACATAATAATCGCTCGAGTCCGTAAGACCGCCGATCGCGGTCCCCCCTGACGGCGCGTCATACTTAACCTTGTCGCCGGTCTTCAGGCCTGCATCGAGGCCGACAAAAATCGTGTCCTTGGCGAAAGGGTTATCGGGGGTCGTATCGGTGTGGGTGGTAACCACCGGCGCGTCTATGACCGGCGCCTTGATGGCACGGTCCGCCATGACGGCCTCGACGGTAATACCGTCGCCCGTGACCGCAGCATCCGCAATGCTTGCAGTGTTGTTGACATCGGCAAAGTTCAGCGCCACGGCAGCGCCTACCGCCGTGCCGTCCGAAATAGTGACGGCGCCGCCGTCGGCCGTCGACGTTGCGTCCGTATTGGCGCGGCTGCGCACGGTTACCGGACCCTGGGCCACGATGGTCGCGCCGCCGCCGATGAAGGCCGAGGTGTCTGCTTCAGCGATGTTCAGGGACATGGCCGCTGCAACGGCCACCGGGCCGTCGCTCGTGTCAGACTTCGGGCTTTCTGCACTGTTACTGCCGCTGTTGCCTCCGTTGTCATTCTTCAGGTTCGTTGCCTTCGTGCGCTGATCGCCGGCCTTCTGGTCGACGCTCTTGCCGCTGGTGTCGCTGTCCTTGTCCTTCGCGCCCTTGGCCGTGGCCTTGGAGTCGGCGCTCACGCCGCCGATGCCGGTGGCCTCCACCGTGATGCTTCCGCCTGCGGTGATGGAGCGAAAAAGTTCGGCGCGCGTCTTGTCGTCAGTGCTCGTCACAGCGACCGAAAGACCGATAGCAGCTTTGGTCGACTCTACCGAGCCATCGGTGCGGCTCGCGGTCGTGCCGTTGTGTTCGGCGGTGATCGACAGACTGCCGGTCAAATCGCTGCTGCCGCTGCCCAAGACACCCATACGCGCCAGTGTGGTCGTATCAACCATGGACACTGCCACCACCGGCGATATGGCCGTGCCTGCGTTTACGCCGGCCTTGGCTGACGAGTCGACACCGATAGTGGACTCGGCAGCCAGGCTCACGTCATCCGCGCCGGTAATCACGGCGTTGTCGCCCACCTCGGCTGTAGTCTCGTGTGTGGCGACGGCAATGGCCACCGATGCGCCTAGGCCGAAGCTCTTGCCTGTGGTGTCATCTTTCGGCTTGGCATCCGCCGCGCTCTTGGCCTTTGACGTGGCGGTGATGCTCACGTCTGCCCCGTTAACATCCACCGATGTACCGGAGGCGATGGAGGCCTCGGCATTGGTCGTCACCACATTGAGAGCCAGGGACCCGGCCACGCCCACATCCTTGGCCCCGGCACCGGAAGTGGCCTGGGCGATAAAGGTGCTCTGCTTTTCGGTAAGGCTGTGGCTGTTTCCCGCGCCCACGCTCGTCAGGTCGATCGCCGTACCCGCCTTCGCGTTGTCTGATGACGAGGCCAGTTTCACCTTGGTGGGAGCGCCTTCGGTCAGCGTCTGCTGGTCCATGCCTGCAGAGCTCAGCGATATGGCGTCTCCGTCCGCTGCGTCCTGCCTCGACGAAGCCAGCTTCACCAGATTGGGGGTGGTTTCATCCACGATCACGTAATACGCGTCGCCATCGGTCAGCCCGCCGATGTCGCTCCCCTCTCCGTTGTCGTAGACCACCTTGTCCCCGGTCTGAAAACCGTGGGGCCCGCCAAGATCGATGGTATTTTCCGTCGTGTCCACGGCTGAAGAGGAATCAAAGCTCCACTCCCAGGGGTCCACGGCAATAACGTAGTAGGTCTCGTCGTTGGTCAGCCCGCCGATATCGGTCCCCCCGCCGTTACTGTAAACCATTTTATCCCCGGTCTGAAAACCGTGGGGGGCACCCAAATCGATGGTGTCGTTTGCTGTGCTCACAGCCGAAGCGGGATCAAGACCCCAGACCCGGCCGTCCACGGTGGCGTTCAGATTGACGGCGTCCGCCGTCAGGTCGGCGGTCCCTCCGAGATAGGCCTTGCTGTCGATATCTGCAAAGTTAAGCGCCACGGCCACGCCAACACCCACATCCACACTGGTGTTGTTACCGGCCAGCTTATGGGTCGTCCCGGCACCTGTGCTCGTCAGGTCGATGGCCGTGCCCCCCGTCGCATTACCCGACGTGGTGGCGAGTTTTACATGGGTATCGTCAACCTTGATAATATAGTAGGTCGTCCCGTCGGTGAGGCCGCCAATGGCTGTGCCCCCACCGGCGCTGTATTTGACGGCATCTCCCGTAACAAAACTATGGGTCCCGATCGCAATTTTCTCTTCCGTCGTGTCAACGACATCCGTGGCCGTGGGATTGAAAATTATCGGCGCAACCATTGCGCTGCCGTCGGCTGTCGCTCGCCCCCTGTTCGCCGAGGAGGCATTAATATCGATATTCCCATCCGAGACCAGAGCGCTGCCGCTTTCGGTATCGACATAGGCCTGCGTGTCGCTCATGAGGTCGGTGATGGCCACCGCGGCGGCGATGTTGACGCCTCCATCGGAAGTTCCCGCATTGGTGCGGCCGAGTTGCTTTTCGGTGTTGGAAGACCCTGATGAGTCGCTGGAACCGCCCGGCGATGATTTGGCTGTCGTGGTCACGGTGCTGTCGGCAGTGGCTGCCACTGTGACGGAATCCGCCTCGTCGCTATCGCTAGCGTCATCCACGGTAACGGTGTCCTGGATGTAAGCCTTGGTGGTCTGATCCACCACCGCCAGGGCCAGGGTTCCGCCGAAGGTGCCGGTCCCTTCACTGGCGTCGGCCACGGCCGCTACAGTGACTGTATTTGTTGCAGACAGGTTCAGGTCGCCGGCCACGGTCACCTGGCTGGCGCCGGAGATGCTGGCTACAGCGTCGCTGTCCACGATCGCCACGGCAATGGCGTTGTCGTTGGCGGTATCGTTTTCTCCGTCGGTTTTTGAAGGATCAGCCGCGGTGCTGGCGAAAGCGGTTACATTAGAGGTGGCCGAAATGTTCAGGTCTACCGTTGCCGTGATAATGGAGCCGTCGGCAATGACCTCGGCGCTCGAGCCGGCATACAGGGCGGCCAGCCCGATGCCGAAGAGAGAAAATCCGCTGGTGATAAAATCGAGGTCTGAAGTGGCGCTCAGCGTGATGTCGCTGCCGGCGAGCGTTGCGCCGGTAACGTCAACGGTCGCATCAATGTCCGCAAAAAGGATCTGATCAATGCTGAGATTGAGGCTGCTCAGATCTATCCCCAGATCGGGAAGACCCAAAACATCCCCGAAGAGGTCAAGGATTCCGTCGTCGGTCGCTGAAGCCGTCAGCGTGATGTCGCCGAAGGTGCCGGGACTCAATGCGTTCTCTGTGGAAACGGCAACTCCCGATTGAACCGTGATCGTCTCTGCATTGATCGTCAGGCTTGCGCCGTCCTCGAGCGTTAGGTTGCCGTCGATCGTGACTGAGTCGGTGCCCTCTTTGCCGTTGATGGTGAGCGATGTGGTTGGGGTAACGAAGGTGGTCAGTTCAAAGGTATCCGAATTAATCGTGAGCTGACCCGCCGCCTCGTCGTGTATGGTGATCGTGTCGTTACCCGAGGTAGCGTCAATAATGAGATTGGCAACCTCCACGAGCGGGTCAGCGATCACGGGTTCGAGCCCCGCGAAATGGATAACTTTCCCGTCCAGGTCCACGGTACCGGAATCGAGCCCGGTTCCCGTGTAGGTGACCGTGTCGTAGGTGCCATCCGCGATAACCAGGCTATCAAACCCGCCGGCACCGCCGTCTATAGCACCGCTGAGGCTGCCGCCTTCTTCAAATACAAAGGTGTCTTCGTTATCCGCAGCACCGGTCAGGTTCTCGACGTCGCCAAAGTCAACGCTGGCGACCGTCCCTGAATCATCGCCCGTGATATTC
>CBDAFL010000057.1:0-83395 GCA_965195225.1 uncultured Thermoguttaceae bacterium
TAGACCCATCTGTTGCGCTCCTTCACATTGGAAAAAGTTTCCAAAACTTACAAAGGAAGCGCAACAGATTTCAAAAAACCTAACAAGCCCAGTTTGCCAAAATTATTGGGTTTTCATCAGACCACCCCCGGCCCCTCTCCCGGAAGGAGAGGGGAGACTTCGCCGGGACGCAGCCCTCACCCCCGGCCCCTCTCCCGGAAGGAGAGGGGAGAATGCCGGGATGTAATCCGGCCAATGAGAGCGGACAGAGCGTCCGGGCAGTGTGTCCCCGTGCAGAGCACGGGAACAAGGGGATGGCTGATCGCCGACCGCCGTCAATCCACCAGAGTTCGTATTGGTGAATCCGGCCGGTTGTGATAATGTACGAACCCCGCTGGAGAACCGAAGGGAAAAAGGGGACAGGTCCAATTTGTGCCAAGCACTCTGCGGGCCGTTCCGGCAAATTGGACCAGTCCCCTTTTTCCAGGCCGACAAGGAAGGAGGCCGAGATGCAGATCGACCAAAGACAGGAGGTTCGGGTCCATATCCGCTGGATGATCCGCCGCGACATGCCAGAGGTGATGGCCATCGAGGCCGGCGGATTCGAGTTTCCCTGGTGCGAGGACGATTTCATCCGCTGCCTGCGTCAGCGCAATTGCATCGGCATGGTGGCCGAGCACGAAGACCGGGTGGCAGGCTTCATGATTTACGAGCTGCACAAGGCCCGAATCCACGTGTTGAACTTCGCCGTGGGCGATGACTATCGGCGGCGCGGCGTGGGTAGCCAGATGGTCGCCAAGCTGATCGCAAAGCTCTCCTCACAGCGCCGCAGACGCTTGTCGCTCGAAGTGCGCGAGACGAATCTGGCCGCGCAGTTGTTTTTCCGCGAGAACGGTTTCCGTGCCGTTTCGGTGTTGCGCAGCTATTATGCCGACTCGCCGGAAGACGCCTACATCATGCAGTATCGCTACCGGCCCGAGCGGCAGTTCGTCGAGGCAGACTACGCCAGACGAATGGCGGGGTAAAGAGAGGAAGGATGAAGGATGAGGGATGAAGGATGAATTAAGAGACGTTTAATGTCTTCGACCATTCATCCTTCATCCCTCATCCCTCATCCTTCCTTTACAGCGGAATCTCGGTCACTTCTAGCGACGGCAATTCCACGACGGCCATCGAGGGGTTTTGAGTGCGCGCTAGCGCGCCGGGATTTATGACCAGGGTGCGGCCTTCGCGGCTGCTGGAGAAGACATGCGTGTGGCCGTGGCAGACCAGATCCCAGTCTCCCGAGTGGATCGTATGGTGCAGCAGTTTCACGTCGTGGCCGTGCAGGAAGGCGACCCGCGTCCCTGCCACTTCCAACGTGCCGAGTTGATCGTGGAGGGTGTGTTCCGGTTCGACCAGCGCTTCGCGCAATCGGTCGGGATCGTCCATGTTGCCGTGGACAAAATGGATTTTTCGTCCCTTCAGCAAGGGGACGACCTCCAGTCCGACGTCGCCGCAGTGGATGGTCAGTTCCACGCCTAATCGGTCAAGGTTGCCGAGTGCTTGTCGAGTGGGCGTCACTTCGTCGTGCGAGTCGCTGATCACGCCAATCTTCATCAGACGGTCCTGGGTGCTCGATTCTTGGTTGTCGGTCTCGTGAAAATGGGGGTCGCAAGGTAGAATAGGGGTAGGAGAGTCACCCATGTTATCGACCGAAACGGGGGATATCATTGCCTTATGCGTGCTGGCGGCGTTAGGTTCGTCGTTGGCGGGTCGGATTATGTTGATGATGCGGAGATCGCCGATTTCACCCCTGCAATCTTTCCTATTTGCCATAAACTACACCGTGGTACGGGTTCTTTGGCGAACGAACATTCGCGGCCGTCTGCCACCGCTTCGGTCCGATCAGGGCGTGGTGATCGTTTGTAATCATCGTTGCCCGCTGGATCCTTCGTTCATCGCGTCGACCGGTCCCCGGGTGATCCACTGGATGGTGGCCCGCGAATATTGTGAATATCCATTGTTCCGAAGACTACTGAAAGTTTGTGGGGCTATTCCCGTAATGCGCGGGGGAACCGGCGCCGGCGGCACGAAAGCGGCCATCCGCCTGCTCGAGCAGGGAGAATTGGTGGGGCTATTTCCCGAAGGCCGCATCAACACCACCTCGCGGCTGCTGTTGCCCGGCCGGTCGGGCGTGGCGTTGATCGCGCTGAAGGCCCGAGCGCTGGTGGTGCCCTGCTACATCGACGGCTCGCCGTACGACGGCACGACGCTCGGCTGTCTGCTGATGCCTGCCCGCGTGCGGTTGGTGATCGGCCCTCCGATCGACCTGTCGCGGTATTACGGCCGCGAGGGCGAGCGGGACGTGCTCGATGAGTTGACCCGCCACTTCCTTTGCGCCATTGCGCAACTGGCGGGCGAACCCGACTATCAACCCGAATTGGCCGGCCGGTCATCAAATAATACTGTGTAGGGCGGGTCAAGCGAATCGCGGCCCCACCAATAACCACGTAAAAGCATGGTGGGACCGCGCTTCGCTTGTCCCACCCTACATGGCGTCGCCACCTACAATAGTGAGCAATGACGGAACTCAACTGGCTTAGTTTGCTGGGAATCGCGGTCGGTCTGGCGATGGACGCTTTCGCGGTGTCGATCGCGGTGGGGCTGACGCTGGAGTCGGTCACTCCGCGGCACGTCTTCCGCCTCGCGTTCCACTTCGGTCTGTTCCAGTTCCTGATGCCGATCGTCGGCTGGCTGGCCGGCGAACAAGTGGCCGCCTACATCGGCGAATACGACCATTGGGCGGCGTTCGCGCTGTTGGGATACGTCGGTGGCAAAATGCTCTGGGAGGCAGGGCATGAAAAACGGGCCAGACCCAACCGCGATCCGACCCGCGGCCCGACGCTGATCCTGCTCTCGGTGGCCACCAGCATCGACGCGCTGGCGGTCGGCCTGTCGATGGCTTTTGTGGGGGTCACGGTCTGGATACCCAGCGTGGTGATCGGAATCGTGGCCGCCGCGATGACCGCGATCGGCATTTCGCTGAGCAATCGGATCGGCTCGCGCTGGGGTCGCTGGGCCGAGGCCGCCGGTGGAATCATCCTGATCCTGATCGGCCTGAGAGTGCTGATCAGCCACCTCACATAACCCCCCCTCTTCCTCCCCAAAAGCGGTGCCCTGCCCCCTTTCTTGTGTTTTCGTGTTGAAAACCGGCGGAGTTCCGCCCCATTATCTTAGAGGCAAGGACGCAGGGCCAATTACACTGGTAGGTAGGGTCTCTTCAAAGAGGGTGGCAGCATGTCGGAACGACAACTTCCCGAGTCGTTCGTCCGCGCTTTGCTCGATTGCCAGGACGCCATGCGCGCTTATGTCACGGCCCTGGTTCTCGACCCATCCGAGGCCGACGACGTGGTGCAACAGGCCAACGTCGTGCTCTGCCGCCAGGCCGACGAGTTCCCGACGATCAAGAATTTCACGGCCTGGGCGTGTCGGATCGCCTATTTCGAGGTGCTCTCCTGCCGCAAGCGCCACCGGCGCGACCGGCTGCTGTTCGACGACGAGTTACTGGCGATGGTTGCCCAGAGCATGATGCGGTTGGTCGAGGACGTGGGCCCGCGCAAACAGTTTCTGGACCTCTGCTTGGCGGAGTTGTCGGAGAGCCAGCGGGAAATGATCCTCAAACGATATGGCCCCGAAGGCGATATCCAGGCGATGGCCGCCGAATTGGGACGCCCGATCGGGTCGGTACAGCAATCGCTCTACCGCATACGCCTTAAGCTGCTGGAGTGTGTTCGTCGCAAGATGGAGGGCGAGCCATGAACGCCGAAGGCGATCGCACGCCCCCTCAGGATCGGATGTTTCAACTCCTCTCGGCCGAGGCCGACGGGTGGCTGGATACCGACGAGCGGCGGGAGTTGTTGGAATTGCTGCGCCGCGACCCGCAGGCCAGAGCGGCCTACGCCGAGCAAGCGATCCTCCACTCGCTGTTGTTCTACAAGGCTCGTTGTGGAGAGGAGCGAGGGGCGGGGGACCAGCGACGAGGGATGGCCGGTTTACCGGCCATTGATCTTCCCGTTGGCACGGCAGTTGAACTGCCGTCAGGCCAATGGCCCCAAACCCCGAACCCCGAACCCCGAACCCCTTCACTACCCACTACCCACTACCCACTACCCACTTCCGACTTTGTCGGCAGTTGGGCGTTCTCCTACATGGTCGCCACGGTAATCATGGGCGTGGCGATACTGGGGTTTTGGGCATACGAAATCACCCATCACCAACATATCGCCGAAGCGCCGTCGCAGTCGGCACCGTCGGAAGCCATGCCGGAGATGGTGTTTGTCGGCCGCATCACCGGAATGGTCGATGTTAAATGGTCGGACGATCCCCGCTACCTGCCGCCGCCGGGGTTCGCCCACGTTCCTTTGGGCCGAAAATACATCCTCTCTTCCGGGCTGTTGGAAATCACCTACGACTCCGGCGCGAAGGTCATCCTTCAAGGCCCTTGTACCTACGAAGCGGAATCCACCGCCGGCGGCTATCTCGCGCTGGGAAAACTAACAGCAAGAGTGAAGGCGGTTAAAGGAAAAGGTTCAAGGTCCAAGGTTCAAGGTTCAAGGTCCAAGGCCGAGCCTTCATCCTTCATCCTTCATCCTTCATCCTTATTTTCCGTCCGTACTCCCACCGCCGTCGTCACCGACCTGGGCACCGAGTTTGGCGTGGAAGTTGACGAGTCGGGCGTTACCGAGTCGCACGTCTTCCGCGGCTCGGTGAGGGTGGCGGTGTTGGCCACCGGTGAAAATGGAGGGGCTGGGCGCGAGGTGATTTTGCGCGAGAACGAATCGGCCCGGGTGCAACACGGCGAGGACGCCGAGAACCCACTGGTCATTGTGCGCGGTCTGGCCGACACGGCCTCGTTCGTCCGAGCGGGACAACTTGCGCAGGTGGTCGAGGAGCGGCGGCGGCTAGGGCCGCTGCGCCGCTGGCAAGCCTTCAGCGAAGAACTGCGGAAGCGAGATGACCTGCTGGCGTACTATGATTTTCAGCCCGACGAAAAGGACCGCTCGGTACTGCGGAACCGGGCGGCGACGGGCGCGGCCCTGGACGGCCGCATCGAGAACGCGCCCTGGGTGTCGGGCCGCTTTCCGGACAAGTATGCCTTGCAGTTCGGCAAGCCCGGCAGCGGCGTCCGCGTCAACATACCCGTCGAGTGCAAACGATTGACGGTGGCCGCCTGGGTGAAGCTCGATCGTCTGTCGGCGAGATACCTCAGCGGTCTGCTGATGTCGGACGCTTGGATCAGGAGCGACCCGAACACGTACTGCGCAGGCCGAATCGCCTGGCAAATATGCAACGATGGCAGGGTTTCCTTTTGCTTGGACAACTGGAATGACAATACGATCTCCTGGTCCGTGCTCGACAACACCAGGGTACTCGACCATTGGCGGCACTTTGCCGTGGTTTACGTTTACGACCCCGAGGCGAGCCGCGTGACCTTCTATCTCGATGGCGAACACGTAGGCAAAGGGGACATGACCACCATCGCTCACCCGACGATGGCGGCAAAAATCGGATCGGCCATGATCGGTGCGTGGGATTCACAGGGGGCTGGCGGCCTGGACGACGTCGCGGGCGACCGCCGGAGTCTCCACGGCGCCATCGACGAAATGATCATCTTTCGCTCGGCGCTTTCGCCGGACGAAATCCGCCAACTCTTCATGCGCAGCGGGGGGCTTCCGCCGTCGAGAAGGGCGCGGCAACCGCAACCGAAAAGAAAGGAGAGCAGCCCATGAATGGTCCGTAGAGTCAATGTAGTCCGCACACGCCGTGTGCGGACCATCGTTGGGGTGGCAGTTGCACTGCCACCCCAGGGGCGACAGTACAACTGTCGCCCCAACGAGAGGTGTCAACGGACGCGGAGCGTCCAGCCAGTGCGTTCCCACGCAGAGCGTGGGAACGAGAAATGTGTTGCTTTGTTTCGAGTGTTCCTGTCGTTTGAGTTGTTCACGTTTTTTAGTCACAACTGTTTTTAGGAGATTTGTCATGAGATCGCACATTTTATGTGTATTGGCCGTTGCGGCCATTTGTGTTGTCGCGGTTGCATCGGCCCAGGCCGCGACTATTAGCGTCGGCGCTTTGGACAGCGCCACACTGGGGGATTGGCGCACCGCGGCGCCCGACGGCGACTTGAAATACGGCACCGACGGCTATGTCATGTTCTACTACGCGCAGGCACTTCAGCAGTCGTATTTGGTAACACGTTCCCCAAACTACAATCCGGCCACACAGGATCTTGCGGCCCTCCCCGGGTATGTTAGCAGCTACGCGGTGCCGACCTACACTGGGGCCGACGGTGGAACGTACGGAGCCGACATGTATATGACTCCGCAACACCCGACGTTGCTTACCAAGCCGGCGACGAACCACGTCTACAGGGACGAGGGCAACCCGGAGGTCCAAACCTTCACGATGCAGGCAAACCAGCACTTCAAGTTGGGGCTGTATCTTGGCCACGAGTTCGGTGCGATGTATCCCACCTGGACAGCGTTCCAAACCTACACTGTCGCCGGAAGCCTTGGCGGGAGTGCTACGTCTACGAATATCAACCTACCCGCCGGGCAATGGCAGATTTTCGACGTGACCGCGGCGGCCGGGGAAATCATCACGGTTAGCGCTCAGAATCTCGTTTCGACGGGCGGCGGTATAGGCGGTATATCAATCATGGCGTTTGATCCCATTCCCGAGCCGGGTACGCTGGTGCTGCTGGCCACCGGCTTGGTCGGCTTGCTCTGCTACGCATGGAGGAAGCGGAAGTAACGGAAAAATGGTGGATGGCGGATGGTGGATGTGTCCGAAGGGGCGCGTCCGCCATCCTAAATCCGCCGTCCCACGTTTCTTGCCCCGAAGGGACACGGGTTCACCCAGCCCAGGGCACCGCCCTGGGTATGGTGGATGTGGGCAAACATTTGTCGTGGCGTGCCGTGCGCGGTCGGTCCAACGGTTCGATGCGTATCGACCGGTTGGCCCTTTGGGCCGAACCGGGCGCGGTGTTTCCCATGATCCCAGGGCGTTGCCCTGGGCTGGGAGAACGCGGGGCCTTCGGCCCAGTGATTTCGGGCTTTCGCGTTTTCGTGGTGAAAGAAAGAAAAAATCATGATCTCAAATCCACCATCCAAAATCGGCGCGCGGCGGGCAAGCCCGCCGGCTGAACGAGACTTCCTCTCATTCACTATTCACTATCCACTATCCGCTAACCACTCGCGCCTTTACGTTAGTGGGGCTTTTGGTGGTCATCACGATCATCGGCATCCTTGCCGTCGCAACCGGGGCCGCTACAGACACAATGTTGGCGGCCGAGCCGGCACGCCCCCAACTGATCAAGCTCCCATTGGCCTATTGGACCGGAATGGAAAATTCGCCGGTGATCTACGACGGCCGGCCGTTGCTGGTGCTAAACCACCGGGATGACTCGAAAGGCTTTCACGACCGGTACGCCGCCAGCATGTATCAGTACATCGTGGACTTGCGGACCGGCCGGCACATCGCGGAGCTTGGAAAGGGCCATTCCGCCGTCAAAGCGTTTGTGGACGGAAAGCGGCTCCACGTGTTCGTCACTGAGGCGACGAACTACGAGTGGTTCAAGGACATGTATGACTTCTGGTCGGACGATCTGAAGACGTGGCATCGCGAGTTGGTCATCAAGCGGGAAGGCGAGGAGAGAACTGTCTTGAATGGCTCGGTTTGCCGCGACGATCACGGGTTCTTAATGGCCTACGTGTCGATCGTTGACAGCTTACCCCGTTTCAAATTTGCCCGATCCAAGGATCTGGTCCATTGGGAGAAAGTGCCGGAGCTTGTGTTTGCCGGTCAGTCGGGCAAACAGTACAGCAATACTCCGGCCATCCGCTACTTCGCGCCCTACTACTACGTAATCTACTACACAAGCGTGGACGAGACGGGCCGCATGGTCCCGATGGAGAAGTCTTTCCGCTTTGCGTCCTTCGTGGCGCGGTCGAAAGATCTGGTCACATGGCAATTAAGCCCCATGAACCCCATGCTCCAACCGGGGCCAGGCGAGGGAATCAATAACTCGGATGTCGATTTAATGGAGTTTGAGGGCAACACGTACTTGTTCTACGCCACGGGCACGCAGACGGCTACCGGCTGGGGTGCCGTGCGCGCCGCGATCTATCTCGGGCCGATGAAGGAGTTCTTCGAGAGCTGGTTTCCCGAAGGGGCAAAAATGGAGGAAGTGACGACGCGCCGGGCGAAACACTCACCGTGACGAGGGCCGATTCCGCGGGCGACAAACTTCCGCTTTACTAACAGGCATCTCCCTAAACTGCCAAGGAACCATCCTATGCTCGCGAAACGCCGCAACTCCCTGCCGGCCGTCGAACGGAAACTACTCTCACCCACGCGGAAGCAGGACCGCTTTCGCCGGCCCCTACACGGTTTCACTCTGGTGGAGCTTTTGGTCGTCATCACGATCATCGGCATCCTGATTGCGTTATTGCTTCCGGCGGTGCAGGCGGCCCGTGAGGCGGCGCGACGGTTGCAATGCTGCAACCATCTCAAGCAGATCGGGGTAGGCGCGAACCTTTCGCTGGAGAAACTCGGCCATTTCCCCACCGGCGGCTGCTTATGGTACTCCGCGGGCGATCCCGACTTGGGTACGGGGCCCGCGCAGACGAGCGGATGGGTCTACAACATCCTGCCCTACATGGAGCAAGAGGCGCTGTATCAACTCGGCGCGGGGGCGGACGCGGCAGGGAAAGTGGCCGCCGCCGGGCAACGCATACAGACGCCCCTTTCCTGGATGAGTTGTCCCTCGCGCCGCCCGCCGACGCTCCATCCCAACATTTACAACCGCAGCTATGGCGGCGCCAGCCCCGGCACGCTCGCCGGCGGCGATTATGCCGCCAACGTGGGAGATACGCTGGGGGTGCAGAGCGGCTTCGCTTCCGACCTCACCTGGACCGGCGTCTGTTATTACTGGAGCAAGGTTACCGCCGCCGACGTCACCGACGGCATGAGCAACACCTATTTCGCCGGCGAGAAGTCGCTCTGTCCCGACTGGTACTTCAGCGGACAGTCGGGCGGCGATGACGACAACCAATACACGGGCGACAACATCGACGTGCTGAGGGGGACCTATTACACGCCTGGGCCCCCCGCCGCCTCTTATCCTTTCCTCGCCGACACCCCGGGCGCCGACCACCCATTCTCTTTCGGCAGCGCCCATGCCATCGGCTGCCACATGGGGTTTTGCGATGGCTCGGTGCAGTTTATCAACTACACGATCGACCCCGAGGTGCATCGCCGCCTGGGCAACCGCAAGGACGGCCTGACGATCGACGGCAAGCAGTTCTGACCCGGCGTACGACCCCGATTACTCCACCGCAAACTCCGATAAAGGAATGCCTCCCATGAAAGCGATTTCGTTCCGTCGGCTCATTCTCTCGCTCGCGATCACGATGTCGGTTTTTTGTCTTCCGTGGAACGTTCTTCGCGCGGCGACATGGGACCCGGCGGCGGCAGACTATTCCGGCCGCAAGGGAAAGACTCTCCACGTGTCCAAACGGGGCGACAACACCGACGGCAGCAGTTGGGCCAAGGGCTTTCACACCATCCAGGCGGCGCTGTCGGCCGTGCCCGACGAGCGGGGCGGACACCGCGTCATCGTCCGGCCCGACACCTACATCGAGGCCAATCTTTATACCGCCCACAAAGGCGCCAAGGGAGCCTACAACCTTTTGATCGGCGATTCCGACGGCCGCTTTGGCTCGGGCGCGACCGGGCGGATCGTCATCGACTCCGGCGACCCGGAGAAAGGGTTCAAAAGCTACGATTGGTGGGGAACCATCCGCTCCACCACGAAGGGTTGGTCGCCCGAACACACCGCCCCGACGTTCTCCGCCATCTGTTGGGATCGGTGGATCGTGCGGAACCTCTACGCGACCGGCGGCGACGGCGGCCTGTTCTGGGACCTTACCGACAAGAGCGGAGAAGGATTCACGGTGATCGTGGAGGACTGCGTGGGGATCGGACGGGCCTTCGGCGGCGGATTCGGCTACCAGGTCACGCGCGAGAAGGAACCCATCGTCTTCCGCCGGTGCTATCTGGCGTCGTTGGATTGGTGGGGCGACGCGGGCGCACTTGGGGTCGGGGCGTACAACAAATCCCCGCCGAAGCATCCCGACGCGATCTTCGAGGATTGCACCTTCGTGAGCCCCGATAACGCGGTGCAGATACTCTTCCCCAACAAGTACATCCGCCTGAAAATGAAGAATTGCCGGCTGATTAGCCTGAACTTCTCACAGCCCCACTTCGAGCAGCTCTTCGGCATGCCGCCGTCCACGGGGATCATTTCCAGCGTGGTGCCCGATCCCAAGCAGGTTCATATCGACTTCGAGGATTGCACCTTGATGGGCTACAAGGTTTTCGGCACGTGCGATGAAAAGATCAACAAGACGAAAGGGGTTGGAGCGGGCCAAATCTCCTACACCACGAAGGGCAAGGTTCGGGCCTACGTCCAGTTCCAGCAGACGGTACCCAAGGGTTTCGAGCGTCTCGGGCTTTGGCCGGCGGAGGCATTCGATTGGATAGCGCCGCCTAAGCCCGGCCCCGGCCTGCCCGCGGCGCTGACGATCAATGACAGACCGACAATCGAGTTGGGTAAATTGGAGGTGGTCCAACCGTAGCCCGTCTTTTCCGCCCCACGACATTTTTTCCGAGAGACCTCCGGCGGATAGCCCCGCAATCGCCGACATGCAAACTCGCCAGCCACACGAATTGCATCTGATTATGCTGTAAGTAAAGGTGTCGCAAGCATTTATGTCACCTGATATCTCGGCCAACCCGCCTTGATCCAAAGGGCCGGTCTTCTTATAATCCCGCCGCGCAAGGATGGGGCACTTTTCGCGCTAAGGACTTTACCCTCTTCGTGTTGCGACTCGGCGCCGGGCGGTCTGCAACCTGTAGCGGTCCGGCGGAGCAAGGATGCTGTTCTGGTAGATAGACTTGGCGAGCTGTTGGCCCGCAACGGGCGTGTAGCGCTTGCGGCGCGCGCGCGGAGAGATGCCGCGCGCAGGGCAGCACCCCCCCGTCCCCACGCTCCGCGTTGGAGCGAGAGGATTTTTTCCGCACTCGTTATCTTTCTACTACTTGCCGCTTCGGCCGCGGCACAGGTGCAACTGCCGGAAGGGAACTCGGCCGAGCCGATTATCGTCGGCGCCAAGGCGGGCAACCGCTGGGAACTCGGCGCCTACGAAGTCTGGGTGCTGCGCGGCGATTGCACGATTCGACAAGGGAAGACTACTACCCGATGCCGCGAGGCCGTCTTGTGGATCGACCGCGCAGAGGCTTTCGGCCGACGGCCGCACAAGGTAATCGCATATCTCGAAGGCGACGTGCGGATGGTGGTGGACCGACAGTCCGGCGCACCTCGATTGACAGATCAGACGTGGTTCGGCCGGTTTTACAGTGTCGCGGGCGTCGAGGTCCGCGCGACGAAGACGGCCGGTCGGCCCGACTCGCTGCCGCCGATCTATTGGCGAGGCATGGAGCGGCGTGTACCTGAGCCGGCGAGCAATGTACGACCGGCACAGTACACGGCCGAGGCGCCGAGACTGGTGAATCCGCCGGCCGACCCCACACTGCTGGACAAGCCGGCAGCGGCGCCCGGCGGTCACTGGCAAGATGCCAGTGCCACCCAACGGCAAGATGCCAGTGCCACCCCGGGACCGGTTGCCTTGCCCGGCGGAGCGAGGCGGATTCGCGTCTTTCCTCGCAGCAACGTGCCCGTTCAGGTAAAGTGGTTCCCCGATCCGAGCGGCACCCAGTGGATTGCCGTGATTCACTCGGGCGTGAACGTGATCGTCGACGGGCTGGCCGAATACGGCACGATCGACGTTTCGACCGATCGGCTGGTGATTTGGACCACCGGGATGCAGGAGCCGGACCTGACCGGCCAGACCCGGCAGGACGAACGCGTGCCCCTGGAGTTCTACATGGAGGGGAACATCGTTTTCCGCCAGGGCGAACGGGTGATACAGGCCGATCGGATGTACTATGACGTGCCGAATCAGGTGGGCACGATCCTGAACGCCGACCTGCTCACGCCGGTCCGCACCTATCAGGGGCTGTTGCGGTTGCACGCCGACGTGGTTCAGCAGACCGCCCCGAACCGTTTCTTCGCCCAAAATGCCTTCATCACATCGAGCCGGATGGGCGAACCGAGCTATCGGCTCCAGACCGGCGATCTGTATTTCGAGGACACCGAGCGGGCGATGGTCGATCCGTTCAGCGGCCAGCCGGTCCTCGATCCGGCCACGGGCCAACCGGCCATCGACCACCAGCGGCTGGCCACCGCATCACACAACTTCCTCTTCATGGGCCCCTTGCCGGTCTTTTATTGGCCCACTCTGGCCACCGACCTGAACGATCCGACCTACTACATCCGCCGCGCGCGGCTGAGGCAGGACAACGTCTACGGCACGCAGGTGTTGACCAACTGGAGTGGTTACGAGTTGTTCGGCATTCGCAACCCTCCGCCGGGGACCGATCTCGATATCAAGCTGGACTACCTCGGCGAGCGCGGCCTCGGCCACGGCGGCGCTTTCAGCTACGACCGCGAAGGCTTCTTCGGCGTCCCCGGCCAGACGGCCGGCCTGGCCGATTATTGGGGCATCCAGGACCGCGGCCGAGACGACCTCGGCCGAGATCGGATGAACCTCGTCCCCGAAAAATCGTATCGCTACCGCCTCTTCTGGCAACACCGCCAGATGCTCCCACTCGACTTACGCCTGAGCGCGGAGGCCGGCTGGATCAGCGACAACAACTTCCTCGAAGAATACTTCAAGTACGAGTGGGAGGAGTTGAAAGACCAGACCACCGGCTTGGAACTGAAACGGATTACCGAAAACCGCGATTGGAGCATCACCGCCGATTACCGCGTCAACGATTTCTTTACGCAGACCAACTGGCTACCCCGGGCCGACCACTACTGGCTGGGGCAATCGCTGTTCCGCGACGTCTTCACCTGGTACGAGCACTCGCAGATCGCTTACGGCCAATTCCGCCGGCTCGATCCGCCGACCAACCCAAACGACCAGCCGTTCAGCTATCTTCCGTGGGAAGTGGGGTCGCGCGAGGGGGCGCGGTTCGCCACCCGACAGGAAATCGACTGGCCCTTCCAACTCGGCGTGGTCAAGGTGGTTCCCTACGCGATGGGCGAGATCGCCCATTGGGGCGAAGACATTAACGGCCAACCGCTGGACAGATTGTGGGGACAAGTCGGCGCCCGGGCGAGCCTGTCCATCTGGAGCGTCGATCCCACGGCGAACAACGACCTGCTGAACGTCCACGGCTTGGCCCACAAGGTGGTCTTCGACATGGAGTTTTCCTGCTCCGACGCGAACCGCGACCTTTCGCTGTTGCCGCTCTACGATCCGCTGAACGACGATTCGGTGGAAGCGTTTCAGCGGCGGTTCGTCACCAGCACGTTCGGCTGGCCGTCGACCATTCCGCCGACGGTGGCCGGTATTCCGCAACGGTTCGACGAGCGTTATTACGCCCTGCGGACGGGTCTGCAAAATTGGGTCGCCTCGCCGAGCACCGAGATCGCCGACGACCTGATGGCGATCCGCTTGGGTGCCAGACAGCGTTGGCAGACCAAGCGCGGTCCACCCACCCGCCGACGCATCATCGACTGGATCACGCTGGACACGAATCTGACGGTCTTTCCCGAGCCAGGACGCGACGATTACGGCCAGACCTTCGGGCTGCTGGACTACGACTTTAATTGGCACGTGGGCGACCGGCTGACCTTCGTCAGCGACGGCATCTTCGATTTCTTCAACCAAGGGCAGCGGATCGTCTCGGTCGGCGGGTTCCTCAACCGTCCCCCGCGCGGCAGCCTATACGCCGGCTTCCGCATCCTGGAAGGCCCCATCCAAGGCAGAATCCTCTCCTTCTCATACACTTATTGGATGAGCCCAAAATGGGTCTCCTCGTTCGGCACGACAATCGACCTGGGCAACCAAGGAAACCTCGGCCAAAACTTCAGCGTCACGCGGGTCGGCGAGTCGTTCCTGGTCAGCGCCGGCTTTAACGTGGACGCCGCTCGCGAAAGCGTGGGCGTGGCCCTGGCCATCGAGCCCCGCTTCCTACCCAAAAGCCGATTGGGTAGAATCGGCGGCGCACAGATTCCGCCGGCCGGAGCGTCGGGTTTGGAATAGGGGGCGGGAATTATGAATTATGAATGATGAATTGAAACAAGACAAAGAGTTGCGTCCGTGAAAGAATGTGGAACGGACAATGACTTACGGGGTAGAACAAAGGCATTCGCACTGCGAATAGTGAAGATGGTTTTCGCGTTGCCCAACTCGTTAGTCGCGAGCACTATTGGAGGACAAGTTTTGCATAGCGGCACGTCCGTCGGCGCTCAATACCGCGAAGCTTGTCGATCCCGATCAACAGCGGAGTTTATAAGCAAGATGGCCGGCGCGACGCAAGAGCTGGACGAAACGGCATATTGGCTCGAATTGTTGGCCGATGGCGGTATCGTTACACGAAAGAGACTTGACGACTTACACCGAGAAACCGACGAACTTATCGCTATCTTCACCGCTTCCATTAAGACCGCCAAGAGAAACAAGTAATTGCCCATCCATTCATCATTCATTACTCATCATTCATAATTCCATGTCCCCGTCCCCCGACCCCCGACCCCCGACCCCCGACCCTCATCATTGGCGGCGGAAGTTCCGCGACGCCTTCCGCGGCGTGAAGGAGGGCGTCCACGGTCAGAGCAGCTTCTTCGTCCACTTCTTCGTCACCGTGTTGGTGATTGTCGCCGGAGTGGTGCTCGGCGTGAACCTCTATGAGTGGTGCATCCTGGCGCTGTGCATCACCGGAGTCCTAACCGTCGAGATGTTCAACAGCGCGTTGGAGTCGATGGCCAAAGCGATCACCGGTGAGAGCGATCCCCACCTGGGCGACTCGTTGGACATCGGCAGCGCCGCCGTGCTGATCGCCTCTATCGGCGCTTCGACCGTCGGCACGATCATCTTCGTCAACCGGCTGGCACAACAACTCGAATGGTGGTAATCCACCATCGCAGACCGCCCTTCACGTGTGCGGAATAGCGCGATTTCGACGCTGGGTGGCACGTCCCCGAGCGCAGCGAAGGGCGTGTTTCCTCGGGCACCACGCCCATCACTTCGTTCTGGGCGTGCCACCCAATTGACCAAGTTAGTCTGTTGCGACTCCCAACATTGTCATCCAGGTGCTTAATAAACGGCAATCCGTATTTCCCTTCCTCCCTTTCCCCCTTCCTCCTCTTCCCGTAAAATGCAGGGGTTATGTCCTACCGTTCCATCAAGCGCGTTCTCGGCGAAACCAGCCTGGAGCGGAAGTGCCGCTTCCTGTTCGGGGCCTGTCTGTTGCTGCTGATTTCCGCCAGTTTCTGGTGGTACGGCAATCGGACCAATAAGATCATCGACGAGCAGAATCGAAACACGGGCCGGCTGCTGGTGGACCAGGAAATGCAGGTGCGGCACTGGAGGGAACTGGAAAACGAGCAGTCCAAACAATTAGTGCAAGACCTGTCGGCGGCGTTCAGCAAGCAACCGTACAAGCTGAAATTCATCGTTCCAAAACCATCCTCCCTGAGCGACGAAGACCGCGAAAATTACTCCCCGCAGGGAGCGTTCGAGGAAGAAGTTCTCAAACGCTTCCTGGAAAACAAACCACACAATCCCTCGGATCCGGTGGAGTTTGCCGAGCGGCACTCCCCGGACGGCAACTACTACTACTACTACCAGCCGATCCGCGCCACGATTGACCAATGCTTCAACGCATGCCATCAGTCCTTGGGCAAGATGATCGGCGAACCTTCGCTGCTCAACGCAGGCGTCGGCAAGTCGACGGCCGAGTCCGTGGGCGATCTGATGGCGGTGGCCAAATTGACAATCTCCACCGCGCCGACTCGCAAGAGCATCAACTTGAATCAAGGCATTTTTATCGCCACGGCCATCATCACCGTTTTTCTGGCCATGGTCGCCTCCTACGTCATCGTCCGCTACGTCATCGTAAAGCCGCTGCGCCATCTCCGCGACGTGAGCGACGCCGTCGGCGAGGGAAATACCTCGTTGCGGGCGGATATCCGTACGGGAGACGAGTTCGAGGAGTTGTCCGTGGCCTTCAACCGCATGTTGCGACACCTCACCGGCACGCAAGAGGAACTTCGCCGGGCAAACGTAAGCCTCGACGGCAAGGTCGACGAACTGGCACAGGCCAACATGCGGCTCTACGAGTTGAACATGCTGAAGAGCGATTTCCTGGCCACCATGAGCCACGAACTGCGCACCCCGCTGAACAGCATCCTCGGCTTCAGCGAGGTTCTCGACTCGATCGACTCGATCGACGAGAAACAGAAACGGTACGTGCAGAACATCCAGAAGTCGGGGAAAACACTGCTGGAGATGATCAACGACATACTCGATCTGGCGAAAATCGAAAGCGGCAAAATGGAGACCCGGCTGAGCGACTTCCCCGTTGCGCACGTGGTCGCGGCCCAATGCGACATGGCCCGGCCGCTGGCCGAACGGAAAAACATCGACCTGGAATATCGGGCCGAGGCGGAGTTGCCCCCCTTGCATCAGGACCAGGCGCGAGTGCAGCAAATACTGAACAACCTGCTGTCCAACGTCATCAAGTTCACGCCCGAGGGGGGCCGCGTCATGGTCGCCGCCCGACGCGACGAGGAGGGCTTTCTGGTGCTGAGGGTCAGCGACACCGGCGTGGGCATCGCACCCGAAGACCAGCAAACGATCTTTGAAAAATTCCGCCAGGGACGCACCGCCGTGCCCGACGGAGACACCATGACCCGCGAACATTCCGGTAGCGGACTGGGGCTGTCGATCGTCAAGGAGTTGTGCCGCCTGCTCGGCGGAGAGGTCTCGGTCCAGAGCGAATTGGGTAAGGGGAGCGACTTCACCGTCCGCCTACCCTGGACCCTCGAAGAACAGCCCCGGCTAGACGCGGCGATCGTCGCCGGCTACGAAGAGTTCGCCAAACAGCGGTCCGACTAAACGCGGGCATACGAGCCATCGGCACGGAACGATGGATCGAACCGCCAAGAATCCGGTAATTACATTGACGCACTCCATGAGCAATTCTTCCGCACCCGATGTTCCCGAAGTCCAACTCTTCACCGACGGCGCGTGCAGCGGCAACCCCGGACCGGGCGGCTGGGCCTTCATCCTCCGACACCTGGCCTCAGGCGAGGAAAAAGAAGCCTCCGGCGCCGAACGCGAGACGACAAACAACCGCATGGAGCTGATGGCCGTCATCCGCGGCCTGCAAACCTTGAAGCGGCCAGTCGCCGTCGAACTCGTCACCGACAGCACCTACGTCGGAAAGGGACTGACCGAATGGATGGCGAAATGGAAGGCCAACGGCTGGCGACGACGCGAGAAGGGACGTTGGGCCGAGGTGAAAAACGAAGACCTCTGGCGGCGGCTCGACACTCTGATCGGCCGACACCGCGTCCGGTTCACCCACGTCCGCGGTCATTCGGGACACCCCGAAAACGAACATTGCGACAAACTCGCCGTGGCGGCGTATCGGAAGTTTCTGAAAAAGTGAAATACAATGGACGAGAGATTCGAGTTCGGCAGGAACTGGCGACGCTTTCTCCATGCGGTGAACGACGAACGGATCGAGCGGGCAACCTGCTCGTTGCAAACCGCGCTCGACGTCGAGTCACTGGAGGGCAAAACCTTTCTCGACGCCGGCTCCGGTAGTGGCCTGTTCTCGCTGGCGGCAAGAAAACTAGGCGCTACTGTCCGTTCGTTCGATTTCGACCCGGAGTCGGTCGCCTGTACAAATCGGCTGAAGGAACTATATTTCCCAAATGATCGACACTGGACCATCGAAGAGGCGTCCGTGCTCGACGCTGATTATCTTCGACGGCTGGAACGGTTCGACGTGGTTTATTCCTGGGGAGTGTTGCACCACACGGGCGACATGTGGGCGGCCCTGGGCAACGTCCTACCGATTGTCGATGACGCCGGACTGCTGTTTATCTCGATCTACAACGACCAGGGGCGGGCGAGCCGCGCGTGGCGGTGGATTAAAAAGCTATACAATCGAACGCCAAGCCCGTTGAGGCCGTTGATCCTGCTCCCCTGCGCGGTCCGGCTTTGGGGTCCGACGATGGGCCGCGACTTACTCCACCTAAAACCTTTTCGTACTTGGCGTGAATACCGGAAAGAGCGAGGCATGAGCCCCTGGCGCGACGTCCTCGATTGGGTCGGCGGCTATCCGTTCGAGGTCGCCCGACCGGAGGAGGTAGTGAACTTCTGCCGAGCGGCGGGGTTAGAATTGCTGAACCTGAAAACCTGCGGCGACGGCCACGGCTGCAACCAGTTCGTTTTCCAAAAAAGGAATCCTCGCCACGACGCCTGACCCCGACCAGCCCGAAACGCTCCTCTCGGTCCCCAACGAGATCGAAGCGACGGTCATCGTAGACTACTTGGATCAATGCGGCATCCGGGCCTTCGCCGCCGGAGGCTACACCGCGGGATTCAGGGCCGAAGCGCCGGGCGATGTGAAAATCCTCGTCAAACAAGCGGACCTCGACCGCGCGCGGAAGGCGTTGGCTGAGAATCAGGACTACCAACTCGCGATCAATTGGTCGAATGTGGACGTGACGGAACGGAAAGGGGAGCAACAGCCCGCGAATGAAAACACTTGTGCCAAATCACAAAAACCGAGCGACACCTTTCGCTCCGCACTCAAGGACGGCATACTCCTGCAAGTCGTGTTTTCCGTCTTGGCTGCGCTAGTGACCACCCACGGGTTAAATCAAATATGTATTGTTGCAATTTTAGGATATTGGATCGGACTCGTTTTCATCGCGGTTCTACGCAAAAATGCAACAACCAAAGTTGACCTGTTCTTCGTTCGGTGGGGCATTGTTTGGCTGATGATCGTCGTTCCGTTTCTCGCCAAACTGGTGTACGTTATCATCGGCGAAAGCGAACTAAGCGGACTGGAACGGTTGCTGAGATTCCATTGGTAAATCCGTTTCTGTCCGCGTAGGGTGGGGCAATCCCGCGGCCGCGGCCAACGCCACCATCGGCATCGCCACGGCACGCATCCGCATGTCGGTCCAGAACACCGCGTGAACCGCCATCAGACATGCGACCAACAGCAGCCCCCAGACCCAGCCGGCGGAAGGCGAAACCCCAAGGGCTGGCCGCTTAAGCGGCCAGTTGGCGAAGATTCGCCAAACGCCAACCAACGCCAGAAGAAACTCCAACACGTACCAAACCGCCACGGCCCAGCGCGCCAGCCGGCGGGCAAGCGATTCGTCCGCGACAACCCCGTGCGGCAGCGGCGACCAGAATCGGCTCAAACGGACCAGACACGAGTAAGCGAACGTGCCCGGTTCGCGGCGGATTGTCTGCCAAGCCTCGTCGTATGCCAGCCGATCGGCAGCGATTTCATTGCCTGGACGGCGTTGCTCCCACTCGGCGTTGAACCGGTCGGCCCGCCACACGTCGCCCCATTGGCCCGAGCGGAGCCACCGATAGAACTCGGGGTTGTTGGCCAGCAGCAGCGTGTATCCGCCGTGCGTGGTGGTGGCGATCGGCCGGCCGAATTGCAATTGATTGCGGATAACCCAAGGACTAAGCACGACCGCCGCGCCGAGCGCGAAGGCCGCGGGAAGGCGGAGATTGCTAAAAACTCTTCCGGGGGATGTTAGCCCCCGGCTATTCTTGTTTTGCAACAACCAGAATACGGTGCCTACGGCTATTATCCAGAGCAGCAGCGTCGGCCGGCAGAGCGCGCCAAGGGCCAGTACGGCTCCGGCAAGCATGGCGGCCGGAACCGACCGTTTTCCTACCCAAGTCAGCGCGATCAATCCGACGACGGCCAGCAGCACGGCCGATGTTTCGGTCATGATTTGCGTCGATTGGAACAGCAGGATCGGATCGCAGGCGACCAGCAGCGCGGCGATGGCCGCGGCGCGGCGACCCAATCCCCACCAGTTCCCCAACACGAAAACCAACCCCACGGTGGCCGTACCGAGAATCACGTGCAAAACTCCGATGGCCAAGCGGCAGTAATCGCCCGCGACCACGCAGCCGGTCAACAGTATTGGATAAAGCGGCGGACGAAATGCCGTGGGCGTCGCTCCGTGGCCAAAAGTGCCGTGCTCGACGAGATTTTCCGCCAGCCGCCGATAATCGTCCGTATCGGCCGTCAGCGCATCCGGAGTACACAGCAGCACACCGCCGCGGACCAGCAATGTCAGTAAGAGAAGGGTGAAGAGAGAAGAGAGAAGAGAGAACGAGGGAAAGCGAGGAGCGACACATGGCGGGTTTTCCTCTTCTCTCTTCTCTCTTCTCTCTTCTCTTTTCTGTTCCATGACGAGTTGAGTTCTCCGCGTTTAATTTATTGTTGCAGCGAATATAGCAGGACGTTCAGTCCGATCCGGGCGGCGTCTTCGCGGGTATAGCCGCGACAATCGAGCGTGGCGTGTTTCTCCAGCGCGCAACTCAGATCGAAGGGAGAAAAGACCACGCCCCAGCGGTCGCCGAACTTGATGCCTTCCAGGTCGGGCGGGACTTTGCGTATCTTGTCCTTCAGCGGCTGGCCTTCCCCGGCCGACTCGGGGTCGCGGCGCGAAACGATCCGCAGGTCGGCCCCGCCGTACTTCGTGCTCAGCAGCGGATCGTCTGGTGGGATGCGTTCAAGTTTCCGGTCGGGAAAAATCTTCCTCATTTCGCGTCGGAACGACTCGCTGAACGCCCGGCTGGCGCAGATCGAGTCGGCCAGCACCATCCCGCCGCGTTCGATGTACAGTTTCAGCCGCTTGCGTTCGGCGTCGGTCAGCCGGAAGGCGCTCCGCCCATGCATGAACACCAGATGGTGATCCAGCAGGGCGTCGTCGGTAATGGCCAGCGGCTTCTCGTGGACGTGTGTTCGAAGCCGCAATTGGTCGGCGGCGGCGTCCATCAGGTTGACGATTGCCCTTGGAGCGGAGTTGCATCCACCGGGATGTCGAAGCGTGGCAACGTACAACCGGCCGCGTTCGATCCGGTCGCCTGCCCGGCGAGTAGTCTTCGGCAGGAAGAAATCCTCCTTGGACTTCAGTTCCCGATTGGTGGCGTAGGCCAGGATGTTGATACCCAGCGCCATCGCGGCGTCGATCTGTTCCTGGACCACTCGGCTATATTTTTCCCCCCGTCCCGGGCGCGACAACTCCCAGAGGCAGGAAAGCGAAGGCCGAGGATTGCCCGGCGGGTCTACCGGGGCATAGATTAGGCTCGTGCGGCAGCCGAACTCGACGCCCCAGAGCGGCCGCAATTGACGCGGATCGACTTTCTCCTCGGCGTACCAGATTGGGTGCTCCGGCTCGAGCAGCCGCAGTTTGTATTCCGGCTCGGGAAAAACCTGCCGCATCAATTTTCGGAAGCCGCGGTCGAAGCCGGTCTCGCCACAATACCCTTCGGCCAGCAGGAATCCGCCTCGGTCGAGGTAATCGCGGAGTTTTTGGGCCAGTTTCGTTTGCTCGGCGGGCTTTTTGGGCAACGGGCTTCGGCTGCCGCAAAGGTAAAGCACCGGCGTCTGCAACAGGTCTTCGACCGTGGCCAACCGCAGATCGATCACCTGCCAGGTCATGTCCCGCTTCCAGCCACGCTCAACGTAGTCGGTCAGATTGGCCACGTCGCCGCGGTGCCGGTTCCAATCGTTGCCCGCGCCGTGTTGCAGTTTTCCCAACAGCACGGGCCAGCGCCCCTTGGATAGAAACAGCAGGGCGAACGAAGTGCCGACGACGGGTTGCGTTTCCGCGCCGCCCGTGCCGGTCCAAAATCCCGACAGCCCGTCTTGCCGGCGGATCAACATCTCGGCCCCTTCGCGGTACCAGTCGGCGCGGTTTGACTGCCCCTGTCGTGAAGACAGCGGTATAAACCGCCTCGCGGTTAGCCGGCCAGCCCGCTCGAGACCGTAAAGATAGTAGAGCAGCCAGACTTGGCCGCCTGGATTGCGGCTGATGGAGTAGCGTTGTCCGAGCCATCGCAGTCCGTTTTCGATACGGTCGGCAACGTCGTCCTCACCGCCCGGGCAACAGTCGATCCGCTCGCCAACCACCCGCGCGTCGCTGGCGCTTACTCGGCCCGAGGCGATCACCAGCGAGGTGATTCCCGCGCAGGTCATGCTTCCGGTGCCTGGCTGTCTCAGCTTGTATCCCCAGGAGCCGTCCGCGTTTTGGGATCCCTTTCCACTCCAATAATTTTTAGCCAATAGCCAGGTTCGGGAATTCGCCGGCACTCCGACCCGTTCCGCCTCGTGGAGCGCCAACAGCGCGAATTGGGCATTCGAGTTGTCCCCCTCGTCGCCGCAACCGGGGCAGGTCGAATAGGTCCACGCGCCTTTGTACGGGCCGGCGGCGATTTGGTTGCCTTCGAGCCACTTCACGTTGCCGCGGATGAGCAGGCGGTCTTTTTCCGGCTCGGCGCGGGCAAAAACCATCGTTTGCAACGCGACGACGTAGGTTTTATCGGACTTGATCTTGCGGAGGTAACTTAGCGCCTTTTGCATTGATTCGTCTTCCGGCCCGACGCCGGAGTTCAACAATGCCAAGGTGCTAAGCGCGCTGATACCCCCCTCGAATCCGAGGGCTTCAATCCACGAGCCGTCGGCGCGTTGCTGCCCCTTGAGGTAATTCACCCCGCGATCAATCGCCTTTCGGACCTGCTCGGCGGTGAGTTCCGCCTGCACAGTCCCTACAATCGCCCCGAACGACCAGACGGCAAGCACGGCAACGGTCGCCAGACGCATCATGCGGAACTCCCTCCAGCCGATTGCCGAAAAAACGGTGTGAATGTGACCATAAACATCTTAGAATTAAGCAGTTAAGTCGGCAACCACCCGATGCCGGCCCTGGGTGGTTTCGTCGGCCGCATGTAGAATGATAACATTATAAAACGTGCGAAACCGCAAGCGGTCCCGAACCCCGAGTCCCGATCCCCCGAACCCGAGTCCCGAACCCCGAACCCCCCAATGTCCGTGAAACCGCGAAACCTCGGCGACGTGTTGCAGGAGTTCAGCCAGCACCGCCGCCTGATGCAGGAAGAATTACAAAAAGTCATCGTCGGTCAGACCGACGTGATCGAGCAGATGTTCGCCGCCATTTTCACCCGCGGCCATTGTCTTTTGGTCGGCGTTCCGGGGCTGGCCAAGACGCTGCTGGTTAGCACGTTGGCCCGCATCCTCGACGTGCAGTTCAAGCGGATCCAATTCACGCCCGACCTGATGCCCTCGGACATCACCGGCACGAACGTGCTGGAGGAGGACGATCGCGGCCGGCGTGATTTCCGCTTCGTCCAGGGTCCGGTGTTCACCAACATCCTGCTGGCCGACGAGATCAACCGCACACCGCCGAAGACCCAGGCCGCGCTGTTGCAAGCGATGCAGGAGCGGGAAGTGACCGTCGGGCAAGAGACCTATCCGTTGCCCGACCCATTTTTCACCATCGCCACGCAGAACCCGATCGAACAGGAAGGGACATACCCGTTGCCCGAGGCCCAGTTGGATCGCTTTATGTTCAACATCAAGGTCGATTACCCATCGGCCGAGGAGGAGCAGCGGATCCTGGCCACCACCACCCGCGGCGAGCGCCCCGAGGTCCACAAGGTTCTTTCGGGCAAGGCGATCGTCAACCTGCAAAATCTGGTGGGCAAGGCGGCCGTCAGCGAGTACATCGTGCAATACGTCTCGCGGCTGGTCCGCTCCACTCGGCCCAAAGACCCCTCGGCGCCCGAGTTCGTCCGCGAACTGGTCGATTGGGGCGCCGGTCCCCGCGCCGGTCAGTTTTTGATCCAGGGAGGCAAGGCATTGGCGGCGATGGACGCCCGGTTCTCCGTCTCGATCGAGGACGTGCAGAAAATAGCCATCCCGGTTTTGCGCCACCGCATCAGCACAAACTTTCAAGCCCAAGCCGAGGGCATGACCAACGAGGACATCATCGAACGTCTGATCCGCGAGACCCCGCCGCCGGTAATACCAAAGTATGAAAAATAGTGGAGAGTGGAGAGTGGAGAGTGGAGAGTCCGAATAGATGCTATCCACTATCCACTATCCACTATCCACTATCCACTATCCACTATCCACTATCCACTATCCACTATCCACTATCCATGTCCACCGCCGAAAAATACCTGAAGCCCGAAGTGATCCGCCAGATCAAGCGGCTGGACCTGCGCGCGCAATTTATCGTGAAGGGTTTCTTGCAAGGGCTGCACGCTAGCCCGTTCCACGGCTTTTCGGTCGAGTTCAGCGAACACCGCAAGTACACGCCCGGCGACGACCCCAAGGACATCGACTGGCTGGTCTACGCCAAGACCGACAAGTATTACGTCAAGAAGTTCGAGGCCGAGACGAACGTCACCGGCTATCTGGTGATGGACCTGAGCCGCTCGATGGGCTACACCTATCGGCAGGAACTGACCAAGTTCGACTACGCCATCTGTCTGGCCGCGGCGCTGTGTTACCTGATGGTCCATCAGCAAGACCCGGTCGGCCTGCTCACCTTCGACCAGAAGATTCGCCACAGCCTGCGTCCCAAGGCGCGGCGGAGACAGATCGGCGACGTGCTCTCGCTGTTGGCCAACCTCAAGCCGGAGGGCGAGACGGACATCGCGCAGAGCCTCGTCCAAGTGGCGGCCATGCTCCGGCACACCAGTCTGGTGATGGTTTTCTCCGATCTGTTGGCCGACCCCGAGCCGGTCATGCAATCGCTCTACCGGCTGCGGCACGGCGGGCACGACGTAATCCTCTTCCACGTGCTGGACGAGGCCGAGGTCAATTTCCCATTCCGAGGCATGGTCGAGTTCGAGGAACCAGAGAGCCGGCAGCTAATGACCCTCGACGCCGACGGCTTCCGCGGCGCGTACCTCTCCGAGGTCGAGTCGTTCCGCGAAAACTATCGCCGCGAGTGCTATCAGGCCGGGGTGGACTACGTGCCGCTGGACACCAGCATGCGCTTCGACCGGGCGCTGGGGGAATACTTGATGCGGCGGAGCGAGCGGGGGTAATGCGTTTAGCCCCGGCGTCCACGCCGGGAATTTATCGTGAACCGTGTGATCGTTTGCACAACGACGACTAACCGCTTGCGGCTTCGCAATCGAGCTGTTACGTCATGAATCAATTTGATCCCATCATCAACTGGTCGTTTGTCGCGGACGCGGAGCGTCCGGTCAGTGCGTTCCCACGCGGAGCATGGGAACGAGCATGGTCAAATACTCCCGAATCCCGTCCCTCGTCCCCCGTCCCCCGCCCCTCGCCCCTCCCATGACCTTCGTCCATTTATCACTCTTGGCCGGGACCGCGCTTGTGGCGCTGCCGATCGTGCTGCATCTGATCATGCGGCGTCGGCCGACGCGGCTGGAGTTTCCGGCGCTGAGGTTCATCCAGAAGCGGCACGACGCGAACCGGCGTCGGCTCCGGCTGCGCCACTTGCTGCTACTGCTGCTCCGGGCGGCGGCGATCGCGCTGCTGGCCTTCGCGCTGGCCCGGCCCAGCGTTAAATTGCCCGGCGCGACCGGCACCCAGGAGGCCCCGGTGGCCGCGGCGCTGGTCTTCGACGCCGCGCCGCATACGCAATATCGGCACGAGAACCAGACCCGGCTCGAGGCCGCCGGGGACCTTGGCCAGTGGCTGTTGACGCAATTGCCCGAGCAGAGCGAGATCGCGGTGCTCGATACGCGGTTGGGGTCGGCCGCCGCGTTTTCGCCCGACCGGGGTGCGGCCAAGGATCGGATCTCGCGGCTGATAAGCGTGGCCAACTCGCGGTCCTTGCCCGAAACACTGGTGGCCGCCGCGAAACTCTTGAAACAGAGCGGCCTGCCGCGGAAAGAGATTTACGTCTTTACGGACCTGTCGCGCGGCTCGTGGCCGCTGAAACAGTCCGCCGCGCTGCAAAAACAGATCGAGGCAATTGGCGGCTGCGGCGTGTACGTCGTGGACGTGGGCGTTGCGGACCCGACCGATTATGGTCTAGGTGAGACGCGGCTATCGGCCGAAGTCCTCTCCAGCAACGGCACGCTGGGGATCGAGAGCGGCCTTTCGTGCGTCGGCCAGTCCGCCAAACGCGGCGTCGAACTGTATCTGTTGGACGACGACGGCAAACCGCAAAAGCGGAGCGAGCAGAGCGTCGAAGCCGCGCCGGGAGAGCTACGGCCGGTAGAGTTCCGCATCGGAGGGCTGGAGCCGGGTACGCATCAAGGGTTCTTGCGGATCGTCGGCCAGGATGGACTGGAAGCGGACGACTCGCGATATTTCACCTTCGAGGTCAAGCCGGCGTGGCGGCTGCTGCTGGCCGCGCCGAAGCCGGCCGAGCGGTACACCCTGTTCCTCGCCGAGGCGCTGGCCCCGGAAGTTTATCGCCGCCGCGGCGTGGCCCGGTTCGATTGCGACACATGCGACCTGGACTCAGTGGCCGAGCGGCCGTTGGACGATTATGCCGCCGTATGTCTGTTGGACCCGACACCGCTCAAACCAGTCTTGTGGAAGAAGCTGGCCGATTACGCCGCGGAAGGACACGGCGTGGCGATCTTTCTCGGCCGCAACGCTTTGCCGCTCGATTCGTTCAACCAACCGCAAGCGCAGGAATTGCTACCGGGCAAATTGCTCCGCCAGGCGCGTCGCCCCGACGGCGAGCTGCACTTGGCCGCGCGCGATTTCCAGCACCCGATTCTCTCGGTCTTCCGCGGCCGCTCCGGTTCGGTTCCCTGGGAAATGTTCCCGGTGTTCCGCTACTGGGAACTCGACCAACCGGCAAAAGGCGTGGGCGTAGTGCTGCCGTTCAACGACGGCCGACCGGCGCTGTTGGAACGCACGGTAGGCCGAGGCCGGGCGCTGACGATGACCACGCCCGTCTCCGACCGGCCAAATAATAAGCCTTGGAACCTGCTGCCGGTGGGCGAGGCCTGGCCGTTTATGATCCTCGCCAACCGGACGGCCTCCTACCTGGTCGGCGGCAGCGAGGAGCATTTCAATTACCTCGCCGGCCAGACGGCCGTTATGCAACTTGATCCGGCCCAACAGCGGCGTGGATATCTGCTGTTCACGCCGGACGGCACGAGCACCACCTATCCGGCCGTGCTCGATCGCCGCGAGTTGCCGATAACCACGACCGATCGGGTGGGCAACTACCGGCTCCTCTCGGGCGGCGAAGGGCAGGTGGATCTCGGCTTCAGCGTCAATTACGCCCCCAAACAGACGCAACTCGAACGCATCACCGAGGGGGAGTTGTCCGGCGTGTTCGGTCCGGTAAAGTATCGTCTGGATCGGACCCGCCAGCAGATCGACCGCGACATCAGCGCCGGCCGCGTGGGACGGGAGTTGTTTCCGCCTCTGATCCTGATTGTCGCGTTGATATTGGCGCTGGAATCGTTTGCTTCAAACCGGTTTTACAAGGAGTGAGGAGTTTTTAGTTCTCAGTTTTCAGTTTTTAGTTTTCAAATATCAGATCTTCAATTTGCATTTCCCCATGTTCCGACTTTCCTTCTATCCCGTTTTCGACAGCTACCTGCTGGTGGCGCTGGCCGCGCTGTTGCTGATGGGATTGATGTGGTTCGGACCGAGCCGGGAGCGGACGAGCCGACGGCAACGGATGATGCTGGTTCTGCTCCGCGCGGCCGTGATCGCGCTGGCTGCACTGGCCATGCTCCGGCCGACGCTGATCTACACCCGGACGACGAAACAAGCGGCCACCTTGGTCGTGCTGGCCGACCAGTCGCGGAGCATGTCCGTACCCGACGCGGTGGGCGGCAAGACCCGCTGGGAGGCTTTGCGCGACACGCTCGGAGACGCCGACGACGAGTTGAGCAATCTGACTCGCGAGTTCGAGTTGAAGGCCTACGCCTTTGACGACGAAGTGCATGAGGTGGACGTGGAGCAGGGGCAACTCGATCTGCCGGAGCAGCCCGAGGGACGGCAGACCGCAATCGGGGCATCGTTGGAGGACGTGTTGCGACGCGAGGCGGGAAAACGGCTCCTCGGCGTGGTGTTGCTCAGCGACGGCGCGCAACGGGCATATGCGCCGCGCGACCTGCCGCCGCGGACCGCCGCCGTCAGGCTCAAGCACCTCGGCTACCCCTTGTTTACCTTCCCCCTGGGCCAGTCGCGCGGCCTGGGCGACGCACGCGACGTAGCCGTCAAGGACTTGATCGTCAATCCCAACGTGTTCGTCAAGAACGAATTGGGGATCAGCGGCCAGGTCCGCGTCGATGGTTACGTGGACGTCGATATTCCCGTGCAAGTGCTGTTCGAGACCGCGCCGGGAAAGATGGAAGTCGTTGCCCAGCAGACGATCCGTGCCGACGCCGACGGCCAGCTACTGCCGATCAGACTTAGCTACGTTCCCCAAGTGCCGGGCGAGTTCAAGCTCACGCTGGAGGCCACGGGGCAGTCCGGCGAGTTGGTGACCACCAACAATGAGTTGAGCACCTTCGTCAATGTGCTCCGCGGCGGACTGAACGTGTTGTATCTCGAAGGGGCGCTCAGGGTCGAGCAGAAGTTTATCCGCCGCACACTGGACTCCTCGCCCGACATCAAGGTCGATTACGTGCGGATCGATACCCGCGACCCGCAAAGCCGGCCGCCGGACCTCGCCGAACGCTTCACCCCGGGCAAGTACGACGTGTACATCATCGGCGACCTGGATTCGACCGCCTTCAAGGGCCGGGAATTGGCCGACCTGACCGAGTGCGTCAACCGCGGGGCGGGCCTGATTATGCTCGGCGGGTTCCAAACCTTCGGACCCGGCGGTTACGGAAACACACCGCTGGCCAAGGTGCTGCCGGTGGGAATGGATCGGCTCGAACGCCAGCGGCCCGAAGAGCCGGTCCGCGGCGACCTGCACTGGCCAGGACCGCTACAGATGCAACCCACGCCGCTGGGGATGATGCACTTCACGATGACGTTGGCGGGCAGCCGGCGCGAAAACTCGTCGCTCTGGGCAAAGCTGCCGCCGCTCGAAGGGGCCAACCGATTCCACGACCTCGCGCCGGGCGCGATCGTGTTGGCCGAATCGGCCGAGGATAAACCTCTGCTGGTCGCGCACAACTTCGGCGGCGGACGGGTGGTGGCCTTCGCCGGAGATTCCACCTGGCGATGGCGGATGCACGGCTACGAGTCGGCACATAAGCGGTTCTGGCGGCAGATGATCCTCTGGCTGGCACGGAAAGACCAGACGCGGGAAAGAAGGGTTTGGATCAGCCTGGCTCAGCGCCGCTTCGCGCCGTTGCAGCGGGTGGAGTTTGCCGCGGGCACGAACTCGCCGACCGGAGATCCGATCGCCGATGCCGAATACAAGGCCGTGGTCATCATGCCGGACGGTACGCGGCAACCCTTGTCGTTGGTCCGCGAAAACGAGCGTATGTCCGGCTCGTTCCGCGACACTAGCTCCGCCGGCGACTACTCGATCGAGATCACCGCGACACAGCAGGGTCAACCGTTGGGCGCCGCCCGGGCGCGGTTCCTCGTCTTCCGACAAGACCTCGAACTGGACAACGCCTCGGCCGACGCCGACACACTAAAGAGCATCGCCCGCATCAGCGGCGGCAAATTGCTGGTGTCCCCCAAACAGTTGCGTGAGTTGATCCGCAGTCTGACCGAGGACACTAAACACCTGGAAGTGCGTCAAGAGACGAAAAAGACGTTCTGGGATACCTGGGCGTTTTTCTTGACCGTGGTTGGTCTGCTGGGGTTGGAGTGGTATCTCCGCAAGCGGTGGGGGTTGGTGTAGGACAGGTTGCCAACCTGTCCCACGCTGTAGAAGCTGCCCTTGTTCCACTCCCGGGATTTCGGTACATTCCATTGCTTCCTGATGTCGGCTCCTTCTGTCGGGGGGCGGGAACATGGACTCATCCCCGGAAAGGAATCCACGACATGCAAGCTACCCTTGCTGAGCTTGCCGCCTTGGTCGGCGGGGAGACCTTCGGCGACGACCAGTTGGCGATAGCAGGCGCGGCCGTGATTCGGGACGCGGAGCCTGGGCAAATCACGCTGGTCGATCAAGCCGAGAAGGGGCACCTCCTGGAAAGTTGCCGTGCCTCGGCCGTCGTGGCCCCCCGAGGATACGCGCCCGACGGGACATCGGCCATCCAGGTCGACGACGTACATCAGGCGTTCTCGACGATCGTGCGATATTTCGCGCCGCCGCGTCGGATGCCGCGCGTGGGAATCAGCCCGCAAGCAGCGATCGACCCCACCGCCCGGCTCGGCGAGAACGTCGATGTCCATCCGTTCGCCACCATCGGCGCGGACGTGACGATCGGCGCCGGCTCGACGATCCATTCCGGTGTCCGCGTCATGGCCGGCTCGCAAATCGGCGAAGGAACGACCATTTTCCCCAACGCCGTGCTATACGAAAACACTATCGTCGGTCCGCGCTGTCTGATCCACGCCAACGCCGTGCTGGGTGCGTACGGTTTCGGCTACGGATTCGTCGACGGCCGGCACGTTTTGTCTGCCCAGTTGGGCAACGTCGTGCTGGGGGCCGACGTGGAGATCGGCGCCTGCTCGACGATCGACCGCGGCACCTACGGCCCGACCTCCATCGGCGATGGGACGAAGATCGACAATCAGGTGATGGTTGCCCACAACTGCCGCGTCGGACGCCACAACATGCTCTGCTCGCAGGTCGGCATAGCCGGCAGCACGACCACCGGCGACTACGTGACGATGGCCGGGCAGGTAGGCGTTCGCGACCACGTCCACATCGGCGAGCGGGTCGTGCTCGGCGCAATGGCCGGTGTGACCAACGACGTGCCCGACGGCGCGCGGATGATCGGCATCCCCGCCACGCCCGAACGAGAGCAAAAGATCAAGCAGGCGGCACTCAGCAAGCTGCCCGAGATGCGCCGCCAGTTGAAACAACTGCAACGCACGGTCGATACGCTACAGAAGGAACCGCCAGCGCCGGGCAACCTGACGCTCAAATCCGACGACGGAGACCCCGACGGACAACGGGCGGTGGCGTAAAGTAGTGGATAGTGGGTAGTGGATAGTGGGTAGTAAAAAACACCCCGCGACTGCGGTCGCGGGGGGAAGCGGCCGCTTGCGGCTTCGTAAAGAGTACGGAGTGCGAAGTGGTTGTTACTCCGTACTCATTACTCCGAACTTTGTACTCATTACTCCGTACTCGGTACTGATTCCTCTGACCACCGACCTCTTTCTTCCCTCATGTTTGTCCCCTCCGAAAAACGTCGCATCGGCATTTTCGTCCGATTCGCCTGTCGCGCGTCGATCGCTGCGATGATCTTGGCGTTTTCCGCTTCCCTGTTCGCGGCGGAAAAGCCAGCGGCGAAGACTGATCCGCTTCTGGCCGATCTTACACTTAGCGCAAAGGCGGAATGGCAATTGCAAAACGGATCGCCACAACCGCCCTATCTCGACATCAACATCGAAGTGCAGGGCAAGGCGGCAGAAACCACGAGCGCCTATGGAGAAATTGCCGTCGAATCGGCCGTAGACGAGTCGGGCAATCGGCTCGATTTCCTCAGCGGTGCATTGGGAATGCAAAGTATGTTTCGTACCCCTCGGGAAAAGCATTTTTGCGTGACGCTGGGCCTGCTCGCTTCTCCCTCGCTACGAAAAATTCGTGAATTGCGAGGCACGATGTCTCTACAAACTGGCGGCCGTTGTGAGATTGTCGCCGTCAAAGACCTACTTAAACAAGTCAGCAACAAAGATATCCCAATCGACGATGCGACCTTGAAGGCACTGGGAATCGTCGTCAAGGTGGAACACCAGCGAAACATTAGCCCAGATTATGGCGGCGTTGAGTCCCTGAACGTCGACTTTCGATGGAAACACATCCCGGTCATTCTCTGCGAAATTTTTGACGAAGATGGCGAGTTGCTCCCAAGCGATAACTGCTCGATTTCCAGTGCCGAATGGGATCCATGTTGGGTGAGTTGGCGGCGTGTGTTCAAGATTCCCGTTCCGCAAACAGCCCAATTGCGGTTGGTTGTCCACAAGGACAGCCGCAAGATTCGTGTGCCGTTCGCGCTGAAGGACATCAAGGTTCCGCCGGTGCCCGACGAGCAAGACGGCGCCGCGGGCTTCTGCGTTCCCGTTCCAATGGAGGAAAAGAAGTAAGTCGGCGATTCCCGCTAAGCCGCAAGCGGCCGTATTCCCCCGCAACCGCAGTCGCAGGGCGTTTTTTCACTACCCACTGGCCACTGACCACCATGTCCGTCCCGTCTGAAAAACGCCGCGTCGGCATACTTGCCGGTTGGGGGCAATACCCGCTGGTGATCGCCAAGGCCCTGCGCCGCCAGGGATGCGAAGTCTATTGCCTGGGCACTATCGGCCACGCCGATCCCGCGCTGGCCGGCGTGTGCGATGATTTCCGCTGGCTCGGGCTGGCCAAGTTCGGCGCCGCCATCCGCTACTTTCAACGTCACGACGTGACGGAAGTGATGATGGTGGGCAAGATATTCAAGGTCCGGCTCTTCCAGCGTTGGAGTTGGCTGAGACACCTGCCCGACCTGCGCACGATCCGCATGTTCCTGCCCCATTTCTGGACCCGGAAGAAGGACTGCCGCGACGACACGCTGCTCAGCGCGATCATCGACGAGTTCGCCTCCGAGGGAATCCGCTTCGCCCCGGCGACCGACTACGCGCCGGAGCTTCTTGTCGAAGAGGGCCAACTCACCCGCCGCGGCCCGACCGACTGGCAACGGAAAGACATCGCCTTCGGCTGGCGTTTGGCCAAGGAGATGGGCCGGCTGGACGTCGGCCAATCCGTGGCCGTGAAGGACCAGGCCGCCTTGGCGGTCGAGGCGGTCGAGGGGACCGACGAGTGCATCCGCCGCGCCGGCCAGCTCTGTCCCGCCGGCGGTTTCACCGTGGTCAAGGTGGCCAAGCCCCGGCAGGACATGCGTTTCGACGTGCCCACGATCGGAATGCTCACTCTGGAAACACTCCGCGCCGTCGGCGGCAAAGTTCTGGCCGTCGAAGCCGGCCGGACCGTCTTTCTCGATCAATCCGCCGTGATCGACTACGCCGACCGCCACGGTCTGGTGGTCGTCGCCCTGTCCGATCCCTCGGACGATCTATCGTAGTGTGCGTCCGCGACGCACCAAATCCTTCGCATTGATACAGCAACGTCAATCAAGGTTCCAGAATTCTTTTCCCCCTCGTTTAGGAATAGAAACCGAACTCATAGGCCGCATCAAAGAGAGCGACAACATTCTCCGGCGGAACATCCGCTTGAATATTGTGGACGTTGTTGAACACGTAGCCACCGCTGGGCTTCCACGCTTTGAGATTGCGGCGCACGTGTTCGCGGATTGTTTCCGGCGCGGCCGTGGGAAGAACGTGTTGGGCATTGATGGCCCCGCCCCAAAAGACCAGCCGGTCGCCGAACGCCGACTTCAACGCCAAAGGGTCCATGTCTTTCGCGCTCACCTGCACGGGGTTGAGTATATCTACGCCGTTGTCGAGCAGGTCGGGTATGTAGGCGATACACGAGCCGCAAGTGTGATACCAAATCTTCGCTTGGGTCCGCGAGCGAATGTATTGCGCCAGCCGTTTTTGCCGCGGCTTGACGAGCGTGCGGTAGATTTCCGGACGGAACAGTGGACCGTTTTGCCCGGCCAGATCGTCGCCGATCATAATCACGTCGACCAGATCGCCTACCTCGTCGAGAAACAGACGGAACCAATCGAGCCAGAATTTGAGCGTCTGATCGAGCAGGGCACCGCAAAAGTCCGGATCGGTCAGAAGGTCCATGAACCACCGCTCCAGGCCACGCATGTACCAGCAAGTTTCGTAAACTACGCCCGAAATGCCGCTTACCACGGCGCAGGGCGTTTCCTTCCGCAACGCCAAGGCCCGTTCACGCAACCCATCAAACCGACTGGGATCATCGCCCTTGGGAAATGGGTAGTCGGCGAGATCGTCAATGGTTGCCTCGGCCAAGGGATGGTGGGAAACGTCCATGTAGTAGGGGTGGTCGTCGGGCATGGACCAGACGACGCCGAACTCGTCGCGGAGGTCGTGCCACAGCCGCCCGTCGCGCTCATTCTGCTCGATGCTGCCGCGAAAGCTGTCCGCTGCCTTGGCGGCGATGTAACGAGTATCGACGTGGAACCGCTCGAGCACCTTCTCGCACGGTTGGGCGAGTTGCTGCACGGCGTCCATGATGATAATCTGGTCCTCAATGCCCAGGTGCTTCAGTAGGGCCTCGTAAGCTAACTTATGGATGCCTGTTTGGTTGCCTCCCAGGTCTATCGGCACGCGATCGGGTATCTGGTGGTTCAATGCGGCCAACATCCGCTCCCGGGATGTCATGGTTTCCTTGCGGGAATTGGGTGTGTCGGAAGGCTTTACGGACCGTGGAACTCTCATGGCATTTTTCCTCCTGTTAATGGCTTCCCGGCAATGTTCCCAGAAAGTTGCCGTAGCCGACAACGATTGTCGAGGTTACCAGCACGGCAAGGCCGATCGTGATCAATGCGATGGTGCGCCGGCTCGACCCTCTCCACTCGCGCAAAGCGATCCCCCAAAGCGTGCTGAAAATAATGATACTGGCCATGTGCAAGGTCCAACTGGAGAATTTGAAAGCATCCATTTGACTTTCGCCCATGGTGTAGAAAAAGAACTGCATGTACCAGATCGCGCCGGCCAAGGCGCATAAGAAATAATTCGACAGTACGGGAACCCGTTCGAGTTCCGCTTTTGCACTGGGAATGTGCTCTTTGAGCTCTTCCGGCGGTGTGTCGCCGGCGGTGTCGACGAGCGTTTTCTCTAGGCGACTGGGAGCTTGCTGGCGGACCGTGGCGCTGAAATACTGACGTCCGGTCTTGTTTTTGATGTTCAGCAAGACACACCAGATGAAATTCGTCGTGAAGCCTCCCGACAGCAACACCACCAGGACCGGCAACCCTTGCCAAAGATCGGGCGTTCCGTGCTGCATTGTGGTGATCTGTTTGATGGGTTCACCGGCGTTCAAGCCGAAAGCGAAGGACGCGCTCATCATGCCGGAAAATGTCGCCATCAAAATGCCCTTCTTAAAATCGAACTCCTTGATGGATACCTTCTTTTGCTTATCCGACATTTCTCGTTCTTTCGAGATGCCGGCCAAGCCGGTAATGGCAATCCCGGCCAAACAAACGCCGATCCCCACCAGAACAAACAGCCCAGAGCGAGTGCCCAGCACCTTGTCGGCGAATTCGCCTTGGAAGATTGGTGGCATCAGAGTGCCAAAAGCCGCACAGTACCCCAACGCCACCGCCACCCCCAGAGATATGCCCAGGTAACGCAACGTCAAGCCGAAGGTCAAACCACCTATGCCCCACATTCCGCCCCAGAAGTACGACCAAAACAAGCTGGAGGCCGGCGCTTCGCTGAGTACCTGCGGAAGGTCGTTGCTCAGCAGTGTGGCAAGCGTCCACGGGGCGATGATCCAACTGAACACTCCGCCTACCAACCAGTAGGTTTCCCACGACCAATGTCGCACTCCACGGTAGGGAACATAGAAACTGGCGGCGGCAAGACCGCCCAACCAATGGAAGAGCACACCGAGAAACGGGTTTGAAATCATGCTTTATTGTCCCGCGGAGTATTGCTTGCCGGCGTTTTACCGCCTCGGCAAAAGAACCTGCTGTTCGTACTGTTTAACGGCATTGAGCCATGTGTTGCCCACTGGTACGCCCCGGATATGGCAGTAATAATCCCACACGGCGCCAAAGGGCATGGTCTTGGCTTCCTCCAGCAGGGCCAGCCGAGAGGTAAAATCGCCCGTGCGCTCCCCTTCCCGCAACTTCGCAGTCGGCTCCAGCATCGCCAGCAGCAACGCCTTGAGCATCGACCTCGCGCCAATCACCCATGCCGCGATGCGATTGATGCTGGCGTCGAAAAAGTCCAAGCCGATGTGGACACGCCCCAGATAGTCGCCGCGGACAAGCTCCTGGGCAATCGCCTGTAACTCGTCGCTAAGAATCACCACGTGATCGCTGTCCCACCGAACGCCGCGGCTGACGTGCAACAGAACATTGTCCAGCCACAGCAAAACGGCGGAAAGCTTGTCGGAAACCGTCTCGGTCGGGTGGAAATGGCCAGTGTCGAGGGTCAGCAACTTCCGATTCCGCACGGCGTAGCCCAGGTAGAATTCATGCGAACCGACGACGTAACACTCCGAACCGATGCCGAAAAGCTTTGACTCCACGGCGTCGAGGTTGCATCGTGGATCAACGGGCACGGCAAATATATCGTCGAGCGCTTGGGCCAGCCGTTGACGTGGTCCTTTGCGGTCGACGGGCAGGTCTTTGAAGCCGTCGGGTATCCACACGTTGGTCACACAGGGTGTACCCAAGGCGCGGCCAAACGCCTCACCGATTTTGCGGCAGGCGATGCCGTGTTCGATCCAGAAGCGGCGGATACCCGCGTCCGCGTGGGACAGCGTGAAGCCGTCGGTCGCCTTTGGATGAGCAAAAAACGTGGGATTGAAGTCCATCCCCAAGCCATGCTCTTTCGCCCAGTCGATCCAACGCTGAAAATGCGTCGGCTGAAGTTCATTCCGTTCGACCGCCTTGCCGTCGGTCTCGGCGTAAAAGGCGTGCATATTCACTCGATGCTTGCCCGGAATGAGCGACAAGGCTTTTTCCAAATCATCGCGCAGCTCGTCGGCGGTGCGAGCCTTACCGGGGTAATTGCCGGTGACAGCCAATCCGCCGCCCGGTTCTTCGCCGACATGCTCAAACCCGCCCACGTCGTCGCCTTGCCAGCAGTGAAGCGAAATGGTCACCGCAGCAAGCCGCTCTATTGCGGCTTCCGTGTCAACTCCCAGGGAAGCATACCGTTCCCGCGCCAGCGTGTACGATTGCTGGATTTGCACGAGGGGAGAAAAAGTGTCATGAACCATTGTTTGGGGATTCCTTACACAGACGGCCGCAGGGACGGAAGTAACCGTTCACGGGTTGGCCGGGGACTGTCCCCTTCCCGCGGCACCAGGGGGGCAGTCCCCTGTGAGTTGACGCAACGCGCCCAACGGTACTGGACCTCCCAAAAAACTCCGGTAACAGCATACATCATTCACGCCGATAACGTATGCGTTGCCCGGAATGTGCCTGAAGATATTCTTTGACAGACAATTGTGCGCGAACTTTCCAAGAAAGCGTCTCGGGCGGGTTTTTGCGCGATCGGAGTGTTCTAGGGGCCAATTCAACCCGGCGCATCCAGGTTGATCAACCCGGTATACCAGGTTGATCAACCTGGGGTTGAACTGGGGTTACGTCTAAAGCGCGGTCGTCAAAGCAACATGAATAGCCCTGGTTTTAAGCGGTTTGAACGCATCTTAGGCCCTCGGCGAATCGACGTAAGAATTAGTTGGCGATTTCAGAAATTTTTTCCAGTTAATTCAGACCGGAAAATCGACCTTAACTTGAATAACAACATCGGGTTGTGGCGACGATACCCAAGACTTTTTCGCAGTCGCCCCTCCTGCGAGGTATGCGCAGCGAGGTCATTCTACCAGCCGAAAACACCTAGAAAAAGGCTGTTTTCTGGCCGCCGGTATTTACGCACTTTTTTCGCTAGGGGCTATGGCGGGTGCAAAAAGCGCTTTTTTGGGGCCTGGGAGGGGCAAAACCGGCGTGAAACCCGTCTGTCGGGGGACGGTTGCCCGAGGATTTTTCGCAGCGAACGCGGGAGCGGCCGGATGATGTCGCGGCCCTCTCCCGAAAGGAGAGGGGAGACTTCGCCGGGTTGCAACCCGGCCTACTCCAGCCTCCAGCCTTCAGCCTTCAGCGCCTGATCTGCTCCACGGCCGCCCATCCGGCGGTGGGGACGATTTGACGGTCAGTCGGGGTGGCACTGGCGTCTCGCCAGTGTCGCTGGGTCACGGGCAAGATGCCCGTGCCACCCGCCGCCTTCCACTGGTCGCCGAATACCGATGTCCGCGTCACCGGCTCCGGGGCGGCTGGCGGAGGCTCGACGGGGATTGCATCGGTGGGGATCGGATCGGGGGCGGGCGTCGGCACCAACTCCGGTTCGTTCGTGGCCGGGGTGGATTCAAACGCGCCTTCTTCCAGCAACCCGCCGATGCCGGCGTGTTGCTCGATCGGCCCGCGGCTGATGACCCGAGGCTGAGTGAAGCCGTAGTCGAGATAGGTCGAAGCGGCCCTGGCTCGCGAGCGTCGTCGGGCGTCGAAGTACGCCTTACCCGGCCAAGGCCCCTCGGCCAGATAGACCCCGTTGTATTCCAGCAACGAGCCTTTGCGGAAGTGGACCTGGGCGATCGACTCGTTGAAGTTCACCAGGCTGCGGAAGTAATCGCTCTCGGCCTGGGCCAGGGCCTGTTGGGCCTTCAACAGCACGTCGAGCGTAATGGTGTCGGTTTCGTAGGCCGCGGCCACCGCCTCGACCTGCCGCTGGGCGGCTATGCGACGGTTGAAGTTCGTCTGGCTGAGCACGTGGTTGGCTTCCAGGTCGCGGATGACGTAGGCCAACTGGTGCGAGAGTTCCAGCTCCGCCTCTTGCAGTCTTGCCCGCTCCCGAGCCAACGACAACTGCGAGTTGCGCACTCCGGCCATCTCGCGGCGGAACCCAAGCGGCATACTGGCCTGAAATCCCGCCTGCCATTCCTGAAACGCGCCGTTGGCCATGGTGCCGTATGCGTTGGCGTCCTGGATTACCGGGTTGGTTGGATCCCAAAAGCTGTTGCCGTCGATCCGGTTGCCAATGCCGAGCCAGCGATATTGGCCCACGAAATCGACCCTCGGCAGGAGGAAGTTCTTGGCGGCGATCAGTTCCAGTTCGCGGCGTTTGACGAGCCACTTCTGCTCTCGCAACTCGACGCTCCGCACCAGCCCCTCGCTCAATACCTCGTGCCAATCGAAAACCACCTTGGCGGTGGTCGGCTCGTCCTTGGGGCGGATCAACCGGCCATCGGTCGCCGCCAGCCCCAGCATATACCGTAGTTTCGCCTCCGTGGAATACAGATTGTTCAGCGATTGCTCGGCGGTGCTGCGGAAGAGGAAGTATTGCTCGCGGGCCTGAGCCTCTTTCTCGGCCTCGCCACCCTTGGCGCCGTGGGTGTAGAGCGTGTAAATCTTCCGCCACGTTTGCAGGGCGCTGTCGCGTCCGGCGATCACCGCGTCGAGGCTCCGGTACTGGAAATAGAGTTCCCAGTAGGCAATCTCCACGTCGCTGACGAGGTTTCGGACCGCGGCCTCGAAATCGGCCAAGGCGATGTCGGTGTTGATCCGGGCGAGCATCACGCCGTTATAGTTTCCGGGCGTCGCGCCGGGGCCGGCGATGCGGTTGAACTGCGTTCCGGCCCCCTGCAACAACGGCTGACGCACCTCGGCCGCCAGGTTCACGTTCCAGTCGGACGGCCAAGCCCGGCTGGGCCTATTGCTCAGGTCGTAGGCGACGTTGTGCGCCAAGGAGAATTGACCGCCGCTGGCCGCGATTTTCGACACCTTTGCCTGAAACGTACCCAGGTCGTCCCGCGCCACGTTGGGGAACATTATAAAGTAGCCCGGATCGACGTTCTGCGGCGTGTCGAGCTTCTCCCAAGTCAGACTAGCGCTAACTTGGGCGTCGAACGCGGAAAGCGCCGCCTCCGGACCAGTGCGTGGATCGCTCTCGGCAATCGCGGGGTCGTAGATCGTCGGCGCCAGTTCCGGGTTGCGGGAAATGAAGTCCGGCGGCCCTTGCACCTGACCGCTGATGTTGCGCATCACCTTGTTGTTCATCAGCGCAAGCCGCATCGCCTCTTCCAGAGTAAGGTTCCAGATTTCCTGCTTACTTTTTGTCAAAAGAGATATTGGAGGCAGCGCGTTTTCCGCGTCGGCCAGCCGCTCGACATCAACGTCGGGGTACTCTATCTCCGTGGCTACTCCCTTGTAGTGGAGATAATCGTTATCGACGTTTTTGAGGTAAAATGGCTGCTGCGGCTGACATCCATTCAGGACGACACAAAACGCAGCCATCACGACACAGATATTGGGGGCTTTCCGACTCATAAACCTATCATTCCTGTTCGTTGTGCGGACGATAAGCTCTGTTTCCCCCCCCGGACCGATGCTCGCCTGGATTAGCGCAATACAGCGCGTGACTCCAGACGGAGCACTCGGCAGACTTGTTATCGGCAGCCCAACCGGCAGACTTTTGCTGATTCCTATTATCGGCAAGACGGGTTCATCTTGCCCAAAACACCAATGCCACGCAGATTGCAAGTAAGAGTCCAATCGGGGCGGAGTTTCGTTTAGTCAGCGTTGCTTGCACACCATACGTATACGCCGGCTCGCGCCCGGCCTCGACAACGGCAATCATGATCGAATCCTTGTGGACATCCAGGCCGACGAAAAGTAAACTCTTACTCATGGACCAGCCCTCACGGTTACGGCTCTGTGGTGGGGGGAAAACGTTCTCTCCATCGTAACCCACGATTGCGTGACCGGCTGGTCCAATCATTAGGTCTATTGTTTACGACATTACTTCCCTTTTATTGATTTCTCACTCGTGCCGTTTGAAGAAGAACAACCCAACCGCACCTTCGCACTGATAAGCCTCGGCTGCCCGAAGAATCTGGTCGATAGCGAGCGAATGGCCGGCCTGCTGCATCGAGAGGGCTACCGGATGGTCGCCGAGGCGGACGGCGCCGATCTGGCGGTGGTCAACACCTGCGGATTCATCGACGACGCCCGAGCTGAATCGCATCAAACGATCGAGGAGATGTTGCGTTTGAAGGAGCGGGGCCGGCTGCGGTGGGTGATTATCGCCGGCTGCCTTGCCGAGCGCGACCGGGAGACGCTTTTCGAGAGATATCCCGCGTTGGATCAGTTGATCGGCGTTTTTGCCCGGGACGAGATCGCCGTGGCGGTACGGCAATTGGAGGAAAAAGGGGACAGTCCCAGGCAAATGGGGACTGTCCCCTTTTTCCTCCCCCCGGCCAGCCCGCCCTTGCCGGACAACGATCGACGGCGAATCACATTGCCGCACGTGGCCTATCTGAAGATCGCCGAGGGCTGCAACCGATCGTGCAGTTTTTGTTCGATTCCGAGGATGCGCGGACCATATTCCAGCAAGCCGATCGATCATGTGGCGGCCGAGGCCGAGGAGTTGGCCGCCGACGGCGTACGGGAGTTGGTCTTGGTGGCCCAAGATACCACGTTCTACGGCCTGGACATCGACGGCCGTCCCCGGCTGGCCGAACTTCTCCGCCGGTTGGACGAGGTCCGGGGATTGGATTGGATACGGTTGATGTACCTGTATCCGATGCACGTCACGGACGAGTTGATCGAAACGATTGCCGGGGGCAAACGGATTCTGCCGTATCTCGACATCCCTCTACAACATATCAACGACGAGGTTTTGCGGCGGATGGGACGGCGCGTCGGCCGCGAGGACACCGAAAAACTGATCGACCGCCTGCGCGAACGGATCGAGTCGCTCGTCTTGCGGACCACGATGATGACCGGTTTTCCGGGCGAGACGGAGGAGCAATTCGAGGAGCTTGTTGAGTTTGTCCGACGGCGGCGGTTCGAGCGGCTGGGTGTATTCGACTTTCGGGATGAGCCGGGAACCCCCTCCGCGGGGCTTGATGGGCGTCTACCCAAAGACGTAAGGGTGGCCCGCCGCGACCAGTTAATGGCCGTGCAGCAGGAAATTACCTTCGAGTGGAATGCTTCGTGGGTGGGAAAACGGTTGGAGGCGATAATCGACCGCCGCGTGCCGGGCCGGGAACATGCCTATATCGGCCGCGGATACGCCGACGCCCCGGAGGTGGACGGACAGGTTTACGTGACCGGAGAGGGGCTCGAGCCGGGAAAGATTGTCGCCTGTGAGGTTGTCGCCGCGAAAGGTTATGATTTAATAGCGGTTGTATAGTCCCGGCTTTCACGCCGATGGTATCACTACGATGGGTGGCACGGGCATCTTGCCCGTGTTCCAGCCAAGCACTGGCGAGACGCCAGTGCCACCCCCGGCTATTGCGATAAAAAAACCAATTCAACATTGACCTGAAAATAGCTTTATTCCGGCATGAACTCCAACGGCCTGCGTCCAGACAACGTGCGAAAGGCGATGTTCAACCTGCCGAACCAGTTGACCGCGCTGCGGCTGCTGCTTTCGGTGGTGCTGTTCTGTTTCATCGTCCAGGGGTATTACTTCACGAGCTTGTGGTTGTTCATCGTCGCGGCCAGCACCGACTGGCTGGATGGATATTACGCCCGCAAGTATGGGCAGGTCACCACGCTTGGCAGGATACTCGATCCATTTGCCGACAAGGTGATCGTCTGTGGTACGTTCATCCTTCTGGCGGCAATTCCCGCAATGATCGAAACGCCGTGGGGTCTGAGAGCCTGGATGGTGGTGCTCGTCGTCGGCCGTGAATTGCTCGTTACCACTCTGAGAAGCTTCATCGAGCAGCGCGGCTCCGATTTCTCGGCGAAGATGTCTGGTAAGCTGAAGATGGTCTTGCAGTGCGTCGCCGCCGGCGTCTGTTTGTTCTACCTGTCGTATGAAACCCCCAAAACCGATGCGCCGCTGTGGTGTTGGTGGCTGATGGTCGGGTCCGTCTGGTCGGCGGTGCTGTTGACCGTGTACTCGGGCGGGGTTTACGTGTGTGCCGCGACGCGGCTGCTGCGGGACGAATAACCGCTTGTAGCACAGCCGCCCTCGGCTGTGAGAATCAACGAACACAGCCGAGGGCGGCTGTGCCACAACTCCACGTTCATGCCCCTTTTCGCCAAACTCACCCCGAACATTTTCTTTCTGGCGACGGCAGCGTTGGCTATTTGGGTGTTGTTCGTCGCGGCGTGGTTGGCGGCGTTCGTCCGATGGCGGCAACGCCGGCCGGTGATTCCGTATCAACCGCGTCGGCTCGTGCCGTGGGGGGCACTGGACTTGTCGTTCGTGATGCTGATTTACCTGGCTGCGCAGGCGTGCGTCCTGTTTTTTGCCGCGAAGTATCTTGGCGCCGACGCCATGCATGCCCCCGCCGCTTACGACCCCGACAAAGAAAGTACGCTGCACGCCGCCTTGCAATTGATGGCCGAGGCAGACGCTTGGGTGCTGTTGCTGTGCGGTTTTTCGGTGATTGTCGCCGCGCCGGTGGCCGAGGAGTTTCTCTTTCGGGTAGTGTTGCAAGGCTGGCTGGAATCGCTCGAAGGGCGCCACCGGCGATGGATGCCGACCTTGCGTCGGTTGCTGCCAAGGGCCTTCATGCCGATTGCGTTGGCTTCGTTCTTGTTCGCCATGATGCACTTCCGCGTCGATGGACCGCCGATCGACGAGCGTTTTCTGGTGTTCATGATGGCGGGCAACTCGGCGGCGGGGCTGCTGACGGTGGCCTTGGCCGTGCTCGTGCTGCGCTGGCGGGTGGGAGCTACCGCCGCCGATTTCGGCTGGTCGCCAAGCACGATTCGCGGCGACGTCTGGCTAGGGCTGACGGCCTTCGCGGCCGTTGCCGTGCCGATCTATGCGGTCCAGTTCACACTGGTCCTTCTACTGCCAAAATACGTGGCTGCCGATCCGATTGCGTTGTTCCTTCTCGCCCTCGTGTTGGGAACGCTTTTCTATCGCACGCATCGCATCGTTCCGGCGATTGTGCTTCACGCCTCGTTGAACGCGACGAGTTTCCTGCTGGCGTGGTTGGGATCGCTCTGAGTCTCGCTAAACTGGCCGCTGAAGCGGCCAGCCCTTGGCGGCTGGCCCTCCGCCCTTATAATAACGTCTTTCATCGTGACAGCATCCAATCCAGAGGAGCACTTTCCATGCCCATCGGTTTCGGAATTATCGGTTGCGGAATGATCGCACGGTTTCACGCTCGAGCAATCGGGGACGTTCGTGGGGCCAAGCTCACGGCCTGCTGCGACACGGTTCCCGCGGCCGCCGACAAATTGGCCAAGGAGACCGGCTGCACGGCCTATCACGACCTGAAAGCGATGCTGGCCGATCCGGCGGTCGATGTGGTGATGATCGGCACACCCAGCGGGGCGCATCTCGAGCCGGCCGTGGCCGCCGCGCGGGCGGGAAAACACGTCATCGTCGAGAAACCCCTGGAAATCACCCTCCGCCGCTGCGACCGGATCATCGACGAGTGCCGCAAGGCGGGCGTGACGCTCTCAACCATCTTCCCCTCGCGGTTCCACGATTCGAGCGTCGAGCTGCGCAGGGCAATGGACCAGGGACGCTTCGGACGGCTTACAGTGGGAGATGCGATCGTCAAGTGGTATCGGCCGCAGAGCTACTACGACGGCGGCGCATGGCGCGGCACGTGGGAACTCGACGGCGGCGGGGCACTGATGAACCAGGCCATCCACAGCGTCGATCTGCTGCTCTGGTTGATGGGACCGGCCATAGAGGTCCGCTCGCGGATCGGACTGTTGGCACATAAGCGAATCGCAGTCGAAGACGTCGCCCAGGCCACCGTTGCCTTTGAGAACGGGGCGATCGGAATGATCGAGGCCAGCACCGCGATCTATCCCGGATATCTAAAGCATATCGAAATTCACGGCAGCGAAGGATCGGCCGTAATGGAGGAGGAAGACATCGTCAAGTGGGACTTCGCCAAGAAGAAGAAACGCGACGCCGCGATCCACGCCGCCATGGCCGGACAAAAAAGCGGAGGAGGAGGGGCCGCGGACCCAAAGGCCATCGGGCACCACGGCCACACACGCCAACTCCAGGATGTGCTCAACGCCATCAAAAAAGGGACGAAGCCGTCGGTCGACGGCCCCGAAGGACGCCGCTCGGTGGAACTGATCCTGGCCATTTACAAGGCCGCCGAGACCGGCCGAGCCGTGAAACTACCGCTGAAAGCCGACCCGGTGCTAAAGGCCAGAAAAGTCGGCGTGGGTGGGTTAGGGCTTGAGATAAAATAAGTTGTCGAGTTCGGGTGGCACGTCCCTGAGCGCAGCGAAGGGCGTGGTGAACGATCAAACCACGCCCTTCGCTGCGCTCAGGGACGTGCCACCCAATGCTCTGTTGGTCGCGCCGATTTTGATATAGTACGCATGCGGCGGAATTCGGTCTTTCCCGCGACGGCTGCTTTTGCGACAATAGGCGGCGAACATTCCACGGAGGGGATCGCCCATGCAACGTCGGCTTATCGTCGATTATCTCGTATATGTGGTCGTGCGGATATTGATCTGCATCGTACAAGCGATACGGATCGAGACGGGCGAGCGGCTTGCCCGCTCGCTGGCCTGGTTATTCCACGACGTGCTGCGGGTGCGGGGCAAGGTGGTCGACGAGAACCTCGCTTACGCCTTCACGGAGCTGACTCCCGCCGAGCGGGCGCGCCTGGCCCGGCGAATGTGGGAGCACCTGTTTTTGCTCGTGTTGGAGGTGGCCCATGCGCCGCGAAAGATTCACCAGACAAACTGGCGCGAATTCGTCGGCCTGAATAATCAGAGGGAGTTGGTCCGCGCTCTGTTGGACGATCGCCCCACCTTGATCGTTACGGCCCACCTGGGTAATTTCGAGGTCGGCGGATACGTGCTGGGTATCCTGGGTTTTCCCACCTACACAATCGCTCGAACGCTCGACAACCCCTTTCTCGACCGCTTCGTCAACCGGTTCCGCGGCGGGACCGGCCAACGGATCATACCGAAGAACGGTGGCTACGACCAGATAGTCGAGGTCTTGTCCCGCGGCGGCACGATGACGTTTCTGGCCGATCAGTACGCCGGCTCGAAGGGGTGTTGGGTGGAGTTTTTCGGGCGTCCGGCTTCGGCCCACAAGGCGATCGCTCTGCTGGCGCTGGAACACAACGCGCGGGTTTCGGTTTCTGCCTCGCGGCGGCAGGGGAGGCCGATGCGGTTCGTGTTGGACAACCATGCCATGATCGACCCCCAAGAGGCCGCCGATTCACGGAACACGATCCCCGAGCTTACGCAGTTGTACACCAGCCGGCTGGAAGAACTAATTCGCCACGCACCCGATCAATACTGGTGGCTGCACCGGCGATGGAAAGACACCCGGCGGCGCCGGGCCAAGAAGAAGGCCGCGTAGGACGGGTTGTCAACCTGCATTTCTGGTTCCCACGCGGAGCGTGGGAACCAGAATTATACTTCCTTCCGCCACACTCCGCCTTGCTCTACCTGGCGAAAGCGGAGCTTCGAGAATGTTGCCAAGGCGGGGGTGTCGGCCCCGTGTGTTTGCACTTCCACGCAAGCGATCCCTTGGCGAAGGAACCAACGGAAGGCGTCGTTCAGCAGGAACAGGGCCAGACCGCTGCGTCGGCAGTCGGCATTGACGGAAATCTCGACCAAACCGACCGACCGACCCAGGATCGCCGCGCCGCCGGGCACCATGCCGCGGAACGTGGCGGTGGCGATCGCCGGGCCGCCGCCTCGCGGTTTCAGATCGAAGCGGGTCAAGTCGAACTCGCCGAAAACACACGCTTCCCACCAGGATTGAGTGGGCGCGTCGATCGTCACTTCCACGACCGTCTGCCGGCGGATTTTCATCTGCCGGCGATCGACGGCGGCCTCGAACTTGCTTAGATCGCGCCGCATGACCACCGTTCGTTCGACTTCCCGGTATCCGCACGACTCGAAAGCGCGCCGCGCGACCAAATCGGAATCGAGCACGCCGGGCAAATCGCTGCCGCCGTAGAGTCCGACGTAGAATGGGTTCAGCGGCCCTACACCGCTTCCCTGCAAGGACTTCGCGCCGCGGCTTTTCAGGTAGTTTTCGCAGTGTTCGAGCAGCCCGCGGGCGACTTCATCTTCGTCGCAGTCGGGGCGCGTCAAGATCAGGCAAGTGACGCCCGTTTCGGTGGATATCCAACTCCGCGTTTCGTTGGGACCAAATCCCGCGTGCGCGAATCCGACCGGCCGACCGTCGTCGTGTGCCAGGATCAGACCGTCGTAGTCGAAATAGGGCTTGGCGAAGACCTGTTGTTCAAGCAAATCGGGCGAGACCGGCTGCAACAGCCCCGGTTGGCCCGCGCGACTCCGCCACAACGCGGCCAACACGGGCGGATCGACGTTGCGGAACGGACGAAACGTCAACATGAATAATGCACGGCAGCGGGAAGTAATTTATTGTACAAGGGCGAATTGTTGGACATTTTACAGTAGCAAATACAAAACGGCTAGTAGACGGTTGCATCGTAAGATAATAGCCGGTGGCCAACAGCCCCCGGAGAGAAACTCCTGCAATTCGCGCACATTCCGGGGGCAGTTTGCCCCCGGCTATTTGCATGGCGCCGGCAGTGCAACAGCCGCCGCACCCCCTCCGTGGCGCTGTATTGCCGCGAACATGCGGCATTTTCCGCGTTTTCGACCGCCTCGATCGCGATTGGCAAAGTGGAAATTGCTGGAAAACTTTGTCGCTTTCGTGGATAATAAGAGTTCAAGTCATCCGCGGGCGCTCCGCGGGGTACTCCAGGACGTGTCTGATGCGTGGAACGTACCGGTTGACGGCGACAGGCGAGGGGCAAACCAGTAACAGCAGGTTGTTGCGACAATGATCAACAAACGATCGAGAAAACGGACCCGTGAAGTCGGCGGAACCCGAAACCCGGCCCGACGCAGACTTCCTTTCCACCGAGGGCTGTTCATCGAACCGCTCGAGTCCCGGCAGTTGCTCTCGGTAACGCTTTCCTCGATCGGCGACCAATCGGTGTTCGCCGGCGCGCCGCTGAACGTTGCCCTGGACGGCGAATCGGAAAACCCGTTGAGCTACACCGTCGAGGTGAGCAACGCCAACCTGACAGCAACAGTCTCCGAGGACAACCCGAGCATTCGGATCACCGTCGACGACGACACCAACGATATCCATGGAGACGTCACGCTCCAACTGTTCGAGGATCTCGCGCCGGATACGGTCGACCAGATCATGGCTCTGATCGACAGCGGCTACTACGACGGCTTGAAGTTTCATCGGATCATCGACGATTTCATGATCCAGGGTGGCGATCCCGACGGCGACGGGACCGGCGGTCCGGGGTTCCAGTTCGACGACGAATTCACTTCCGAGCTGCAATTCACCAGTGCCGGCCTGTTGGCGATGGCCAACAGCGGCGACGACACGAACGGCTCACAAATCTTCATCACCCTCGCCGAAACCCGTTGGCTCGATTTCCAGCACACGATTTTCGGCATGGTTACCGAGGGGCAGGACATCGTCGAGCAGCTTAGCGAGGTGCCGGTCGATGGCGCCAGCAAAGCCCCGCTGAGCGACGTGGTGATGACCACGGTGACGGTCATTGACGATGCCGAAGACGCAGTCTTGCGGCTTTCCGCGGCGGACGGCGTCACCGGAACGGCCGACGTTACGGTTACCGTCACGGACACGGTCACGAGCGAAACGGCCACCGAAACATTCCAGGTTACGGTCGCCGCCGACACGACAAACAACTTGCCGTACCTGGGACAGATCGCTCCGATCGTCACCGGCGTGAACACCGCGGTCACCGTCGACATACCCGCCACGGACGTGGAGGGAGACGAGATTACCTACTCGGCGTCGGTTTCTCCCGTCGCCGCCAATCTTTCCGTCTCTATCGACGAATCCACCGGCGAATTGACCGTCACTCCGTCGAACGGCGCTTACGGCGTATTCAGTATCCTTGTGGGCGTGAGACAATCGACCAGCAACAACTGGGATACGCAGTACGTGCCAGTCTACGTCAATCCCGCCCCGCCGACCTCCGTTTCCTTGGTCTCCACGTCCGACACGGGCGAGAGCGATTCGGACGCCGTCACGAATCTGAACAATTCGGCGGGCCAAACCCTGGAGTTCGAGATAGAAGGCGTCGCCTTGGGTGCGCTGGTCGAGTTGTTCGCCGATGGCGAGCTAATCGGCCAGACCACCGCCGCGGGGACCACCTTGACCATCGTCACCAACGGCACTACCACCTTGGCCGACGGCACGCACGAAATCACGGTGAAACAGACCATACTCGACGAGGCGGTCGACGTCGGCAACCTGGAAACTACCGTCGATCTGGAGAGCGACTTTTCCACGCCCCTGACCATTGCGATCAACACTGTTGGGCCGGTTATCACTTCCAATCCGGTGACGACCGCCCATGAAGAACAAACGTACATCTATCAAGTTTCGGCCGAGGACAACGACGGCGACGTTCAGTTCAACCTGAGCGACGCTCCCGCGGGAATGACCATCGATCCCGACACGGGGATGATTGCCTGGTTTCCGGTTGCAGCAGGAACCGTCGCACCAGTGACGGTTCGGGCCGCCGACACGGCGGGAAATGTCGCCTCGCAGTCCTTCAACATCGAGGTCACGTTGGCCACCGGAAGCATCTCCGGCTTCGTATATGTCGACACCGACAACGACGGCCTGCGCGTCACACCCGTCGGACAATCACATCTGGCAATGCAAAGCGTTGTCGTGCGGCTCCTGGCGGCAAATGGGGAAGGAAACTGGACGCAACTTTCAAGCGTATCGACCGGGACCGACGGCTCCTATCGCTTCGACGACCTGGCCCCTGGAACCTACCGGGTGCAAGAGGTTCAACCGGCCGGATACCTCGACGGCAAGGATACTTTGGGAACAATCGACGGCGCGGTCGGCGGTGCGGTCGCGCAAGACCAATTCGAGATTCAACTGGGATCGAACGAAAACGCCGTCGAATACAACTTCGGCGAGCGAGGGCTGTTGCCCAGCTCTATCTCCTTGCGGTTTTGCCTGGCGTCTGCTCCCGCGATGCCCCAGAACGTCACGCCCGTCGATACGGATCAGACTCCGCCGGCCGGATATTCAATTTCGACCGACGACGGTCTGATCGGCGCTGCCGAGGCCACGACTACCGGATTCACCTTCAGCAGCGCCGAAGTGGGCACGACCTATAACTACACGGCTACCAGCAGCGGCGGAGCCGGCACGGCGAGCGGAACCGGCACGATTGTCTCCGCGACGCAACAGGTTGCGAACATCGACGTTTCCGCTCTTCCCGACGGCGCGCTGACCTTCAGCGTGACTTTGACCGACGCGACGGGCAACACGGGCTTTGCCGCAACGGCCGCCGCCACGCTCGACCAGACCGCCCCGGCCGGTTATTCGGTCGGCCTAAGCGACAACACGCTCGATGAAACCGAAGCCCTAAACACTTTCTTCCAAATCAGCGGCGGGGAAGTAGGCGCGGCTTACAGCTATACAATCACCAGCGACGGCGGGGCCGGATCGGTCGCCGGCAACGGAACAATCGCGTCCACGGCGCAAGTGATCTCCGGTATCGACGTCTCGGGGCTACCCGACGGTACGTTGACTTTCAGCGTCACCTTGACCGACGCGGCTGGCAACGCGGGCACAGCCGCAACGGCCACCGCCGCGCTCGACCAGGATGCCCCGGTCGGCTATTCCATTACGGCCGACGACAACCTGATCGGGGCCGCCGAGGCCGCCACCACCAGCTTTACCTTCGCCGGCGCCGAGCCGGGTACAACCTATAACTACACCGTCACCAGCGGCGGCGGAGATGGCGAAGTCACCGGAACCGGGACGATTAGTTCGGCCGACGAGCAAGTGATGGGCGTTGACGTCTCGAATCTGCCAGACGGAATCCTGACCTTCAGCGTCACGCTGACCGACGCCGGCAACAAGATCGGCGCCGCCGTGACGGCCACCGCCACACTGGACAAGACGGCCCCGGCCGGTTACACCATCACGCCCTACGACGACCAACTCGATGCCGACACGGCGACGGACACCGGATTCTGGATCATTGACGCCGAGCCGTTCACGGCCTACTCCTTCACGATCACCAGCGACGGCGGCGACGGATTGGTGAGCGACTTGGGAACGACCACCCTGTACAATTATCCCGTGAATGATATCGACGTATCTTCATTGCCCGACGGGTTGTTGACCATCAGCGTCACGCTTACGGACGCGGCAGGCAACGCGGGCACCGCCGCCACGGCCACCGCCACACTGGACCAAAGCGGCAGTTGACGTTCGCACGGAAAGGTGTTTGCCGTTTAGGGCCTGTGGAAAAGTAATTGTCGAATTTTGGTGGCACGTCCCTCAGTACCGATAGTCCAGGCCAAAGTTGATTCCTTGCGCCCAGTAATCGGACACGATGAACTTGGCCTCGGGCGCTGGGTATCCGACCAGCGCGCCGGGCGGAAATTGAGTCGGATTCAGATTCATGTCGATCTGATCGGCCGGCCGAACGACTCGGCTCCAATAGAGGAACGTGTATCCGAAAGTGGCCTTCAGGCGGGGCGTGAGGTCGTAGCCGACGTTGATGCCCAACTCGGGGATTGCCGAGAAGCCGCTCTGCCGGCTCGTGCCGGAGTTGGTCGGAAGGGCCAACATTCCGTCGGTGTAAGCGACCGGGGCTACTCCCGGAACCGCAACCGTCGTCGCGCCATCGACGCGGAGACGGGATCGGGTGCCGCCCAAGGCAAGCTTGGCCAGAAACTCGAACGACAAGCGGCGATGTCGGGTCTTGGCCGATATCCCAAACTCGCCACCGTGAAACTCATTCTCCGCGCCGAACCAATCCGACGTGTCGAAGACGGTCCCGATCGGAAGGACTCCTCCCCTGCTGGTGAACGTCGTCGAGGAATCGACGGCCAGATTCTCGGCGAATCGACCGTATCGGTAGCCGGCCAGAAAGTCCAACTGGCCGTTGTACCCGCGCACCACGACTTTCCGATACAGCAACGCCAGCGACGCCAATTCATTGCTCACGGCGGCGTCCAGCCAGCCGGTTTGCTCGTTGGGATAGGCAAGAATCACGGCGTCTTGTTGAAAGGTTTGGGCGTTGTAAAACGGTCTCGCCAGGATCGAATGGTCGTTGCTGGTTTGTCGGTAATTCATCTTGCCGCTGCCGAAAAACAGGTAGGTTGCCTCGAACGCCTCGTCCCTGTAGGGCGACATCCAGCAGCCGAGCGTAAACCGGGCACCGGATCGAATGCCCAGATCGACGCCGCGTCCGCCGATTAAAGTGCTTGTTCCCGGCAGCCCGAGGATGCCGGCTTGGTTCCGCGCCGTGCCCGCGACGCTGGTGGTCGCCAGCGGCGGCAGATTGGACGATTTGCCCCACCACATCAGATATTCGCCGCTGAACCAAAACCGACTGCGGAATGGATCGGGGCAGACGCCGATTTCGCACTCGCTCGAGCAGCCCCGCTCCTCGCCGCACGTTTGACTGGGACCGGCGACCATGCCTCCCTCGGTCCATTGGTCGATGCCTTCATGGATCGGCGGCTCTGCTATTTGCCCCATCGGCCGAGCGATACGCTCGTTTTGGCGCGGCGGTTGTTCCGTAGTGTAGCCGACAGGCTGCACTGTACGGTGGACTTGCCACGGCGCGAGCGAGGCAACGTCGGATTCGGCATAAAGCGGCGCACCGCTAAGTATGCCTACAAGCGACAACACGCAGACTAGACGTTGCGGTCTAAACCGCAAGCGGTCCGTCGCCGAGCGCGTACCGGCGGTGGAGAAAGTGCAAAATAGGGGGAACTGCATGGGCTCGATCCTGCATTTGTAGTCCCCCCCATTGAAGACAACATATATACGGGCTGCATGGTTATCGGTTATTTTCGGCCCGCACTTGAGGCTTTTTCAGAGGCTCGAATACCAGGTGTGCGGCAAGGCCAGGGTCTTGACAACACAAACAGTTTTAATGAGAATGCTACTTGGTATCGTTCAGCGTAACCGTTCGCAGGGGACGGTCCCAATTTTCGCGGCGCGGCGAACTTAGCCCGTTGAAAAAGTCGGATTTCGGGAGTTTGGGTGCCACTGCTGGCTTGTCCAGCAGTGATTTCCGGGAGCATCTCCCATGCACTGCTGGACAAGCCAGCAGTGGCACCCTTTTTCAACAGGCTGTTAGCGTTGCCAACTTGCGTTTCGGCCGCGAAAATGGGACTGTCCCCCTGGCGTCGCAGAAGGGGCCGGCCAGCCCGTGAACGGTTGCAAAGTGGATTCCCAGGTTGGACATACAGACGCATACTTCTTCCACCATGAATCGAGACCGATGAACAAAAAAACACAACGGATAAGTACGGCTACCTTTCGGCCGCTGGCCTCGGCTCTGTTCCTCCTGGCTGCGTTTGCTTGTTCTTGTGGGTTGGCTGAAGAGAGAACATGGACGACGTCGACGTTCTTGGATTTTGCCGACGGCACACTGGCCGACGGCGGCGTGAACACTTACGTTACGGCCGATGGAACGGTGCGCCTGTTTAATCTCTGGGACCTGAACAACGACGGCAACTTCGATCTCCCGGTAGCCTGTCCCCAGGACCACAACGAGAGCGTGGACCTGTTCATCTACTGGGCCGGCGAAAACGGATTTGCCCCCTCTCGACGGACACGGCTTCCCACCGAAGGCGCCGTGGCAGCGGCCGCGGCCGACCTCAACGGCGACGGCCACCTCGATTTGATCGTGGCCAACCGCTTTGACGGGGAGAAGACGGACCTGGACTGCTATATTTACTGGGGGAGCGAGCGAGGTTTTGATGCGTCACGCCGCAGCGCGCTGCCGGCCAAGGCGGCCGTGGCCATCGCCGTAGCCGATCTCAACGGTGACGGGCATCTCGATATCGTCGTGGCCAACTGCGGCACTGACTATCATATGGTCGTCGACAACTTCCAGCAGTCGTTCGTCTACTGGGGATCCCGGAACGGCTACAGCAAAGCTCACCGCTCATCGCTTGGCACCATCAATTGCAGCGACGTGAAGGTCGCCGATATCGACGCCGACGGACACTTGGACATCGTGTTTGCCAACGAGGGCAACATCGAGTCCGAGAGCGGGGTGACTATTTACCTGGGCGGTCCTTCCGGCAACTACGAACCGTCGCGGCAGATCAAGCTGCCGGGAGTGTACAGTTCGGGCGTGAGCATCGCCGACTTGGACCGCAACGGGTATGTCGATATCGTCCTGGCCAACAAGTATCAACTGGACAAGAAGCCCGACCCGCCGGTCGGCAACCGCGTGCGGACCTATTGCGTCAATTCCTATATCTACTGGCAAACGGCGGAGGGGTTCTCGGAACAGCGACGCACGGAGTTGCCCACCGTGGGTGCCCAGGCGGCGGCCATCGGGGACCTTGACGGCGACGGTCTGGAGGACATCGTTTTCGCCAACAGTGCCCAGGGCGAATCTTTCATCTACTGGAATGGCCCAAAAAAATTCGCCGCGTATAGGAGATCTCAGATCCCGGCGCCCAGCGCACATGATGTCGCCATCGAGGATCTCAACGGGGACGGGCGAGCCGACTTGCTCCTGGCAAACTACGTCAACGAGGGTTCTTTCGACACGCAATCCTACATCTACTGGGCAACGCCGGAGGGAATCCAAACCAAACGGCCCACGGAATTGCCCACCTCGGGTGCGATGGGGGTCATCGTCGCCGATCTGAACGGTGATAGCCGAAAAGACGTCGTCTTTGTCAACAAGATCGAAGGGGCTTCCTTCGGAGGAGGGACGACCGGTTCGGTTGCCAGCGCCGGTCCCACCACATCCTGGATATATTGGGGCGACCAGAACGGACGTCTGAGCCCTGATCGCCGCCAGGGGCTACCTACCCGCCGTGGTGCCGACAGTTACATCAACAGCGACCTTGACGGCGATGGCTATGTCGATCTGCTGTTCCCCCACGTCAGTACGCCAACTCTCATTTACTGGGGTAGCCCGCAAGGCTTTGGCGAACAACGCCGGTCGATCGTACCGGATGCCCAATGCGGGTCGGGCCGCGTAGCCGACTTCGACCGCGACGGCTACTTGGATCTGCTGCTCAATGCGGCCGTCATCTACGGACGCAAGTCCGGCTTCTCGCAAACCCATCGCTTTAGGTTTCAACATCCGACGAAGTATCTGAGTCTTGCTGATCTGAACCGTGACGGATGGATCGATGTTGTCTCCCCGCTGCATGATCAGGTGGTTATCTACCACAACAGCCCCACCGGCTTCGACAACCGTCGTTCGACCGTGCTATCCATGCCCGGCAAGCAAGCCAACGTCGCCGAGGTGGCTGATTTTAACGCCGACGGATATCTGGACCTCGTGATTGGCGTTCACGTTGACGGAAACCGACCGCTGGAGCCCGGCCAAGTCGCCGTGCATCACGGCAACGCCCATGCCGACTCGTACATCTACTGGGGTGGTCCGCAGGGTTACTCAAAGTCTCGGCGACTGGCCTTACCCACCATCGGCACCAACGATGCCGTGGTCGCCGATCTGAACGCGGACGGCTACCTGGACGTGTTCTTCCCCAGTTACCTGGGCGGGGTTCACCGTCATTTCCCAGGTTATCTCTATTGGAACGGTCCGGAGGGCTTCCACAGGGACCACAAGACGGACATCCCGTCTTACTCGGGCTGCGGAGTGGTGGCGGCAGATACCAATCTGGACGGCTACCAGGAACTGATCATCGCCAATCACACGCGGGTGGGCAATCATCGCAGCGACGTGTGGGTCTACGAGGGCAGCCCGGACGGATACTCCAAAGAGCGGTTGACCTCACTACCTGCCACCGGCCCGCACTTCTTCTCGTTCATCGACATCGGGAACATTTATGACCGCGGCGATCGATATGATTACATCTCCGCGCCGTTCGACGCGGGCGCCGGGGCAAAGTTCCGTCGTATCTCTTGGGTTGCCGACACGCCGTTTCGCACCGCCGTGCAATTCCAAGTCCGCACGGCGGGCACAGAGGATGGGTTGGCATCGGCCAAGTGGCTTGGCCCCAGCGGCCCGACGACCTTCTACCGTGCCCCCGGGGCCAAGCTTGTGCCCGTCTCCGCACAGCATCGCTGGATTCAGTACAAGGCGACCCTGGTCAGCCCCAATTCGGCCAACACGCCCCTGCTCCACTCAGTGTCTATACACTATAGATACTTAGAGAGTACGACCCACAACTGAGACCGGAGAACCCAATAAAACATTCTGTTGTCGAACGTTTGGGCCGGGTGGCCCTGGGTGATTGCTCACCCGGGGCTCCCACAGAATCGGACGCGTGACGCAAGGTAAATCAGACAAAACCAAAGGAGAAGCAGATGGAGTTCAAGGCGACGGGAGTGATTCCTGCAAATGTGACAGCCCGGGGAGAGGACGGGGAGGTCGATCTGAAGCAGACCAGGGCCGTTGTGGACTTCCTTTACTCGAAGGGCGTCGATGGTCTGCACGTATGTGGGACCACCGGCGAGTTCGCGACGCTCAAGGTGGATCAGCGCAAAGCGGTTGCTGAAGCCTGCATCGAAGCTGCCGCGGGCCGGGGGGCGGTCATCGTCCAGGTCGGGGCCGTGGCCACCGCGGACTCCTGTGAGTTGGCGCGCCATGCGGCGGAGGCAGGCGCTCAAGCCATCAGCAGCGTACCGCCGTTCTACTATCCCAGCACAGAAGAGATGGTAGCGAACCACTACCGACGCATCGCTAGTGCGGCGGGAATCCCGGTGATCATCTACGACAATCCCATAACTACCGGATTCACGGTAACCGTGGAGCTTGCCGCCGAACTGGCGGCGGAGGATGCCGTGCATGGAATCAAGCTGGCGAGACAAGACATGTGGTCCCTGGCGAGGCTAGCCAATATCAACGGCGGCAAGTTCATCGTGTACCCGGTAGAGACGTTCTATCTGGCAGGCTTGGCCACGGCCCCGGTAGCGGGAACCATCGGGTCGATGTCCAACTGGATCCCGGAGGTGTTTGTGGGAATCAAACGCAACTTTGAGGCGGGGAACCTTGCCCGGGCAGCGGAACTGCAGCGGCTGGTGTGTGAACTCATCCATGCCTACGGAGGAGAGGAAATCGCGACCACCAAGGCGTTGGTCGAGTATCGCGGCATCCCTTGTGGGCAGGCATGGGAGCCGATCTTGCCGCTAACGGACGAGCAGCGAACGGCGTTGCACGAGCGGATCGGTAGTTTTTCGCTCGATTTTGATGCATTGGCGACGGCATGAATCAACGGTACAGCGGGGCGAGACGTGACTATCAAGGAGGTGACGGGAGGGGGGCTTTGATAGGAAATGGGGATAAGAAGTAGGCCGGGTCGCGACCCGGCACATTTTGGTAAATAACGCCGAACAAAATGCAAACAGTCGCCGGGTTGCAACTCGGCCTACTCATTCAGGTTCAGAGGCTCGAACACCAGCGGACGTGTTCGACCAAAGCCGCGTCGGGTCGGGCGAACATTGTCGCCAGACGGGCCGAAAGCGGCGGCGCGGATCCATTCCGTCGCAACTCGCCCAGATAGCTCCGCAACAACTCCAAACACTCAGGCCGCGATTCCATCAGGAAATGGACCCACGCCCACGATTCCGCGTAATCGTCTTGCGTCATGTCTTGCGCGGCCGCAAGCTGCTCCAGACGCCGCAGGTCGGGGTGCCAGTTCTCGCGCTCGATACGCTCGGCAAGCAGTTCGAGGTGCGGACGGTTGAGGCCCCGCCGGCCGCGCGGAACCTCAAAATACTCGGCAATCCCCTCGTCGAGCCACAGCGGGACGTTCGGCGCAACCGAGTGCAGGTAGCCGTGCGTGACCTCGTGTCGCAAGTCCTCGGCCATCCGGTCGCCCCACTGGGCGTAGACCGTCAGCCGTACGTCGGTCTCGACGAAAAACGCCCGGCGATCGGGAAATCCCGGATGATTCAGCCGCATGAACCTGTGAAACCGGTCGGGGTTCTCGAACAAATACACGTGGATCGGCTCGTCGGAACGCGGCAGCGAAAGCCGGCTACACAGTTCCTCCCGCTGCGCGGTCAGTTCCTCGAACAGCCGATGATGCGCGGAGAGCGGGAAATCGCTGTGTATTTCCAGTTGTTCGCGGACCAGCGTGTTCCTCTCGGGCAACGTCAGCCGGCCGGCCAGAGTCCCGGCGCAACCACCCGCTAATAACACGACAAGTATGACAAAAACCGATCGCATGGGGGGGAGATAGTAACAGATTCCCCAGCCGGTCGCCACACTGAAAAATCATTTAGCCCCCGGTGAATACACCGGGGGCACGTCTGGCGGGAATACACCGGGGGCCAATTACCTTCGGCGGGCAATCAACTCGTCCAGCTCCACCTTCAGCCGGTCGATTACCTCGTCGAAGGAGAACGCCCCAAGCGACGTTGTGCCGCGTTTCAGATTGACCGAGTTCGGCCCGCACCAAAGTCCCAGATCGGCGTGATCGGTCTCGCCCGGCCCGTTCACCCGGCAGCCCATCACAGCAATGGTAATTGGATATTCGGCCGCGTACCGGGTCGCTTCCCGCACACGCATGGCAAGCTCGACGAACGCCTCGTTCTCGACCCGCGAGCAACTCGGGCAACTGATGATGTTCAGTTTTGTAGGGTGCGTGAAACGCACCGCTTGGCTTCGATCGCCGCCGGCATCCACGTCGGCCAAAATCTGCCGGCCGGCCTCAATCTCCTCATGCTTTCGGGGCGCCGGAACGGTCAATGAGACGCGGATCGTGTCGCCGATGCCTTCGGCCAGTAGCGGCTCGAGCGCGGAGCGGGTTTTCAGAATCCCCTCGGGCGGCATTCCGGCCTCGGTCACGCCCAGGTGCAGCGGCACGTCGGGCCGCCGGGCGGCAAAACGCCGGTTCACTTCCACTACCCGCGCCGGATCGGAATCCTTCAGCGACACGCAATAGCGGACAAACCCCAGCCGGTCGAGCAACTCGCAGTGTTCCAAGGCGTTTTCGAGCATCGCTTCGAGCGGATCGGCGGTATGCTTGTCGCGTTGTTCGGGATCGACCGAGCCGCAATTCACGCCTACCCGCATCGCGCAGTCGTGTTCACCGGCCACGTCTGCCAGGAAGCGAACCTTGTCCTGCCAAGGCCGCTCGCGCTGATAGTGATAGAGATGGCCCGGGTTGTAGCGAATCTTGTCGACCAGCGGAGCGACTTCGGCCGCCAGCCGGTAGTTTTCTTGTAAATCGACGGAGAGATTCACGTTCGGACAGCGGCGGCGGATTTCGGCCAACGCCTCGCAATCGCGCCCGGAGTCGGCGGCGATCCGCACGATGCCCGCCCCCGCCTCGGCCAACTGGCTGACCTGTGCAACGGTCGCCTCGACGTTGGTCGTTTTCGTGGCGCACATGCTCTGCACCACAACGGGATTGCCCCCGCCAATCGTCACCGAGCCGACCTTCACGGGTCGGGTGGGATTGTGAGGAGACGGCGGAGCGGACGATCCTGAAGGGGTCATATCGTGGTTGGGGCAGTTTCGGGGTCAGAGCACACTTAGTCAATAGCGAAATCCCACTAATGACTAAGTGCGCTCTGACCCCAGCTTCTCCCAACGTAATCATGGCGTCACGTGACAGCCATTTCCTTTGCGTTCTGGACGACGATTTTCGGGTCGGGATTTTCCGGCGGCACGGGCAGCCCTTTTTCCGCCAGAAGCGCCACGTGTTCCTTCATGCCCCACTTGGCTTGGTAAAGACAGTCTTCGATCGAGTGTCCGATCCCGGTGAAGCCCTCTATTTCCGTGGAATAGAAGCCGAAAAAGCCCGGGTCTTCGGTGGCTTCGATTACGAGCGAGTACGGTAGTTCGATCATAATATTACCTCACGGGACTCATTATTTGAGGCCGGCGGCTTTAAGAATGCTCCGACACGTTCCCGTCGGCACTTCCTTGGAGCCATGATAGTCAACTCGGATCAAGCGCGGCCATCCCGTCTTGCCGTAATATCGAATGGATCCCTTTTCTTTGACAATGCGGAACCCGTCTTTTTCAAGGAGGCGCACAACTTCGCTGAACTTCAATTGCAGCCTCCCTTCTTTATTGTTGCCCTACTCCTCTTCGTTCGACGGTGTTTCTTCGTCGATGAACAGGCCCTCCAGCGAGGTGACGGCGGTTTGAGGCACGGCCTCGGCGATCGAGCCGTTACCCTGATCGACCGGCGGCGGGACGACCGCTACTTGCTCGCCTTCCGGTTTTTCGGGCGTCTCCAAGAGCGGGAAGTGGCGGGCCAAAACGTCTTCCTTCTCGGCCGCCAAAGTTTCCAACGCCTGCGGACGGATGCGGACCTCGGATTTCTGGAAGGTGTGGAAGCCGGTGCCGGCCGGCACCAGATGGCCGAGGATCACGTTCTCCTTCAGGCCCACCAGCGGATCGACCTTGCCAGCCAACGAGGCCTCGGTCAACACCTTGGTGGTCTCCTGGAAGCTGGCGGCCGATATGAAGCTCGAGCTTTGCACCGCGGCCTTGGTGATACCCAGCAGTTGGGTGCTGGCGGTGGCCATTGTCGGCTTATCACCCTTTACCGTCTCGCCGTCGAGGGCCTCGATTTGGGCGTTGACCTGTTCCACGACGTCGATCGGAACGATCGCTCCCGGCTCGAAATCGCCGTCCCCCTTCTCGGTGATTTTCAGACACTTGGTCAATTCATGGTTGGCGGCGCGGAACTCGAACTTGTCCATCACGCTGCCGGGCAGCAAGGTAGTGTCGCCGATCGACTCGACGCAGACCTTCCGCAGCATTTGGGAGGCGATGATCTCGATGTGCTTGTCGTTGATATCCACCCGCTGACTGCGGTAGACGTTCTGGATTTCGCGGGTGAGGTATTGTTGGACGGCCTCCTCGCCGGAGATGCGTAGGATGTCGTGGGGAACCAGCGGCCCGTCGACCAGTGCCTCGCCTGCCCGGACAAAAGTGCCCGAGTGTATCCGCAAGTGTTTGCCGTGGGCGACGAGGTGTTCGCGTTCGATGCCGGCCTCGCTTTTGACGACAATGGTCCGTTTTCCGCGGCGTTTTTCGCCGAGGATTTCCACCACCCCGTCGATCTCGGCGATCACGGCGGGATCCTTTGGCTTGCGGGCCTCGAAGATTTCCGTTACCCGCGGCAGACCACCTGTGATGTCCTGGGTGCCGGAGACCTCGCGGGGCGTCTTGGCCAACACGGTGCCGGCCGAAATGGTCTTCCCTTCCTGGACCTCGATATTGGCCCTTTCGGGCAGGTAGTAGAAGTCGAGAATCTTGCCGTTTGGGTCTTCCAGGACGATCTGCGGGTGCAGGTCGCCCTTGTGTTCCATGATGATGACGCGGACGTGGCCGCCGGGATCCTTTTCCATGCGAATGGTTTCGCCGTCGATGATGTCCTCGTAGCGCACCTTTCCGCTCACTTCGGCCAGGATGGGGATGCTATGCGGATCCCATTGGCAGAGCACCGCTCCGGGTTGGACCTCCTGGTTTTCCTCGGCCAACAGGCTAGCGCCCGCGGGAACTTCGTACTTTTCGAGTTCCCGGCCCTTGGGATCGAGCAGGAGGACTTCGCCGTTACGGGTCAGCACGACTTGCTGTCCTTCGTCGTTGCGGACGACTTTCATGCGGGTAAACTGGACCACGCCGCCTTTCTTGGCGCGGATTTCGCTTTCCTCGACGGCGCGGGCCGCCGTGCCGCCGATATGGAACGTACGCATGGTCAACTGCGTACCAGGCTCGCCGATGCTCTGGGCGGCGATGATTCCCACCGCCATGCCTTGCTCGACCAGCGCGCCGGTGGAAAGGTCCATGCCGTAGCACAGCGCGCAGATGCCAAGCGAGGCGTCGCAGGTCATCGCGCTACGGACTTGGATCTTCTCCAGGCCCATCTCTTCGATCTTCCGGGCAATCTCCATCGTGATCAGTTCGTTTTCGCGGACGATCACCTCGTCTGTGATTGGGTTGACGATGTTAGTCCGGATTACGCGGCCCTTGATCGAGTCTGCCAGGCTGACTTCGACCTTCTCGCCGCGGTAGATCACTCCCTTGGTGAGTCCTTGGGTGGTGCCGCAGTCATGTCTGGTGATGACCACGTTTTGGGCCACGTCGGCCAGTTTGCGGGTAAGATAGCCGGAGTCAGCCGTTTTCAAGGCCGTATCGGCCAGGCCCTTCCGGGCACCGTGGGTGGAACTGAAGTATTCCAGAACGGTAAGCCCTTCGCGGAAGTTCGCCTTAATCGGCGTTTCGATGATCTTGCCCGAGGGCTTGGCCATCAAACCGCGCATGCCGGCCAACTGACGGATTTGCTCCACGCCGCCGCGGGCACCGGAGTGGGCCATCAAGAAAATCGGATTTACATAGCCGGGGAAGCGGCGGTCGTTCTCCAATTCCTGCATCATCTCGGTGGTGATCTGTTCGCGGGCGTGGGTCCAGGCGTCGAGCACCTGATTGTAGCGCTCGCCCTCGGTGATGATGCCGCGCTGGTAGAGCTTAAGTATCCGAAGGACCGACTTTTCGGCCGTTGCGATGATCTTCGACTTGTTCGGCGGCGTGATAAGGTCGTCGGTGGCGAAGCTCAAACCGGAAAGCGTACTTTGGCGGAAACCAACGCGGTTGAGAGTGTCCAGCAGGTCGATGGTATGTCGCCGGCCGAGTATCTCGTAGCAGTCGGAGATCACCCCGGCCAGATCGCTTGACCGCAACGGGGTATTGTAGTAGGGCATGCCGTCGGCGAGCATGTCGTTGAACAGCACGCGGCCGACGGTGGTTTGCACTAGTCCACTCGGATTGGCGCCCTGACCTCCCTTGACGTGGCAGTTCTTCGGCAAACGCAAGGTGATTGAAGTGTGTGTGCCGACCACGCCCAGCGAATGCGCCAGTTGTACCTCCTCGGCCGAGGCGAATTTCATGCCGTCCCCCTTGCTGCTGGGCAACGAGGCGGTGATGTAGTAGCAACCCATCACCACGTCCTGCGAAGGGCTGATGATCGGCGCGCCGTTGGCGGGACTGAAAATGTTGTTCGTCGACATCAGCAAGGTGTGGGCCTCTACCTGGGCCTCGATAGACAGCGGCAGGTGGACCGCCATCTGGTCGCCGTCGAAGTCGGCGTTGAAGCCCTTGCACACCAGCGGGTGGAGCTTGATGGCATTCCCCTCGACCAGCACCGGCTCGAACCCTTGGATACCCATGCGGTGCAACGTCGGGGCGCGATTCAGAAGCACTGGGTGGTTCTTGATCACTTCCTCCAGAATGTCCCACACCTCCTCGTCCTTACGCTCCAACATCTTCTTGGCGCTCTTGATGGTGTCGGCGTGGCCGAGTTCCTTCAGGCGGCGGATGATAAACGGCTGGTATAGCTCCAACGCGATCTTCTTGGGCAGACCGCACTGATGCAGCCTGAGCGCCGGCCCGACGACGATCACGCTACGGGCGGAGTAATCGACGCGCTTACCCAGCAAGTTTTCGCGGAACCGGCCCTGCTTGCCCTTAATCATATCGGTCAGGGATTTCAACGGACGGTTGCTGCTACCCAGCACCGGTCGCTTGCAGCGGTTGTTGTCGAACAAGGCGTCGACCGACTGTTGCAGCATCCGCTTCTCGTTGCGGATAATCACCTCCGGGGCGTTCAGATCGACCAGCTTTTTCAGCCGGTTGTTCCGGTTGATGATCCGCCGATAGAGGTCGTTCAGGTCGCTGGTGGCGAAGTTGCCCGAGTCCAACAGGACCAGCGGGCGGAGATCGGGTGGAATCACCGGGACTACGTCGAGCACCGTCCACTCCGGCCGGTTGTCGCTGTCGCGGATTGCCTCGACTATCTTCAGCCGGTTGGTCAGGTCTTTCCGCTTTTGCTTGGAGTTGGTCTCGGCCAAATCCACTCGCAGGTCTTGCGAGAGCTTCACCAGGTCAAGGTCCACCAACAGTTTGCGGATGGCCTCGGCCCCCATGTCGGCTTCCCAGCCGCCGTCGGGATATTGGGTGCGGGCGGCGCGGTATTCCTCTTCGGTCAGCAACTGGCACATCTTCAGCGGCGTGCTGCCGTCGCTGCTCGTAACCACGTAGTCCTGAAAATAAACCACCTTTTCCAGACTGGTGGTCTTCATGGCCAGCAGCGCGCCGAGCCGGCTGGGCATCGCCTTGAAGAACCAGATATGCACCACCGGCGCGGCAAGTTCGATGTGGCCCATCCGCTTGCGCCGCACGCGGCTGTGCGTGATCTTCACGCCACAACGGTCGCAGATCATCCCCTTGTACTTCATCCCGCGGTACTTGCCGCAGGAACACTCCCAATCTTTTTCCGGTCCGAATATCCGCTCGCAGAACAGTCCGTCCTTCTCCGGCCGGTAGGTGCGGTAGTTGATCGTCTCCGGCTTCTTCACCTCGCCGAACGACCAGCTACGGATGTCGTGCGGCCGGGCGAGACTGATCTTCACCGACTTGTAATCGTTTATCCGATCGTATGTGCTTTCGCCGATACTCACTGGAAATACTCCTTGGGGTCGGAGTCAAAGGGAGGGGCGAGGGGTGAGGGATGAGGGGCGAGAGAATCCGTGCTTGTTCTCTCGCCCCTCGTCCCTCGCCCCTCGTCCCCTTTCTATATTTGCGACTTTTCCAACTGCATATTCAACGCCAATCCGCGTATTTCGTTGGTCAATACGTCGAAGCTGGCGGGCGTACCGGCCTCGAGCGTGTTTTCGCCCTTGACCATCGCCTCGTAGATTTTCGTGCGGCCCTCCACGTCGTCGCTCTTGACGGTCAGCAACTCCTGGAGGATGTAAGCGGCGCCGTAGGCCTCCAAGGCCCAGACTTCCATTTCGCCGAAGCGCTGGCCACCGAACCGGGCCTTGCCGCCCAGCGGCTGCTGGGTAATCAGCGAGTACGGCCCCGTCGAGCGGGCGTGGACCTTGTCGTCGACCAGATGGTGGAGTTTCATCATGTAGATGTAGCCCACCGTGGAAAGCTGTTCAAACGGCTCGCCGGTGCGTCCGTCGTAGAGTTGGGTCTTGCCGTGCGCCGGCAGGCCGGCTTCCTTGAGCGCCTTGTGGATGTCATCCTCGGTTGCGCCATCGAAGATCGGCGTGATGGACTGAAAACCCATCGCGGCGCCGGCCCAGCCCAAGTGGGTCTCCAGAATCTGACCCACATTCATACGGCTGGGTACGCCCAGCGGATTCAGCATGATTTGGACGGGGGTTCCGTCTTCCAGGAGGGGCATGTCCTCCTGGGGAAGGATTTTTGCGATGACGCCCTTGTTGCCGTGCCGGCCGGCCATTTTGTCGCCGACCGAGATCACCCGCTTGGCGGCCACGTAGACCTTGACCATTTGCAACACGCCGCTGCGCAGCTCGTCGCCGCGTTTCATCGAGTTCAGCGCGCGTTCCTTGGCGTCGATCGCCGTCTCCACCGCCGGCCAGAGGTTGGCATGCAGTTTTTCGACGTCCGCCTTGCGTTGCGGGCTGCGGATGGCGAGTTTTTCGACGTCGAATTGATGGGCCTGCTCGGCGACGAAACGGTGTTCCTGGCCCTCGACCAGATGATTGCCTTCCTCGTCGGCGAGCTTTTTGTGCAGGACGCCTTCGATCTCCTTGACCAACTCGCCGAAGGCAACGGCGATCCGCTCGTTACCTTTGGCCTCGGCCTCTTTCAGGGCCGCCTCGAAAGCCTTGCGTTCGTCCTCGCCGAGGCTCATTCGCCGGGAGAACTTCTGCGTACCGATGACGATCCCTTCCACGCCGGAGGAGACTTCCAGCGAGTCGTTCTTCACGTCCTCGCCCGCGCGGCCGAAGATGGCGTGCAGCAGTTTTTCTTCCGGGGTGAGTTCGGTCTTTGATTTCGGCGAGACCTTGCCGACCAGAACGTCTCCCGATCGCACGTAAGTACCCACCCGCACGATACCGTTTTCGTCGAGGTTACTGAGTTGCCGCTCGCTGACGTTTGGGATGTCGCGGGTAAATTCCTCCCGGCCGAGTTTGGTCTCGCGGATTTCGATGTCGAACTCCTCGATGTGGATCGAGGTGTAGGCGTCGTTCTTGACCAATTCCTCGCTGATGATGATGGCGTCCTCGAAGTTGAAGCCGTCCCAGGCCATGAAGGCCACCAACACGTTCCGTCCCAAGGCCAGTTCGCCCCGTTGGGTGCCGGCGCCGTCGGCGATGACTTGCCCCTTTTCGACCCGCTCGTCCAACTGCACGATAGGCTTCTGATTTTGGCAAGTCCGCTCGTTCAGACCGACGAACTTGCGGAGCTTGTATACGTCGGCGCCGATTTCGATTTGTCCGGAGTCGACGCGGGTAACGGTGCCCTTGCGCCGGGCACGGACCAACATGCTTGAATTGAGAGCGGCCTCCTTTTCCAGTCCGGTGGCCACCAACGGCGGCTCGGCCACCAGCAGCGGCACGGCCTGACGCTGCATGTTTGAACCCATCAAGGCGCGGTTGGCGTCGTCGTGTTCGAGGAAGGGGATCAATCCGGCCGAAATGCCGACCATCTGCGCGGGCGCCACGTCGATGTACTGCACCTGGTCGACCGGGACCATTTGGAAATCGCCGCGATGCCGGGCGATGATCGTCTCGCCCGCCAGCCGCCCATTCTCGACCAAAACGTCGGCCGGCGCCAACATGGCCCCGTGTTCCTGGTCTGCCCGCAGCCACTCGGTCTGGCCGGTCAATTGCCCCTTGTGAATCTTTTGGTACGGAGTGATGAGAAAGCCGTATCCGTCCACTCCGGCGTAGATGGCCAAGCTGGAGATCAAGCCGATATTGGTGCCTTCCGGGGTCTCGATCGGGCAAATCCGTCCGTAGTGCGAGATGTGTACGTCGCGGACCTCGAAGCCGGCCCGCTTCCGGTTCAATCCTCCCGGACCCAACGCCGAGAGACGCCGCTCGTGGGTGAGCATCGACAGGGGGTTTGTCTGATCGACCACCTGTGAAAGCTCGCCGCGGCCGAAGAAGTATTCGATCGCCGCCGAAATGCTCTTCGGGTTGACCAGACTACGGGGCGTCATGTCCTCCAAGTCCTTGAGGCTCATCCGCTCCTGCACCGTACGGCGGAGCTTGAGAAAGCCCTTCCGCAGTTCGTCGGCGGCCAACTCGTCGATGGTCCTCAACCGCCGGTTGCCCAGGTGGTCGATGTCGTCGATTTCCGCGCCCGACTCGCCGGCCCGCAACAACACGATGTATTTGATCGCCGAGATCAGATCGTCGGGACGGAGGGTCATCTCCGATTCGGCGATGTTCAGCCCCAGCTTGCGATTGATGCGGAAGCGGCCCACGCGGCCCAGCCGGTAGCGGTTGGTGTCGTAAAACTTCTCGTGGAACAGGGTTCTGGCCTTTTCCAACTGCGGCGGGTTGCCGGGGCGCAACCGCTGGTAAATCCGCAACAGCGCCTCCTCGTGGCTGGCCGTGTTGTCGTCGGCCAGGGCGTTCAGCAGCAGCGGATTCTTGGGATCGTCCATGATTTCCAACTGCTTCAGCCCGGAAGTGCAGATCGTCTCGGCAAGGTTCTTGGTGATTTTCTGGGCACACTCGACGATGATCTCGCCGGCCCGCGGACTATCGGAGGGATAGATCACGTCGCCGACGGCCATCTTTCCCTCGATCTTCGAGACGCTGCGTCCGTCGGTAACTTTGACCGTCTCGGTGGGGAAGAACACTCGCAGCAGGTTGGCGTCGTCGCTGTACTTCGGGTCCATCGCCCTCAGCAGGGTCATGATGGAAAACTTGCCGCTCTGGTCGATGCGGACCGTAAGGCTTTCCTTGCGGTTGACGTTTAGTTCGATCCAACTTCCGCGTTCGGGAATGATGCGGCAACTGTGCAAGCGTCGGTCGCTGGTGCCCTCGATTTCGCTGACGAAGTCCACGCCGGGGCTGCGGTGGAGTTGGCTCACCACTACGCGCTCGGCCCCGTTAATGATGAACTCGCCGCCGCCGAGCATGATCGGGATGTCGCCGAGGTACACTTCCTCCTCGACCGGCTGCTCCTTGGTCAGGCGGAGCCAAACCTTGAACGGCCGGCCGTAGGTCAACCGCAGTTGGCGGCACTCGTCCGGCTCGTAGCGCGGCTTACCCAACTCGTAGCGGATGTACTCCAGGCGAAGCGTTTTATCGTAGCTTTCGACGGGGAAAATTTCCCGCAGCACGCCCTCGATCCCTTGGTCGTCACGTTCCTGCCAAGGCAGGTCGTACTGCAAGAAAGCATCGTAACTGCGCGTCTGGATTTCCGTCAGGTCGGGGATTGGGTAAGTGGATTGAAGTCTGCCAAAGTGACGTGAATGCTGGAGTTTAAGCCGTCGTTGAGCCGTAGTGGCCATAAGGGATCGCCCTCCTCGGGGGAATTTCAGCGCGAACTCGACATATGGCCGCGACCGGCGGTAGCGGAGAACCGGCAGTCGCGGAATATTGGTGACAAACGATCCTGCCTTCACTCGGCCGCGACCACCGGCCGCGGCCTATACGACGAACGGCAGAAAGTGCAGCTATCCTCTCCATCCGAGAAGAACGTTTCACTTCTTTCCGTGCAACGTATAAAAGCGGAACAAGCAACGATCACTTGAGAGAAACCGTGCCTCCGGCTTCCTCTAGTTCGGTCTTCAGTTTTTCGGCGTCTTCCTTGGAGAGCCCTTCCTTGATTTTGGCGGGCACGCTCTCGACCAGATCCTTGGCCTCCTTCAGCCCCAAACTGGTCGCGGCGCGGACCACTTTGATGACGCCGATTTTCTTGTCGCCGAATCCCTCCAGGACCACGTCGAAGTCGGTCTTCTCGGCCGCGGCCTCGCCGCCGCCGTCTCCGGCCGGAGCGGCCATCATCACCGCGCCGCCAGCGGCCGGTTTGATGTCGTGGACCTCTTCGAGATAGTCGCTGAGTTCCTTGGCTTCCTTAAGGGTCAAGCCGACGATCTTCTCGCCAAGCTCTTGGGATAACGCGGAAAATTCGCGGGGTGCTACGTCTGTCGCCATGACAACATCTGTCCTTTCTCACACTCGGATCAATTTGTAGGTAATACGAACTTGCCAATAGCAGGCGACTACAAAAAAGCCGCCAGCAATTTGTTTTCAACGTGCTGCCGCTACGCGGCGTCCGGCTTATCGGCGTCGCCGGCGTCCTCTTCCTCGCCCTTTTGTTTAATCTGGCTTGCCAAGGCGCCGCCAACCGAGTCCAACTGACCGGCCAACGTCGCGCCCGGAGAAAGTATCTGCCCCAAAAGGATGCTCAATTGCTCTTCGCGGCTGGGCCATCTGCTGATCTGTTCGACGCGGGCGGCGTCGAGACACTCGCCGTCCATCATCCCGCCACGCGCTTGGAAGGGGGAGTACTCCGCGTCCCTGGCCAGCTTGGAGACTTCCTTGGCCAGACTGACGATGTCCTCGGCGCCCCAGCAGATCGCAGCGGTGTCTTCCAAGCCGGTAAACAGGGAAGCCAGCGGAGTGCCTTCGGTGGCTCGTGCCGCCAGGCTGTTCTTCACCACCATCACTTGGATGTCTTTGTCGCGCAGCACCGCCCGCAACCGCGAGTTGGTGTTGGCGTCCAACCCGATCATGTTCACCAACAAAGCGTCTTGGACGTTTCCCAGCCGCCCGCGGAGGTGTTCCGAAACCAGATTTTTTACGTACTTGCTCATAACGGATATAATTGTTCGTTGGTTGTGTCGCAGCGCTTAGCCGCCGGTTCTACGCGGCGTGGACGCCAGGGCTAAACGGGAATGATTCATATTTGCATTCTCACGCTGGGGCTCATCGTAGCGCTCAGGGCAATGCCCTTGACGTATTGTCCCTTGACGGCCTGGGGCTTAATGACGTTGACGTGGTTGATGAAGGCTTTGACGTTCTCGGCGAGTTTCGCGGCGTCGAAGCTCAGCTTGCCAACCATCGCGTGGACGTTGCCGTCCTTGTCGTTGCGGAACTCAACCTTACCGGCCTTATACTCCTTGACGACCTTGCCCACGTCCGGGGTAACGGTTCCGGCGCGGGGGGAAGGCATCAGGCCACGGGGACCGAGGATTTTTCCCAACGGACCAACCGCGCCCATCATGTCGGGTGAGGCGATGCAGACGTCGAAGTCGGTCCATCCACCCTTGATCTTCTCGGCCAACTCCGGCCCGCCGACCTCGTCGGCCCCGGCCGCCTTGGCCTCGTCCACCTTGTCGTCCTTGGCAAACACAATTACCCGCAACGTCCTGCCGATGCCGTTTGGCAACACGATCGAACCGCGCACGAGCTGATCGGCCTGTTTCGGATCGATACCCAACCGGATGGCGACTTCGACCGACTGGTCGAACTTCGTGGTGTCGAAGGTTTTCAGGACGGTCACCGCTTCGTCGACCGGCAGGAGTTTCTTCTCCGTCGGCGCTTTTTTGAGCATGGCCGTCATACGTTTTGCTGTCTTTGGCATAGCGGTTATCAGTATTCAGTTGTCAGTTTTCAGTGCGAAACCGCAAGCGGCTTTCTCACTTTCTACCCTCTAGTCCCCAATCCCTAATCCTTATCGACTTCCAACCCCATGCTGCGCGCCGTGCCCTCGACCATTCGTCGGGCGTGCTCCGGGTCGCTCGCGTTGAGGTCGGCCGCTTTCGTCCTGCAGATTTCGTCAATTTGGGCGATCGTAACCCTACCCACCTTCTCCTTGTTAGGCACACCCGATCCCTTGGCGACCGAGGCGGCCTGCTTCAACAGCGCGGCGGCGGGCGGACTCTTCGTGACGAACTCAAAACTCCGGTCGTTGTACACCTTGACCACCACCGGGATCGGCATCCCGCCGGCGTCCTTGGTCCGATCGTTGAACTGCTGCACGAACTGCCCGAGGTTTATGCCGAACCGTCCCAGCGAGGTACCCACCGGCGGGGCAGGCGTCGCCTGTCCGCCGGGAACCTGAAACTTCACTGCGCCGACTAATTGTTTTGCCATTTTTAGTTTTCAGTTGTCAGTTGTCAGTCGTCAGATAACAGAATACCGAAAACTGACGACTTATCTTACAATGCTTCAAGCTGCCAGTATTCCAATTCGACCGGGGTAGAGCGGCCGAAGATGTTGATCATCACGGTTACCCGCCCGTTCGTCTCGTCGATGTTGTCCACCTCGCCCTCGAAGCTCTCGAAGGTTCCTTCCTTGATTTTTATTCGCTCGCCCTGAGTGAAGGCGATCTTCAGCTTGGGCGCTTTTTCGCTCTTTTCCTCTTGCTTAACGACAATGCGTTCGATTTCGTGGGGGAGCATCGGACTGGGCCGGCCCGCCGCGCCGGTGAAATCGCCGATCCCAGGTGTCTCGCGGACCAGGAACCACGTGTCGTCGTTGATTTCCATGTGGACGACGAGGTAGCCCGGGTAAAGTTTCCGCTTGATGATTTTCTTCTTTCCCCCCTTGAACTCCGTGACCTTCTCCGTCGGTACGATGATCTCGTCGAAATAGTAATCCAACCCGGCGATTGCCACCCGCCGCATCAGGCCATCGCGGATTGAATCCTCACGGTTGCTCTGCACCTTGAGGATGTACCAATCCATCTTGTCCGACTTCGAATCTTCAACCTCTTCGACCAGCGCGACCGGTTCCTCGGGCGGTTGAGGCGGCTCTTCAACCGGCGGCGCGGCCGGTTCCTCGGGCGCGGCCGTCGCCACGGCCGTGGACGGCTCCGGCGAAACCGCTTCCGTTTCGATCGGCGCGGCCGCTTCCGCCGGCGCCTCCGATTGCACTTCCGCGCACTGGTCGGCGGGCGGCTCGGCGGGTAATTCCGCCGGCGGTTCCGCGGTTGGTTGTTCGTTCAATTTGTTCGGTTCGTCCGTCACGCCACGCCCCTTACAGGATGTGCAACACTTTCCTGAAAAGCAAACTCCACGATAAATCGAATAAGGCCAGGATAACCGCCATGGAAAAAATAAAAACCAGCACCACGAGCGAGGCACGAAACAACTCCGGGCGGGTGGGCCAGGAAACCTTGTTTATCTCCGCTTCCACCGCAATCAGGAAATCGGCGAAGATCGGCAAGTTAACCAAGCGGTACGTTGCCCACAGGCTGGCAACCAGCAACAGCCCCGGCAGGAGGAGTTGGAACTCGAGCCCCTTACCCGTGAGGGCTATGCTAAGCCTCCAAAACCCCAGCGCAATCGTCAGCGCAACGGCGGCGAAGGTAACCTGACGGGTGATCCGCCCCTGGCTCCGCTTGTAAATACCGCCCCGCAGCAATTCTCGGAAAAAAGCTCCCACTGTTGCGGCAACCTCGCTAAAAATGTGGCACAGCCGCCCTCGGCTGTGAGAACCAAGTACTCTTTCAGACACAGCCGAGGGCGGCTGTGCCACATTTTCATAACACGCTCTCAACACCAACTTGAATGGCAGGGGCGGGGGGGCTTGAACTCCCAACCTCTGGTTTTGGAGACCAGCGCTCTACCAATTGAGCTACACCCCTAGGCAAAAGGCCGAATGACGAAAATTCAACGACGAATGTCCGGACAGCACTCGTCGTTATCGTTCGTCATTCGGATTTTGTCATTCCTTCGTCATTTGAATTTCGACATTCGTCATTGTTACTTCAGCACCTTCGTCACCACCCCCGAGCCGACGGTCCGACCGCCCTCGCGGATGGCGAACCGCACGTTGGCATCCATGGCGATCGGGGACATCAATTCCACTTCGATTCTGACGTTGTCGCCGGGCATGCACATCTCGGCGTCGCCGATGAGCTTCGCGGTGCCGGTGACGTCGGTCGTGCGGAAGTAGAACTGCGGCCGGTATCCGCTGAAGAACGGGGTGTGCCGTCCGCCCTCTTCCTTCGACAGGACATAGACCTCGCCCTCGAAATTCGTGTGCGGGGTGATCGAACCGGGTTTGGCCAACACCTGACCGCGCTCGATTTCCTCACGCTTGACGCCTCGCAACAGGCATCCGACGTTGTCACCCGCCTGGCCTTGACCCAGCGTTTTGTTGAACATCTCAACGCCGGTGCAAACCGTTTTTCGCGACTCGGGGCTGAAGCCGACGATCTCGACCTCCTCGCCGGTCTTGACCATGCCGCGCTCGATCCGTCCGGTGGCCACGGTGCCGCGGCCTTCAATCGAGAACACGTCCTCGATGGCCATCAGGAAAGGCTTGTCAACCTCTCGCTCCGGCTCGGGAATGTAGGCATCAACCGCGTCGAGCAATTCGCCGATGCACTTGACGGCCTCCGGATCTTCCGGCTTGTTGTACGCGGTGAGCGAGTCGCCCCGGATGATGGGGATGTCGTCGCCGGGGAAGCCGTAGTGGGTCAACAACTCACGGAGTTCCAACTCGACCAACTCCAGCAGTTCGGGGTCGTCGACCAGATCGCACTTGTTCAGAAACACGACCAGGGCGGGAACGTTTACCTGACGAGCCAGCAAGACGTGCTCGCGGGTCTGAGGCATGGGGCCGTCGGCCGCGGAGACCACCAGGATCGCACCGTCCATTTGGGCGGCGCCGGTGATCATATTCTTAATGAAGTCGGCGTGGCCCGGGCAGTCGATGTGGGCGTAATGCCGCTTCTCCGTCTCGTACTCGACGTGGGCCACCGCAATGGTCACGGTCTTGGTGGCGTCGCGCACCGTGCCGCCCTTGGCGATGTCGGCGTACGACTTGAACGCAGCCATCCCCTTTTTCTGCTGGACGGCCAAGATGGCGCCGGTCAGCGTGGTTTTGCCGTGATCAATGTGACCGATAGTGCCCACATTGACGTGAGGTTTGGTCCGTGAAAATACTTCCTTGGCCATTTTGGTTTCTATCTCCCTGCGTTTGATCAAGCGGGTCGGTTAGAGTAATAACTATGGTCGGACGGGGTTCCTGCGCCGAGGTTCTCGACCGGCCTACAAATGAGCTGCTGATGGGAATCGGACCCATGACCTCGTCCTTACCAAGGACGCGCTCTACCGGCTGAGCTACAGCAGCCTGTGCCGCTTCCCAAAAACCCAAGTGCATCGCGCCGATGCCGTGGGCCGCCGCACTCGCGTATCAAAGCTCCTTGTGTTGCGTTTATTACACTCTCGGAAAACTAACGCTCTCGTCCCTCGTTTTGTCTTTTTTTTCGCGATTTTAAGCGGGTGAAGGGAGTCGAACCCTCGTGAGTAGCTTGGAAGGCTACGGCTCTACCGTTGAGCTACACCCGCGATAACAAAAATGCCGAATGCCGAAATTAAAATGACGAATGTGTGCACCATCCGCCGTCCGTTTTCGCATTTCATTCGTCATTTGAATTTCGTCATTCGACATTTCCTAGTGGGGGGTGAAGGATTCGAACCTTCGAAGGCATTGCCATCAGATTTACAGTCTGACCCCTTTGACCGCTCGGGAAACCCCCCTCGCGAGCAAAAATGATGAATGACGAAATCCAAATGACGAATGCCGAACCACCATTCGCCGCAAGTCACCCTTCATTCATATTTGAATTTCGGCATTAGTCACTTTAAGCTAGCGGAGGGACTTGAACCCACAACCTGTTGATTACAAATCAACTGCTCTGCCGGTTGAGCTACGCTAGCCGATTGCGCCCACCCATACGAATCTCTTAATATAGCCAGCGTCCAAATTCACGCAAGGCGGACGAGAGGGAAAAAATGAAAACAACCGTGCCAATCTCAAAAAAAACCGGCTGAAACCACCACACAGGGGGGTTTGTAGCTGAATTTCGAGCCGAATGCCCCCGGAACGTGATTGAAAACTCTCCACTCTCCCTTTGGTTGAGGGGCCGGGGAATCGCAAAATCACGTCCGTTTACGGCCCTCAAATTCCCGAACGCCGCACTCGTGTGCAACAACGAAGGCAACTGGCGGGTGGCATTGACGAAAGGGAGTGCGATGGTGTGCCACCGCCCGTAAGGAATCACAAAAATGGTTCTTGCACCTTTTCCGGCTCCCCTTTTCCTCCCTTGACGGGTTTCTCTTTTCGGCGCTTTGCGGTAGAATCGTACGCGGTACACCTCTTACTTATTACGATAAGATGGGGGTGTCGTCCGATGCCCGCTGGTCCACGACCGACAGGGTGTCAAAACGCATGTACCGCCCTAGAGGTATAACTTACCGCAAGGCCCCTGGAGCGAGAAGACCAGAAATCACATAACTCCTTGCGTTTCAGGATGTTGCGCCTGTAGCTCAGGGGATAGAGCAACGGTTTCCTAAACCGTAGGCCGCAGGTTCGATTCCTGCCAGGCGTACTTCTCCGTTGGCGAGTGAGAATTGGAACAGCAGCCGAGAAGACACAATTATGTTGTCCCTCGATGAGAAGAGTAAGACTACTGTCCGGAACGCGTCTCCCGAACAGGGTTCGGAACTGATCCTCGTCGTCGAAGACGACGTCGCGTTGCAGACGCTGATCGAACGGTGTTTGATCAAGACCGGCCACAGCACGGTCGCCGCCGCCGATGGCGCATCGGCCCTGGCGTGCCTCGATCGTTGTTCCCCGCGCCTGATGCTGCTGGACTATAGCTTGCCCGACATGCATGGCAAGCAACTCCTCGAACAAATCGAGTCTCGGGGAAAACACGTTCCATTCGTGGTGGCCACCGGACACGGCAGCGAGAGCGTGGCGGTGGAAATGATGAAGCGAGGCGCCTACGATTACCTGGTCAAGGGCGCCACTTTCATGAAGTTGTTGCCCGCGGTGGTCGATCGAGCTTTGGAGCGGGTGCGGCAGGCCGAGCGGTTGGCTGAGGCCGAGGAACAACTGCGTCAGGCACACGAAAAGTTGGAGCAACGGGTGCATCAGCGGACGGCGGAATTGGCCGAGGCCAACCAGCGGCTGCGAGTGGAGATGGACGAGCGTCGTCGCGCGGAAGATCAAGTGCATCGGCACCAGACCGAACTTGCCCACGTGGCCCGATTGAGCACGGTTGGGGAGATGGTGGCGGAATTGGCCCACGAACTGAACCAACCCCTAAGCGCGATATGCAGTTATGCCCAGGCCTGCAAGCGGCTGCTGCAAGGCGACGGCCTGAACCGGATCGATGAATTGTCGGCCTCGCTGAACCAGGTTAGCGAACAGTCCGACCGGGCCGCCGGCATCATCCGCCGCCTGCGGCGGTTCGTCACCAAGGCCAAACCTTTTCAGGCGGTACTCGATCTGAACGCGATGACCCGCGACGTGGCCGAGTTGATGAGTATCGACGCGCGGATGGCGCAGACCGAAGTGGTTTTTCAGTTCACCGAACCTTTACCGCCGATCGTCGGCGACCGCATCCAGATCGAGCAGGTGTTTGTGAACTTGATGCGCAACGCCTTCGAGGCGTTGCAAGAGCCGGGCCACGAGTCCCCGCGGCTGATCATCCGCACTTCGCTGGACGGCCAGGGACACATCGTCGTCGATCTCCAAGACAACGGCGTGGGCATTCCACCCGAGATGGTCGATCGCGTCTTCGACCGCTTCTTCACCACCAAACCTGATGGAATGGGAATGGGGTTGTCCATCAGCCAATCGATCATCGAGAACCACGGGGGGAGGCTTTGGGTCACGCAGGCCTCGAGCCGGGGCATGATCTTCCACTTTTCCTTGCCGATCGATATGGGGGAACATAGGCGTGCAGACTGAACCAACCATCTTCATCATCGACGACGATCCTGCCGTCCGGCAGGCGTTGACCGTGTTGGTCCGTTCAATGCGTTTGCAGGCGGAGGCATACGCGTCGGCCCAAGAGTTTCTCGACGCCTTCGACGCCGCGAGACCGGGGTGCCTGCTGGTTGACGTGCGGATGCCGGGCATCAGCGGCCTGGGACTGCTCGAACAGTTCAGCCACGATGACAACCCCTTGCCGGCCATTGTCATGTCGGCCTACGGAGACGTGCCGATGGTGGTCCGCGCGATGAAAGCCGGCGCGCTGAACTTCCTGGAAAAACCCTGTCGAGACCAGCAGCTTTGGGAAGCCATCCAAGAAGCGCTTAAGTGGGACAAACAGCATCGCCAATCCCTCGCGCTGCGATCGAAGGTTCGCGACCGCCTGCAACGCCTAACGTCCGGTGAACACGACGTGCTACGCCAGTTGATCGACGGCAAATCGAACAAAACAATCGCCGCCGAGTTGACTTTGAGCGTTCGGACCATCGAGGTCCGTCGGGCAAAACTCATGAAAAAGATGAAGGCCGACTCCCTGGCGGAGTTGATTCGCCTGACTCTGGCGGCAAACCCCCTCTACGGAAAACCACGTCCCGTCACCCAGAATCCCTCGGTAGCGGGGTAGCCGAATCGCCAGCTTTGCGGTATTAATTCTTTTCCGGTTTTCATGGTCGTTGTCACTCGTATGGCCTGGGGCAGGGTCATGGACGTTCTGGTAATACCCAGAAGCGTTGAACATGTATCCCCAATCTGATCGTTCGTCTGCCTCCTTGCCCCGGTTGGCTTGCCGGATTCTCTTGGTGGAAGATGATCGGGACCACCAGTTGTTGTTGTCGCGAAGGTTGCGGAAAGCCGGCGCGGAAGTGGTCGTCGCCGAAAACGGAAGGGAGGCGGTTGATTTGGCTTGTGCCGCCCGCGACGACGGTCGGCCGTTCGACATGATCATCATGGACGTGCAGATGCCAGTGCTCAATGGATTCGACGCCACCAAGGCTCTTCGCCGCGCGGGGTTTGCCAACCCGATCATCGCTTTGACGGCCCGATTCGCACCGACCGACCGCAAGGAGTGTTTAGCGGCCGGCTGCGACGATTTTCTTGCCAAGCCGTTTTCCCTCGCCAATCTGGTCCGAATGTTAGCCGTACATTTGGAACGATTTCAAGCCTAGTGGTCCGTCAAATCTGTGGTGACAGGTTGGGGCGGTAGTTGTACTGTCGCCCCGAGCCAGCGTTCACCGGGGTGGCAGTACAACTGCCACCCCAACAAAACCTACCAAATCAGCTTCAACGGACCACTAGGCGCGTCCTGGTACAATTGACCTCCCCACGGAAGGCCGCGTATTATTATGGTTACGTCAACTCCGCCCCCCGTACATTCGCGGCGGGCTAAATGGCAAGGGAGTTCCAATGGTATTGCTCGATTTCAGCATGTTTCCACTCGGCAAAGGTGAAAGCCTCGGCGACTATGTCGCACGAAGCATCGACATTATCGACCGTAGCGGCGTAAATTACCGCTGTCACTCAATGGGAACCACTTTGGAAGCCGACATCGACGACGCACTGAGCGTCGTGAAGAAGTGTTTCGAGGCCATGGCGGTCGATTGCAATCGGATCGAATGTTCAATCAAAATCGACTATCGAAAGGACCGCGCCGGTCGAATTAACGGAAAGGTGGCCAGCGTCGAGAAAAAACTCGGCCGAACGGTCAACAAGTAGGCAAACTCGCGGTACTTGCACTCCCATTTGGTATGGTTTAGGCTGCCGTAATCTGACATTGAGGGCTCCTTTCTCGATGAGCTTTGGGCGATTCACGAGATGGAGACTCCCCTTTATCCACGGAGCTATCAAATTCTGCCAGTCCCCCTCCCCCGGCAAAGCCAGGGGGGCCAGGGTAATAATCCCGGAGCATGGGTCATGAGCCGTTTCGAGCAGACTTTCGAGAACTTCCTCCTCCATCATCAGGAAAAACACAATCGAACGCACCACTTCCTGATTCTGATGGATGCGCTGGTCAGCGCCGCAAAACGCATCCAACACTACTACCTGACCGGAGCGTTGAAAGGAAACCTCGGGCAGGCCGGAAGTGTCAACGTACAGGGCGAAAACGTCATGCGAATGGACCGGATCGCCCATAAAATCGTCATTCATTACCTGAAAAGCTCGGGGCGGATAATTCATGCGGTCAGCGAGGAAGTGGAGGAAATCATCCCGCTGAATCCAGACGGACGATACTTCATCTATTTCGATCCGTTGGACGGCTCGTCAAACATACCGCACGGGCTGCCCGTCGGCTTCCTGTTCGGCATCGCCAAACGCAACCTGGAAGGGCCCGAGGACGGACACCTGAGGGCGGGAAAAGATTACATCGCCGCCGGAATGTTCGTGATTCCCACCGGGACTTTTACCCTCGGGCTAAGGAACGCCGGCACCTGGCGGTTCCACATCGACGAGACGATGACTTATGTCAAGCCGCGAAAGATGGTCCTTCCCAAAGACCCCGGCACATGGGAATTGTCGTTCAACGCCGCCAACCGCCACACGTACTCCGAGCACGTCCAGAAGTGGATCGCCGAACACGAGGATAAGTATGCCTTCCGATATCTCGGCGCGCTGGCCGGAGATTTCCACAGAGTCCTGACCAACGGCGGTATGTTCATGTACCCGGTCATCGCCAACCACACGGACCCGACAAAGAACCGTCCCGAGGGAAAATTGCGTTTGATGTACGAGGCCGCGGTCGTGGCGTTCATGTGCCGCGAGGCGGGCGGAATGGCCGTCGATGAAAAGGGGACTCCGATCCTCGACATCCAGCCGTACAAACATCACCAGCGGACGGCCGTTTACGTGGGTTCCGAGGAGTTGGTGGAGGATATTGCCCGTCGGTTGCGAGAGGAAAACGGTGCTTGACCCCCCCAGAGCATCGCGGCGATTTATCGTGTGAATGCACACGGGGAAAGCGGTTTTTTTACGTTCACCCCGACCCGCCATGTATTCACGACGGGCTAAATATGCTTTCCCAGGACACGTTCTCGGGGCATATCTCCAAGCGTGGCTTGTAGTTATCGCCATCTCTTTACCGGCCGGCGGGGAAAATTGATCGGACAACCCCCCATTGACAGCCTGGGGCGAAGCTGGCAGAATGTGTGATTCTCGGTTGTCGAGAGGTTGTCTTTCCAGGAATGCGAGTACAAATGCCCACGATCAACCAACTGGTGCGGAAACGGCGGCGGATGTCGCGCAAGCACAGTAAGGCTCCCGTGCTGAACAAGTGCCCGCAAAAGCGGGGAGTCTGCTTGCAGGTCAAGACCATGACCCCGAAGAAGCCGAACTCCGCCCTGCGGAAGATTACCCGCGTTAGGCTCAGCAACGGCAAGGAAGTCACCGTCTACATCCCCGGCGAGGGGCATACCTTGCAAGAGCACTCGATTGTGTTGGTCCGCGGCGGCCGGGTTCGCGATTTGCCCGGCGTGCGTTACCAAGTAGTCCGCGGCTCGTTGGACACGCTTGGCGTGACCGACCGCAAGCAATCCCGCAGCCGTTACGGAGCGAAGAAACCATCGTAAGAAGGGGACTCGGGGTTCGGGACTCGGGGCTGGGGAAAAGACATTTTTCCTAATCCGAATCCCGAATCCCGAACCCCGAACCCCGAACCCCGATTTTTATCATGGGTCGTTTTACCGCCAGCAAAAAAATGCTCGCCCCGGATCCGAAGTACGGGTCGATTTTGGCGAGCAAGTTTGTCAACTGCCTGATGTGGGACGGCAAGAAGAGCGTTGCCGAGTCGGCTTTTTACGACGCACTCGAACTGCTCCGCGAGAAGGTCAAGGACGCCGAGCCGATCGATGTCTTCACGCAGGCGGTGGAAAACGTCAAGCCGAACATCGAGGTCCGCTCGAAGCGCGTCGGCGGGGCCTCCTACCAGGTGCCGATGCAGGTCAACCGCGCGCGGCAGCAATCGTTGGCCATCCGCTGGCTTTTAGGGGTAGTTCGGGAGAAGAAAGGACGGCCAACCAGCCAGAAGCTGGCCACCGAGATTTTGGCCGCCTACAACCGCGAAGGCGCGGCCATGACCAAACGCGAAAACGTTCACCGCATGGCCGAGGCCAACAAGGCCTTCGCCCATTTTGCCTGGTAAACGCGATTTACTTTGACGCCGTGCCGGCTGCCCCCCTTGCCGGCGCGGCGTTCTTATGCGCTGATAGTTAGTTATCAGTTTTCAGTTATTAGTTCCCCGCTTGGTTTGTACTGACAACTGACTACTGACTACTGAAAACTGACTACCAAAAATCCGCCATGTCCGCCAGTATCCAACAACTCCGCAACATCGGCGTCATCGCCCACATCGACGCGGGCAAAACCACCGTCACCGAGCGGATGCTCTTCTTCAGCGGATTCAGCCATCGCGTCGGAGCGGTGGACAAGGGGACAACCGTCACCGATTACGATGCCGAGGAGCAGGAGCGGGGTATCACGATCAACGCCGCCGCGGTCAACTTTCCTTGGAAAGACATCGAGATCAACCTGATCGACACGCCGGGCCACGTCGATTTCACCGCCGAGGTCGAGCGGAGCCTGCGGGTGCTCGACGGCGGCGTGGTGGTCTTCAGCGCCCGGGAGGGAGTCGAGGCCCAAAGCGAAACCGTCTGGCGCCAAGCCGACAAATATCACGTGCCGCGCATCGCCTTCATCAACAAGATGGACCGCGAGGGGGCCGATTACCACGGTACGCTGGACGAAATCCGCGACCGGCTCGGCTGCAATCCGATCCCGGTAAACTTGCCGGTCGGCGCCGGCCCGCCGCACCTAAAAGAGGCCTTCCGCGCCGTTGTCGACCTGATCTCGATGCGAATGCTCCGTTTCACCACGGACAACAAAGGCGGAAAAATCGCCGAGGATGACATCCCGGCCGAGTTGCACGACGAGGCGGAGCTGTGGCACGCCCAAATGCTCGATCAGCTCTCGATCCACAGCGATGAGCTGACCGAGCTGCTGCTGTCCGAGGAGCCTGTGCCCGAGGAGTTGGTCCGCCGCGTGATGCGCGCTGCGACGATCCACGATCTCGTGGTGCCGGTGCTTTGCGGCTCGGCCTTGGACGGCATCGGCGTACAGCCGGTGTTGGACGCGGTTCAGTATTATCTACCCAGTCCGGCCGACGTGCCGGCCATCGAGGGGACCGACCCGAAAAATCGCGGCAAAAAAATCGTCCGCCGTCCAAACGCTGACGAGCCGTTTTGTGGTCTGGTCTTCAAGATTCAGGCCGACCGGCACGGCGATCTGCACTACGTCCGCGTATACTCGGGCACGCTGAAGGCCAACAGCCGCGTCTACAACCCCGGCAAGGAAAAGAAGGAGAACGTGCCGCAACTGTGGCGCATCCAGGCCGACCGCCGCACCCAGGTCGAGTCGGTCGCCGCCGGAGACATCATCGGCATCGTCGGCTTGCGCCATTCGATCACCGGCGACGCGCTCTGCACGGCCCAAGACCCGATCCTGCTCGAGTCGATCACCTTCCCCGAAACCGTCGTCTCGATGGCCATCGAGCCGGAGACCTCGCTGGAACGAAAAAAGCTGGCCGACGTGCTGGAGATGATGAAGCGGCAGGATCCGACCTTCCGTGCCCGCGAAAACGAAGATACCGGCCAGACGTTGATCAGCGGCATGGGCGAGTTGCACCTCGAGGTGATTAAACACCGGCTGCTCCGCGAGTATCGGCTGAACGTCCGGGTCCACAAGCCGCGGGTCAGCTACCGCGAGTCGATCCAGCAGGCGGTCGAGGTCGCGGGCGAGTGCCACCGCAACGTCGCCGGTCAAACGCTCTCGGCCAAGGTCCGCATCCGCATGGAGCCGTTCGCAAAGGGGGTCAAGCCGGTGACGGTCCTGGTTGCCCCCGGCGGTGTGTTGCCCGAGGAGTTTTTGACGCCAGCGGTCGAGGTTCTTAGCGAGCAGGGCGAGGGGGGCGGAATGCTCGGCTTCCCGCTGATGCGAGTAAAGATCACCGTCCTCGGCGGCGAGGTACACGAAACCGGCTCGACCGAATTGGCCTTCCGCTACGCCGCCGGCGACGCTTTCGAGAAGGCGCTTCGCGCCGCGGGGCCAGTGTTGCTCGAGCCGATCATGCGGCTCGAGGTAACCGTGCCCGAGGATTATTTAGGCGAGATCATGGGCGACTTGCAGCAGCGTCGGGCGGTCATCGTCCGCACACACGTCCGCGGGCGCGACACGGTGATCGAGGCCCATGCCCCGCTGGCCAATCTCTTCGGCTATTCGAGCGCCATGCGTGGCCTGAGCCAAGGCCGCGCCACCTGCACGATGGAGCCGCACAGCTATGGCCCCGCCCCGCAGGATGTGCTGGAAGGGTTCATGTAAAGTGGAACGAAATTCATTCCGTTCCACGCAAAGAGTCGCCGTTGACGAAGCCGTTGACGGGGTGTAGAATACCACATAGCAGGAGGGTATCCTAATGGACTCGCCAGTCATTATTCGCGGGACGTTCTTCAACAAAACTTTCGTGCCCACCGACCCGTTGCCCGAGGCCGAAGGCCCCGCGGAACTTATCGTTCACACAGAATTGCCGAAAGAGCCACGGCACTCGATTTTCGATGCTTTCGGCACGGCGGAACACCTTCGCACGGCGGAAGACCTCGATGCCCAGCTTGCCGAAGAGCGAGCCGCTTGGGGTGACGCATGATCTACGCGGACTCGAGCATTATCATGCGTTGGGTCGAGGGAGTAAGTCAATTGCGCGCCCCGATCGAGACGTGTTGGTGACAACTGTCTCCTGCGGATCGTGTGTTCGTTACGTCGCGAATATCGCTTTTGGAGTGTCGTTGCAAGCCGTTGCGAAATCGGCAAGAACGCCTTCTTCGCCAGTACGAGATTTTCTTTTCGGGACAAGAAGTGGATATTCGAGAAATTGACGCCGCCGTGGTTGAGAAAGCGACGGAGTTTCGGGCGAGTTTCGGTCTGAAAACACCTGATGCCATTCACGCCGCCACCGCAACGTTGGTCGGCGTTAAATCGTTCTGGACCACCGATACCGATTTTTCCAAGTGCCCAGGACTGGCCGTCGAGGTGTTTAGGGCCGTGTAAATATCGTTTAAACTGAGCTTTTGCAAACTCTCAAATGACGTTGGAAAGATAGGGTGTTTCGGGTTTAATGTCAGTGTTTCGGCCCGGCGCAGGACGGCTGGGCGTGTTGGGATGACCACGGAGGGTCCGAAAATGCCGGCGATTGTGGAGT
>CBDAFL010000058.1:0-17676 GCA_965195225.1 uncultured Thermoguttaceae bacterium
GTGACTGGAGTTCAGACGTGTGCTCTTCCGATCTCGCCGTCGCGGGCGTCGCCGGCTCGGTTCGGTTGGCCGACGTCGCGCTGGCGTGGCAGTCCGACGGCCGTCTGCGCGGCGCGGTGGTGCTGGAGATCGAGCCGGGGGGAGTCGCGCGGCGGTCCCTGCGTCTGCCCGACGGCTGCGAGTTGGTCCAGGCGACGGTTGCAGGCATGCCGGCCTCGCCGCGGCGGATCGACGATAACCTCTGGCGGCTGTCGCTGGCCTCGGCCGACGAGCCGCAACGGATCGAGGTGGTTTTTTCCGGACTGTTGCCCGAGGCGGATCGCGCCGGCCGGGTCCGCTTCGACGCGCCGACGTTGGCCGGCGTCACATGTAGGACAGGTTGTCAACCTGTCCCACGAAGTACGGACATGCCGGTGCGTCGGACCCGTTGGACCGTCGGCGTACCGGCTGGATGGCTGGTCTCCGACCCGCAAGGCGCCGCGGCCGCCGATGCTTGGAAGCCCGCCGACATTTTGCGACGCACCATCGGCGGTTCGCAACGGACCGTGTTCCAATACGAGTCGGCCGACGGCGGCACGACGCTGTCGTTGGACTGTCGCCCCGCGCATCCCGCCCGGCTGCCGAGATATCTGGCCGGCGCCGTCGCCCTGGCGGCGTTGGCGTTGCTCGGCCTCTCCGTTTTGCCGCGTGTCGGAAAAGCGGAGCCGCTGCAACAACCGTCGGCCGACGTCTGACGCAGCCAACAGAAGCCTGGCATCGTGAGGTTGGAGTTCCCCCGCCCAAAGCACTGGCGGAGCCGACGACGAAGATCTTTGCCCTGACTTCCAGGTACGTCCCGCCCGTTATTGGATGCAATTTTACTTAAATGCCACCGTACTCAGCACGTTGTCGATAGCGGTCTGTTCTTCTTCGTTCGTGAACGATACTGTAAAGATGAGGGCGTATCCCTTCATGACGGTCGCGTAGTATTTCTGTCTGACAATCATGCCGGCAATTGGCATTTCACTGTACAATACATAGAAGTCGCGCCCTCCCAGTTCTTCAGTCGTTATATCTTCCGGAAAGGCAAACTTCATCTGGCTTGACTCAAGGGTTTTTCTGACATGAAACAGATAATCCTTCCCGTTTTTTATCCCCGGAGTTTCACGAACTCGCTCGGCAATACAAATAATGTTCGGATTAGAATTGACGGGCGCTCCCATGGGATGCTGAAATACACTAAACAGATTAATCGTCTTCTGTTCCAACGCCTTTATTGCCGCATTGAGGTTCTTGTCCTCGGATGAGATCATTTTCGTGCCCAACTCGACCAACTTTTTCTGTGATTTTTGATCCTGCACGCTCCATTCAGGGGGAAGCTTTACGCTCAAACCAAAATAATTATTGGTGTAGGTCGAGTTCTCAATAGTGCCGAAATCGATCTCATCTGACGCTCTAGCGCCGCCATCGATTTTACCTGGCGCTCTAGCGCCATGATCGACTTGATCGGGTGTGCCTTCCGCGCATCCCACGAAGAACAACGTGCTCACCAAAACCAATACCTGGAATCGATTCATGTTTGCCTGTCTCCTTTGCGGGACAAATATTGCCTTGAACCAGGAATGAAGAAGCCACAATGAAAAAAGCTACACAAAACAGCGGGAGTTGTCAAGTCTTCGAGGAGAGCGAGGCGGCAGACACAATACGGGAAAAAACTGGGCACTGATGTCGCAGTGTTCCACTGGCTTTTGCCGGTGCTCGCAAGCGAACGAATACATTGGAGATTAGGCCACTGGCTCCACAATAATCAGGGCGAGAAGAGGGAGCGTGGAGAGAAGAAATTGATCGCGGTTTGGAAAAGAGGAGCGGTTGAAACAGCCATCGGACGAATCCTGATGCAACAGAGTCATTCCCGGCAGGATGTAGAATATGGTATGATTCCTCGTTAGCCTTGCATGGTGCGTAGTTCCAGCTTTATTGAGCGTCAGACAAACAATGACGTGAACAATAGCTCCATTTGCGTTTTGGGTGACACAGGGCGTTCGATGGGAGCGAACTAATGTCGGAACATAATGGTTTTGCCGTGCGGGTCGCCGACGTGCAACATTCCTTCGGCGATGGGGAACTGAAAAAACAGGTTCTCTTCGACAACCGCCTCGAAGTTGCGCGCGGCGAGATCGTCATCATGACCGGCCCCTCCGGCTCGGGAAAGACCACGCTGCTGACCCTTATCGGAACGTTGCGGACCGTGCAAGAGGGGAGCTTGAAGGTCTTGGGGCGGGAGCTGCGCGAGGCCTCGCCGGACGAGTTGATCGCGCTGCGCCGCGAGCTGGGGTTCATCTTCCAGGCCCATAACCTCTTCGAGTCGTTGACCGCCCGGCAAAACGTCAAAATGGCGCTCGAGCTGTTCTCGACCGAGGGCCGTCGGAACGACGATCGCAGCGTCGAGATGCTCACCCGCCTGGGACTGGGACAGCGCATCAACTACAAGCCCGGCTCGCTCTCCGGCGGTCAGAAGCAGCGGGTGGCAATCGCCCGCGGACTGGCGTCCAAGCCGAAGCTCGTTCTGGCCGACGAGCCGACCGCCGCGTTGGACGAGAAATCGGGCCGCGAAGTGGTCACCCTCTTTCAGGAGTTGGTCAAGACCGACAACTGCACGATCATCATGGTCACGCACGACAACCGCATCCTCGACGTGGCCGACCGGATCGTCAATCTGGTCGATGGACGGATCCGCTCGAACGTGCTGGTGAAGGAATCGGCGATGATCTGCGATTTTTTGCATGCCTGCCCGGTCTTCGGCCAACTGACCCCCAAGACCCTCGGCGAGACGGCCGACCGGATGACGCTCGAACGTTTCGCCGGCGGCGCGATCATTACTCGGCAGGGCGATCCGGGCGACAAGTTCTACGTGGTCCGCTCGGGCCGAGTGGACATCCTGGTCGATTCCGGCTCGGGGCAAAAATCAGTTGCCACGTTGGGCAAGGGCGACTTCTTCGGCGAGGCGGCCCTATTGACCGGCGAACCGCGCAACGCAACCGTTGTTGCCCGGGAAGACCTGGAAGTCTACTCGTTGGGGAACGACGATTTTCAGGCCGTAATCCGCGCCAGCGCCACGTTCGAGGAAGAGTTGCGTAAAGCGCTGTTTGCCCGGCAATAGTCGCGTGATAACCGTGATCGTCATCCCGAGCGTAGCGAAGGATCTCGTCCGCAGCGCACCTTCATCCGAGATCCTTCGCTACGCTCAGGATGACAGATACCCTACTGGCCCGTGAACGGTTACGTCGCGTAACCCATTGCCCCAGCACTGCTTGTTCCAAGCGGTGGCACACCGTGGTGATAGATACGGGGTTAGTATTGTTGAATGTTCCGGTCGTTATGATTGCCTTGGAAATTATCAAATTTGTGGCTGTAGGAAGCGGATAATCATAATGATAGCGGGAAATGTCACAAACACTGCCACTTGTGTCAGCAACGTTTTTGACATGATTCCTATTTTCGTAAAGGGGCTAAGCATGATTCAGTGGGTATATAAGCTATCTGTACGCAACTTGTGCCTCGGCGCCAGGGCCGTGGCGGTGCTGGTGGGATTTGGGATTTGCTGCGGGGGGGGCGACGTTTTCGCCCAGTTCACAGCGGTCAATTCCATAACCGGGCTGCCGGACGGCGCAGTTGCCTCGACCGCCACCTCGACCGCGGTCGGCCCAGTCGCGAGGGCGATCGGGCCCTACGCAACCGCCCTCGGCCAAAACTCGACGGCGAGCGGAGCCTCCTCAACCTCACTCGGGGTAGGCTCGACGGCAAGCGGACTCGAATCGACCGCCCTCGGCCAAAACTCGACGGCGAGTGGAACCAATGCGAGCGCACTTGGCCGGCTCGCGCAGGCAACCGGTACTGCTTCGACCGGCGTGGGAACGGCCGCGGCCGCGACCGGAACCTCTTCCACTGCAACCGGAGCCCTGGCACAAGCGACGGCGGACTATACCACTGCCGTGGGCCAGGCCGCAAATGCGAGTGGACAGCAAGCGACCGCGCTCGGCTTTAGTTCAACAGCCAGTGCCACTGCTGCAACCGCACTCGGTGAGCAAGCCAGCGCGAGCGGAGATTATTCCACCGCGGTAGGCAAAGACGCTCAAGTCACCAATCAATATTCCACCGCCGTCGGCGCGTTGGCCGGAACAAGTGGCGACAATGGTACCGCGCTGGGCTATTTATCTTCGGCGGGACAAAATGCCACCGCACTCGGCCAGGGCACAACGGCCGGCTTCGCAAATTCGACGGCCATCGGCCAGGGTGCCGCCACGACGGCCGACAACCAGATAATGCTCGGCACCGCGACGAACACCTACACCGCGCCCGGGATTACGTCGTCGGCCAGCACCGCGGCCCAGACCGGCACGCGCGAGATTGTGACCACCGACTCCTCGGGCAACCTGGCCTCCGACACGGCGGCCGGCTTGGGACTGGCCAGCACGGCGGACATAAGCGCCTTGCAGCAGGATGTCAGCCGGAACACCGAAGGAGTGGCCATGGCGATGGCTTTGGGGGGCATTCCGACCGTTCTGCCCGTCGACACCAATCGGGCGATTTCCGCCAGTTGGGGCACGTTCGGCGGTAAAAACGCCTTGGCCGTGGGCGGCTCGGCGCGGTTGCACAACAACATCTTTCTCAACGGCGGCGGCGCCCTCGGAACACGTGGAAGGGGCAGCAACGCCGGCGGACGGGCCGGACTTACTTTCGCTTGGTAAACGCTTTGGAATTGGAGGGTGCCCGCAACATACCATACATTCCACCTTATGGTGCGTTTCACGCACCCTACTTGGGGAACGATCGCATGAATACGCCAATCGCTTTTTCTGCTTTTTCAAAAGCGTCGCGTCGGGCACCGTGCCGGCCCAAAACGCTCGTCTTGCTGACGCTGGCCGCCGCTTGTCTGCCGATCGCCGACGCAGCCGCTCAAGGCCCCAGCGCCGTTCCGGATTCTGCGGGCCAAGTGATGCTGATCCGCAACACGTTGACGGCGGTGAACCACGGCAACATCACGGGCAACTACACCGTGCTGCGCGATCTGGGCTCGGAGCGTTTCCGCCGGCGGAACACGGCTGGCGATCTGGCCTCGACGTTTGCCAATCTGCGGAAGCAAACTCGCGACCTGAGTCCCATCCTGGTCACCGATCCGCAGCTCACGCAGCAGGCGGCCCAAGATCAATACGGCCGGATGCAACTGGTCGGCTTTTTTCCCACGCGACCGAAGGCAGTGCGGTTCGGCCTCGTCTTCCAGAAGATCGCCGGCGCGTGGGTCATCGACGAGATAACGGTGGTCGTCGTGCCGATCGAGTCGGTTGTGCCCACTCAACACTCACCCCCATCGCCACCGCTCCGTCAACCGCTTGACACCGCCGCTTGGCCCAATGCGAGACTGGGATCTCCCTACCAAGCGTCACCTTTCGGAAACCGGTGGCTCGAATAGCTCGATCATCCAGAGTGAACGCTAATAGATGATCGGCACCCCCGTCTACAAGGTTACTCAGCAATGCCCACGTAGAGTTGTACGACCGGGCCGAAAAACTGGATTCGGGCTATCCACTACCTATCGCATAGGTTATCATTAAAGTGGTGGGACTCATCTATTCTCATTTTTCCGGTCCATCTCGGACGGCGAAGGGCACTGTAGTTTCACGGGAGGTGAATTCGCTTTTAGCGTAACGGATTCCGCGGCATCGCATATCGACAGACACGCCTTTCGGGTAAAGGTGAAGGAGGCAATCCGATGTCGATTAAGTGCGTGTGTAGCAATGGGCACGTTTTGCACGTCAAGGATTCGCTTGCCGGCGTCGTGGGGCTTTGTCCCACGTGCCGGACTAAAGTGAGAGTTCCTCGACCGCAACCGAAGCACGCGAACATGTCGGAGGACGCGATCCTTCATATCCTGGGGGATCACGCGCCGCCCCCCCACCAGGACTCTGAGGATACGGCCGAAAGCTTCAATGTGTTCTCCGATACCTCGCTGTCGGGGATTCACCGGCGAGGGACGCCGAAAAAGTGTTGCGACCGATGTAATCAGGAGGTCTCGGCCGACTCCCATATCTGCCCGCATTGCCACACCTACATCGCCAGCCTGAAAGACTTTTAGTATATTTAGCCTCTGTTGCGGAAAAGCCTGCGTAGGGTGGGTCAAGCGAAGCGTAGCCCCACCCTACTTTCTTGAAAAACTTCTAGTATACTTACAGTACGGACGTGGCCGGTAGTCAATCTCCGGGCGGTCGGTTTTCGGCACGGCCAACGGTCGCGTTTTTTTTGGGGACACACGCGAGGAGCGACTTTCGCGACGGCGCGAATTAAGGAATGATTGAATCAACCATATCGGTCGTCAATTCCCAGTCGCTGCTGGCGCTCTTCGGCGAGTGCGATCAGCACTTGCGGCGGATCCGCGACGCGCTGGGCGTGAGCATCACTGCCCGCGACGGTCGGATCCACGTCGCCGGTCCCGAACCGGCGGTTGTCCAGGCCACCGAGGTATTTGAACAACTTCAACTATGCGCCAATAGTCACGACACGGTTTCGGCCGACGATGTCAACCGTGTATTGACCGGCGTACGGAACGGGCAGACGTCGAACGGCTCAATGCCGATCGACGTCTTTCGCACGGGCAAGCAGATCCGGCCGCGGACGCCCGGCCAGGCGGAATACATCGATGCCATCCGCCGCAACGAGATTGTTTTGTGCTACGGACCGGCCGGGACGGGCAAAACCTATCTGGCCGTGGCCACTGCCGTCGCCGCCTTGAAGCGGCAGGAAATTCGCAAGATCGTGCTGGTCCGGCCCGCGGTGGAGGCCGGCGAGAGCCTTGGATTTCTGCCGGGCGACTTGCAGGCCAAGATCAATCCGTATCTCCGGCCGTTGAACGACGCGCTGCACGAAATGATGGATCACGACCTGATCCGCGACTACACGGAGGCCGACTTGATCGAGGTGATTCCGCTGGCCTACATGCGCGGGCGGACGCTCAACGAGGCCTTCATCATCCTCGACGAGGCCCAGAACACGACCGTCTCGCAGATGAAGATGTTTTTGACGCGGATGGGGACCGGCTCGAAAATCGTCGTTTCCGGCGACGTGACGCAGATCGACCTGCCGTCGAGGGCGCGGAGCGGGTTGATCGACGCCCTCTCGCGGTTCCGCGGGATCGAAGGCATCGCCTCGGTAAAGCTCACCGTCGCCGATATTGTCCGCCACCGTCTGGTCCAAATGATTGTTGACGCCTATCAGGAACGCCCGAAAAAACGCCGCTAAGGGTAATTGAAAAGCAATACTTGTAATGGGCGCCATGGGTAAGCGACGCTTACCCGTGCCCCCGAGATACTGAAGAACCCCGCACGGGTAAGCTCCGCTTACCCATGACACCCTAATACCAGATCATGTCGTTTGGTTCCCGAAAGAGCAAGCGTTCCGAACGCGTGGCGTCGTTGGAGTTGCCGCCTGGGCAATGGGAACGTGCGTGGAACAATCTGCGCCGTCGCGACGTGCTGGGGCGGATCGCTTTGGCGCTGCTGGCCGCCGCCACCATCTGCACCGTCATCCGCGGCTGGGATCCACCCAATCCGCGTTTTGTTTTCCGCGCTGGCCATACCCCGCCGCGCGACATAGTAGCCGCCGTTCCCTTCACCAAGGCGGACCGGGTTGCCACTGAAGCCAACCGCGGGCGGGCGCGTGGCCAAGCGCGATACGTCTACGAGCAGGACGCCGAGCCGTTGGTCCAGCTTCGGGCGCAGTTGCGGAACACGCTGGCCGAACTGACCGCCGCGGCGTCGTTGGGCGAGCTGGACCCGGAAATCTGGAAAGAGTTCCAGTTGTCGCTGCCCGAGGGGGCCGCGCCGCCGTCGGCCGAGGAGCAAAAGGAGCGGTTCCTCAAGTTCCGCGAAGCTTTCACGCCCCAAGAAACGCTCGATCTCGTCGAGAAGGCGGTCGCCGAGGTTTTTGCGCCCTTCGAGGAACGCGGTTTGCTTGACAAGCTCGATCAAAACCTCGGCCCCGGAAACCAGGAAGAAATAGTCGTCTATCCCGAAGGCCATCCCAAATCGCGGCAGGTGATCCAGGTCGGCGACGTATTGATCGGCGACGGTACGGCTATCCGCGACGCCCTGCGCAGGCGCGACAAGCTTTCGGAGGTGGCCGACCGCCTGTTCGCCTGGCTCTTGCCAAAACTGAAACCCACGCTCAGCGTCAACGATTCGCTGACCAAGCAAAACATGGACGAGGCCGAAAAGGCCGTCAGCAAAGTGCTGACCCGGTATTCGGCCGGTCAAACGTTGGCCAAGGCCGGCCAGGCGTTGAACAAGGACCAGATCCATCTGTTGGGTCTGGAATACGCGGCGGCAATGGCCCACCGGCACACCGGGCGCATCGGTCAAATGGCCGTCCGCTCCATTGCCGTGACGGGTCTGGTCTTCGCCGCCCTGGTGCTCTGCGGCATCTACATGCGCTATCGCCAGCGCGGCCCGCTGGCCAGCCTGACCAGATTGCTCGTGCTGCTGTCGCTGGCCATCACCGCCGTGGCGTTGGCCCGCTGGCTCTCGGCCGATCCCTGGCACGCCGAGCTTGTCCCCGTGCTGCTGTTCGGCATGACGATGGCCATCGTCTATCGGCAAGCGCTTGCGCTGTTGCTTTCGGGCGTGGTGGCAATCGTCGTCGTGCTGGCCATCGGGCACGGCTTGCAGGAGTTCTTCCTGCTGATGGGTACGACCGCCGCCGCAATCCTAAACCTCGGCCACATCCGCAACCGAAGCAAGTTGATCTACGTCGGTATGTTCGCCGGCGCCGTGGCCGTGCTAATACAACTGAGCATGGGCATGATCGACAACCAGCCGATCAACGCCACGCTTTTGTGGAACGCCGCGATCGGAGGACTGTGGGCCGTGGCGGCAAGCTTCATCATGTTCGGACTGCTTTCCTTCGTCGAACGCTTGTTCGGAGTGTTGACCGACTTGAGCTTGCTGGAACTAGGCGACATAGCCCATCCCTTGCTCCAGGAACTCGTTCGCCGGGCGCCGAGCACCTACAACCATTCGATCACCGTCGGTTCGATCGCCGAGGCCGCCGCCGAGAGCATCCAAGCCCGAGGGCTGCTGGTCCGCGTGGGCGCTTACTTCCACGACATCGGCAAGATGCTCAAGCCGGATTATTTCGTCGAGAACCAGGGGTCCGAGAAAAACCGTCACGAGACGTTGGCCCCCGCCATGAGCACCCTGGTGATTATCGCGCACATCAAGGACGGCGCCGACCTGGCGCGTCAACATCGCCTCCCGCAACCGATCATCGACCTGATAGCCCAGCATCACGGCACCACGCGGGTAGAGTTCTTCTACGACCGCGCCACCGAACGGCAGCAGGCGGACCCCAACGGCGGCGAGGTCGACGAGAACACGTACCGTTACCCCGGCCCAAGGCCGCAAACCAAGGAGGCCGCGGTCCTGATGTTGGCCGACGCCGTGGAAAGCGCCAGCCGGTCGCTGGTCGATCCCGCCCCGGCGCGGATCGAGGGCCTCGTCCGAGAAATCGCCGAACAACGCCTGCACGGCGGACAATTCGACGAAAGCGGGCTGACCCTGCGGGAACTACGAACCATCGAAAAAAGCCTGGCCATGTCGCTCACTTCGATCTACCATGGACGGATCAAGTACCCCGAGCCGAGAATGGCGTGAAAGAAGTGGATAGTGGGTAGTAGGTAGTGGATAGTGGGTAGTGGGTAGTGAGAGACGTAACCGTTCACGGGCCAGCAGGGAACCTGTCATCCTGAGCGCAGCGAAGGATCTTGCCAGCAACGCACATTCATCCGAGATACTTCGCTGCGCCCAGGATGACTATTGCCCCATGTACGGCTGCGTTTCTCACTGTCCACTACCCACCACCCACTACCAACTACCAACTATCCACTACTCCCTTGATCTCAATCACCAACCGCCAGAAACACGTTCCGATCGACCGGCGGCGGATGCGCCGGGCCGTTCAGGCCATCGTTCGAGAGGCGGGTATACCCGACGCGCAGATCAGCGTGGCTGTGGTCGACGACCGGACCATCGCCGCGCTGCACCAAGAGTTTCTCGACGACCCCGATCCGACCGACGTGCTGAGCTTTGTGCTGGAACGTTCGCCGCAATGCCTCGAGGGCGAGGTGGTCGTCAGCGCCGAGACGGCCGCGGCCAATGCCCCGCGATACGGCAACGCACCCGAGGACGAATTGCTGCTGTACGCAATCCACGGCACTCTGCATCTGGTCGGATACGACGACACCACACCACAAAAACGAGCGGTCATGCGAAAGAAAGAAAAAGAGTATCTTGAAAAATGACGAATGTCGAAATTCAAATGACGAATGAATGTCGAAATCCAAATGTCAAAAACTCGTCAGGAACCTTTGATCGGCTTGTCGTTGGCCATTTAGATTTCGACATTCGTCATTCATTCGTCATTTGAATTTCGACCTTCGACATTTTCCTTCCCATTATGTCATCTGAAAAATCCACCGCCATCGTCATTCGGACCGTCGAGTTCAGCGAGACGAGCCTCGTGGTTACGCTTTTTACCCGCGAGTTCGGCAAGATAGGGGCTTTGGCAAAAGGTGGCAGGCGACTCAAAGGCCCTTTCGAGTCTGCTCTTGACCTGCTGGCCCTCTGTCGAATAGTCTTCCTCCACAAATCGTCGGACAGCCTCGACTTACTGACCGAAGCGAAGCTCTTGCGGCGGTTTCGGCCGGCCGGTCGGGAACTCGCCGGGCTGTACGCCGGTTATTATGTCGCCGAGTTGCTTGACGGATTGACCGACGAGGACGACCCTCATCCTGAACTGTTCGATTTGGCCGATCAGACCCTCGCGGCGCTCACCGCCGGAGAGCCGGTCGCCAAGTGGGTGGCGCGTTTTGAGTTGATGGCGTTGAGGCTCCTGGGCCATGCCCCGGCATTGGACAACTGTGTAGAGTGCGGCGCGGCGGTGGCGCGGACGGGTCGGGTGGCCTTCGGACAACTCGACGGCGGCGTGTTGTGCAATAAGTGTCGCGCGGGAAAGAAACAGGTGGTATTGGTCAGTGCGGGTGTGTTGCGGGCAATGGCGCAATTGGCCGACCCGAATACGACCGTCTGGCGTAGAATGGAGATCGACCCGCGAAGTTTCGGAGAGCTACGCGGCTTGTTAAACCATTATTTTACGCATTTATTAGGCCGGAAGCCAAAAATGCACAAGTATTTGGGAGTGTTAGGGAACTGAGTGGTAGGGTGGGACAAGCGCAGCGAAGTCCCACCAGAATATTGAAATTGGCTCGTTTTGCGAGATGGTGGGACTGCGCTACGAAAAGTCCCACCCCACCCGGACAAGGAAGTCCAGCCATGTCGAGCGAGGGACCGCGACCCATAATTACGCTGTTTTGCGTCTTGGGCTTTTTCGGTGGGTGTTCCGCCATCCCGCCCATTCCCGAGCATGCGCAAAACGTCGCCAAGACCGACGGCGACGAATACGAAGGCTGGCTGTTCAAACGGCTGATGGGCCAGCAGACGGAATCTACCGCCGCGCAAGAGTCCTCCGCGGCGATTGCGGCCGCTTCCTCGCCGGCCGCTCAAACCGAGCCTGTAGGTCCGTTGATTCCCGGCCCGTCCTCTTCGCGCGAAACGTTCCCTTCCCGTTCGGTCCTGGAGTTGGCGCCCTCGCCGCCGGACTCGCCAGCCGGACCGCCGCCGTCGATCCCCGTCGCGCTTCCTCCGCCGCCGGACGGCGGAGTCAGCATCAACAACGCGGCGGTCAAGGCCGAGGAGGACAAGGGGTTTCAGTTGTCCGATCTCGCGCCGGAGAATATTTTCACGAGCGTCAAGCAGGCGACCGGATACGGCTCCGACGAAAAGATCGCTCGCGCGACGATGAAGGAAGGCGAGGCGTTGTTCCGCGAGAAGAAGTACAAGGCGGCGGCGGATAAGTTCGCCACGGCCGCCGCCCGATGGCCCGACTCGCCGCTCGAGGAAGACGCCCTGTTTCTGAAGGGCGAGAGCGAGTTCTTCTCCGATCAGTACCCGGAAGCCCACGACACATTCGGCGGGTTGTTGAATAAATATTCCAACACGCGTCATCTCGACACGGTGGTTGCCCGCGAGTTCGCACTCGGCCGATACTGGGAGCAGTTGTTCGACGACACGCCGACGTGGCCGATCGTGCCGAACGTGACCGACGGCAGCCGCCCGCGGTTCGACACGTTTGGTTATGTGGTTCAGGCCCACGAGCGGGTGCGGCAGAACGACCCCACCGGCCCGCTGGCCGACGACAGCCTGCTGGCCCTGGGGAACGCTTATTTCCGCCACGGTCAATTCGAGAACGCCGCCTACCACTACGATCTGCTGCGCAAGGAGTACCCCAACAGCGAACACCAGATGAACGCCCATCTGCTGGGAGTGCAGGCGAAGATGCGCGTCTATCAAGGCACTTCCTACAACGGCGATCCGCTGGAGGAGGGAGAGAAAATCGCCGGCCAAACATTGACCCAATTCGGCGGAAAACTGGGCAAGGAACGCGAGCGCGTGGCGCAGGCGCACGCCCAAATCGTCGAGGAGCAGGCCAACCGCGACTTCATCATCGCTCGGTATTACGAACAACGAAAATGTTACGGCGCCGCCCGGTTGTACTATCAAAGCATCGTCAAGGAGTTTCCCCGCACACGAAAGGCCGAAGAGGCCAAAGCGCGGATGGAGGCGATCCGCAACGAACCGGACGAGCCTCCAGACCGCTTTGCCTGGTTCACGGGCCTGTTCGGTTCGGAGAAAAAGTAGGCGTTTCCATGAGCAACATACGGTACTACGCAACGCCGTTGACAGCATTGCTCTTCCTCTGCGGCTGCGCCGGATACCAGATCGGCAACCAATCGCTTTATCCCGCGGAGGTCCGCACCGTCCACGTGCCGATGTTCGACTCGAATAGTTTTCGACGCGGCCTCGGCGAGCGGTTGACCGAGGCGGTGGTCAAGGAGATCGAAGCCAAGACGCCCTACAAGGTTGTTGACGACCAGAACGCCGACAGCGTCCTTTCCGGCTGCATCGTCTCGGAGCGGAAGAGCGTGCTGGTTCCCAGCCTCAGCGGCGACGCCCGCGAGGTGCAAGTCGCCATAAACATCGAGGTCAATTGGGTCGATCGCAGCGGTAGGATGCTCCGCGAGACCGCCAACGTCCCCTTGCCCGGCGAAATTGTCAATCTCACCGGCACGGGCAACGTCGTCCCCGAGGTCGGCCAGTCGATCGCCACCGCCCAGCAACAAGCCATCTGCCGCATGGCCGAGCAGATCGTCGGATTGATGGAAAAGCCGTGGTAAGTAGTGGGTAGTGGGTAGTGGGTAGTGGATAGTGTTAAACGCCCCGCGACTGCGGTCGCGGGGGAAAAGCCGCTTGCGGTTTCGCATTTTTTCGACCGTGTCAACATCATCTCCTCGTCCCGCCGACCGCTGGAAACTTCGCACGCGGACGCTTGCGTTGGGCGAACTCCCCCTGTTGATGGGCATCGTCAACGTCACGCCGGACAGTTTTTCCGATGGCGGGCGATATCTCGACGCCGACAAAGCGATAACGCATGGGCTGCAATTGGCCGCCGAAGGGGCCGACATCCTCGACGTCGGCGGAGAAAGCACCCGACCGGGTGCGGCGCCGATCGACGCCCAGGAGGAACTCCGCCGGGTAATGCCCGTGCTGGAAGCGTTGTGCGAAAAAACCGACCTGCCCGTTTCCATAGACACCTCGAAAGCCCTGGTGGCGAAATCGGCCATCGACGCCGGCGCTGAGATCATCAACGACGTCACCGCGTTGGAGGGCGACCCGGACATGCTCCCCCTGGCGGTCGAATCCGGTTGCGGCGTCTGCCTGATGCATAAGCAAGGCTCGCCTCGCACCATGCAAGACGAACCGGTCTACGCCGACGTCGTCGCCGAGGTGTTCGAGTACCTGCGCATCCGCCGCGACGCACTGCTGGCCGCGGGCGTATCGCAAGACCGCATCGCCGTGGACCCGGGCATCGGCTTCGGGAAAACCACCCGGCACAACATCCAACTACTCGCAAACATCGGACGGCTGCACGACCTGAACTGCCCCGTCTTGGTGGGCCATTCGCGGAAGCGATTCCTTGCCGGATTGAGTGCCACTGGCTCTGCCAGTGCCGGACCGGGTGGCACTGGCAACATGCCAGCCCCACCCAACGAGCCAACCTATCAGTTTCCACTTGGTGGACCACTAGCCTCACATCCCCCACCCCCCGCCGACCGTCTGCCCGGCACGATCGGCGTGGCGATGTCGTTGGCCCGACAGGGGGCGCAAATCCTCCGCGTCCACGACGTCGCCGCCGTCCGCCAGGCTTTGCTTCTTTTCCGGGCGACCGGAGGCCTCCAATAACGCCGCAGGGTGGCACTGGCGTCTCGCCAGTGCTTCGTTTGGGCACTGGCAACATGCCAGCGCCACCCGCCGGCAACAAATCGGCGTTGACTTCACGCCGATCCTTGGGGATACTTCCCCCGGCTATTCCCTTACGACGGTTTGCCAAGGATCAATAGCCGCCGCGCCCACGCGGCGACAAAAAAACCGGGGACCGACCGATGGGCCGAAAAACCTTCTGCAACTTCCCACGATCAGAAGCCTTGAGTCAAGAACGCTTGCAGTCGGTGCGCACATTGCACAAGATGGCGGCCGGCGGATTAGGCGAGGCGTTTTCGACATTGTTGCGGTGCCCCGTCGAGGTGGATCTCGTCGGAGTTGACCAACTCCCTTACGGAAAGTTTCTCGACAAGCTGGATCATACTTCGTACTTCAACCTTTTGCGGGCGGAACCGTTGGACAACTCTTTGCTGTTGGACATCGAACCGTCGATCCTCTATCCAATGATCGACCGGCTATTGGGCGGGGGCCGCGAGGACGAGCCGCCGCCGCGCCGGCCGATCAGCGACATCGAGTTGCCGCTGGCCGCTCGGATCGTCCGCTTATTTATCGAGCAGCTCAGCCTCGCCTGGCGCAACGTGGTTGACTTGAAACTCGAAGTGATTCAAGTGGAGAGCAACCCGCGGCTGTTGCGCGCCCTGTCCTCGGACGAAATGGTGGTGTCGGTCGATTTCCAGGCGACCGTCGGCGTCCAGCAGGGCATGATGCGGCTCTGCATCCCTTGCCGAGCCATCCGGCGGCTGGACACCAATGGGTTGGCCGGTCCCGAATGCACTCTTCCGCCAGTCGTGCGAATGTCGGAAGAAATCGCCGCGACTGAGCCGGACTCGGCCGTGGAGGTGAGTGTCACCTTGGCGTCAACGTCCATCACCGCCGCCGAGTTGTCCGGTCTTCAGGTCGGCGACATTGTCGCCACGGAGGCTGACGCGAGCAGTCCGGCGGTGGTGTCGTTTTCCGGCGAACCGAAGTATCTGGCCAAGCCCGGCGCCTGCCGTGGCCGCAAAGCGGTTTGCATCACTGAATCGGTTCCTGAATGAGGAACCGATAATGACGAATGATGAATACCGTTGCACTTTTCGCCATAAACCTTCATACTAACCTTTCTGATTGGGCCCGTAGCTCAGCGGTCAGAGCAGGGGACTCATAATCCCTTGGTCGCAGGTTCGATCCCTGCCGGGCCTACTTATGGAAAATCTCCCCTCGCCCTCTGGGAGAGGGGCCGGGGACGAGGGCGGTCTATCCGGATTCACTCGTTACCCGAAGCAACGCCTGTTCCGCTACTGTCTTTTCCCGCGACGCAGCGCCTCCCGTCTATTTCCGGCAGGCTCTCTTCTTGGATTCGTTAAATCGCAGCCAACAACCGCCGGCCACGCTGCACAAACGGGATCACTATCCGCTGCATTGCCGACGGCTCGCGCGGATTGGTGTTCCACGACATACCCAGTCTACCTGCCGGATAGCCGAGTGACCGTCTCTGCCTCCTAACCAGCGGTTGGGTGATTGCCACCCATCGTAGCGGCTTCTTCGCCATACGTCGTGGGCAGTGAGGACGAACCGTCAGTCGTTTTCGGCCGGAGATCGGCATACGCAGGTCTTTGTTTCAGTGTGACTTACGGCTTGGACGCAGATTTCCCAACGAGAGCGGATTTTGAGGATATCATGGAAAATATATCCAAATGTCAGGTTTCCGCTCTCCCGCGCGATATTAGGTAGCGGAAGGCTCATCAATGTGATTTCGCTCGAGGGCTTTTCGGGGCTTCTTCGCAAGGTGACGTGTCTGTAATGACATCCTCGTCGAATCCGATCCACAAACTGTTTCTGCGGCATCAGAAGGATGTCTTTGCATACATCCTCACGCTGGTCCCCGATCGGAACGACGCCGAGGACGTGTTCCAACAGACCTGTCTCGCATTGCTCGAGAAGCAGTCCGAATTCGATCTCGGCAAGAAGTTCTTTCCCTGGGCATGCGGATTCGCACTGAATGAGGTCCGCCGCTTTCGTCGCGTCCACTACCGCGAGCGCGTGCATCTGGACGACGCCGTGATCGAGTCGCTGGCCAGCGTTCAGTTCAAGTCGGCCGAGAAGATTGGGACACAGCTCGATTTGCTGATGGACTGTTTGGCCGAGTTGTCCAGCGACAAACATAAATTGCTGATGCAGTCCTATTCGTACCACGGCCGTCTGAAAGAACTCGCCAAATGGCTTCAGATTGAGATCGACACGCTCTACAAGCGATTGGAACGGATACGCAAGAGCCTGTTTGAATGTATCGAGAAGAAAAAAGAACGGTCCTGACATTCGTCCGATGAATCCAGCAGAAGACAATACCGCCGTTATCGCTGAAATCCGGTCGTTGGCCGAGGCCGTATGCACGGAATCGATCACGCCCGAGCAGTGCGGGAGGCTAAACTCGCTGCTGCTGGACGAAAAGGCCGCGCTGACATACGCCGTATATATTCGCATGCACGGGCTGCTGTGCTGGCGCTGGCAGAACCAAGTCGTTGTTATCGAGACCCCCGAGACACCTCCGCCCGTGCAGCTACCCGCCAGCCTTCTCGGCGGCGCGTGGCAGGGCACGGTCGGATTCTTTTCGCAGACGATGCCCTTCTCGTACCTGACGGCCACCGTGATCTTGGGCGTGATGCTGCTGGGGTTTTGGGCGTACAAAATCACCCATTACCAGCATATCGCCGAGGCGCCGTCGCAGTCGGCACCGTCGGAAGTCAGGCAGGAGATGGTGTTCGTCGGCCGGATCACCGGCATGGTCGATGTGAAATGGTCGGACGATCCCCATTATCTACCGCCGCTGGGGTTTGCCCACGTTCCCTTGGGCAGAAAATACATCCTCTCTTCCGGCCTGTTGGAAATCACCTACGACTCCGGCGCCAAGGTCATTCTCGAAGGCCCCTGCACCTATGAGGTCGAATCCACCGCCGGCGGCTATCTTTCGTTAGGCAAGCTAACCGCGCGGGTGGGGGGAGACAAGGAGACAAAGAGACAAGGAGACAAGGAAAAGAAGGCCGATGCCGCGTCTCCCCATCTCCTTGTCTCCCGGTCTCCCGGTCTCCCGGTCTCTCCCCTCTTCTCCGTCCGCACTCCCACCGCCCTCATCACCGACCTGGGCACCGAGTTCGGCGTCAAGGTGGACGAAAACGGCGACGTGGCGACGCACGTTCTGGAGGGCAAGGTCGAGTTTAAGGTGCTCGGTGACGGACAACGCGAGAACCAGACCATTCTGGTCAGCGTGGGCGAG
>CBDAFL010000059.1:0-3269 GCA_965195225.1 uncultured Thermoguttaceae bacterium
TCAACCTTGGTCTTCTCGGCCAGCGCCTTTTCGATGGCCGTTTGATCGGAGCCGGAATTTTGCGCGGCGGCGGACGGTTTGTCTTCCGCTCGGAGATTCAACGCGATGAGCGGTAATACGACAAGCCAAGTTGCGGCAAGAGACCAGCGAGACATGGCAACTCTCCTCCGCTGAAAAGGGGTAGATGGTTTTCGCTTGCGGTGTCCGAAGACCGCCGGCATTATACCACCTGGGGACGGAAAACAAGCAGTTCGTCATGGTGCGTCAAGGACGCACCCTACCTATCTAAATCACGCCCAGTCATCGCGCCTGCTTGCCTCCCCCCCTGGCGATCTGGTGGAATGTCGCCATTGCGGTTCCATCCATACGCTGTGCTTAGGAAACGAACCGCTCCGCCCTCGTTCGGGGCGCACTGCGACAGACTACCTACACAGGGAGATAACCATGATCGCGCGACTTGCCCAGCGAGCCGGGGTAAGGACGCACTGTACGTCTACGGATACGACGACTCGACCATCAACTCGGCGTTGCCGACCCAGAGAGCAAAATAGGGCCTCTTCGCACCGCGACGTTTCAGTAGAATCAAGAACGGCTTGTCGAAGACGAGATTCTTTGAGGACATTCCGCCCGCCATCACTCCTTCCGATTCCAAAACGGCGCCTGTCTCGTCGAGCCGAAAACGGACGGACTGAGCGGCAATCACTATAGGACTGCCGTTTATCTCCTGATTCTTCGTCTGGAGAGGCTTTCCGCACAGCTCGTCGTATTCGCGCAATAAATCGAAGTCCAGCACGGGCACATCGAGATCGGTCATTTCCTCCATCTGCGTCGGCTTTTTGCCGGCGATGCGTTTTTCTACGGCCGCTACGGTTTCCTCCAATGTCTTTACAGAAGCTATCTTGGCCAGAATCAGCCTGTCGTCTATTGCTTGCGTTTTCAGTTCGATGATGAAGTCGTCCGGGTCTTTGAAGTCGAGGATGCCGACCTGGCTTGCCATCTTGGCCTCGTCTTCCAGGCCGTTCAGCAACTGTTCAATGCCGAACGAGTCAACCCTCTTGTCCGCAAAGCGCAGTTTGTCGTCGAACCGAGTAAACGCCCATCGAAACGGTAACTGCTTATAGAGATGTGCATAAGTCACCCACTCCATATTGCGTTGGCGGACTTTCTCGAACAATCGAGTATTGGCCTTCCCTTTGAACTTCTCCTGCAATTGCTTCTGAATCTTTTCGTATATGCCTTCAAGGGCCAGGCCGGCTGCGGCGACGTAGCTCTCTTCGTCCAGGTCGTCCTTCGACGCTTCTTTCCGATTCAAGATCGCGACCATCTCAGGCGGGTTCTCCATTTTTATCGGACCGCCTGCCAACTCGCACAATTCGTTCCACGCAAGCTGGAACGTACTGCACCAAAGCACGTTTGTATCCTTGGGAATCGCCTGCTTCAAATGCGGCGTAATGATCGTGTGTTTCAAGTCTTTGACGTTGGCTTTCAACGCCTTCTGGGCCTCTTTTTCCAAGAGGTGTCGTTTTTTTGGGTCTCGCGCGGCGGCCAACCAGGCGACGATTTTTTCATGCCCGTGATATGGCTCGATCACAACCAACGCCCGAACCGTGTCGGAGGAGACAACGCTCCGAGTGTGGATGTGCGGGTATTCCGTCTCAAGCGGTAATAGTGAATCGGGCAAATCGGCGACGGCGTAAACCTTAATGACCGACATCCATTCGTTTTCTTCGCGAGTGGTGATAAACAGCGCTCCGTCTCGAACGGTCCACCACAGGTCCAGGGGCTTCAACATCTCTCTCAAAGCATCGCGGAACGTGATGCCGGAAACATTGATTGTTACCCGCGTGTCTCCACTGAGGTCGGAGCCCCTCCATTCCCGATTGTGCAGTTGGATTTCGATTTTCAACTTATTTTTCAGGGCGTCGATAATCTCCCGCAGGGGCTTGTCGTCGAAATCCAACGAGACCTTTCGGGCCAATGCCTTTTGGATGACCTCTTCGCCAGGCAAGACGGTCGCTATTTTCTTCGGCTGCCGGGGCTTCTGTTCATCCTCGCCGGCGGTGGTCGGCGGCGCGACGTTGTCCCGCTGTCCGATCCGGCGGATTTCTTTCAGCGTCCAAGCGATATCCTTTTGAGAGTCGGTATCTCTACGGACCACAAGCAAATGAACGCCGCCGTTGGAAAAGAATCCGGCCGAGCCCCGAGCGACAGAGTAATTTTCAATATACCTCTCGAAGTTAAAAACAAACCACATAAGTCCATCATTGGCAATCCGGACGTTCCCAGACTCGTCGTGAGACGCAACCAAATCCGTCACATCGTAGACTCGCGTATCAAACGTAATGTCCTCTAATTCCACATTGGTAATTAGCAACACTTCGTCTCGAATGACATAGGTCAGTTCGATTTCTTTAAGGATTATCGACAGCGCGGATTGCAGAGAAATCCCCTTGACATTAACCGTTACGGGGGTGTCCGGGTAGAATCTCCCTTGGTACACTTTCCTATAGTCGAACTGAATCTCAATCTTGTGTTTGTCCTTCAAGTCCTCCACGACGGTTTCCAGCGGCACATTGGTGTAATTGAGCGAGGTCTGCTTCTTTAGCGCCGCTTTGATTTTATCTTCGGCCGTGGGCTTTCGCTTGGCGGGTTTGTCTTTTGGGAGCGCGGAACGCAACAAGTCGAGCAGATCGGCCGCGTCTTCGTGGACCCAACGGTTGTGGGTGATCGAAAGCGCCTTGCCGTCTTGCGTGTCGATAATGCGTACCGACGCGCCTTCGATTTTTCGATAGTAGTCGAGGGCGAACAACTCAGTGACACACTCGACGAGTGATTTCGAGCCGTCTGTGGGATTGCCACGTTCGTCGCGGCCGGCCACGATATCCTCGACCGGATACCGCTTGGTGAAAAGAATTTTTTTGGCCGCGTTTTGCGTGGTGATAAGCAACGCGCCGTCGCGAACGGTCCAGGCGAGTCCGAAATCGCGGAGTATCAGGTTCAGAGCCGCGCGAAGCGAGACGTCCGATAATTGGACGATAATAAGCCAGTCGGTTTCCGCCCTTTTACCCCCAAACTCATTGTACTTAAGCGCATCGTGGTCAATAACGATCTGTATAGCGTGCTTTTTCGCCAGCACTTCGACGGCGTCGCTCAACGGCACTTCGATAAATTCAACCTTGGTCTTCTCGGCCAGCGCCTTTTCGATGGCCGTTTGATCGGAGCCGGAATTTTGCGCGGCGGCGGACGGTTTGTCTTCCGCTCGGAGATTC
>CBDAFL010000060.1:0-105525 GCA_965195225.1 uncultured Thermoguttaceae bacterium
GGGCCCTTCTGGTTGCCGAGAGCATCTTGATGAGATTGTCGGTTGGCTGCTGGACGAGGCCCAACGCCGTGGCTGGCGGACTGCCAAATTGCCAGTTGTCCGCTGGGCCGTCAAACGACTGGTGGTCGGCGCGATCCGCAAAGCTGAACGTGTCAAAAACATCGCTCCTGTCAGAGGCTACCGGGTCCGCCGGGTGCTGGAACGTGTTTATGCGGTGAGCGAGTTGGGATCAATCTGGGCAGCGTTAAAGCGATTCCGTCCGGTGCGGCCTTGACTTTTTCGCAGACTCACGGCTCCTGTGTGGATTGCCCGCGTGCCAACTCGCCATTACGCAACTTACTTGCCTTATCCGCCACAAGGGGGAGCGGCCTTGTCCTCTGGACCCAACAAGACTGAACAGACGCAACGTTCTTTCCCGCAATGGGTTACGGACGATCCCTCTCGGCAAACTGTTGGCCAAAATAGTCTTGTGTGTCACGATCCCGCAAGTTTTGTCTATCCTAAATAGAAGATGATAGCTCCCGAGCGGTGTAATGATGTCCAAGGACGCGATTAAGGATCGTTGTGACATGTTCGTGCAACTGCTGGCGGCGCATGAGCATCGCCTAGGCAGCTTTGTATTGGCACTGGTACCGAACTGGAGTGACGCCGAAGACATTATACAAGAGACAAAACTCCGGCTCTGGGAACAATTCGAAACATACGATTCCAAGAAGGATTTTGGCACTTGGGCATGCGCGATTGCTCGCTACCAGGTTTTGACCTTTCGCACTCGTTCTGCTCGATCTCGTGTCCTATTCAGTCAGGAGCTCGTCGATCGTTTGTCTCAAGAGTTTACACAGACAGATGCGGAACCAGATGTGAGATTAGTTTTCCTTGAGGAATGTGCGAAAAAGCTTTCCCAGTGGCAGCGAAACCTGTTGTTGCGTTGTTGTGCTGCAGACTATTCCTCACAAAAGGTTGCCACTCAACTCGGTCGGAAAGCTGAGGCAATTCGTCAAGCATTGCTTCGAATCCGTCGGAAGCTGTATCGGTGTATTGAGGAAGCCCAGCAGAAGGAGGCGGAGCAGCCATGATATCTCCGTTTTCCGATAGTTTGCTCGACGAGGTCCATGGTCTAACTCTAGCCTGCCTCAGTGGCGAGGCAGATCCCGAGGACGTCGAACACTTAAGTGAGCTCCTCCTCAACAACGAAGCAGTTCGCCGCATCTACGCACACGCAATTCGCGATAGCTTCAGTCTGCGTCGGTGGGCCGCTGCCGAGAAACTGCATACCAGCGAAATCTTCAACGGGGGCGACTCGGACACGGAGTTCTTGCGGTTGGCGATGTCTGATGCGGATTTGATCGCCAGCACGCCTTCCAGCAGTATCTCTGGGGGTGATCCCCTCGGCACCCCAATTCCCACCACCCCCACCCTCGGCTCCCTCGGCAGCGCCTATCACGGCACGGTGGGATTTTTCTCCCAGGAATTGCCCTTGAGCCTGTTAATTACCACGGTGGTTATGGGCGTGATGTTGCTGGGGGCTTGGGCGTACAAAATCACCCATTACCAACATATCGCCGAGGCGCCGTCGAAGTCGGTTCCGTCGGAAGCCATGCCGGAGATGGTGTTCGTCGGCCGGATCACCGGCATGGTCGATGTGAAATGGTCCGACGATCCCCGCTATCTGCCACCGATGGGGTTTGCCCACGTTCCATTGGGCCGCAAATACAAGCTCGACGCTGGCCTGATGGAAATAACCTACGACTCCGGTGCCAAGGTCATCCTCCAGGGGCCTTGCACCTACAAGGTCGAATCCACCGCCGGCGGCTACCTCTCGCTGGGGAAATTGACCGCGCTGGTGGAGAAGAGGGGCGAGGGATCAGAATCTAATCCCCAATCCCTAATCCCTAATCCCCTCTTTGCAATCCGTACTCCCACGGCCGTCGTCACCGACCTGGGCACTGAGTTCGGCGTCGAGGTGAGTGGGGAGGGAACTACCACGTCGCGCGTCTTCCGCGGTTCGGTGAAGGTGTTGGCGTCGGGTGGCACTGCCGGCTCGCCCGGCAGTGGGCGCGAGGTGATTTTGCGCGAGAACGAATCGGCGCGGGTCGAAGGTGGCGACGAGCCTCGCATCACGATGCTTGGTGCGTCGGCCGAGACGGCCGATTTCACGCGCAGGATCCCCAAGGTGACATACAAGACTTTGGACTTGGTCGACGTGGTTGCAGGCGGCGACGGTTTTTCCGGCCGGCGAAACCGGAGCATCGATCCGACCAACGGGCAAGCAGACGCGATGACGCCGAAGGGTCTGGGTTCCAAGGAATGGTTTGTCGGCGACGGAAAGTATCATCGCGTCGAGGCGCTGCCGTTTGTGGACGGCGTGTTCATTCCCGACGGCGGAAAGAACGCGGTGCAAGTCGATTCCGCCGATAATATGTTCGCCGGTTTTCCCGATACTACCAGCAAAACGTGGAAGCCGATATGGGCGGGCGGCAAGCTTCCCACCGACCCGCCGTCCAAGGCGGCCTTTGGGGGCATCGACTATGCCGCGCCTCCTCATTGCCTGTTGTTCATGCACGCCAACAATGGAATCACCTTCGACTTGGAGGCGATCCGACGGGCGAACCCCGGCTCGAGGCTGCTTCGATTCCGCGCTGCGGCGGGCAGCAGCAGCGAAGCAATGTACTCCGCGGGCGGCGCGAAGGTGTCCGCCGACCTTTGGGTGCTGGTCGATGGTCAAGTGCGTTTCGAGCGCCACGAGATCGATGGCTACAGCGGCGCGTTTCAGGTCTTGATTGCAATCAACGACGACGACCGCTTTCTGACGTTGGCAACCACCGACGGCGGGATTACCGACTACGGGGTCAACGGAGTCTATGGCGATTGGACCATGTTCGGCGATCCTCGGCTGGTGCTGAGGCAGGTCGATGCGGACGAACCGAAGCATAAACGGGGCAGCAAATAATATCGGAGTTAGGTCTTGCGGTCGTAACAACAACCGAGAAAGGAGGATGCTTGTTTTGAGGCTGGGGTGGCGGTGCGACTTTCGCCCCAACGGGAGTGAGTTCAGCATGGAACGGAGAGAAGTGAGAGCCGCGACGCGGGATTAACTTTGGCGGCATGTCGCCGTCGGCCCGCTGGCGGAAAGCGTGGTAGCGGCTTTGACGTCACTGTTTGAGTCGCCTATCGAAAAGGGATAGTACTATGTTTCGCGCTATTCAATTTGTGCTAGTAGTAGTCGTGCTGTTCGGCACGTGTGCGGTCGCCCAGGCCGAGTCGATCCCTCTCCTCAAAAACGTCACGACAGGTGTCGCGATCCTTCAGGACGGCTTTGAGTCAGGAACGGTGGGAAGTCCCCCGGGTCAGTACGATCCGACAGTCGGGGAGTGGGTGGGATACTCGGGTGTCAGTGGTCACGTATGGGTCACCAACGAGGTAACAACCGGCATTGCCGCCCACGAAGGCAGCCAGTACTTGGATTACTATAGATCTGGGAATAGTATACCCAGTCTTAGGGGCGCTGGTACCGCCGGTGCGGAGACCGACACGGTCATGTTTCAGGCCGCTTTCTACAGTGGCGTGAATGGGAACTTTGGTATACTCGAATTTGAAGCGGGGACAACTACCCTCGCAAAAATAGGAGTGTGGCCCAGTGGATCTGTTTATGTCTGGAGCGGCGTAATCGACAATTGGCAACTTCTCACCCAGACATGGACGTCCGGCCAGTGGAACACCATGGTTGTTACGCACACGAACCAGACCGTCGATTGGACCATTTCCATTAATGGCCAGACGTCAGAAACCGTGGCTTCGTTTGATGCCGGGGCGACCAGCGTTGTTACGGGGATAGCGTTTACGGGGGGGACTACCAGCAATTGCGGTGCCTACTGGGACGCGCTGCCGGTACCCGAGCCGGGGACGCTGGCGTTGCTGGCCACGGGCCTGATCGGCCTGCTCTGCTACGCATGGAGGAAGCGGAAATAACGCATGTCGTTGGGGTGGCAGTTCAACTGCCACCCCAACAAGAGTATGATTTCTGATTTGACTGGCGATCTCCAGCGTCGTCACGAACGGCTTTCGTGACGACGCTCGGAGCGCCGGCCATTCTCGGAAGCACACAAACTCGCGCAAAGGCGCTGAGACGCAAAGGGGACGGATTCTTTGTTGCCTTTGCGCCTTAGCGCGATATTTTCGAGGTGTATTTCAGGTATTTGTTCCGTTCAGTCAGGAGGCTGGCGATGTTTCAAAACAATCAGAAATCAGAAATCAGAAATCAGAAATCCACCGCCTTCACCTTGGTGGAGCTTTTGGTCGTTATCACGATCATCGGCATCTTGATCGCGCTGCTGCTGCCGGCGGTGCAGGCGGCGCGCGAGGCCGCGCGTAGGGTACAGTGCAGCAACAACCTCAAGCAGATCGGCCTGGCCATCCTCAACTATGAGAACCTGCTCGGCTATCTGCCGCCGGCCGGATATTCCAACGGGGTGTGGTATATGCCCTATCCGAACGGCATGAGTGTGTACGGGGCAATACTGCCCTACCTGGAACAGGCCGCTCTCGGTGAGATAGTGCAGGGGGAGGAGATCCACCATGCCGACATAATGCCCTCGGAGAACATACGCGTGTCGGTTCTCCTTTGTCCCAGCCAGCCATATAAAGGCAACTCCACCTATATGGCGCCGGAGACGATCTACATTCAGCATTACAACCCGGTGCTGGGCCCCAGCGGCCCGGACCAGTGGAACGGCGGCGACTATCCGGTCGAGTACGCCCCTTCGCCCGCGCATGCAGAAATGGGAGGATACGCCACCGGCGGCGCGATGCCAATGCTCCTATGGAATTCCTCCTGCACGGCACGGACAAACGGGAACAGGGTGCTGCGCATGGCGGACCTCGACGACGGCTCCTCCAGCACGTTTTTGATCGGCGAAATGTCGTGGGACGACGGAATCCTTTTTGCTTACTGGCCCCGCTCCACGACTAACGGCAGCAGCGGCTGGGGGGGATCGTACTGCTGCCGTAATCTGCGATACGCCATCAATGCTTTCGGGGGCTCTTGGAGCAATGACACAAGCTTTGGCAGCAATCATCCCGGCGGCTGCCATTTTCTATTGGGTGACGGCTCGGTGCATTTCCTGTCGGAAAACACCCAGCTCAGGATTCTCCAGGCCCTAGCCTCCCGCAACGGCGGCGAGGTGATTAAAGTCCCTTAGTCGTCGAAATCGACATTCAGGAAAATGAATATGCGACTATCTCCCATCCGCCCCGTGTGCCACTGCTTTCACACAAGCAGTGCCGGGCGGCGCGTTGCGAGGGGCACCGCTCCCGCGAAGCAGCGGTACGCTGGCAGCGGTTTGTCCGGTGCGATCAGAAACGCGGGATGGCTCCTGACCCTGGCGGCCTGCGGTCTGGCGTCGTTGAGCCCCGGCTGCCGTGGAGCAGCAGCCCGCGTGGCCACGGCGCCCGTTCACGGGACCGTCACGCTGGACGGCAAGCCGCTTCCATACGGCCAAGTCGTGTTCCAGCCACTCAGCGGCCGAGTCGCCAAGGGGGTCATCAAGGACGGTCAATTCACATTGGGCACGTACAAGGCGGCGGACGGCGCGGTGTTGGGCCATCATTGCGTCTCCGTCACCGCGCGGAAGACGCTCGAAGGTGAGGAGCCCGGCGCTCCAGGCGTGCCCCGGTTCGGCCCATCCCTGATTCCCGAGCGCTACGGCAACAGTGCCGCCTCCGGGCTGGAGTTCGAGGTGACTTCCGGCGATAATGTCTTCCGTATCGAGTTGTCCAGCCGGCGATAAACGGTATTTCAGAGGATATGCGGTGACAGCCTACCGACGAGGTCGTTTTTTGCTTCTGTTGTTGGCAACCACGGCGGCGCGAGTTGTTCGTCGGTGATTATCTGATCGACCGGTGCGAAGGGATCGAATTAAGCGCAGCGCAAGCATTTGTACTTTCTGTTCCGTAACCAAGGAAAAACTAACTATGTCGCGCTCCAGCAAGTTCACGATCGGGCTAATGTCATTCGGTTTAATCGTCGGCCTCGCCGGTGCCGTTGGGCAGGCGGAGGAGGCTGCCGTCCGAGACATCGGCTCGCGGCGGGAGCTTTTCGTCGATCACTACCTGATCGACCGGCTGGAGGGTACGCGTCTGGAACTCTGCAAGCCCAAGCCGGCGGAGACGGTCCTCAAATGCGACCGCCCATGGGAGGGAATCAATAGCCTAGGGGAGCACGTTATCAAGACTGGGCAGACGTATCGCATGAACTACTTGGCCAGAACCAAAGCCCAGGACGTGTATTGCTGTTGCCTAGCCGAAAGCTCCGACGGCATCCACTGGACCAAGCCAAACCTTGGCCTCGTCGAGGTCGCCGGTTCGCGCGAGAACAACGTGCTGGGCGTGCGCCTCCGCAAGAACCACGTAATAACCGTGCGCGACCCCAACCCCGGGTTTGGTTTCATCGACACCAGGGCGGGCGTTCCGCCCTCGGAGCGGTACAAGGCCATTACCGTGACTTCCGGTCCGGACGAGAAGTGGAAGGAGGGGCCACACAGGTACATTTGCACCGACCCGTTCAAGCATGTATGGGTGTGGGTATCCGCCGACAGGCTAAAATGGAAGCTACTCCACGATGAGCCTGTTCTCACGGTCGGACGACTGTACAACTCATTCGACGGGGGCAAGGTGTGCTTCTGGTCCGAGTCGGAACAACTCTACATCTGTTATTTCCGGTACATGGACTGCGGATTGGGCAAAGGACCTTACCGGTTGGTTGCCCGAACCACGTCTCCGGATCTCCAGCACTGGTCCAAGCCGGTGAAAATGAAGTTCGGCGATTACGGCCTCGTGCCGCCGGAGCAACTGTACTTCACGACCACCAAGCCTTACTTTCGGGCTCCGCACATCTACGTCGCGCTGGCGCCGCGCCTCATGTATAAGCGGCGGGTATTAACGGATGAGCAGTGCGTGGCGCTCGGCATCTCACCCGGCGAATGGCTGGCTAATGACTGCAGCGACACAGTCCTGATGACCAGCCGCGGCGGCGCTCCCTTCGACCGGACCTTCATGGGGGCCTCCGTCCGACCGGGTATCGGGTCGGCCAACTGCACCTCGCGGACGAACTTCCCGGTGTACGGCGTGGTGCAGACCGGCCCGACCGAGATGTCGATCTACGTCAATCGACACTTCACGCATAAATCCTGGCACATTCAGCGGATGGCGCTGCGTCTGGACGGATTCGCGTTGGTGCATGGGCCGTACGCGGGCGGCGAGATGGTCACAAAGCCGCTGAAGTTCAAGGGCAAGCAGCTCGATATCAACTATTCCACCTCAGCCGCCGGGAGCGTGCGGGTGGAAATTCAAGATGCCGACGGCAAACCGATCCCCGGCTTTGCACTGGAAGATTGCCCGGAAATAATCGGCGACCAGATCGAGCGGACGGTGAGCTGGAAGCAAGGGCCGGACCTAAGCGCGCTTGCGGGCAAGCCGGTCCGCTTGCGCTTCGTCTTGAAAGACGCCGACTTGTATGCGCTACGGTTTCAGTGAGCAACGACGGATCGCGCCGCCTGGGCAATCGCAAAGACGGTCTGGCAATCGACGGGAGGAATTTTTGATTTATGATTGGCTGGCAGGTTATGTTGGGGGTGGCAGTACAACTGTCGCCCTAACCGTCATGTCAAATCAGCTTTGACGGAACATTACTCGGCCGGTAGATCGTCCCAGGGCGGACGCCAGAATGGCAACTGGGGGAACAGGGCGCAGCCCGCATCGTGCGCCAACGAAGTCGAACACTCCAGCCGCCCTTCGGCCACGGCCGCGTCCCAATCCAACTGTCCCAACACCAGCCGCGTGAAATCGACCTCGCTGAGCCGCAGGTAGCTCCGGCCAACCCGCCGCGAAGAAGCGAGGACGCCCTCGCGGCCAAGTTTCAACTGGTACTTCCGGCCTTCGACCAGCAGCCCTAGATCGAGGGGGCGCGGCAGGCAGGCCCCAACGGCGCGGCGGTCGAACTCGCCGCACAATCGCCGCAACAACCCCAATGGGTTGAGCAACCGTATCATGGATGTCTCGCCGTGTTCGGACGTCTCCGGATGACCAACGCCGTCCGCATCGTCAAAGACCCGGAACAACGGACTCGACGGCGGCGCGTGGAGCAGGACGCAACGTCGGCCGTGTTCGATGGCCTCGCCGCAACAGCGGGCCAACAACTCGACGGCCGCCCGTGGGCGGTCCGGTGCGACCATCAGCTCCAATATCTGCTCACCGCGAGTCGCCGCGTAGCCCACCACGCGCGTGCAGGTCTCGTCCATGTCCAGCAGTTCCGGTCCCTCCAAAGCCACGTAGAGTTGATCGTACGCGCGTCGGTCGAGCAGCCATTTCCAATATGCCTCGGTCCGCTCCAACGGCCCGTGGGCAGTGCAACCGACGATCGGCCCCCGGCGGAACTCCGGCCCATGCTCCGGCTCGGACGAATCCGTTCCGGTTGCCGGATGGAATTGCGATTGTAGTACGTTCTGGGCGTAAATACGCGCCAACGCCGGATATTCCCAACGAAGCAACGGTCGGACGTGAAAACGGCGGCGGCGAGGAATCATGCGGCGGTCCAAGAGTTGGGCAAGCAGTGCGCAAGCGTCGACGCGGTGATAACCGGCCGCTGCGCATACTGCCCAGCCGGCATGACGGAAAAAGCGGGGTATCGAGGTCCGAAGCACCCCCAGCAACACGCCGTCGGCCTCCATCCGGACCTCGGCGGCGCGAAGCAAATGGGCACCCAATCCTTGGCCGCGGTACTCCGCCGCGACGCCCAGCCAACCCAAACTCGCGATTGGAATCGTCGTCGGGCCAAAGTGCATTGTGCGATGGGAAACGTGAACGTGGGCCACGATCCGCCGCCACTGCCGCAAAAGCAGCCGATCGTGCGGCTCATAAAACGGATCGTCCAGCGAGGCCTGGAACTCGGCCGCCGACAGGCATTGAAACACGGATTGCAAAAAGAAATAGGTCGGCGCGTGGTCGGCCGCGTTAGCCCCGACCGCCGGCAATCGCACACGGCGGCGTGTCGCCCCCGACGATTGCAGCTTAGTAGACGATAATGAACCGGCTTGTCGTTCCATCGGTGCGAATCCCTTTCGCCAGCACCGACCACATCAGAGCATCTTTCAGCGGTTTTGTGAAGTAGCCCGGGAGGAATCAGGGATTGGGGATTGGAAGCTCACGTCTCTGGAAAAACTGAACCACAGTGCTCTAATCCCTAATCCCCAATCCCTAGCCCCTCCTCACCCCCACCGCAACGGGTCGCGCTCGCTGCGGCTGGCCCAAACCTCCACCTCCGGGAACCGGCTGCCAATCGACTCCGCCAGTCGCTCGACCGCGAACCGCTCGCTGGCAAAGTGGCCGGGCAACAACAGACCGATGCCCGCGGCTTCCGCTTCGAGACAGGTGTGAAACCGGGCCTCGCCAAGAACCATCGCGTTGCAGCCGTTTTCGCGGACGGCGCCAAGCAACTCGTCGGCCGCGCCGCAACCGACCGCCACCGTGCGGACCGACTGGTCCGGCCGGCCGACCATCTGCAACCACTCAATCCCAAGGAACCGCTTCAATCGCCCGGCAAGCTCTTCGAGCGGAATCGACTCGCCAAGCCGACCCCAACGGCCCGTCCCTTGGCCTTCCGGGTGCGGCGTTAAGGGGACAATCCCATGCAAGCCAAGCCCTTCGGCCAGACGTTGATTTATTCCCTCGCCGGATGAATCGAACGCCGTATGCGCGCTATACACCGCGACCCGCGCGGCGATCAGCTCCAGCAGCAATCGGCCGGAGGTGGTGTCGGCGGTCAGCCGCTTCGTGGCGATGAAGGGGATCGGATGATGGCTGACGATCAGGTCGGCGTCGGCCTCGACTGCCTCGGACGCGCTGGCCGGCGTGACCGTCAGGCAGGCCATCAATTTCCTGACCTCCCGGTTGCCGTCGCCGACCAACAGCCCGACGTTGTCCCACTCCTCGGCCAAACGTGCGGGGGCGAGTTGTTCGAGCAGCGCGGCGATTTGAGCGACCGTGGGCATGTGCGGGATCGAAGGGAAACAGGATTATCCGCAGAGCGGTCATTATAAACGGGGAGACAAAAAGGGCAATGCGGCCGAGAAGCAGGGGTCGGTCCTTAGATTATTGTGCCCAAACGGAAAAATCGCGCCATCCCTCCCGTCAGCATAATAACACTATAATCCAAGGACCAACCTCAGTCTTGCTCTTCGGACGTTATTTCTGTCCTATCTTTGAGGGTCGGGCAATTTGCCCTTTTGTAGTCGAATCTGGTGATCCGTCACGGTTGTATTTTTGAGTGTGGCGGGGCGGCTTGCCGACCAAGTTTTTGCCCCATTGTGCGATCCACGGCAACGGGCCGCAAGCGGCCCCGCTAAACAGTTTGAATGAGTTGTAGGAGGCGTCTCCAGACGCCGATTGGGAACTAAACGTCGAATCTCGTATCCTCGAATGTAACGAAAGGACAAGTCTCATGAACGCTGAAGGCAAATGCGACACAGGTTGTGCATTACTGGAGCAAGAGTTCCGCCATCTGCGGTCGGATTGGTGGTGGCTGTTGATGTACGGCATTCTGTTGGTGGTCTGCGGGGCGGCCGCGATAATCTTCCCGGCGCTGACTTCCGTGGCCGCGATGGTGGTCTTGGGAGTAGTGCTGATGATCGCCGGCGTGGCCACGATCATCCAGGCGTTTTGGGCGGGCAAGTGGAGCGGTATGTTGGGCCAAATCCTCATAGGAATCCTTTACCTGGTCGTGGGGATCATGATTAAGGACACCCCCATCCGTTCCGCCTTGGCGATGACCTTCATCATCGCCGCTTTCTTTATCATCGGTGGCGGATTTCGTATCGTCTCCTCGCTGCTGGTCCGCTACCCGTATTGGGGCTGGTCGCTGTTGAACGGCATCATCACGTTCCTGCTGGGCGTGATTATCTACCGACACTTTCCAGAAACCGCGTTGTGGGTACTCGGATTGCTGGTCGGGTTGGAGCTGCTCTTCCACGGTTGGACGTGGATCGTGCTCTCGCTGGCGATTAAGAAGCTGCCCGAAAAGGCGACCTAAGTCAGACGTTAGATACCGTATTGGAAATCAAGCCCACCCGTTGCGACGGGTGGGCTTTTTTATGGTGTTAACGCCGACAGCGTGAAAGTGGCGGCAAGCCGCCGTACTCCAAAGCACGTTATGGTTGCAGGATTCTCGCCCGGAGTTGCTCCCGCTGCTGCTTCTGAGTATCGGGATCGGCGGCCGGATCGACGTCGATTGGCCCGCCCAGCAAAAGGATGAGTTGCCGGGCGGCCGTTTTCCGGCTTTCCGGTTCCGGACGAGCGAGCAGGGCCAGCCAAACCGCCGGGTCGCCGGCCAGCCTCTCCGCGACTTCCTCGGCCAAGTCGTCCTTGTCCTCTGCGCCGACGGCTTCCAAAATCCTGCGGATGCGGAACCGTTGCTCAGCGTCGAGCCGGTCGAAGTCCAGTTGGCGGAGATAACCGATAGCGGCCGAGCCGTCGGCCCGCAACGCCCGATCGGCCGCCTCGCGTTTGGCGAACCGCTGGTCGCCGAGTTGTTCGACCAGCGAGTCCCAGCGGCGGCGGCGCTTGACGATTTCCTCGCTTGCCCCATGCAGCAGTTTGTCCTCGATACCCGCGGCCGTCTCGGCAATTTTCCAATCCGGGCGCAATATTTTCAGCAGGGGTAAAAGATGCTTTCCGCACTCCTTTTGCCGGATAATCAGGAGCAGCCATAATTCATTGGCGGAGAAGGTCTGCTTCCGCGGGCCATCGCCGATGGAGAATGTGATTTTTTCACGGGGATTCTGGCGGTATTCCAGGGGGACGATCGCGGATTGCCCGCGCGGCGCGCGGCTGATGGAGACCACGTCGCCGTCGCCGGAGACGGATACTTTCAGCGACTCGTCCTTGGCGGTACGTTCGTATGTCAGATGCAGCCGTCCATTCTGATTGCGGGTGCGGAACGATTCTTTCACCGAGTCGCCGCTGGAGTTTAAACTCACCTGGGCTAAGCGCGTCCATTTTAGGCGGACGCGGCCATCGACAACGGCGAACCGCATATACTTGCTTCGAGATCGCATCGTTTTGGAAAGCAGCGATTCCTGCGCCCGCGCCTCGCCGACCGCCAACAGCCCGAGCAATACCACCGCGATCGCTTTAGTTCCGGTAGTTCTCATGATTCATATTACCTCGCTGATTTCATTGACTTCATCGACGTGCGATTCGGACTCGATCGACGGGGCGGGAACGTCTTCTTCCCGATGTTCGTCGTCCGTAGCGGCCGGTTTTCGACGGTGACGCCGCCACAAATATCCGGCGAGGCACCCTAGTCCAATCACCACCACGATGGTCAACCCAACCTCGGCTTGGCGGATCAAGTCGGTAATGTGCCGGCCGAAGAGATACGCCAGCCAGAAGAAGGTACCCACCACGGCCGTCGCGCAGATCAAGTCGATCAAGAAAAACCGTCGAAAAGGAACCCGCATAATGCCCGCCGTCAGGTAGACCGGCGACCGCAATCCGACCAGAAACCTCGCCACGAAAAAGACCTTCAGTCCGTGCCGTTGGAACATTGTCTCGATTTGCGCCTCGCGCTGTGGTGTAACCCACCGCGCCCAGCGGGGATGCTCGCGCAACACGCCGCGGCCGAAGTGGAAACCGATCCAGTACATGATCGAATCGCCCACGATGGCCCCAAACAGACAGCAAGCGAACGCCAGCGACGGATCGAGCTTCCCATTCGCGGAAAGAATCCCCGCCGTGATAATGGGAACTTCTTCGGGAATGGGCAGCCCCGATCCGGTCAGGATCAACACGAGTGTGATCGCCAGGTACGAGCCGTGTTCCAGCAGAATTTCGGTCATCTTATCCGCTTTGTCCGCGCGGGGGGGTCTTGGAACGAGTACCGTCGCGTGCCCATTTTACCGCCGATGGAGTGGCGGCACAACCGAAAAGTAGGCCGGGTTGCAACCCGGCGAACATTCCGCCGGGTCACGACCCGGCCTACCTGCTACAGCGACAGTTCGCTTTCGTCGAGGCCCGCCGAAAAAAACTCCGCGTCCGCGCCGCGATGACCAGGGCAAACCATGACCATGCCGATTTCCGGGTGCGTCTGACAATAGGCCAGCGAGTCGGCGGAACCCATTACGTGGAAGGCCGTCGATAGGGCGTCGGCCAACGCGGCGGTCGGCGCCACGACCGTCGTCGAGAGCACTCCGTCGGCGGGCCAGCCGGTGCGCGGATCGAGAACGTGGCCGTAGCGCCGCCCGCGATGACGGAACGATTGGAACTGCGACGCGGAAGTGCCCAACGCCCGATCGTGGAGCCGTACGATTCCCAGCCGTCGGCCCGGCCGCCGTGGGTCGGAGATACCGATCTCCCAGGGGCGTTGCCCGGTTTGATCCTTTTCGGGCGGTCCCCGCTCGACGAAGCCCCGGGCGAGTACGCTGCTCTGTCCGCCGTGGAGCAGGAAGTCTTCCATACCAGACTCGAGCAGCCACCGGCCGCATGTGTCCAGGGCATATCCCTTGCCGATGCTGCCGAGGCTGATTCGCACGCCCGGCGAGCGGAAATGGATCGTTCGCCGATCGGAATCCAACTCCAGCAGGTGAGAGCCGACGTGCGATCGGGCCTCGGCCAGTTGGTCGTCGGAGGGGATTTTGCCGGCCCGACGCGCGAAACCCCATGCCTCCCAGAGCGGCGCGGAGGTGATGTCGTAGGCCCCACCGGTCTGTTCGTGGAGCCTCGTTGCCAAAGCGAGCAGGTCGAACAACCACGGTTCGACTTCGACCGGCGCATGGGCCGCCGATTGATTGATTACGCCGATCAGGCTCGTCGGCTGAAAAAAAGACAACTGCTTTTCCAGCGTATCGACCAGACCGAGCGATTCGATGGCCAGTTGCGTGCCGTCCTCGCACCGCGCAGCCGGAAAACAGACCTCGAACGGACAGGCCATCGCCCGGCGCGAGACGCGAATCAGCGGATCGTGTTTTTCTCGGACCATGCCGGCACGAAAAGCCTACCCGTTGCATAGGATAGGCTTGGGTGACGAAACAAAATCTCTCGGCCAAGGCGCCCGGCGCCGAGATCATTCGAGAGTGATAGCTTCCACGGGGCACGCGTCAATGCACGCGCCACAGTCGCTGCAAGTATCCGCATCGATGACCGCGAGGTCGTCTTTCATTTCGATCGCTTCCACCGGACAAGAATCCACGCACGATTCGCAACCGGTGCATTTCTCAGAGTCAACTACTGCTGGCATTAAACATCTCCCAAAAACAGAAACTAACAGTCCAATTATTTCCCGTACAAAGCCGGGGCAAAAGCCATGCCTCCGGCATAACGCCGCGTCCCCGCCATACGTGGGGCAAGAAGACGCAAAGCGGTTTTTACCTTACATTATCGTCAAATTGCGTCAAGGGGATCAGCCGCCAAGTTTTTCGGTCGCAGGGCGTGGTGGAAAAGCAAAGAAAAAAACAGTTCCGATACCTTTTTTCGCCTGTTGTTGCTGTATTAAATAGCCGCCAGTACGCCGTGGACGTAGCCGACCGACTCGGCCAGCCCCGGCAGGGGATCGTTGCCATCCTTATCGTACTCGAAAGAGACGATGCCCGGATAACGGATCAACAGCAGCGTGCGGAGGAACTCGGGGAGATCGATCACTCCGCGACCCGCCTCGACGCACCTGCCCTCCGCCGTGGCCGCCGTCACGTCCTTGATATGCACGTCCAGCAGCCGGTCGGCAAACTGCTCGGCGGCGCGGCTGGGGTTGATTCCGCTACGGATCGTGTGGCCGATGTCGATGCACAAGCCAAGACGGGAGTCGAAAGGCTTGATTTTTTTGTAAGCCACTTCGGGCGTGGGATAGAGTTTGTCGCCCGGCCCGTGGTTGTGGATGGCCACGCAGATGTTGTATTGCTTGATCTTCTCGTTGACCATCGGGAGCATGTCGTAGGCCGGCACTCCGACGATGATCTTCATTCCCGCGGCCTTTGCGTAGTCGAACGCCTGCTCGACCTCGGCCGGTTTGAACATGTTGACGACTCCGCAGCCGTAGAGGTCGATACCCGCCGCTTTCACCTTTGCCGCGGCCTGGGCGATTTGCTCGGGGGCACCGTCCAACGGCAAGTGAAAGCTTTTCAAGCAGAGGTATTTCAGCCCGAGACGGTTGGCGATTTTCAACGTCTCGTCGAACGACAGCTTTCGCGTCGAATACGAGGCCAAGCCCAGTCGGAAAGTACACTCAGTATTCTTCTTGTCGGATTTTTCGGTGTTCTTCGCGGCGAAACCGTTTTTTGTCGCCAACGATGCTGCCGCTCCGGCGCCGGCCCATTGCATGAATTGTCGTCTGGTAGGCATGTTTTTCTCCTGGTGTGACGCCTCTATTCCCCAATCACTTTCACCAGCACGCGCTTTGGGCGGCGACCGTCGAACTCGCCGTAAAATATCTGCTCCCAGGGGCCAAAGTCCAACTTGCCGCCGGTGACGGCCACGACCACCTCGCGGCCCATGATCTGCCGCTTGTGATGGGCGTCGCCGTTGTCCTCGCCGGTGCGGTTGTGGTGGTAGGTTTTCGGCGACGGATCGTGGGGGGCCAACTTCTCCAGCCACCGCTTGTAGTCGTCGTGTAGACCCGGCTCGTCGTCGTTGATAAACACCGACGCGGTAATGTGCATGGCGTTGCACAAAAGGAGGCCCTCGCGGACGCCGCTACGTTCCAAAACGTCCTCGACCTGGGCGGTGATGTTGGCGAAATCCATCCTCTGGGGAACGCTGAACGTCAGATATTCGGTGTGGGATTTCATGGGGCGGAATTCTCCTCGATGGTCGGTGCCGATTCTAACACCAGCTTGACGCAACCACAACTCCTTGCCTCCCGCGACCGCGGGGCGTTCCCGCAAATACTTTTTTGGGGGGGCTTGACGAATCCGCGCGAGACACTAAATTGACCGATGAGCGTATGCTTCAGAAGAATGGTTTGTCTCCTGCTGTTCGAGGGGTAGAACATGTTAGGGGTAATTCGCGCTCGGGATGTGTTGTTCCATCCGTTTACAACGATCCACTGTTTCGGCTGGCAGACGTTTTTTCGTGCCCTCCGGGCGAGTTCGGAGCAAACGTTTCTGTCGTTGCTGGGCGAAACGAACTTCTTCAGGTCCGCCGACTCCGAGGCGGTTTCCATCGTCCGGCGGTGCATCGATCTGGAGTTGCAGGCCAAGCGAATATATGAAACCCTGACCGAGATTACCGCCCGGACGCCGGCAATGGCGGAGTTTTTCGCCATTTTGGCCCAGCAAGAGCAAGAACATGCCGACCTGCTGAAGCTGTGCTTGGCCGCATCGCGGCGAAGCGGCTGGAAGCTCGGCCTTTTCGACCCGTGGCGCGACTATCTGCCCCGCTTGGAACAACAGATGCGCGAGGCGGAATACTCCGCCTCCGCGGTCGAGGGTGCCGACGATGCCTTGCGGCTGGTGGTGTGGATCGAATCCTCGGAGATCAACCTGGTTTTTCGCGGGGTGATCGCCGCCAGCAATTCGGCCTTCACCAAGCGGCTCGGCCCGTTTCGGAACGCCGTCGAAACGCACGTTGACTTCATCGTCACCGAAATATCCCGGTTGGCGCCCAATCTGACGATGGTATCGCGGGAACTGCGGACCAGATTTTCGCACTCGGCTTGAGACGGCCGGGGGATTAGTACTACTGCGCTAGGTACCGTGGGATAATCGTGTAGCGGGCGGGCTTGCCCGCCGTTGCCTCAGCGGTACTCTTGCGGGCAACCAACGGCGGGCAAGCCCGCCCGCTACACGGTGTTCGTCGAAACGCCATTCCCGATCTACTTGCCGAGCGACTTCAGGCGTTTTTCCGCTTCCCTTTTGCCGATGCCTCGAATCGCCACCACGACCGACAATTGAGCTTTTCGAGGGCGCGACTTACCCGACTCCCAATTGTATACGGTCAGCGCCGAAACGCCCACCAATTTCCCGTAGCTGGCAGCCGATAGTTTCAGACGGCGGCGTTGGGCTTTCACCGATCGGGCGGAGAAGCGGGCACCGGACGACGGTTCGTCCGCGAGCACTGCGCGTTCTCCGCCTTGCGCCAGAAATCGTTTTTTGAGTTTTTCAACATTTCTCCCTTGCTGGCTCAACTGTCGTTTCAACGCGGCGATGTCCCGACGATATTGAGCCACGGCCTTTTGGGTCGTACCGACCATGACCTTGATTTCTTTCCTTGCCAAGCGGCGGATTTCTTCCTTTAGGGTTGTCGCAAGGTTCGGCATGGGAATCTCCTCCTTCAGGGACGATTGAATACCGCAAGATACGAAATTGCTGCACGCTCAATGTATACAATATACATGCGTTGGCGCCGGCCCGCAATGACCGAAAAGTAAAACTTTTTCTATAGAATCGCCCGTGCCCGCGAAACGCTACGCGGCCCGTTTGAGCGGTTCGCTCCGCTCGATCCGCAACGTCACGATCCGCATCCGACCGTCGCGTTCCACCAGCAATTGCAGCGGCGCGTCGAGGGATTTCGCCAGCCGGGCAAAACCGTCCTCGTCGGCGAAGTCTTGCCCGCCGACACGATAAACGCGGTCGCCAACGGCAAGACCGACGTGTGCGGCTGGCGAGCCGGGGACCACGTGCGCGAGAATGACCATGCCCGGCTCGGCGTCGTCAACCCTCCACGTAATGCCCCATCGCAGCGGGACGCCGGTCAATTGCAACGTCAGTTCCAACGGCTTCTCCTCGTCGGGTCGTTTGACGGTCATCGTGGCCGGATTGGCAGCGCTGCTGACGGCGGCGAAGAAATCGTCGTCGGCGCGGATTTCCCGGCCGGCGAACCGCACGATCAGATCGCCCGCGTGCAGGCCGGCCTTCCGCGCCGGAGAGCCGGCAATGATGGTCGACACCCGCACTCCGCCGGTCGTGGCCGCGTCCTCGATCCAGCCGACGCCCAAGCGGTCGGCCGGTTTAGTGATTTGAGCGAGGATGGCCCGTTCGCTTACCGGCGTTTCATAACGGGCGGCGGCTCGAAAATCGGGGACGGCCGAGGGATTGTTGGCCAACTCGCAGACCACGCCGAACAACAGCCGGGTCACTTGCGTCATACCCGATCCGTTGACCAGCTCGGCCACGTCGCCCGGCCGGTGATAATCGTCGTGCAGGCCGGTGTGGAACATCAGGGTGGGAATACCCCGAGAAAAAAACGGATAGTGGTCCGCACGAGGCTTTATCCCCCAGGGAAAAGCGAGCCGCAGGCCGGCGTTGTTGTGGAGACATACCAGGCGTCGCCAGCCCCGGCCGCTACGGGCACCGAACAAAGTCAACCGCTCGTCGCGGAGCCGTCCGATCATGTCCAAGTTCAACACCGCCGCCACGCGATCGAGCGGGATCGTCGGATGGGCGACCCAGTGCTTCGATCCCAGCAGGCCCTTTTCCTCCGCGTCCCAATTGGCGAAGAGAATCGACCGCTTGGGCGGGCTGGAAAAGAACGTCATCGCCTCGGCCAATTCCAGGACGGCGGCGGTCCCGCTGGCGTTGTCGTCCGCCCCGGGATGGACGTGTCCGTAGGGTCCAAGGCTGGCCATGCCGCCGTAGCCGAGGTGGTCGTAGTGTGCGCAGACGACGATCACCTGATCTCGCAGCTCGGGATCGCTCCCCTCGATGATCGCCAACACGTTGCGGTAGTAATGCGGAAAGGGCTGGAAAAATCCGCCGTTCGTGCCGGCGCCGCGAATTTTGAGCCGGGCGTATTGCTCGGCGAGGTATTTTGCGGCGGCCCGGCCACCTTGTCTGCCGGCCTCGCGGCCTTCCAGCGCCTCATCGGCAAGGTGTCCCACGTGCCGCTCCAGATCGTCCGTCTTGATCGACTCCAGGGCGGTCAGATACGCGGAGCTTTTCTCCGCCGCACCGATCGAGACGGTCCACGCACAGCAGAGCAGCGCGACCGTGGATGCCGTCAGGAGAGAACGCGGGAAGGATCGCATGGGGAAACCTCTGCCGTAGTATACCACCCGCCAACTTTGGGGGCGTTTATCAGATCGTTTCATTGTGCGGGAACGGAATGCCGCCGCGCCACCGTCACAATCGTTACACCCCGTCCCGCGGTTTGACTTGCCGCAAGATTGCCTTAGAGTTTACTGTCCCGCCTTAAACTCGCACCCGTTCCCCGCCCATGCCATCCGATCTCGCAACGCTTCCGCAAACCCACCCGGCCCCGGTCGATGTTCGCAAGAAGCACACCGTGTTGATTATCGACGACGACGACACCCTTTCGGACGTCCTCTCTCATCGTCTGAAGCAGCAGGGGTTCCAGACGGTGGCGGCCTACTCGGGCAATGCCGGTCTGGAGCAGGCCAAGGCCCAGCCCCCGTCGGCGATCATCCTGGACCTCGCGCTTCCCGACACCGACGGCCTGACGATCTGCGCGCAATTGGCCGACTCGCCCGAGACCTGCGCCACGCCGATCATCATTCTCAGCGGCAAAGAGCAGCCGGGCCTGGTGCGAAGCTGTCGAGCGGCCGGCTGCCACTACTTCCTCCGCAAGCCTTACGACCCCAGTGCCCTGTTGGTTCTCATCCGCCAATCGATCAGCGACGCCAACGGTTGGGACGGCGATTCAGACGAGTGCGAGGGGTAAGGCCGACCTCCCACGGTACCCCCCGCCAATCCTTGCCCCCCACTTGCCCCTTTTGGCTTGGTCTGCTATTGTGAGTTGTTCTGTTGGTATGTCAGTATAGTTGCATTGTACTTTCGGAGGCGCTTGTGGGTACGAAGAAGAGTGGGAAGGGCCGGCGCAAGATCGGTCGCAAAAAACGCCGCAACCGGGCCAAAATCCGGCACCGGAAATAGTGGTAAGTGGCTTGTAATCCGTCACAGTTTAAGTGTCGAGTGTAGCGGGGCGGCTTGCCGCCCCGTGTCTCTTTGTATCGTGATATCCGCAGCAACGGGCTGCAAGCGGCCCCGCTAAACGGTCCACTTGACATTTTTCGCGTGACATACCACTAGCGTCGCAGAGGAGACCCATGGGGACGTTCGATCCATCTGCTCCGATGCCGGCGCAACCGCCTCGCAAGACCGGAACACTGGCCAAACTCGAGCGGATGCGCAAGACGCTCAGGCACGAGGAGCCGGACCGCGTGCCGATTAGCGACTTTTTCTGGGGCGGATTCACTGCAAGGTGGCGGGCGGAACTGGGGCTGCCAGACGACGCCGACCCGTATCGCCACTACGACCTCGATTGGATCGTCACCACACCGAACATGGACCCCTGGGTTCGCCCCTTCGAGGTCGTCCGCGAGACGCCCGAGGAGGTGACGGTCAAGACCGGCTTCGGGGCCGTGATGCGAAAGAAGTTCGATTACCCCATGCCGGAGTCGGTCGGCTGGGAGATCGACACCTTTGAGAAGCTCGAGGCGGCCGAGTTCGACGATCCCGGCGACCGCCGCCGGTTTTTCTCGGCCGGCGACAACCAGATCGCCGGAGTGGGCGACGGCTTTCAGCGGAACTCGCCACCGTGGATCGACACGGTCAAATCGCTGTGGCCCGATTTCCCCGTCTACGGCAGCATGATCGAATGTTCCGAGTGCTTGACGCGGCTGATCGGCCCAGAGAACCACTTGCTGTGGATCGCCCTGGAACCGGATCGGCTCGGTACGGTGATCAATCGCATCGGCCGGTTCTATCTGGAGTGCTGCAAAGCGGCCATCGCGGCCGCCGGGCCGTGGCTCGACGGCTGGGTCATCTGGGGCGACGTGGCCTACAAACGCGGCACCTTCATGCGGCCGGACTACTGGCGGACCTATTACAAGCCCTGGGTCAAGGCGATGGTCGAGTACGTGCACTCACGGGGCCTCCCGGTTATCTATCACGGTTGCGGAAACGTTAATGCGATCATGGCCGATTTCATCGAGATCGGCCTGGACGCCTACAATCCGCTGGAAGTCAAAGCGGACATGGACGCGCTCGAGTTGCGGCGCCGCTTCGACCACCGCATCGCCTTCTGCGGCAACAGCGACATGCAGGTCTGGGAAAAGGGCGACCGCCAGGCCATCCGCCGCGAGGTGCTCCGCAAGCTCAACGCCGCCAAGGGCGGCGGAATGATCTTCCAGTCGGACCATTCCGTCTCCAGCGCCGTGGCCGGCCAGACCTACGATTACATCGTCGGCCTGGTCCGCCAGTTCGGTCGCTATCCCCTGCAACTCGGTGAATTCGACGAACCACTGTGAATCCGGCTGGCAAAAGATGACGCCAATTCCTCCGAATCCGCTGCTGGGCGTGTCGTATCACGCAGTCGGGGACGCTCGCCGACACGACATTGGGTTCCTGGGAATCATTATTGGGAGGAAACAACCGTGAAACGCTATGGAATGGTTATCGGACTACGGCCGGAGAAGCTCGATGAGTACAAGCGGCTGCACGCGGCCGTCTGGCCCGACGTGCTCCGCACGATCCGCCAGTGCAACATCCGCAATTACTCGATCTACCTGCGGACACTTGACGACCGGCGGCCGTACCTGTTCAGCTACTTCGAGTACGTCGGCGACAACTTCGACGCCGACATGGCGCGGATGGCCGCCGATCCGACCACGCAGCGCTGGTGGGCGCTGTGCAAGCCGTGTCAGCAGCCGCTGGCCGACTGCCCAACCGACCAATGGTGGACCGCCATGGAAGAGGTATTTCACGCGGATTGAGTTTTGGGGAAGGGAAGCCGACGGCACGCTGGCCCCGGCATTAACGCACGCCGCCGTGCCCTCGACGGCAAAACGGGTGGCATTTATTCCCTGACACTCAATAGCGACTAGCCACTCCTCCATAGAACGTCGCCGTGCATAAGCCCGTGCGGCGGCGCACCAGCTCGGCGACGGCGTCCAACTCGGCGTCCGAAATCGCGGTAGCCCAGGTCTCGGCCGGCCGGCGGGCAATCGTATGCACCTGCACCAGCTTGATCCGCCCCTCCCCGGAGACAATCTCCCGGAGCCGGTCGCAGAACGCCTCTAGCTCGGCCGTCGGTGGCGATTCGCCACGAATCCGCGTCCACAGAGATTGGACGACGATCGGCCGCGTTCTGGCCGCGTCGAGCAGATTGTCAAGAATTCGCCGCCAGGGGACGGCCGAACGGTTTACCGCCCGGTAAAACGCTTCCGTGCCGGCGTCGAGTTTTGCCCAGATTTCGCCGCCGTTGGCGTCCAACACCTCCAATGCCCGGCGCACCGGCGGCCGGTGCAACAGACCGGCGTTGGTGATCAGCACCAACTTCATGCCGTCCAGACCGTGCCGGCGACGCGCCTCGGCGCAAATCTCCACGACCCGCTCGAACTCCGACGATGCGGTCGGCTCGCCGTCGCCGCTCAGGGCTATATCGTTCAGCCGGCGGAGCGGGGGGGGAACGTCGCGGAACCGTGGATGTTCATAGAGACGGCCCGAGACTGCCAGTTCGACCATCCACTCCAGCTCCTCCGCCAGCCGATTCAGGTCCACCCGTTCAGTCTCGGCCGGTCCGCCGCGATCGACCTGGCAATAGATGCAATTGAAGTTGCAGACCTTATCGACGTTGAGATTGACCCCGATCGAGATTCCCTCCGCGCGGCGGCTCAGAACGGGGTAGACGTAGCGATTGGCCTCGAAACTCCGCGGATGGGACTCGTGCAGCGGATGGTCTGGGCGGGAGGAATGCGACATTCGGATAATAGCCGGCGGGAAGAAATATGAGGGTGGCACGTCCCTGAGCGCAGCGAAGGGCGTGGTTTAGTCGTGTACCACGCCCTTCGCTGCGCTCAGGGACGTGCCACCCAAGTTCGACAATTATTTTCCCCCAGGCCCTAACAGCCGGCGGAATGTTGAAGCCACGCTCGTTCCCACGGAGGACCATGGGAACAAGCAAACATTAGTTAATCGACACTCAGTACGCAATTCTACGCGCGGCAAATCGTTGTGAACTCGTCGAGTGTGATCGACGTCAGCTCGCCGTCGGGCAGTTCGAGCAGTACCACGTCGCTGAAGACCTGATCGTCCGAATTGCGTTGAGCGTGCAGCCCGTGGCGGCGACGCTCGACGCGGACGACGGTTCCGCACGTCTTCGTGGTCCAACTCTTTTGCCCCACGGTGACCAGATGCTCCACTTCCACTCGATCGCCGATCGTCAGCTCGTCGAATTGCGCCAATACCTGACTATATTTGGAAGTCATGGCACAACCCCTTTGTTTGGGCGACGGTTCAACCGCCGCCTTAGCCATGTTTTGGCCGGGCACCCACCCCACCAATGCCTATTGTGCCAAACTTTTTGATTATCGCAATACCACCCGGTTGGTGTGTTGCGACAAGTTCAGGAGATCAGCTTCCGCAGCCGGCGGCCGATCTCTTCCATCTGGTGCGTCTGTTGCCGGCGCCGCATTTCCTTGAAATCGGCGGCCCCGGCCCGATTCTCGTCGGCCCACTCGCGGGCGAACCGGCCATCGCGGATTTCATCGAGTATCCGCCGCATTTCGGCCTTGGTCTGCCCGGTAACGATCCGTGGTCCGCGGGTGTAGTCGCCGTATTCGGCGGTGTTCGATATCGAGCGGCGCATGTGGTCCAACCCGCCCTGATAGATCAGATCGACGATTTGCTTCACCTCGTGGACGGAGACAATGTAAGCGATTTCCTCTTGGTAGCCCGCCTCGGCGAGCGTCTCGAATCCCGCTTGGATCAAGGCGCTCAGCCCGCCGCAGAGAACCACCTGCTCGCCGAACAGGTCGGTTTCGGTCTCCTCGGCAAAGGTGGTTTCGATCGCTCCGGCGCGGGTGCAGCCGATACCCTTGGCGTATGCCAGACTGATTCCCATCGCCTCGGCGCCGGCGCCTTCGGCCGTTGCAATCAGGCATGGCACCCCCTCGCCGCGGACATATTTCTCCCGCACCAAACGCCCCGGCCCCAAAGGCGCGACCAACACGGTCGATACGCCCTCGGGCACGTCGATCAGGCCGTAACGAACATTGAAGCCGTGTGCAAAAACCAGCACGTCGCCTGGCGTTAGATGGTTGCGTATCTCCGCGCGAAACACCTCGGGCACAGCCTCGTCGGGCAACAAGACGGCGGCGACGTCGCTCTGCTCGACGGCCTCGGCCACCGAGACCGGCTGGAAGCCGTCGGCCACGGCCTGCCGGTGATTGTCCGTTTCCGGCAGTTCGGCCACGATTACGCGAAGACCGCTCTCGCGCAGATTTTGTGCGTGGGCGTGGCCCTGCGAACCGTAGCCCAACACGGCTATCGTTTTGTTCTCCAGCAGCGAGAGGTCGGCGTCATTGTCTTGGTGGATTATGGCGGGCATTGACGGTTCTCTAGCGGGCAACGGAAGGGGGCATTGTTCGCACGTCCAACTCTTGCCGGCGGCCTCCACGGCCGTCGAGCGTGTCGTGGTCGGCCAGATATCGCTTCAAGCGGGCAACTTTTTCCTCGACCGTCAACTCGCCGATTGCGCCTGCGCCTGGGGCATATCCCCAAAGGATACGCGTCCCGCCGCTGGTGACGATCGCGAAAAACGGTTCGACCGAGCGGCGCAGCGCTTTTCGGCGATTTGGGTCGCCTCCTGTAACTCCTCCCACGACCGCAACGGCCGGATCGGCAGCCAGTGGGACGATCCGTTGCAGTCTCATCGCCTCCCAGGCAGGCCCCAGCGCAGCGGCGATCTCCGCCCCGCCGATTACCTTGGCGTCCGGCCAACGGTTGCCCGGCGGCATGATCGGCATTCGCTCGACGCCGGTTAGTCGCAGGTAACGGGCCGCCTCGCTAGGCGAAAAATCGTGGCCGGGCAACAAAAACCCTTCCACGTCCACCGGAAACAATCCGCCCGGAACCTCGACCATGCACACCGGCCGGCGATATTTCAACTCCACTTGGACCGAGGCCGGATGATATTTTCTGACGGGGACGGCCTTCGCCACCCACGGATGCCGAGCAAAAGCCCGGGCGATCCGCTCGGCCAGATCGTCGTCCATGATCGACAAGGGACCGTCGAGCGTCGGATCGCGGAACACCTCCCCACGGAGATCGCTGTGAATCCAATCGGGCAACGGCGTGATCTCGACCTGTTGCGGGTCGAGCCGATACTCCGGCGAACCGAGTATCCGGTCCCTGAGCTTCACCCACGCCAAGCAGGCGCCGCCAACAAGCACCGCGACCAGCAGTGCCACGATCAGCGCCAGTCGGCCCGGCCCAAACAACCAGGACCATAGCCTCTGCGACCATGACGGGGCAACAGTCCTTGTTTTTCGCTTCTTGGCGGCGCTCATCGGTTGCTCATAACCTGAGTTTTGGATCACAACAAGTGCAATAAATAGCCGGCGGTTAACAACCGCCGGTGAGACGCGGGACAGCAATGTGTTTTGCCAATTTAACGCAGATCTCCTACGTTAAACCATCTCCCCCGCTGTTTGCCTCTTTTCCGGCGGTTGTTAACCGCTGGCTATTGTCAAAAAAGCCTATCCAAAACTCAGGTTAATAGGAAGAGGGGAGACTTTCCGGATAACCCCTAACATCCCCCGGACGGGTGCCAACAACCAGCAACACCCCAGCGGCTTTGTCCGCCACACTACGGGGGTTGTTGGCCCCCGGCTATTTGCCATCGACGCCATTGTCTCGAACTCAGGTCTTGACGCACTGAGAATCGGCCGTTATTTTGTGCGGCCCAACTTTAACGACGTAGGTCCACTTTTCTCGTCTTCCGGCGCGTCTTATGCCATCTGTCCGGCGACAAATCGTGCTGCTGCTGGCAATATCGGCCATCGCCGGCTGCAACGGCCCTGCCTTGCACAAGGGGAAATCCCCGCTCGCGCCGGCCCGGATGTCGTCGGACAGTATCGTGCTGGAGATGTTTTTCGTCCGCTTCCCGTTTGGCGATCCGACGGTCAATGACAAGCTCTGGGAAGAGATCGACGAGCAGCATTTCGCCCCCGACTTGCGCGAGCGGCTGGCGCGGAACGGCTTCCGCGTTGGGCTGATCGAGGGGCATATCCCCGTCGAATTGTCAGAATTGCTCGAACTGAGCGACCAACCGCCCACCAACGACGAGGGAGATGGAGCAAAGGTCGAAGAATTCAGCGACCAGCCGCGAGTCGTCCACCGCCGTCTCCAGATTCGACCCGGACGGCGGGGCGAGATCATCGCCTCGGGCGTGTACGACCAATTGCCGGTATTGTTGTGCGACTCGGGCCGGCTTTCCGGGCAGACCTACAACCGGGCGCAAGGCATATTCGAGGTCAAAACGTATCCGCGGCCAGACGGTCGCGTGCGGCTGGAGCTTGTGCCCGAATTGCATCACGATCAATCGCGGCAGCGCTGGGTTGGCGACCGGGGTATGATTCGTCTCGAGGCCAGCCGGCCCAAGCAGGTGTACGACGAGATGACGATGTCGGCCAAGCTTACCCCCGGCGCGATGCTGGTTCTCGGCAGCCTGTCGAACCGCCCCGGGAGCCTCGGCCATCACTTCTTCACCGAAGACGACGGACGGCTCGAGCAGAAGTTGTTGATCGTCCGTCTCTCGCAGACGCAGCAGGACGGCTTGTTCAATCCGCCAGAACCGTTGGAGCTAGACGTGCAATGACAGAGAAGAGAGGGGAGAAGAGTGAAGAGTGAGGAGAGAAGAGAGAGAAGAGAAGGGATTGTAGAGCTTTGTCATTAATCATTAATGGTCATTGGTCTATGCAGATTGGCCATTGCACACGATTGGTCGGCAATGGAAAATGACCAATGACAAATGGTCTCCCCTCTCTCCTCTCTTTTCTCTCCTCTCTCTTCCCTCTTCCCTCCCCCCCCTCTCTTCATTTAATCATTTCAGCGTCTTGCGGACCGATTCCAACTGCCCCGCCGAGCCGAACATCTCGTTCTTATGGACGATGTAGTCGGCATAAGCGGCCATGAAGATTTTTCCCGGCGGGCGGAGGTCGAAATTGGCCGGATCGTCGCGGAACAACTCGCGGTGAATGGCGCACCAGACGAGCCGCCCGTCGGTGTCGATGTTGATCTTGCAGACACCCAGCTTTGCGGCCGGCAGGTATTGGTCTTCGGACACTCCGCTGGCGCTTTTCATCTTGCCGCCCGCGTTGTTGATCCGCTCGACCCACTCCTGGGGTACGCTGCTGCTGCCGTGCATCACCAGGGGATACTTTTCCGACAGCACCTCATGGATTTTTTCGAGTACATCGAAGTGCAGCCCTTGCTTGCCGGCGAACTTGTACGCCCCGTGCGAGGTGCCGATGGCCACGGCCAGCGAATCGCAGCCGCTACGCTCGACGAACTCGGCAGCCTGATCGGGGTCGGTGAGACTAACGGATCCGACAATATCCTCCTCGACGCCGCCGAGTTGGCCCAATTCGGCCTCGACCACGATCCCCTTCGCGTGGGCGCGATCGACGACCCGGCGGGTGATCTCGATGTTCTTGGCGAATTCCTCGCCCGAGGCGTCGATCATAACCGAGCTATAGAACCCGCTCTCGATGCAGTCGTAGCAGGCCTCTTCGGTGCCGTGATCGAGATGGACGGCCAGTATCGACTCGGGAAAAATCTCGTCGGCCGTGCGGATCATAGCCTCCAGAAACCGTTTGTCGGTGTAGCCCCTTGCCCCGCGGGAGATTTGCAGGATAAACGGGGCACTTGTGGCCGGATCGACCGGATCGTCGTTCGATTTCGACTTGCCCAGATTACCCCGGAACAGGCCCACGGTCTGTTCGAGGTTATTGATGTTGTACGCCCCCACGGCGTATTTTCCGTACGCATGGGCGAACAATTGCTTCGTAGTCACGATCATTTTGTTATCTCCTTACGGGAGTTCATTATCGGCATACAGATGCGACAATTCTACGGAAAGCATACCGTATCGGCCAGGGGGAAGGCAGACTGGAGGATTTCCGCATAAGCATCGCATCATTAAACGCCCCACGACTGCGGTCGTGAGGGGAACTTTTTCCCACCCCCACCGGTCGCAGCCGGCGGGCGTTTACCGGTATGCTTCCGCGCCGGCTATTCGACCTTTGTGTACAAGATGAAACCGCAATGCTGGCAATTACCCCGCAGAAGTAGGGGGGGTGTCTTGTCGCCATGTTTACATTGCTCCATATCGCTCGAAAAGGTACAATCCCGCAGTTTGTCTGATCTCTCAAAATCACTTCTGGTCAAGGATTGACAAGTTGATGAGCACGGAAGCCGCTACGGCCGCCGACGCACGAAGCCCCTTCGAGCAACTCCGTTTCGCCAGGGGGGTGATCCTGGCCGAGAGCCAAGCTCTGGCACGAGTAGCCGACCGGCTGGACGGCGAGTTCTGCCGGGCCGTGCAATTGTTGATCGAGTGTCGGGGCAACGTGATTGTGTCCGGGATCGGCAAGGCGGGGCTGGTGGGCCAGAAGATCATGGCCACGCTCGCCTCGACCGGCACGCCCAGCCATTGTCTCCACCCGGCCGAGGCGATGCACGGCGACCTGGGCCGCGTCCGGCCGAACGACGTGGCACTGGTCCTCTCGCTCAGCGGCGAGACCGACGAGGTCGTCCGACTGCTGCCCTCGCTGGCCGAGATCGGTGTGCCGGTGGTGGCCATCACCGGCGACGCGGAGAGTACGCTCGGGCGGGCCGCCGCCGCCGCGATCGAACTTGGACCGATGGAAGAGGCCTGCGCGTTGCGTCTGGCACCCAGCACCAGCACCACGGCGATGTTGGCCGTCGGCGACGCCCTGGCGCTGCTGGTCAGCCGGTTGCGACAATTCAGCCGCGAGGATTTCGCCCGCTTCCACCCGGCCGGCAACCTCGGCTACCAACTGAGCAAGGTGGACCAGCACATGCGCCCGTTGGGGCAGTGCCGCGTGGCCGCGAACGAGCAGACGGTACGCGAGGTGTTGATCGGCGCGAGCGTGCCGGGCAGACGCAGCGGGGCGACGATGATGGTCGATACGGAAGGAAAGCTCACAGGAATTTTCACCGACAGCGATTTGGCTCGGCTCTTCGAGCGCCGCCGCGACCGGGACTTGGATCGCCCCATCGGACAGGTGATGACCAGAGACCCGTTGCGGGTCGAGTCCGGCTCGCCGATGGTCGACGCCGTGGCATTGATGGCAGGCCGTAAAATCAGCGAGCTGCCGGTGGTCGACGCCCACGGCCGGCCGTTGGGATTGCTCGACATTACCGACGTGGTGGCGCTGTTGCCGAAGGAATCGGCGCAGGACGGGCCAGCCCCGGTTTCCAAGGGAAAATCGGCCGCCTGGCGCGTGGTGGGTGAACCGGAAGAAGGACGTCGTGCGTAATACCGAATACAACGCCGCGTGGGTGGCACGGGCCTCTTGCCCGTGTTCCCGGCCAGCACTGGCGAGACGCCAGTGCCACCCCTGAACCCCGAATCCCCGAACCCCCGAACCCCGAATCCCCGAACCCTCGCCCTGCCCATGACACTCGACCAACGCTGCCGAGCCATAAAACTGATCCTTTCCGACGTCGACGGCGTACTGACCGACGGCGGCATCGTGCTGAACAATCAGGGGATCGAGATCAAACGGTTCCACGTTCGCGACGGAATGGGCATCCGGCTGTGGCAGAAGGCGGGCTACCGCTTCGGACTGATAACGCACCGCAGCTCGCAGATCGTGAAGACGCGCGTGGCGGAACTGGGGATCGAAATCCTCCGCCAGGGGACCGACGACAAGCTGGCGGCGATGCGAGATATCCTCGACCAAATGCGGCTCGAGCCGGCGCAGGTCTGCTACATCGGCGACGACCTGCCCGACCTGGCGGCGGTCCGTGCGGCCGGTCTCGGCATCGCGGTGGCCGACGCCTGCGAGGAGCTGCGCCATGAGGCGGATTACGTCGCCGCGCTCGGCGGCGGCGCGGGCGCGGTCCGCGAAGTCGTGGAAATGATCCTCAAGGCTCAAGCACGGTGGGAAGATTTGATTCAAGTGTATCGTTGAAGAAAGGATGAAGGATGGAGGATGAAGGATGACAGCATCTTGATCTCCCCTTGACATTCATCCCTCATCCTTCATCCTTCATCCTTATTCCCATGTCCCGAACCAGCCGTATCGCCGGAAGTTTTGCGATCGTGATGATCGCCTACTGGGCGTACGCGCTGCTGGCGGTCCCTTGGATCGAGCCGACGGTCGATCGACGCCGACAGGAGAAAATCAGCCAAGATGAACGTGATAGGGCAAGTCAGCTCCCCGACGTACAGTTGGGCTGGATCCGACCTCTATTTCCTCCAGGCGGCATGGAGGCATTGGGGCTGAAGAAGCCGGTAATTATCGAGAGCAACCGCGCCAAGCTGCTCTTCCAAACTTACGAAAACCAGAGCGACGGCAGCGTCGTGCTTCGCCCCTGCGCAATCGTCTTCGCCTACGAAGGCCCGGCCGAGGACGAGGCCCAACGCCGCCGACAAGCGGTGATTCTCGAGGCCCCCGGTGGCGCCCGGTTGCAGTTCGACCCGCCGCTAGACATCAGTCGGGCAAAAATCGGCCGGCTGGTGCGGGGGCAACTCGACGGGCAAGTCACCATCCGCAGCGATTGGAAACAGCCCGGTCCGGAGGACGACCTGCTGATCGTTACCCGCGACATCCAACTCACCGAACAGACGATCTCCACGCCGCACCCGGTTGAGTTCCGCTGGGGGCCTCATTTCGGCCGCGGCCAAGAGATGGTCATGGAACTGTTGGCCGGCGAACCCCGGCCCGGCATGGAAGCGACGGGCGCCAACATCGCCGGAATCGAGTCGTTCGAGCTGCGTCGAATTGAACGGTTGCACCTCGACCTGGGGCAGCCGGCCGCCAACATGCCCGTGGAAATTCAATGTCGCGGGCCGTTCCGCTTCGACGTGCTTCGCCGCGTGGCCACATTCAGCGAGCGGGTGGACGTTTTGAAGTTGAACCCCGGCGGCCCGGCCGATCAGATCGCCTGCGATTTGCTCTCGTTGTATTTCGCCGAGCGAAAGCCGCAAGAGGGCGACACTACCGCAAAAGCCGAGCCGGGTTCGCTCGATCTGGTTGCCGAGCGGCTCGAATGTCGCGGCAATCCGGTGGTGGTCACCGCGCCCAGCCGGAAGCTCAACGCACGCGCTCCCCGTATTGAATACAACCTGCTGACCGAAGCCATCGTGCTCGACGGCAGTCGAGAAGTATTCCTGCAACAGGGGCCGAACGAAATCCATGCCCAAAGCCTGTACTATCAGGCGGCAAAACAGGGCGGCCTGGGCCGGGTCGTGGCGCAGGGGCCGGGGTGGCTGCGCGGACGGCTCGACGAAGCGTCCGATCGGCAGTTGGAGGCCGTTTGGAAGAACCGCTTGCAGGTCTACCCCCATCGGCAAAAGCAAGTCATCTCGCTCGACGGCGGGGCGGAATTGAAGTATCAAGGCGTGGGCCAGCTACAGGCGCGGGAGATTTTCTTCTGGCTTGCCGAATCGCCGCCGGTGGCCGGCGACAAACGGCCCCGTTTGCGCCCCGATCGGATGCTTGCCCGCGACGACGTCCGGTTCAACTCGCCTCGGCTCTCCGGCAAGGTGGATCAGTTGGAGGTGTGGTTTGAGGAGAGAGGGCGGGGCTCGTGGCTTGGGGCTCGGGATTCAGGAGTTGGCAAACGCCCCGCGACTGCGGTCGCGGGGGTGAATGGCGCCGGGGCGGCAGTTCAACTGCCACCCCAACACACTCTTTCAGAAAACTCCCGACAACGGTACGAGGTGGTCGGGCGGCTGTTGCAAGCCAACCTTTTGCTCGGTGGTCCGCAGCCCGTAATGTCGCACCTGTTGGTGGAAGACGGTGTTTGCGTCAGGGAAACCCAACCTTCTTCGCCGAACGAAAAACCGTTGCTGATCCGCGGCGACCGGCTGGAAGTAGGAAACGCCACCGAGCCGAACGCCACGGTGAAGATCACGGGTCGTCCGGCCCGCTTCGAGGGGCAAGGACTCGGGCTGACCGGCTCGAATATCAATCTCGATCGCGGCGCGAACCGGCTGTGGATCGACGGCACCGGGCAGATGGACTTGCCGCTGCCCGACAAAATGCCGAACCAAACGCCGGTCGACGGCGGCGTGCTGATGGTCAAGTGGCAGCGGCGAATGAACTTCGACGGCGGCACGGCCCTGTTCGAGGAATCGGTGGTGGCCTCCGGTCCGGCTCAACGGTTGGAAACTGAAAAGATGAAAGTGCAATTGCGGCGGAAGATCAGCTTTTCGGAGATGACCCCCCCCGAGCAGCCGCAAGTCGAGAAAATCCACTGCCCCGAAGAAGTAACGATTGTAAACCACTCGTTCGACAAGCAACGTCAACTCAGTTCGCGTGACCGGATTGAGGTGATCGATCTGGCTGTCAACGTACAGAGCGGGGCACTCACGGCCGGCGGCCCGGGGTTGTTCAACAGCGTCAGCCGCGGCGCCGGGGGAATGCCGGGTAGGCCGGGTGTTCCCGCCGCTGATCCTTCATCCAAGAATCAACTACACTGCCTGACCGTGCGGTTCCAAGGCTCGATTTCCGGCAATCTGCTGCGACGCCGACTGACGTTCCACAATCAGGTGCGGACGGCACGCGCGCCGGTCGCCGATTGGAACGCCAAGCTCACGCCCGACAATCCGGACGCGCTTGGCCCGGACGGCATGACGCTTCGCTGCAACCGGCTCTCGGTAGTCGAAATGTCAACGCCGACCGGAAATCGGCGGTCGGTCGAATTGGAGGCGCTGGGGAACACCGTCGCCGAGGGGACGACGTTCACCGCCCGCGGCCACCGCATTACTTACGGCGAGGCCAAAGACCTGTTGGTCTTGGAGGGAGACGGCCGCGGCTACGCCGAACTGTTTCGGCAACTGAAACTGGGTACGCCGCCATCCAGAGTCGCCGCGCGAAAAATCCTCTACTGGCCCAAGACCAAGCGGCTTGAGCTGATCGACGCCCAATCGCTGGAAATCGGCCGATTCCCCGATGGGAACGGAGCGATGCAGTGAGTTGGGAGGGGGAGAGAAGAAAGAAGAGAGAAGAGAGAAGAGGGAAGAGAGAAGAGGGAATAGAGATGAGGGAACAAAACCAAAGGATTACAGAAGAATCCTGTACGAAGACCTCTCCGGGAAATAATTCCGCATCCCGTAAACCGACACATCCTCATCTCTTATCCCTCCTCTCCCATCCCTCTTCGTTTTTTTTCCTCGCAATATGGCTGCTGCTTTTGCTTGCCGGCCGGGGGGCGATGTTTCGCGATCCGGGCACGTTCTGGCACGTCGCCGCCGGCGAAAAAATGCTCGTGGCGGGAGAAGTCGTCCGCCAAGACCCCTTCAGCTTTACCCGCGCCGCACAACCCTGGGTAGCCGATCAATGGCTGGCCGAGTGCGGCATGGCGGCCGCTCATCGGCTGGCCGGTTGGGACGGCCTGCTGCTGCTGACGGCGGCCCTTTTGGCGGGCTTCTACGCCTGGATCGCCGCGCGGCTGCTCCGCGGCGGCCTGCACCACCTTCCCACTTGCCTGCTGCTGGCCTTGGCGATGCTGATCGGCGCGCCGCAGTTCCACGTCCGTCCGCTGGTCTGTAGCATCGTGCTGCTGGGTATCGCTTTCGCGTGGCTGATCGACGTGGAGTCGGGCGCCAAACGTCCGCGACATTTGTGGTGGCTCGTGCCGCTGTTCATCGTTTGGGCGAACGTACACGGCGGCGTGTTGGGAGGGCTGGGGACCGTCGCTCTGTGCGCGATCGGATGGTGTGTCTTCGGAACCGGTGCCGCTTGCCGGCTTCGCAACTACGTCGAACTGCCCCTCTTACTGCTGGCGTTGGCCGCGACGACGTTAATCAATCCCTACGGTATCGACCTGCCGCGCGGGTGGCTGGAAACCCTGACGATGCCGCTTCCCGGTTTGATCAAGGAGCACGCCCCGCTCGACCTGACGAAACCGTTGGGTTGGGCCACGGTCGCGCTGGCCGCCGGCTACGCGGTAGTGCTGATCGGAGTCTTTCCTCGCCGGCCGCGGATCACCTGGCTGATTCCGCTGGTGTGGTTCGTCTTGGCGATCGCGCGCTGCCGCAATGCCTCGCTGTTCGCCGTCACCGCCGCGGTGGCCTTGGCGGACGTGCTTCCACATTCGCGCGTGGGCGAGTGGCTCCGACGGTGCGGTATGCTCGGCGCCGTTCGCCCGGCGGCCGGTTGGCGCCCGGCCGTCTTGCCGCTCGTCGTCGTCGCGGCGGCGATGGCGATTCAGATCGGCGGGGTAAACTTGCCCGTCGTGGGGCGCGGCTGGGTACGATTCGACCGAGACCGCCGCCCGGTCGAGTTGCTGCCGCGGCTCGATGAAATCGCCCAATCCAACAAAGACGGCGTCCGTGTCTTCAACGACATGAACTTTGGCGGGTTCCTTATATATCACCAGCCGCGGATGCGCGTTTTTGTCGACGACCGCTGCGCGCTGTACGGGACCGATTTCCTCCGGGCATACGACCATGCGAGGCGTGAAGACCCGGCGCAAATCGACCGTTGGCAACGCCGGTATGGATTTCACCACGCACTGGTGGAGACGGGCGGCAATTTCGACCGGCACTTGCGGTCTTCCGCCGCCTGGACCATTTTGGGCCGCACGCCCGCCGCGACGCTATATCAACATCGCCTGGGCGTTTCGGCCCCCGTGCGGTAAAATGACCGTTTAGCAGCCGCCGGCACGGCGGCTTGCGACGTACGGGGTCGCCGTTCCGGTAACCGCTAAAACGAAAGAACCATCAGATGAAAACTCTGCTCACCGAAGAACAACTCGGCGAGGGTATCCGACGCATGGCCGGAGAGATTAAGAAGCATTACGAAGGCCGGCCACTGACGATCGTCGGCGTGATGATCGGCAGCATCGTGCTGTTGGCCGACCTGATCCGTCTGTTGGACTTGCCCTTGCGGGTCGAGTTGGTTCAGGCCCGGAGCTATCGCGGAGGCGGCACCCGGCCCGGTCCGCTGGTGATAAGCGTCGATCTGCTCTCCGAGTCCATTCAGAGCCGCGACGTGTTGCTGGTAGACGACATTTTCGACACCGGTCGCACCCTGTGGGAACTGATTCCGCAGATCGACGAGCTTGGCCCGACAAGCGTCCGCAGCGCCGTATTGTTGTGGAAGGAGGGGCGGAGCGAAGTGGCGATGAAGCCCGACTTCGCCGCCTTTACGATTCCCAACGAGTTCGTGGTCGGCTACGGCCTCGACTACCGCGACCAGTACCGCAACCTGCCCCACCTGGCTGCGCTTGAGACGCACGAAATCGAGGACGATGCATGACAAAACGCATCCTGCAAATCATCCCGACCCTCGATCTCGCCGGCGCGGAGAAACAGTTGTGCTTATTGGCCGGCGGGTTGCCGCGCGACGATTTCGAGATGCACGTCTGCGCCTTGACTCGCGGGGGGCCGCTGGAGGCCGATCTCAGCGCGGCCGGTGTGCCGACGACGATCATCGGCAAGCGTTGGAAGCTGGACCCCGGCTCGTTCTGGCGGTTGAAACGGCACGTGGCCCGGTTGCGCCCCGACCTGATCCACACCTGGATGTTCGCCGCCAACACGTACGGATTCGCGGCCGCGGTGGCCTGCGGCGTGTCGAACGTCGTGATTGCCCAGCGGTGCGTCGATCCGTGGAAGAGCCGGATGCAACTGGCGTTGGACCGTGCGATGGCCCGACGCTGCCGCGCGGTGGTGGTCAACAGCCGAGGCGTGCGCGATTTCTACGTGCAACACGGCGCGCCGGCCGATCGGGTACGGCTGATCCCCAACGGAGTGGCGATGCCTAGGCCGCCCGACGCCACGCGCGGGCAACTGCTGGCCGAGTTGGAATTGCCCGGAAACAGCAGGCTGATCGGACTGGTCGGACGCCTTTGGCCGCAAAAACGGGTGCCGGACGCCATCTGGGCGGCCGACCTGCTGAAAGTCGTCCGCGACGACGTACACCTGCTGGTCGTCGGCGACGGTCCGCGGCGCGACCAGTTGCGGCGGTTCCGCGATCTGGTCTGCATCCGCGACAAGGTCCATTTTCTCGGCCAGCGGAGCGACGTGCCGCGGCTGATGCCCCACTTCGACGTCCTCTGGTCAACCAGCGGCTACGAGGGCCAATCGAACGTGATTCTCGAAGCCATGGCCTCGGGCGTGCCGGTGGTGGCCACCGACATACCCGGCACCCGCGAGCTAGTCGTTTCGGGCGAGACGGGCTATCTCGTCCCGCTCGGCGACCGCGCGGCGTTTGCCAAGCAGACCGAACGTCTGCTGAACGACCACGCGCTGTCGGCCCGCTTCTCGACGGCCGCCCGAGAGCGGGTCCAGAGCGAGTTTAGCGTCGAAAAGATGATCGAGCGACACGTGGAGTTGTATCGCGAGTTGTTAGGGACGTGCCACCCTCATTGAAATTTCACCAAGTTATTTCTTTCCGGGTTGCGATTGTCCGGCGGCCGGGGGAAGCGATATTCCCTGGGAGTCGGCACCGCCTTGGGAATCGGCCGACTTCGGAGAAGCGACGGGCGGGTTCTTTGGAAGGGGGGCCGGATTATCCGGTATCTCAACCTGATCGGAACCGCTGCCGCACCCGGCGACCAGACCGAACAAACAACCGCCAATAATCGCAACGTAGATCAATCGCATTAGGGAAGCTCCTTTGTAGTTTCTGTTGCGGAAAAGCTATTGGACCGGGTGTCATGGGTAAGCGAAGCTTACCCGTGGGCCGGAAAACACGGAAACCCTACACGGGTAAGCTCCGCTTACCCATGGCACCCACCCTACTTTTCTACGATTTCCATCACGGGATCGGTACTATTTGCCCATCGGCAATGGCCCCAAAGTACTTGCTGAACATATCATGGTCAACATTTGTCGATATCTGTCGGACGGAGCCGTCGGCCAGACAGAAGTGGACGATCCCCGGATGGTGGCTGCTGAATTGAGGCCACCTTGACTCCTTGTCCAGACCATAACCCGTACTCATGGTTCCCGCGCCGATCCACGCGTAAGAGCCGGACCCATCGTCTGGAGGTAAACTGCCGCCCATGGCTTCTCCGAACAGGAGCGTATTGCTCGAACCGTCCGAGATGTCCCGGAAATCGGTCTGGGAACGGTTGTAAAAGACGCCTCGGAAGAAGTCGTAATTTGGTTGGTCGATGAAACCTGAGAATCCGGCCACGCCGAGGTAGTTGGTCCGCCCGAGCGGGTTTCCGCCTCCGTCAGGGAAAAGAGCACGCACGATCTTCCCCGAAGGCCCCGACTGGTCGTAATAGAAATAAATATATGCCGCCGGATCGGGCTTGTCGTAGGGGGTGTCGGAAGGGCAGACGAACGTCCCGATCTTGGTCTGGGCCATCCTCCACGCGTTGGCTCTTGTCCAGTACGCGTCGCCCTCCCTAGCCAGATCGAAGAGCGAAATACCGTCGTGTGCCGAGATGTCCGCGTCCATCGGTTCCCAGACGTTGCTCAGTTCCATAAAAGGAAGAATGAAGGCCAAGCTGCCCATTGCCTGACCACGGAAATCTGAGCCTTGAGGGATCGGGCCGAGATAGCCGGGCGGGAAACGGTTGTTCTGGTTCTGGAAGTTGTGGGCGCCCAGCCCGATCTGCTTGAGGTGGTTGCTGCACTGTATCCGCCGCGCCGCTTCGCGCGCCGCCTGCACGGCCGGAAGCAGTAGGGCGATCAAAATACCGATGATCGTGATGACCACCAGCAACTCCACCAACGTAAACGCACCTCTTTGGCTGCGTTTCATGACATCCACCCCCAACGAACCGTGGATCCCAAAAGAATTGATGAGGAGAAGCCGCTAAACCTCCAAGGCACATCGGGGAATCAAGTCAAACGGAACAAGCGCAGTTATATATCTTCTCTGCGGAAAAGCCAAGCGTTCTTCCAACAATCGGTGGAATTTCTTGGGAAAAGCGGCAACGAAGCCAATCGACGGAGGGGGCAGTTTGCCAGCCGGAAATACTATTGATCATTTAATCGGTATGAATATCGGAGCGTTGGCGGCTTAAGGTGTCGCTCAAATAAGCCTCATGCCGAGCAAGCAGGAACCGTTCGGGCAGACGCTTCAGCCGGGTGTACCAAGGTTCTTCCTCGGGATGAATTGGATCGACCAGGATGCTGCGGATGCCGGCTAGCCGGCCGGCCATCACATCGGCAAACAGTTGGTCGCCGACGATGGCCGTCTGCGAAGGTTCGGCTTGCAGCTTACGCAACGCTTGCCGGACACCCCACGGCAATGGCTTCATCGCCTTGGCGACGCAGGGCAATTCGAGCCGCTCGGCAAAATCGCGGATTCGCTGCCCCATGCCGTTCGAGACCAGACACAGACTGAAACCAGACAGGCGGAGTTGTTCGATCCAGGCCACCGCCTCGGGCAGGGCCTCGCCTTGGCTGTATCGAGTCAGCGTGCAATCCACGTCCAGCAACAGCGCGTGAAGTCCCCATTGCTGGAGCCGCTCGGGCGTCAGCTCCCAGACTCGACCGACACGATAATGTGGCGTCAACAGGCGAAGCATGGATTTAGTGGTTAGTGGTTAGTGGGTAGTGGTTAGTGGTTAGTGGTTAGTGGTTAGTGGGTAGTGGGTAGTGGGTAGTGGGTAGTGGGAAAAAATGTTTTCAGAAAAGAGATTATCAATTGACGGCCGCCAGCGAAAGTCGAAAGTTTCCTTCACTATCCACTACTCACTAATCCCCCCACCAATATCGAAAAATACACCAAAAAGCGTGACAGGCATCGGCCAGTCCGATCTTCTTGCCCTCCTCGTAGGTTCGCCCAAAGTAGCTGATCCCGACTTCGTATACCCGGTATTTTCGCCGAGCGATCTTGCATGTCAATTCGGGTTCGATGCCGAATTGTTTTTCTTTTAGCGTCGGGGCAATGGCCTCGACCACCTCGCGGCGGAAAACCTTGTAACAGGTCTCCATGTCCGTAAGGTTCAGGTCGGTGAACATGTTCGAGAGCATCGTCAGCAGGCGGTTGCCCACGTAATGCCAGTAATACAGCACCCGATGCGGCCCAATCGGGAGGAACCGCGAGCCGTATACCACGTCGGCCACCCCCTCGATGATCGGTTGAATCAGTCGGTGGTACTGCGAGGGATCGTATTCCAGATCGGCGTCCTGGATGACGACGATGTCTCCGGTCACGTGCTGGAAGCCGGTTTTTAGCGCCGCCCCCTTGCCGCGGTTGCGTTCGTGCAGGACGATGCGAACATCCTCTCCGCAATCCATCGCCGCCAGCACGTCGCGGGTGCCATCGGTGCTCCCGTCGTCGACCAGGATGATCTCCTTGGGAATCGGCACTGCGCGGATGCGACGGACGATCTCCGCGACCGTGGCCTTTTCGTTGTAGATCGGAACGACCACCGAAATCCGTAGCCCCTCGGGAAGAGGGTAAATTCCCAGCTCGCGGCAAATATTCTCGCCGATCAAGCCTCGCAAATCGCGGATTGCGTCAGAATTACCGGTTGAATGGTTCATGGCTGGAAAAAATTATCGAGAATTCCCTCTACCATCATACCCCGGAAATAAGGGGGGGGAAGCGTGAAAAAAGGGGCGGTCCTTGGGAAATAGTGTTTTTGTCAACAAACGAGAAACAGGCGGAGCTTTCCGGTGTCGCGCTGGACACTAAGAACCGACCCTTTTTGCCTGGGGCTTGACTCGGTTGGACATATAACTCTATACTCTGTCGCTTTTTGTGCCGATGGCGAGGAACTAAACAGTGAACGGCCGAAAGTGTAGCTGTCTTCTCCATCCGAGAAGAATATTTCACTTCTTTTCGTGCAATGTGCAAATAAATGAGGGTGTTCGGGAATAGTTCCATTTAGCCCGCCGTGAATACACGGCAGGCAGCGGTGGTTGGACGCACCAGACCGTGCCCCGGGTGTATTCACTCGGGGTTAAATAGCTGTTTTAGAAATCAATATGTGGCACAGCCACCCTTGGCTGTGACCGAGAACTCACGGTTAATCACACAGCCGAGCATGGCAATGGCCGATGCACACGTTCAACGGTTTTTCAGCCGCTGGCCCGGCGCGCGTTGGCTTGCGGCGCCGTGCCTGTTGCTGCTGACGGCGGTTTGTTATTGGGGGACGCTTGACGCATTCTTCGTGCAGGACGATTACCGTTGTCTGGCCGTCGCCGGGCAACCGATGCCCAGCCTGGAGATGTTCCATGGAGTCTGTTTCTTTCGGCCGTTGTCCACTTACTGGCTTCCGCTGCTGAACCTCTCGGTTTGGGGTTTGCAACCCTTTTGGCATCACGCCACGTACTTGCTGTTGTTTCTGGCAACGGTTGGCGCCTTGTTCTATTGGCTGCGCGGGCTGACCGGCTCGACGCCGGCAGCGCTGGCCGGCGCGGCTTTGTATGCCTTCTCCAAGACGCATCTGTACACGCTGGCCTGGATCGCCGGCGGCATCGATGTTTCCGCCGCGCTGTTCCTCGTCCTTGGATTGTGGGCGGCCGACGTGTATCTGAAACAATCCGACGCAGGCGACGGTCGGTCCGGCCGCCGTTTGCTGTGGATTATCGGGATTACTTTTGCGTGCGGACTGATGTGCAAGGAATCGTGCGCGGTCTTCGCGCCGGCGTGTTTGGCGTGGATCGCGGCGCGCAAGTTCATTGCCCGGCGGCCGTTCGCGCCGGCGGAGTGGAAACTCGTCGTGGTTCTAATCGCCATTCTCGCCGTGTATCTTCCCATCTGGAAGTTGTCCTACACCGTGGCCGACGAATCGGCGGGGCGGCTTCAGTTTAATCTTTCGCGTGGGGAGTGGGTGCTGGAAGACAGTGTGATTGCCGTCGTTCCCGCGGCCGAGAAGGATCTGCCCCGGTCGTTGTGGTGGCTTTTGCCGGCGCCGGTTCTGGCGGCCATCGCGGCTGCCTCGCGCCGCAAAACTGCCCGGCCTTTCGGATATGTTGCCTTGGGCCTTTCGCTTTGGGTGTTGCCGGCGGCAATCTTTGCGTTTACGAAGTATCCCTGGATATTGCAGTTGTATTACGCACATTTTAGTGTGATTGGCTTGGCGATTTTGGCGGCGCTGGCCGTCCAGTCGCTTCAAAGCCGGCTGGACGCTTGGCGCGGGCTCGAAGGTCGGGCACGGCCGACGGCGGCCGCATTGCGGGGATGGGCCGTCGCCGTACTAGCCATTGCCGTATTTGGGGTGTGGATCGGATTGGCCGGACGGACCATTCGGGCCGGCATCCGCGATCGCGCCTCGCCAGCGTTGTATATGGCCGATATATCGAGAAATGCGTTCGAGACGCTGCAACCACATCTACAGAACGCACAATATCGTCGGGTGGTATTCCTCGATCTTTCGGAAACCATGTGGTGGTCGATTTATTTTGGCAAGATGGTTTCCGTGTTTTTTCCCGAGGTTGACACGGCCTGCGATGGCCGCGATGGTTTCGAGGCCCCAAAGCAGATGCGCACTACTCCGACGACCCTGGTGGTGCGTCAGACGGGGGAAAAGGACTTGACAATCGTGCGGTAAATGCGTATCCGTCTTGAGAAGGGTTTTAGCAAAAAGTCAGATTCCGGGAGTTTGGGTGCCACTGCTGGCTTGTCCAGCAGTGTTTTTCAGGGAGTTTTCTCCATGCACTGCTGGACAAGCCAGCAGTGGCACCCTTTTTCAACCGGGTTTTAGAAGAGCATGTTTAGCGGCCGCTAAACGATTTCGACGTTGACCGATCACTCACTCCGCGAGATCCATCCATGACACTACAACCGCACCGGTCGAAACTCACCGGCTGGGGACGCTTCCCCGTGGTGGACGGGTTGGTGTTGAAATCGGAGGATTTGCCGGCGGCCACCGAAAGGGCCACGCTCTCCCGCGGCCTGGGACGCTCCTACGGCGACTCGTCGCTGCCGGCCGGAGCCGATCTTCCCGTGGCCGACGCCACCTTGGCCGACCGACTGTTGGGCTTCGATCCCGCTTCGGGGATGTTGCGGGCCGAGGCCGGGGCATCGTTGTTCGAGTTGAACCGAGTCTTTCTTCGCCGCGGCTGGTTTGTCCCCGTCTCGCCCGGCACGCAATTTGTTACACTCGGCGGTATGGTGGCCTCCGATGTGCATGGCAAGAACCATCACGTCGACGGATGTTTCGGCGAGCACGTGCGCGGCCTCAAGCTCCGACTGGCAGACGGGCGGATCATCGAGTGCTCGGACACGGCCGAGCAAGAATTGTTCCGCGCCACGATCGGTGGCATGGGCCTGACCGGCCACATCCTCGAAGTCGAGTTCCCGATGAGGCCGATCCCCTCGCCGTGGATATGGGGCGAGTCGCAACGGATCGAGAACCTCGATTTGATGGTTGCCGGTCTGAAAGAAGCTGCCCGCGAGTGGCCGATGACCGTCGGGTGGATCGACTGTCTGGCCCGCGGCGCGAAGCTGGGGCGAGGTATCCTGATGAAAGGCCGCTGGGCGCGGCCGGACGAGGCGCCAAAAAAACCGCCGCCGCTGAAACGCCGATTGCGCGTGCCGTTCCAATTCCCCGGCATCGCCTTGTGCAAGCCGAACATGAAGGCGTTCAATTTGGCGTATTATTGGAAGCACATTCAACGGGTCCGCCGCGGCATAGTACACCCGGACGCCTTCTTCTATCCGCTCGACGCGCTGGACGACTGGAATCTGATCTACGGCCGCCGGGGTTTCACTCAGTATCAATGCGTGCTGCCGCACGCGGACGGCAACGGACCGGCGCGACGGTTTTTGGAGCGGTTCGTTTCCGCCGGTGGAATGGGGTTTCTGTGCGTCATCAAGGACTGCGGCGCGGAGGGGAAGGGGATGCTTTCGTTCCCCCGGCCGGGCATCTCGATCGCAATGGACTTCCCCGTCCATCCGACGAAAACGCCCACGCTGGTCGATCGGCTCAATGAACTGGTGATCGCCGAGGGCGGGCGCATCTACCTGACAAAAGACACGTTCACCCGGCCGGAGCATTTTCGGGCGATGGAACCGCGTCTGGAGGCTTTCAACGCGGTGCGGCGACGTTGGGACACGGAGGTCCGCATCCGCAGCGCCCAATCGGTCCGACTTTTAGGAGACCCCGCATGAAAGCCGTGTTGTTTGGAGCGAGCAAGGGTATGGGCCGGGCGTTGGCGCGGCTGATGGCCGCCCGCGGCGACCGTCTGTTTCTTATCGGCCGGGTGCCCGACGACTTGGAACGCTCGGCCCGAGACCTGGAAATCCGCGGCGCGCCGGCGCCGGTGAAGACTGCCCGTTGCGATCTCTTGGCGCCGGAGAGTTTCGCTCCGGCACTGGATCAGGCGGAGCGGGAGTTGCAGGGATTCGACACGGTTGTGGTAACGGCCGGCTTGTTCGCCACGCAAGAGGAATTGGAAAACGACCCGCAACTGGCGGCCCGCGTGCTGGCGGCCGATTTCACCGGCACGGTGCTTTTCTGCGAAGAGGTGAGGCGACGGTTATTGGCGGCAGGAGGCGGAACCCTCTGCGTGTTCAGTTCCGTGGCCGGAGAGCGGGGAAGAAAACCGGTGATACTTTACGGCGCGGCGAAAGCGGGACTCTCGCAATACCTGGAAGGTTTGGACCATAAGTTCCGCGCCCGAGGGCTGAGGACCGTGTGCGTCAAACCGGGGTTCGTGAAGACGGGTATGACCGCCGGCCTGAAGCCGCCGCCGATGGCCGGCGAGCCGGAGGCGGTTGCCCGGTGCGTGTTGCGGGCGATCGACCGCGGCCGGCCCGAGGTTTACACGCCCGCGGCATGGCGCGGAGTGATGTGCATAATTCGCAATTTGCCGCGATTCATAATGAGAAAAATTGAGTTTTAACATGAATCTAATCTCCAATCCCTAATCCCCAACCCCTTCCATGCTCACTGGCCTCGTTAGACTAGCCCGACCGCAAGACTGGGTCAAAAACGTCTTTGTGGTGTTGCCAGTGCCGTTTGCGCTGGCGGCGGGGGCGGACTTCGACCCGGTCGTCTTTCTGCTTGGCCTCTCGGGTTTCTGCCTGATCAACTCGGCCGTGTACACGCTGAACGACCTGTGCGACGCCGAGGCCGACCGGCTGCATCCCAAGAAGCGTCATCGTCCGATCGCCTCGGGCGCCGTCTCTCGGCGGGCCGCGGTTGTCCAGATGGCCGTTTTGCTCTGTGCCGGATTGGAGCTATGTATAGCCGCCGACATACTGCTAGTAACATTGTACGCGTTCGTCTATTTTTTGATTAACGTTGCATATTGCCGGGGCGCGAAAAACGTCGCCCTGATGGATGTCTTCCTGCTTTGCTCGGGATTCGTGATTCGCGTCTTGATCGGTTGCGCGTTGGTTGCGGCCCCGCCTTCGCCATGGTTGTTGCTCTGCACCGGCACGCTGGCGATGTTCATAGGCTTCACAAAACGCCGCGCCGACCTGACCGAGGAGTTGGCCTCGGATCACCGGCCCAGCCTGCGCGGGTACAACAAGGCGTTTCTGGACCAGGCGGTGAGCATCTGCGCCGGCGTGGCGATGTTGGCATACGCGTTGTATTGCATCGAAGAGATCGGGGGGCGGTATGCCGGTCGAGAGATGATTTCAATGCCTTTCGTGGCATACGGAATCCTGAACTATCTACGCATGGCCCAGGTCGATGGGATCGGCGGCTCGCCGGTCTACGTGGCCTACCATTCCTTTTCCATGCAAATCTGTGCCGTCGGTTGGCTGGCGGCGGTGACATGGAGCCTGGGATTGTGGTAAAGTAGTTGCACCTTGTTTCCACGCTCCGCGTGGGAACACACGGTCAGGAAGCTCCGCGTCCTCGGAAAAGGGATGACGCCGGGCGACCATTGCTCGCCGGCCGCGACGCGGAGCGTCGCAAGAATGTGTTCCCACACGGAGCGTGGGAACAAGATTTCGAGAGAACCGCTAAATTGAAAAAACTCCTCGTCACGCTCCTGAAGATCGCTGTCTCGGCGGCCATTATCGGTTATCTGGTGTACGATGCCACCCAAGGTAAGGGAAAAGCCAACGTATTCACCAACCTCGTCGAGCAGCCGAAACACTGGGGAATTTTGGTTCTGGCTTGGTGGAGTTGCACCGTGGCCGTCCTGTTGACGTTCATTCGATGGTGGTATCTGGTCCGGGCATTGGATATCCCCTGCCCGTTCTTCGACGCCATCCGCATCGGATTCTGGGGTTATCTATTCAATCTGGCCCCGCTGGGTATGATCGGCGGCGACCTGGTCAAGGCCGCGATGCTCGATCACGAGCACCCGAACAACCGCGCCAAGGCGCTGGCCTCGGTTTTGGTCGACCGCGTCATCGGCCTCTACATACTATTCATCGTGGCCTCGGTGGCAATTCTGTTGACCGGCCTCTGGCGGATCGAGGTGGCGGAGATCAAAAAGATTTGTTGGGCCACATTCGCCATAACCGTTGGCGGCGGGTTTGGGTTGGCCTTTGTGATGGGGCCGGAGGCGTGGGTCGGACGCGCAATCCGAACCGTGGGTCGCATCCCTCGCGCCGGACCTCCACTGGAAAGCCTGATCCGAGCGGTGCGGATGTTCAATCGACGACCGAGAGTATTGGTCCTCGCATCGATAATGACCGTGGGCGTACACGGTTTCTTTGCCGTTGGCTGCTATCTGATCGCTTGCGGGCTACCCGGCAATCACCTCTCCTTTGCCCAGCATTTCGTGGTGATGCCGCTGAGCGCGGCGATGCAAGTAATTCCCATTCCGATCGGTCCCACCGAGGCCGCACTCGATTATTTCTACGCGAACGTGCCGGTGGCGGGTCCGCCAATCGCCAAGGGGCAAGGACTGGTCATTTCGCTGGTCTACCGGCTGATTACCGTGTTGATCGCCTCGCTGGGCGTGTTCTACTATTTCGGCAACCGCCGCGAGCTGGTCGAGGTGATCCACGAGGCGGAAATGTAGCAGGCACACTCCGTGTGCGGGCTACAATCTACTCCGGCAAATAGAGCAGCCGGCCGCAGGTTCTGCAGGCCACCGGTTGGCCGAGCATGATCTGGCTGCAAAGGTTCAAGGGAACCTGCTGGTTGCAGCCACGGCAGAACTGGTTATCGACCACTGCCAATGCATCTTCACCTTTCTGCCGCACCACGCGCCTATAGAGGTCGAGGGCATCGCCGGGTAGACCCGATTCGGCTTGACGCAGTTCGGCCTCCAGCCGGTCAACGTCCGCCTGCAGCAGCGGTTCCTGCTGGGCAACCTCGGCGCGAGTTTTCTCCGCCTTTTGCCGAACGGCGGCCAGCGTGCCATCGGCCTCGGTGATGTTCTTGGCGAAGGCGTCGGATTCCTCCAGGGACTCCAGGATTTCGTCGGTCAGAATGCTGTTGGTCATCTCTTCGGCGGCGACCTGGTCCAACAGCGCCTGATACTCGCGGTTGCTGGCGGCGGCGTTGAGCTTGTTCCGAAGGTCTTTGATCTTCTCTTCGCCGGTCTTCAACAGGAGCTGTTTCTGGTCGGCGGCCATGCGCATGGCTTTGGCCTCGGCACGCATCTTCTCCAGTAAGTCTTCATTACGTTTGACGTTGGTCTCCGCCGCCCGAACCTGTCGAGGTCCGCGATCGAGCCGCTCTTTCAGATCGGCAAGTTGACGCTGGACGCGGTGCAGAGTGCGGAGGATGGAAGCGGCGACGTTGGGAGAGGTCGATGACATGGGATGCTATCTTGGGGTAAAGGAAGGCGATTTTTTATCCTCGTTCCCACGCGGAGCATGGGAACGAGGGGATGATCCAAGAAACAAAAAAAGCCCACGGGTTGCAACCCGTGGGCTGTGGTTTGACGACCGGCGTCAACCGGCCGCGTACTCGAGGTCGGCCGAGTGCTCGACAAAACCCTCGAGCTGCCGGCTGCGAACCGGGTGTTGCAATTTCTTGACCGCCTTGGCCTCGATCTGCCTGACCCGCTCGCGGGTAACCTTGAAGATGCGCCCCACCTCTTCGAGGGTGTATGTATACCCATCGCCCAAACCGTAGCGCAAGCGGAGAATCTCGCGCTCGCGGTAGGTAAGCGTTTTGAGCAGGGCATTGATTTTCTCGCGTAGCAGTTCATTGCCGGCGGCTTTCTCCGGTCGGGGGAGTCCACCGTCCTCGATGAACTCGCCGAAACAACTATCTTCGCTTTCTCCGACCGGTCGGTCAAGGCTTACCGGATGTCGGCCTATGGCCAGCACCCGGCGGGTTTCCTCGATCGACAGGCCGGCCGCGGCCGCCGTTTCCTCGGTGGTCGGCTCACGTTTCATGTCTTGCTGGAGCTGTTTCGACGCGTTTCGCAGCTTGCCGAGCACGTCGATCATGTGGACGGGGATGCGAATAGTGCGGGCCTGATCGGCAATAGACCGGGTGATTGCCTGCCGAATCCACCAGGTGGCGTAGGTCGAGAACTTGAACCCCCGGCGGTATTCGTACTTATCCACCGCCCGCATAAGCCCCGTGTTGCCCTCCTGGATCAGGTCCAGGAAGCTCAACCCCCGATTGCGGTATTTTTTGGCGATTGAGACGACCAGCCGCAAATTTCCGCCCGACAGCTCCCGCTTGACTTGCTCGTAGTCGCGGTACTGACGGCGCATGGTCTCGCACCGGTTGCGGAGGCTTCGGGGCGTCTCCTGCGTTATCACCATCAGGTTGTGGAGTTCTCGGCGGAGTCTGGTCCGCTTTTCGCACGTGGCCGCGTTGTCGAGCAAGAGCCGAAGCTGGCGGCGGATTTCGTCCATCCGCGCAAGCGGCTGCTCGACCGACCGCATCATGGCCTGTACCCGGCGGGTCCGAAGACTCAACTCCTCGATCAACGTGAGCATCTTGCGACGCCGGCGGATGAACCGCTTGCGGGCCTCCTGCCGCGCGTTGGCCGAGGAACTCCGGCGCAAAAGAAGGCTGAAATCCTTCTGGTTTTCCTCTATCAAATGAGAGACTGTGTTCAGGTTGTGAGGCATCCGGGCGAGTATCTGCTCCTTCGTCAGCCGTTCGGTCAGCGAGACCTTGATCGTGCGGTCGAAGGGGAGAGCGCCCTTGTGAACCTTGACCAGCGCGCCGACCGTTGCCTGCTTTGCCGCCGCGCAGCCGATAACGGTCCGCCGGAAACGCTTCCGCGTAACCTCGATCTTCTTGGCCAGGGAGATTTCTTCCTCGCGGGTCAACAGCGGAATCTCAGCCATCTGGCTCAGATACATGCGGATCGGATCGCTGCTGAACTTGATCGGATCGGGAGGTAGCGAGGGCTGATCGGCCGTCGCGCCGTCGCCGGCCCCTTCGGTGACCGACCGCTCCGCCGCGTCGTAGAACTCGAGCGACGGCGGTTCGCTCATCAGGTCGATCCCCTCTTCCTCCAGGGAGATCAACAGATTGTCGAGCTTGTCGGGATTGACTTCTTCGTCGGGAAGATATTTGTTTACCTCGTCGTACGTGAGATAACCTTGCGATTTCCCCCGGGCGACCAATTCCTGCAAATCCTTGTCGAAAAGGTCCACCGCAACTCTCCTTCCGCGCATCCTGCGCGCTAAGGTATCATCGAATCTCCGGTCCGAGGCATCCTTACCCGTCCGTGGGCTTGGAAATACCCTGCCGGTCACGCTCTTGGCGGAAGATGTCCTCAAGCATTGTCGCTTTTTGTTGAACATCCAGCCCTCCCTCGCGCAGCGCCACGATATGTGCGGGACGCTGCTTCTCAGCTTCCTTTCTACTCTTTGTTTGCGACATTTCGTCCAAGAGGGCCTCGGCGTCGGCGGTCTGCCGATCCTTGGCCCGGCCCGTCTCGTCCAACTCGACGAGCAAGTTTTTCATCGCCGGTTCGTCGAACCGAAGCATCAGCCGATCGAACGAGGGAACTACCCCCTCGTCGTCCAGCCGGCAGCATGTCTCGAAAATCAGCCGGCACGGCCCGGCGTTGAACTGTTCCGCCCTCACGCGGCTTCGCGCCAAGGCCAGACACTCCGGCCGTGCAACGAGCAGTTCCAGCAATTCCCGCTCCCAAGGCTCAATCTCCGCCGGCGGTTTCGCAACCGATTCATCTGCCGGCGGTCGCGGCTTTGTGGACTGTCCGCGCCTGAGCGCCGTCAATCGTCGCCGCACGTCCCGCTCGTCGACGCGGAACCGGGCCGCCAAACGCTGCAATATCTTCTCCTCGCGGAAACGGTTTTCGCGGGTCGTGTCGTGCCGCAACCGCGGCGCGCGGGCAACGATCGAAACCAATTCCTCCAGCGCCTGACTAGCCCCGTGAACATCCCGCTCCAGGTCCACGCCCCGCGTTTTGGCCGCGAATGCGTGCTCCAGGGCATCGACCGCTTGGGTCTCCAAAAGTTCCGTGAAAGCCTCCGAGCCGCGCTGCTGTAAGAAGTCGCAGGGGTCGAGTCCCTCGGGCAGAGTCAGAATCCGCAGGTCGGCCTGCTGGGCAACGAACAACTCGAGAACCTCGTTTGCTCGCCGGGTGCCCGCCTCGTCGCCGTCGAGCACCAACACGATCTGATCGGCGTGGTACTTCAGGAGTCGGACGTGCGACTCGCCCAATGCGGTCCCCAACACCGCCACCGCATTTTGGAACCCGTACTGATGGGCCACGATCACGTCGGTGTAGCCCTCCATTACCAGCGCGGTGCGCGTCTTCCGCAGCGCCTCGCGGGCGAGATCCAGGCCATAAAGCAGCTTGCTCTTGGTAAACAGCGGCGTCTCCGGCGAGTTGACGTATTTCGCCGGACTTGAAATATTCACTTCGGGCAGCAACCGGCCGCCGATGCCGACCGGTCGCCCCTGGGTGTCGTGGATTGCGAACAACAGCCGGCCTCGGAAGCGGTCGTAGAGATTACTACCCTCCACCGGACGGGCAAGAATACCGACCGCCTCGAGCAACATTTTCCGTCGCCGGATTCGCTCCGCCTCGACGTCCCCCTCGACGCCACGCAGAATCCAATCGCGCTCCAACGGGCAAAAGCCCAACCGGAACCGTTCGATGCTTTCCGGAGTAATGCCGCGCTCTTGGAGGTATCGGCGGGCCGGCTCGGCCTCGGGCGAAGTGAGCAGACACTGGTGATATTGATTCTCGGCCCAGGCCGTCGCTTGCAACAAGGTTCGCTTGTTCGGGGCGACGGTCGCGCCGCCGGTTGATCCGCCGCCGGCTTCGTCCTCGGACGGAATTTGTCGGCGTGGTTTTTCCAGTTCGATTCCCGCGCGGTCGGCCAGCAGTTCCAGCGCTTCGCGGAACTCGACCCCCTCGATTTTCATGACGAAGCTGAACACGTCGCCGCCGATGTCGCAGACCCAGCACTTGAACGACTGCCGCTCGGGGTTGACCTGCATACTGGGTCGGGTGTCGTCGTGCCAGGGACACAGTCCGACGTAGTTCCGCCCTTGACGGCGCAACTGGATATGGCTGCCGACAAGATCGACGATGTCGACCGCCTGCTTGACACGCTCCTTGGCGTCGAATGAGCCGCTAGACACCGCTGGCTCCTGCGTGGCTATCCCGGCGAATTCCATTTCGCGTATTCCTAAAGAATCGGGAGGAAAGCCGAGCTTCTCCCCCCACCGACAAATCCATTTGTCGCAGCTGCCTGACGGCCCGAAGGTCACAGGCAACGGGGCTGATTATATCCCATCCAGGAAATTCGGTCAATCTCGCGAAAAGGGGACTTTGCCGGCTTGGCCAATCCCTTGCATTCCTTGTTCCCATGCTCCGCATGGGAACACACCGTCCGGACGCTCCCAAGTCCGCCGTTTTGGCGTAACTCCTTGCCCCACCTCTCGTTACGACGCTCTGCGTCGTAACGCCCCGCGCGGACTCGGAGCGTCCCAGCCATGCGTTCCCACGCGGAGCATGGGAACGAGAGGATAAATTTTGTGCCGGTAGCGGCGGGACAACCCGATGCCATCACTGCCAGCACCTGGGCCACAACGACGCAAGCGGATATGCTATTGGAATGTTCCGTTCCGGGTGGCCCCCGGCGGCTTTATCGGCATTGAAATATGTATGGATCGATTGGGAGTACTGCAACAAGGTGGACAACCTCTTGGAAACGATAAACTTCCGCGACTTTTTCCGATCCCAGGTTTTTCGAGGAGTCACCAAGTGAGACGAGCCTTGGGATTGGTGGAGCTCCAGTCTTGGTCCGTTTCGATGGTCGCGCTTGACCGAATGGAAAAGGCGGCCGAAATCGAACTTATCCAGGTGGAGGCGAACGACCTGTACGGTACTTGCCTTAAAATCGCTGGCCCGTCGGCGCGGGTCCGCACGGCCGTCGCGGCCGGGGTAGCGACGGCCCAAGCGATGAAGGTTCCGTGCGTCGTCAGAGTGATAGACGCGCCGGAGCCGCGGGCCGAAACCGCTTGGAAAGCCCCCGCTGAGTTCAGTCCCTTGATCGAATCATCCTTGGTCCACGTTCCCCGTCAACAGAAAATGGAAAAAACCATGAGTGCGCCAACGCCCTTTGCGATTGGAATGATCGAAACCCAAGGCTTCACGGCGGTTTTCGAGGCGATCGACACGGCCTGCAAGACGGCCAACGTGGAAGTGATCGGCCGGGAAAAGTTGGGAGGAGGATACATCACGGTTCTCGTCAAAGGCGACGTGGCCGCCGTGACGGCCGCCGTGGCGGCCGGCAAGGAAAAAGTCGCCGAGCTTGGCAAGTTGATTGCCGCCCACGTGATTGCCCACCCCAGCCCTTCCGTGCTAGCGCTTCTGCCGAAAACATGACTTTTGCACATTCACATATTCTCCGCCAACAATTCGCAGGTGCATAATGATTCTCGACCGCATCAACAATCGAACGCTGTACGAAACGTGGAGATCGGGCGTCGCCGAGGCCTTGGATTACCTCGCCAAAACCGACTTCCAGAAAATGCCCGACGGAAAATATGAACTCGACGGCGAACGGCTGTTCGCCATCGTGCAGCGATACCGGCCGAAACCGCCGGCCGAAATCGTCTGGGAAGCGCATCGCAATTATATCGACATCCAGTACGTGGCCGAAGGAGTGGAACGGATGGGCTACGCGCCGCTCGGGGACCATCTGCGGGTGAAACAAGACTACGATCCCCAACTGGACGCGATCTTTTACGAGGCCCAGGGCGACTTTTTCATCGTGCCGGCCGGAAGTTTCGTCGTCTTTACTCCCCAGGACATTCATGCCCCCGCTCTGGCCGTCGATTCACCCGATGATGCGAGCGAGGTTCTCAAGGTGGTTGTCAAATGTCTATTCCAGTGAGTCCGCGCACACACTGGCGCTCGTGGAGTAAGTCGCGTCCATGTTCTCACCACGCATCCAACTGAAACCAGAGCGTTTGTTGATCGGCCAAAATAATTACGCAGGCTTGTGGGGTGTTCAATGATCCGCGTCGTTGATGTTACTCATCACTATGGTGTGCGGCCCGTGCTGTGGCACGTGAATCTGGAAATCAGCAAGGGCGAACTGATCGCCGTGCTGGGCCCGAACGGCATGGGCAAGACGACGCTGCTGGGGGTTATCGCCGGCTCGCTCTGGCCCTTGAAGGGTCACGTCGAGATCGACGGCCTTCGCCGTCGGGCGTCGGAGCGGGACGAGCTGGCCATCCGCCGCCGCGTGGCCTATCTCCCCGACCGGCTTTGGCTGCCCGGCAACCGCACCGGCCGCGAGTTTCTCCTGGCCGTTGGCCGGTTGTACGACATCGAGGACGACCGGCTGATGAACCACGTCGACCGGCTGTTGCGCCTGTTCGACTTGGAGAAGGAAGGGGATTGGCCCATCCGCAGCTATTCGAACGGGCAGCAAAAGAAGATCGCCCTTTGTTCGGCCTTGGCCACCGAGGCGCCGGTGTTGATTCTCGACGAGCCGTTTTCCGGCGGGCTCGACCCGTCGGGCATCATTGCCCTGAAAAAGATTCTGCAACATCTGGCCGCCGACTGCGATGTGACGGTCGTGATGGCCGCGCCCGTGCCCGAGTTGGTCGAAGAAATGGCCCATCGGATTGTGATTCTCGCCGACGGTCGTGTGACGGCGTTCGACTCGGCCGACGGTCTGCGGCGTCAAGCAGGCTGCAGCGGCCCGCTGGCCGAGGTCTTCGAGCGACTCGTGCATCCGCAGACGGTGGACAATCTCCGCCAGTATTTCGAGGGAGCCGCCAAGTGATTCGCCCGATCATCCGCTGGTTCCGTTTGGTGATGCCGCCTCGATGGGTCGTCGTTCTGGTTCTTTTCACGCTCCTGTCCATCGAGGGATTGCACCTCTGGGCGTGGTACTGGATCGGCGTGAGCGGAGGTATCACCGAATTACGCGATAACACGGCGGTGGGGTTGATGGTCCTCTACGGCGCGTTCCGCGTGGTGGCCTTTCATCCGATTTGGCGACGGACCTACCGCGAGTGGCTGGCGCTGATTCCGTGGGACAGCCGCAAGCCGCTCCTTTTGGGGCCGATCCATCTGGTCACTCAGGATCTGGCCGTATTGATGCTGGTGATGCTGGCCCTATACGGTACGGAAATCGGCCGAATGTATGTCGCCTTTGCATTTCTACTTTCATACCTGATTGTCTTAAGCGCTTCGTTCTGGGCAACCGGCCCGTGGTGGATGGGCTATCTGGTCGTCTTCGGCCTGGGACTGGCGGTCCGGTTTACTCAATCTCCCTTGCTCGCTTCGGCGGTGCTTGTGGCGATGTACTTCGTAGCTTGGAAAGGACTTCGGATGGCGCTCGCCCGATTCCCTTGGCCGCTGGGGGAACTGTTCGAGGCGGTGGAACGATCTGTGTCCGTGACCGCGCGACAGCGGAGAGACCCCTTTAAGGCGACAAAACGGGGTTTGGGCTGGCCGTACGATCAGCTTCGAGCCTACCGGCAAACAAGTTTCCGCATCCCGCGCCGCGACACCCTGCTCGTTCCGTTGTTGGCCGGCTGGTGCGTTTACGCTGTGGTGGCTGCCCAACCGGACCCCAGAGAAGGCTCGCAGATGTCCTTTGTGTTATTTTTAACTGTTTTGGTCGGGTGCTGCATGTTCAGGTTCCTTCGATACGTAATCGAACACCGGCCGCCCATTAGCATTTTTGGCCGGATCGCAACCGGTCGTTTGATTATCCCCGGATACGACCGCATCTTGGCCGCGCCGTTATGTATGCTTGTGGTCGGCGCAATCTCTCCAATCGCTCTGCGTGCCGTCGGTATGTCGGACGCGATCGCGTTCCCGATCTCCATATCCTTGGTTTTGCTGATTGCGATGAACATGGGACCGTCGTACGAGCGCTGGCGTTTGACCGGTCATCACCGGATCGCGCCCCAATATAACGGCAACCAGGAATTCGTGCGGTTGTAGGTTGTAGTGTTGTCCTCTTTTTCGCTCCCGGCTCCCCGTGCGCTTGGGAGAACGTGAAGTTGATTTTGCCCAAGTGCTTGGCTTGGAAATAGTTATTGAGAAGCGATCCACGCCAGATCGACAAAAAGCAACTGACCGTATAACTGGATTGGGGTTCTGGTCAATTTCCGCTGTTGTGGGATAATAGAGTCGGCAAGGAACGAGACCGGCAACAAATGACCATGTTCTCCCCACGCATCCAACTGAAACCGTTGATCGGCCTCTGCCGCCGCACGAGCACGGCGCTGGAGGCGGGCATCGACGTTCGGACCGTCTTCGCGCGCGAGGCCGATCGGGCCACCGGACACCTAAGCCAACACCTGTTGCAGATCAGCCGCGATCTGACACAAGGCGAATCGTTGGCCGACGCCCTGGCCCACACCGAGGATTACTTCCCCCGCCTGTTCCGCGAACTGATCGAAGTGGGTGAACAGACCGGAAGGCTGGACGCCGTCCTGCTCCAACTGGCCGAACATTACCAGACCCGGCTGTCCATGCGCCGCATCTTCCTGGCCGCCATCACCTGGCCGCTGGCCCAATTGGGAATCGCATTGGGGGTCATTGGATTTCTGATCTGGATCATGGGCGTCTTGCCCAAGATGCCCGGCAACAAAAGCATCGATATCCTCGGCCTCGGATTGATCGGCAACCAAGGGCTGACCATATATCTGTGCTTTCTGGCCGTCGTGGGAGTGATCCTATGGATCGTTCTGCGGGCCGTCGTCCGCGGAATGGTTTGGATCCGGCCGGTTCAACGTCTGCTGTTGCGGCTGCCCGGGTTCGGAAAGCCGCTGCAAACAATGGCGTTGGCTCGGCTGGCGTGGTCGATGCACCTGACGATGAGCACGGGCATGGACGTTCGCCGCGCGTTGAAACTATCTCTGCGCAGCACGCGCAACGCCCGATACATCGACCAGATACCCGCGATCGACGCGGAGATCACGGCCGGCAATTCGATCCACGAGGCGTTTTGCTCCGCAGGCGGATACCCGGTCGATTTTCTCGACTCGCTGGCCGTCGGCGAGCAGAGCGGTAAGATCGTCGAGTCGATGGGCGTGTTGTCGCGTCAGTATCAGGAGCAAGCCCGGCTGGCGCTGGCCGCGCTGACCATGTTGGCCGGCTGGGCCGTCTGGGGGCTGGTCGCCGTGCTGATCATCATGTTGATCTTTCGGATATTCTCGTTTTATCTGGGCGCGATCAGCGGGGCGATGTAGACCGGTAGGCCGGGTTGCAACCCGGCGATCAATCTTGCCGGGTCGCGACCCGGCCTACGGAAAGAACGGCCAGACCCGGGGGATGAGGACCACGGCCATCGTGCCGACCGTTATGTCCAGCGGGATGCCGATGCGGAGATAGTCGCTGAATCGATAGCCGCCCGGCCCGTAGACCATCAGGTTGGTCTGATAGCTGATCGGCGTGGCAAAGCTGGCCGAGGCGGCGATCATCACGCAGATCACGAACGGATACACGTTTGCATCCAGATGCTGCGCGGTCGAGAGGGCGAAGGGAAACATCAACGCGGCCGACGCGCTGTTGGTGATGACCTCGGTCATGACCGAGGTCATCAGGTATATCGCCGCCAGCGCGAGCCACGGGTTGCTTTGTACGGTCTGGATGATCCCGCCGGCGATCTGGTTGGCTGCGCCGCTGTTTTCCAGTGCCCGGCCGATCCCCAGCGCGCAGGCGATGGCCAACAAGACCTGCCAGTCGATGCTGCGTCGAGCCTCGTCGACGTGAACGCAGCGTGTAAATACCATCAGCGCCGCCGCGACCATCGCCGCCTTGAACATGGTGATTTTGCCCAAGTCGATCGCTCCGCCGCCGAGATTTATTTTCAGCGTTCCCCAATATTCGCTCAGAGTGACCGCCAGCACCATACCCAGGATAATGGCCAGGGCGATTGCCCAGCGTTCGTGGCGCGGCGGGTTCGAGTTCTCTACTTTGCTGATCAAGTAGAATTTTCGGCTGTTGCGGTGTTCATTGACGAATGATGGGTGGGCCTCGAGCAGCAACGAATCGCCCGCGCGGAGCACGATGTCGCCGATCTTTCCCCGCACTCGCTCGCCGTGCCGGGCCACGGCGATAACCACCGCGTTGTAGAGCGAGCGGAAGCGTCCTTCGCGGATCGTCTTGCCCACGACCGGGCAACTAGTGCTGGGCACGGCCTCGATCAGACAGCGGGTCGATCGCGGCGAATCGAGCTTGAACACTTGGTTGGTGGCCGGCGTCAGGCCGCGTATCTTTTGCAGATCGACCATCGAATCGACGATGCCCACGAAAACCAGGTGATCGTTGCTGCGCAGCACTTCCTCCGGCCCGACGGCGGGTAGGACCGTTTCGTCGCGATAGATTTCGCCCAGATATAGCCCCTGCAGGTGGCGCAGGCCGGCCTGCTCGATCGACTTTCCGACCAGCGGGCTGCCCGGCTCGACCAGCATTTCGATGGTGTACTGCCGCGGATCGGCGACCGAGGCCATGGCGGATTGACGGTTTGGCAACAGCCAGTGGCTTCCGGCGATGACCAGCGCTACTCCGGCCAGCGCACAGGGAATGCCGACCCAGGCGATGTCGAACATCCCCAGCCCCCGAGGCACGTTGGGCGCGATTCCGGCGGCCTGCTGGGTCTCGTAAACGCGGATCAACATGCCGTTTACCAGCAGGTTCGTGCTGGTTCCGACGAGCGTGCAAGTGCCGCCGAGAATCGCGGCGTAGCTCAAGGGAATCATCAGCTTCGAGGATGGAATGCGATGTTTCTTGGCCCATTCGTTGACGGTCGGGATGAGCATCGCCACGACCGGCGTGTTGTTGATGAACGCGCTCAGAAAGGCCGTGGGGACCATCATCCGCCAGGTAGCCTGGACCGTCGATTTCGAGCGGCCGAAGATACGGTCGGCAAGCCAGGAGATGGCCCCGGTTTCGACCACTCCCGCCGCGACGACGAACAGCAGGCCGATGGTAATCATGCCCTCGTTTGAAAAACCGGCCAGGGCGTCTTCGGCGCCGACAATTCCGGCCAGCAGGAGGATCATTAGCCCTCCGCCGAGCACCAGATCGGGCGCCAATCGCGTGGCGGCGAGCATTGCCACCACCATTGCCACGACTGCCAACGTTAGATAGGCGTCAAAACCCATTGGTGCTCATCCCGCAGTGCAAAACCGCAACCGGACGGACGGTGCTTACTCGGACCCGTATTATTCCGCCTCTTCGATCACGGCGACCTTCTCCATCTGATCGCCCTGCTCGATCGAATCCACGATGTCTTGACCCTCGACCACTTGGCCGAAGACGGAATGTTTGCCGTCCAGCCAGGGCGTTGCAATGTGAGTGATGAAAAACTGCGAGCCGTTGGTGTTCGGGCCGGCGTTGGCCATCGAGAGCACGCCGGAACCGCCGTGCTTGAGGTTGGCGTGGAACTCGTCCTCGAAGGTGTATCCCGGTCCGCCGGTGCCGGTCCCCTCGGGACAGCCGGCTTGGATCATAAAGTCGGGGATGACGCGGTGGAACTTCAGGCCGTCGTAAAAACCCTCGCCGGAAAGTTTCTCGAAGTTGGCCACCGTCTTTGGGGCCTTGTCGGCGTGAAGCTTCAGGCGGATCGTGCCGCGGTTGGTCGTAATCGTGGCGACTTTCATCGTATCAAACCTTTCTGGATCGGGAATGTGGCACAGCCGCCTTCGGCCGCGTCCGAAATCTCACATTCATTCACACAGCCGAGGGCGGCTGTGCCACACGTAAATGCGTTGCCGCACATTATGACGTAATTACGGCATGTTTGACAAGTATGCTTCAAGAAAGCCCACCTGGGGGCGAACATCAAATAATGCTACACTTGGGTCGCGTCTGGTTCCCATGCTCCGCGTGGGAACGAGGATTTTCCTGATACACCAATTCGGCGGATCGCACGGCAAGGAGCTTTTCATGCGCACGTTTCTCGTTACCGGGGGCGCCGGCTTTATCGGCTCGCACATCGCCGAGGCGCTCGTCCAGCGCGGCGACCGGGTCCGCGTACTCGACAACCTCAGCACCGGATTCCTGGCGAATATCGAGGGCTTCCGCGAGGGGGTCGAGTTTGTCGAGGGGGACGTGACCGACGCGGAGACCGTTGCCCGGGCGGTCGAGGGGGTGGACTGCGTGTTTCACGAGGCCGCGCTGGCCTCCGTGCCCGCCAGCCTCGATCGGCCGTTGGATAGTCATGCCGCCTGCGCGACCGGCACGGTCGTGCTGCTGGACGCCGCGCGTCGGGCAGGTGTGCGCCGGGTGGTCTACGCCGCCAGCAGCGCGGCATACGGAGACCGGTCCACCGGCAGCAAGCGGGAGAGCGATCTGCCCGATCCGCTCTCGCCATACGCAGCCGCCAAGGCCGCCGGCGAACTTTATTGCCAGGCGTTCTGGCGCAGCTTCGGCCTGGAGACGGTCGCCATCCGCTACTTCAACGTCTTCGGCCCCCGACAAGACCCGAAAAGCCAATACTCGGCCGTTATTCCGCTGTTCATCACGGCGATGCTCTCGGGCAGCCGGCCGGTGGTTTTCGGCGACGGCCGTCAGTCGCGCGACTTCTCTTTCGTGGCCAACGTGGTCCATGCTAATCTGTTGGCCGCCGACGCGGCGGACGTGGCCGGGCGGACGATCAACGCCGCCGATGGTCGCTCGATCGACCTGCTGAAACTGCTGGAGATACTCAACCGGCTGTTGGGTATGAACATCGAGCCGGACGTCGCCCCGCCGCGCGCCGGCGACGTCCGCGAGAGCCTGGCCGACATCACTCTTGCCAGAACGTTGCTCGGCTACGAGCCGCAAGTCGATTTTGAGGAGGGCCTGCGGCGGTCGATCGATTATTATCGGCAGGTCGCTGCACGGTCGCAATCATAATGTGTTGCCCCAGGCAGAACGCTCTTCCTGTAACCGTTTACAGGGGACTGCCCCCCTGACGCTGCGGGAAGGGGACGGTTGCGAAAAAAGACCAATTCAACCATCCGACCCTCGCGCCGTTACGAAAATCCTTCCGGACGGAGATGACTTTGGGAGTTTTTTAAGGTAGAATGAAAATAGGTTAGAGAGGAAAGCTGTAAGGCGGTTCTTCTTTGCCTCAGAGACTCCGACTCCTCCTAAATACTAATCTGCTGGTTTCGGCTGCAAATGGGGGATGGTTATTGCCGATATTTCCAATGGCAATGGCGCTGGCAAACAAAATACAGGGAATCGAACTTCTTGCCTTGCATTCCGACGGAGGTGCCAATTTTACAGCGTGGGCCAAGGTCTACTTCACGGCAGTGCAGAAGCACGTCTGACCTTCGCTCGTCTCGCAGCGACGCATCCAGTCGCAATCGGCGGGAAGTCCGAACTCGACGCCGCCGCGTTGCTCACCAGCGAGCAGCGCGGCGGTTCGCTTTCTTGCCACGCCAGTGGCCGCAATAGAAAGTAGGGTGGGTCAAGCGAAGCGCAGCCCCACCACGTTTTTTTCTGTTGTTGGTGGGGCTGCGCTTCGCTTGTCCCACCCTACACTGGCCGGCAGCGCAACATTCGCCGGGTGGCCGCGATAGCTCGTCTATCGGGGTGCCGCAGGCACAAGAGGAATTCCCCGCGTCCTGAAAAACCTCTTGCGGCCCACTGTTAAAGGGGGCCTGTGAATCGCAAAGTCACGTCCGTTTACGGACGTTCCCGCCGCAGGCGGTATTAGCCGGTATTTTTCACCAGTCGAACACTAGCCCGAAGCGCAAGCGAGGGATGGACAACGGGTTGCCCCCGCTTGCGCTTCGGGCTAGTGTTGAACGCTCCGTGCTAGATTTTCCCCGTGTGGTGAAAAATGCAGGTCAGAAGGGAGCGGGCGTTTGCAATTGTCAGGCCCGTTCACGGGCCTCCTCCGACGTTTCAGGGCAATGCGAAGGACGCCCGTAAACGGGCGTGACAACGCTAAAAAATAGAACAACAATGGAGGACGGTGGTTCCGCCAACTGTCAAGTTTTTGAAGGGCTCCGGTGAGCGTGTTCCAACTGTGACGTGCTACCGACTTTTTAAGAGGCGATAGAAGTCGAATCCACCACCGCTGGTCCAACCGACCGATTCAGAGATTCCTGAGTCGTCACCTTCAACTACGCGAGCGAGTCGCTTTGCAGAATGAGTTACGCCATGCTGACCTTGCTCTATGCCGATGTATTGCCGTCCCATTTTGTGGGCAACGGCAGCGGTTGTTCCGGAGCCGAGATACGAGTCGATGACTAGATCGCCCGGTGAAGTTGCAATGCGTAACACCCGTTCAATTAAGCTTTCGGGCTTTGGCGTGTCAAAAATGGACTTGTCCGGAAAGAGTTTGATCAAGTGTTTTTTTGCTTTGTCATTGGTGCCCACATCGTTAGCAAGCCACAGAGTTTCAGGTGTTAGTCCTTGGCGTGTTTCACTAAGGAATCGTTTGAGTCGAGGAACTCCGTTTCCATCGCGTCCGAACCATACTCGATTGTCGAGAATCTGTTCCTGCATTGTTTCCATTGAATACACCCAGCAACGCCCAGAAGGTGGCAGATGCACCTTGCCGTTTGGTGCTTGCAATTTGTAGAACTGAGCCGGTGTGCCGTGGCCGGCTTGGACATTAGCACTAACAGATTGCCACGGTCCGCGAGGATCATTGTCCGGATTTTTGTGTCTGCTTTGTATCTCGGGTGTGATTTTTAGGGTGTTACGTGTCTTCGTGAATTTCTTCATATCTTTGGCGTAGACAAGAATATACTCGTGGTTGTTTGAAAACACCTTCCGATTTTCCCTCGTTGTGCGTTGCTGCCAGACGATAGTGGTTACGAAGTTCTTGCGGCCAAGGATCTGGTCGCACGCAACCTTCAGATAATGGACTTCCCTATCGTCCATAGATATCCATAAGCTGCCGTCATCACGAAGAAACTCCGCGAGAATTTCGACGCGTGCAGTTGCCTGCTCAAGCCAAGTGCGGTGGTCTAGCGAGTCGTGGTAGTGGTAGTGCCGCTCTTGATTGTTGTAGGGTGGGTCGATATAACAGCAACGTACGGCTGAATCGAATCGCGGTAATAACGCCGCTAGGACGGCGAGATTCTCGCCCTGGATGATTGCGTTGCCTGTGTTCGGATCTCCGGCAGAGTGTTTTGCGATTCTTCGGAGTCCGGGGATTCCGAGACAATCCAATTTTTCGCCATTCTGTAGCCGCACGATTCGTAGGGGTCGATTCCGTGGCATCGGCAAGCCCTTATGTGAACAGGAGTTCAAAATGGTAACACGTGGACTCGTAACTGGGAAACATGGCCAAGCGGTCCAACAGACTCTTCTTGCCGAGTCAGGCGATGAACGCGGTCCACGAGCGTGGCGACCAATCCACTACCTCGGAAGTAAGTTGCGACTGGTTGATTCAATTGGCGAGATTCTAGATGAACTCGACCCGTCGGGTGGAAGGGTTTGCGATCTGTTTGCAGGGTCTGGCACAGTCTCGTTGGCGTTGTCTCGGTGTCGCAACATTGTGGCAGCCGACATTCAGGAATACGCTCGTGTGATTTGCTCTGCATTGCTTGGACCGCTTGGTGAGTTCGGCGATTGCGAGGCTCTTGTGGATGGTGTGGTTGCGAAAGCTCGGAAGATTGGGGAAGGACTGAATCATTGCGTTCGACCGCTGATTGAGCTTGAGGCGACAGCAATCGAATCGGCAAACCTCGATCCCGAATTGTTATGCAGTATTGTTGAAGATGGTTCTTTGATCGTCGGTAACAGCACCGATATCTGTTCTGAGCTCGCCGGAGCGAAACAGGAAGTCGAGCGTCGGATAGCTGAAAGCAATGCATCTTCCAAGCTTGTAGCAACGCGTTACTTTGGCGGTCTTTACTTTGCGTATGAGCAAGCCTTCTGGATCGACTGTTTTTCGGAAGCTGTAGCGACTTTGCCTGAGGACTTACAGAATGTAGGGATCGCTGGCGTCTTGAGTACGGCCAGTTCAGTTGTAAACACAGTAGGAAAACAGTTTGCCCAACCTATGCGCCCTAGGAAAAAAACCGGCTCGGTAAAAACCCATTTGGTTCAGCAGATGTGTCGGGATCGCAAAATCGCGATTGAGCCAACTTTTGTCGATTGGATTCAAAAGTATCTGGATATCCCGCATGTCGGTTGCCACCGCGTTGTGAGAGCGGATTATCGTGAGGTTCTTGAGAAGCATTGCAAGGACGTGTCGGCGATTTATGCTGACCCGCCCTATACACGGGACCATTACAGCCGTTTTTACCATGTGCTAGAAACGTTGTGCTTGCGTGATTCACCTACCGTAACCTCGAGATTCTTAAACGGTTCCGGGCCAACAAGTCGAGGTGTTTACCGTCCAAATCGGCATCAATCACCATTTTGCATCAAGTCTCAGGCGGCTGATGCGTTTGTGGCGATGTTTCGGGGTGCTGAAAAGCTGGCAATCCCTATGCTGCTTTCGTATTCACCTTACGTACAAAATGGTCATCCTCGTTTAATGCCCGTGGATGGCATCGTTGAAATTGCGTCGAATTTTTTTAGCGAAGTAAGGGTTGTGCCTGCGAATGGAGTGACGCACAGTAAACTAAACAAAGCGGAAGTGGAAATGGATGTTCCAGAAAACGCAGAAGTTTTTGTGGTTTGCCGTTAAGTGTCGCTTAGGTTCCAGAAAGGTGCGGTTGGCCAGGATTGTCGAAGTTGCAACGCGGTCATACGAAAGCGACGTACAGAAGAGTTGTCATCGGATTCATCGAGGATACGTACCACGTTCGGATATTCTTGGTCGGATGGCATTAGTAAGTGGTAGAGAAAAGTTCGGGTCGCTATTCGAATGAACACGCCGATCGGCCGTCCATCCTGTGGGTACGGAAGTCCGGTTGCCGCATCAAGTTCAAAGCGATAGTTGTGGCTCTTGACTTCGACGCTACGACGATTGTGTGTATACGGGGAAAGTTTGCCGTTTTGTTCGACATGCCGGAACATGACGAGGCGTCGTTCGCCGACTCGTGCTCCAAAGAAGTTCTCGTAGTCGTTTTTAAGGAAATTTGCTTGCTTCCAACGATCTTTGGATTTTGGAATTTCTGCGACCAGCACTGGTGAACCATCGAGCGGGTGCGTCTGACTATCGGTTTCGGATTTGCGTTCATCTTCACTGGTTTCAGGTCTAGTTTGCAATGTCGGCAAGTCGCCTTGTTGGGCCATGACTGTGTTTTGACTTGCTCGATTGCGTACCTCCTTGTCGTCGAGTGGACGAAGCCACTCGTCGTGACGTTCCAGCCAATCCTCCCAAGTTGACTCAACCTCAATAAGCTGTTGTCGATTGAGAGTCTCAAGCGAGTAAGCTTCCCAGTTTCCTAGCAGACCGGCCTCTGTGAGGTTCCCGGACCCCGTGATTACTACTCCGGTGTCGTTTTTCTTTGTCCAACAGACTTTGGGATGAAAAATAACATCGTTCCGTGGGTTTAGGAACGCCCTTACGCGGAAGTCTTGATTTCCACTCGAAGCTTCAAGAAGACTGTCTAACGCTTCATTGTTGGTTACAGCGTCCACCCCGACGATTAGGTCGATTTCGTGGTTTTCCGCTACTTCTCTGAATGATGTGTCTTGTGTGACCAATCGGACGCCAGCGGAGGATGCGAACGCGAAGGCTCCTGCGACTTTTCTTGCGGAGCCACATGCATCGAGAAGCGATTCGAGCAGATACCTCGAGCGGGGGTCCATTGGATCTTGGAAAATCAGCACGGCTGTTCGCCTTCTTTTGCGACCGTAAACTTCCTTACGATCCCTCAATTTAGTGGGCTGCCGCAGCCTGTCAAGACACCTTGAGCGGAAGAGGGGGCGGAGGAGGTAAGGCGGAAGGCGGAACATTACCCGCTGACAAGACGCCAGTGCCAAAACCGCCCTCACCCTAGCCCTCTCCCTGATGGAGAGGGGACCAATTTGCACACGCATTTTTGCGCGAACTTTCCAGAAAAGCGTCCAAACCGATTTTTGCGCGCTTAATTGATTTTTCGCAGCCAATTTAACCTGGCGCATCCAGGTTAATTAACCCGGTATACCAGGTTGATCAACCTGGGGTTGAATTGGGGTTACGTCTAAATCGCGGCCGCAAAAGCGAAATGAATAGCCCTGGTTTTAAACGGTTTGAACGCATCGGCAGCACTCGGCGAATCGACGTAAGAATTAAGTGGCGATTTCAGAAATTTTTTCCAGTTAATTCAGACCGGAAAATCGACCTTAACTTGAATAACAACATCGGCTTGTGGCGACAGGTCGCAAAACTTTTCGCACTAGCCCCTCCTGCGGGGTATGAGCGACGAGGTCATTCTACCAGCCGAAAACGCCTAGAAAAAGGCTGTTTTCTGGCCGCCGGTATTTACGCACTTTTTTCGCGAGGGCCTATGGCGGGTGCAAAAACCGCTTTTGGGGCGGTTTTCCAGTGATCAGTGGTCAGTGGGCGGAGGGCAGTGGTCAGTGGTCGGAAGGCAGTGGCCAGTGGTCAGTGGGCAGTGGGCGGAGGGTTGGCCACTTCAGTGGCCAATACGGAAGGGTGGAGGGCGGAAGGCAGTGGCCAGTGGTCAGTGGTCAGTGGGCGGAGGGTTGGCCACTTCAGTGGCCAATACGGAAGAGAGCGGAACACTAACCACTATCCACTACCCACTATCCACTATCCACTATCCACTACCCGCTATCCACTACCCACTATCCACTAGGGAGGGCTTGACGGCCGGTTCGACAAAACGCAACGACTCGACGATCGGCTTGTCGGCATCAGCGAACCGATCCGTGTTCTCTCGTTCGATCGTGAAGGTCAACGCGGCTTGATTGCCTTGCCGGTCGGCCAGATGATAATAAATCCAGCGGATCGGCACGTCGTCCGGCTTGCCGGGCACGGCGCCGTCGGCCACTACCCGAAATACGCGATAGCCGCTCTCGTTTGCCGACTGGCCGGCCGCGACGAACTCGCCGAAATTGTCGCCCAGGGCTTTTCGCACGTCTCCCTGAAACTCCTCCAAGGAGACCAGCCGGTTCGGATCGCGCTTGGGCAACAAGGCAAGATTGCACTGTCCGGCGAGTACACCACGATCTATCAGCCGCAACACGCCCAATGAATTGTCGGCGTACCAACGCCGGTCATACAGGCAACGGCAACCTCCGCCCGGGAACTCGTAGGTCAGGCAAGTGGATTCGGCGGTCGGCTTCAGGTCGAGTTTGTCGAGCGCCGCGTGGGCCAGCTCCTTCGGCTCTTTCGCCGGCGTGACGGTTATTTGCAATCGAGAAACCACGTCTACCCCGCTGGCGATATTGCTGACCTGCCGGTCTTCCTTGATTAACATACCCAGCCAATCGACGCGTTTCGTACGCAGATCGAAGCGATAGCGGCTTTTAAGCTCGATTTCCGTCTCGGCGCCGTTCGTGCGGCCTTTCACCCGGCCGGTCAACTCGAATCGGGCAACAATGTCCGTGACTTCCTTCAACGTACACTCGACCGTCGATTTAGTGATTTCTTCCAGGCCGAGCATGGCCGTTATCAGATTCTTGTCCAGTGGCCAACTCCGGCCGATGACAATAGGACCGCTCGGCAACAGACGGTCGAGCAGCAGGCTGTTTACTTGGATGTCGATGGCGTCCAATTCGTCGCGAGCAAGGCTTCCGCCGGGCGAGTAGAGCAACGCCGTTTGTTGTGCGGTCTCGACGCCGATCAGGCTGTGTTTCGGGCGCAGGGCCGGCTCGAACCGATCGTCGCCCACCTTCACCGTCGCCGCCGCCCTCCGGTAGTGGCGGACGCCGCGCAGGACGCCGTCGGCCTCGGCCGGCGTTTCCAACGTCTTTTCCAGGTAGTCCAGACTACAGACGACCCCCATTTTCTCGCGCCGCGGCTTGCCTTTATCGAGAAACTTGGTTTCGCCCCCAACCTCCAGCAACACGACCACTCGATCGGTCTGCCCGGCCTTTCGCTGGCTATGGAAGGTGTAGGTTTTCTTCACATCCGAGGCGGACGCGCCCGACCCGGCGATCAAGGAAACCAGCACGATACAGCATATTATTGGGGCTGAGAGCTTCATGGCCGCATTCCAAAAGGGGGTTGTCTACTACTATCTTGTTTCAGTCGATTTTGCCACCCACTGCATGGGTCCGACTTCTACCGGTAGTCGCTAGATCGACCGTCATAGCCGGCAAAGTCCATAGGAAACGCCATCGACTTGATAAATACACGAAAACCATGTGTAACTTTTCGACAGGATAGGGCGTCTAAAATGTAAGACAAGCTGGAACAATAACTTGCGTCAATTTGCCGGAATAACGGGATTGCCGTGAGCTACGGTCGGGGCCGTTGCGTACAGGTAGTTGTTCCATCCAAATGAACGTGGCAGGGGAGATGATCGACGGGCTAAACGGCGTTACTGGTGTTATGGCGTCTCGAACAGCAAGAATATGCAGCCGGGGGAGTGGTTTCATTCGTTTGTGGGGGCAAACTGGATTTTTGCAAGAATATTCTGTCATAATGTTGGGCGGTATGTATAATGGACCGAGTCGGGACTAATGTGGAGAAAAAGCCATGCGCAGGAACTATCTAAATCCGGTGATTCGACAACTCCGCGATCAGCAGGTCCGCTTTGCGCCGCGTGAAAAGCGAATCGAACAGGCAGCGCAGGCCGAAAGGTTGCTGAGCGAGTTGGATCCCGCTCGCACCTATCCTTACGAATACATCTGTTTCCGAATCACCAACTACCGCCCCGAATCCTACCCCGACCTGAAATTGACCGGCCAAGAGGCCAGCCACGATCTGAGATTGTTCGTGGAGGACGTATCCGATTCGGCCGGCGTCCAGGCCGGCGCGGCCGGCGAGCGGGTGCTGACCATCGAAGGGTTGGCCGAGCAATTCAACGTCTCGACGAAGACGATTTCCCGCTGGCGTCGTCAAGGGCTGGTCAGCCGGCGGTTCGTGATGGACGGCCGCAAGCGGGTAGGTTTTTTGCAGAGTTCCGTGGACCGTTTTGTGGAGCTGCACCGGGACCGAGTCTATCGCGGCTCGCAGTTCAGCCAACTGACGGACGAAGAGCGAGAGACGATTATCGAACGCGCTCGGCGGCTGGCCCGCGCCGGTGCCCGCCCCGCCGACGTGACCAAGCGATTGGCCCGAAAAACAGGCCGCAGCGTCGAAACCATTCGCTACACGCTCCGGCAGTTCGACAACGAGCACCCCGAAGCAGTCGTGTTTTCCGACCATCGCGGGGTGCTTTCGCCGGAATCGAAGCACAAGATTCATCAACAACATCTGCACGGAGAGTCGGTCGATGCGTTGGCCAAGCGTTTCCACCGCACGCGGTCAGGCATCTACCGGATCATCGCCGAGGCGCGTGCCCGGCGGATACTGGAATTGCCGCTTGATTTTATCCCCAACGCGTCGTTTTCGCGGGTCCGTTCGCAGAAGCACGAGTCGCGGGTGATCGGACCGCCGCCTGTTTCGGAGACGCCGCCGAAGAAGGCGCGTTTACCCAGCGGATTGCCCCCGTACCTGGCCAGCCTGTACGAGGTGCCGTTGTTGACGCGGGATCAAGAGGCCCATCTGTTCCGCAAGATGAACTACTTGAAATACCGTGTCGGCCGGCTCCGCGCCAAACTCGATCCGGCCCGGCCGAAACGAAACTTGATGGATCGGATTGAACGGTTGTACGACGAGGCGGTTTCGACGAAGAACCAAATCATCCGCTCGAACTTGCGGCTGGTGGTCTCGATCGCCAAGCGGCACCTGGGTCCGACGCAGAATTTCTTCGAGCTGGTGAGCGACGGAAACATGTCGCTGATGCGTGCGGTGGAGAAGTTCGACTACTCGCGCGGCAACAAGTTCAGCACCTACGCCAGTTGGGCGATAATGAAGAACTTCGCCCGCAGCATCCCCGACGAGCATCGCCGCCTCGACCGGTTCCGCACCAGCCACGCGGAGTTGTTCGCCTCGACGGAGGACGATCGGGCGGACCCGGTCGAGCAGTTGACGGCACAAGTGCAACGCGAGGCGCAGGTGGAAAGAATACTCGAACGTCTCGACGAGCGCGAGCAACGGATCATCGTGCGGCGGTTCGGTCTGCGCCGCGGCCAGGAGCCGCTGACGCTCAAACAGGTCGGGGCCGAATTGGGCGTTACGAAAGAGCGGATCCGTCAGATCGAGGCCCGGGCGCTCGACAAGCTGCGAAAAGCGGCCGAGGAAAACAGCAGCGAGTTCCCCGGCTGAATCCAGCAGGAGGCGGCTCCAGTCGCCGAATCCCCTTCCTCCCCTCACCCGGATCCAGTAGTTCCAAGTTCTTGTGAGATTTGGCGTTCGTCATTCTGAGCGTAGCGAAGAATCTCCTCGGCTGCCGAGATCCTTCGCTACGCTCAGGATGACTTGCTGAGGCGTCAGCCACCAAACTTGGAACTACTAAATTCCAGGCTTTATGAATAATTCCCGGCCGCGCGCCGATTTTTCCGCCTATCGACCTCGGCTGCCGAAGATTCCGGTGGCGTACCAGATGCCGTTGCCGCCTCGCCGCATGTCGTATCCGAAGAAGCGATGTCGTGCCCGCACGGCGCTCCAATGTCCTTCGGAGAACCGCCAACATCGCACGCACTCGATGGCGGCCTCGACCAGGCTCTCGCCCGGCCAACTCTCGGCGCACACCTCACTCGCCGTCATACCGCCCGGCAGCCGGGCAACGATCCGCCGGAAACGCGATCCCCAGGCATGATGACCTTGCAACCGGATGTCGGCTTGATGCTGCGAATGTTCCAGGGCCTCTTCCACCAGCGAGGGAAGCGGCTGGCCGTCGGTGCTTTCCGGCTTGTCGGGATGGATACGCACGGCGTAGATCAGCGTCCGCTGGGTAAGCGAGCCGATGGGAAGGTCCAAGATCACCGCCATCCGCTCCGGCGTATACCAGAGCTTCTCGGTAATTGGAAACGTGCTGACGATCGAGCCGCGCAAGGATCCTTCGGTCGAGCGGAAATCGACGATCGCGATCCCCGGTTTGCCAAGCATCTCATAGAACGATTCGTGTTCCAGCAGGACCATGTCCTCGCCTTGGACCTTGATCTTGGCGTCCAACGGAATCTGGACGCACACGTAGTCTTGCAGCTTGTGGCAGACCCGTGGGTCGTCGAGTGTTTCTTTCTTGAATCGGTTGCACGGCTGACTGCCGCCGGGATCGCAGAAATAGATGAACATCATCTTGTTGCGGCTCTCGGCCTCGGTCATCGCCTTGGTGTAGTCGGAGCGCCAAGCGACCTCGGCCTCGGGGGCGTCGCCGGCCGGGTCGTCCAATGGCGCGGAAGCCAACGCCAAGCACGTACACGCCAAACCGACCAATATCAATAGACAACGTACGCCGTTCATGCTCTCACTCCTTCGGGATTGGTTCTCGGAAAGAAAGGTCTTATGGTGACCCATCCGTGGAGGGGATCGTCCGAAGTTCCAGATTTCAGACGACTTGTGCGGCCAAACCTTGCCGCGGCAGGGATCGATCGAGGCTACCGACCATCTTATCCCAACTTGTTAAAAGAAGTGATAACTGGTAAGCTACGCAAAATCAAGGGGTCAAATGAAATTTTCCGGTTGGGGAATATTCGTTGGCCCGCCCCCCACAAGGAGCTGGGTAATGCGGTTAAGGATGAAACTCAAAGAAGCGATACTCTGTGCGTCCGCTGTTTTTCTTGCCTCGTTCGCACAAGCGGCGAGTGGCGAGGCGGCCGAGGCCGTTATTTCGCTTGAAAAGCTGCCCGCAGCCTGCAAAAACGCCAAGTCCGAGTTCCGCCCGATTGACCGCGACGACGTTCAGCAGTCCAAGGCGGGGCTGATCGAGGCCCTCTCGCGGCTGGATCGCAGACTGGAGTCGGCGGGATCAAACGGCGAGGATTGGCGAAAATACCTCCGCTGGGATGCATTACAGGCGGAGCTTCGCGGCGACCAATCGCCGGACAAGGCGCTGCTCGGCGGCATCCACGCCCGCTATTGCGCCGGCTATGAGGGACTGGACCTGGTCTGGTTCCTCGATGTGCAACGGGCATTGCACAATTACATCGCCATGCTCCGCGCGGTGGACAACCCCAACGTCCGCGCGGGCTTCGAGGCAATCGCCGACCGATTGGCCGCGAGCATGAAGACTTACGTCGCCAAGCCGACCACCGAGGACGCGCTGGTCATTAGCGAGTCGGTCCGTTGGCTGGAAGGCGCGCATCAGTGTCCGGCGCTGGTCCGGGCAATCCAGGGCCACTTCGTTCGGCCGAACCTGTTCGTGGAAATCTCGGCGGAGGTGGTCGCGGCGGGCTTGGCCGAAGGGGTCGACGACACCATGCCGATCCGCGACTACATCCTCGGTACCGATATTCACGGCACGGCGCACACCGTCGGCCGGACCCATGCCGAGCTTTGGCCCGATCCCAAGTTCGGCGTGATCGACGCGCTGTTTTTCGGCGTCACTGAAAGCGACAACGTGGGCTATCACGGCGGCATAACGATCTTCAGCCGCTCGACGACCGACCTGGCCGCCCGCAAACGGATTTGGATCGACGCCGACGGATTCTCCTCCTACCCAGCGGTTTCCAAGGCGGAAACATCGATCTCGTTCAATGACATACAATCGCGCCGCGGCCGTCGATTGATCGAGCGGATGGCCTGGCGAAAGGCGGGGAAACAGCAGTCTTTGGCCGAGTGCATCGCCTCGCAACACGCCGAGGAGAAGCTCAACAAAAGAATCGACCGGCAGGCGTCCGAGCCGCTTGAACGGGCAAACCGGCAATACATCGAGAAATATCAACGCCCCTTCACCGAACGGAAACTTTTTCCGCGACAGCTCGACTTCAGCACCACACCGTCTGCGCTGGGGATAATCGGTTTGCAGGCGGGCGAGAGCAAGCTGGCAGCCCCCGACGAGCCGCCACCCGTGGCGGAAGGGGCCGAAATGTCGCTGCGAATACACGAATCGACGATCAACAATCTGGTCTTCGACGCGCTGGCCGGTCGCACCGTGTACGAGGAAAAAGTTCAGGCAATGGCCGCCGATCTGCTCGGTGAATTGCCGGAAAAAATGAAAGGGGACGAGGACGGTCAGCCTTGGGCCATTACCTTCGCCCCGCGGCAACCAATCTCCGTCACTTTCGCCGACCAGCGGCTGACGATTACTCTGCGCGGAGTAAAGTATTACAAGGGAGACGACGCCCATCCGGCCATGAATGTTTCGGCCACCTATAAGATCGAGGAGTCGTCGAAGGGATTCAAGCTGGTCCGTCAAGGCGACATCGTGGTCCTTCCACCCGATTTCACTCCCGGCGGCGGCCGAACAATCGACGCCCGAAGGCAGGTGATCCGCACATTACTGAGAAAACGGTTCGAGAAGGTCTTTGAGCCGGAGTTTCTCGCCGAGGGCTTTGAACCGTCCGGCAAGTGGAAGGCGGTGGGCAAGATGGTGCCGATACAAATGGATTGCCAAAACGGTTGGCTGACGATCGCCTGGAAGCGGGTCGCTCGGTGACGGCAGGCGAACCTCGGCTTGCCAAAATACCGTTGAATTAAGCAATGCCAACAGCCCCCGGCTGTTGCGACTTTGTTTTCCGAGAGTGTAACCGTTCACAGGGGACTGTCCCCCTGGCGCCGCGGGAAGGGGACGGGTCCATGTTTTCGGCCAACCGTTTGCCCGCGAAATGCGTTTTTCGGCCGGAAAATGGACCAGTCCCCAGCCTACTTCTCCGAAGTATCGACTGCGGTGATTCGCAGGGCGCCGAGGAGTTCGTTTTCGGCCAGCAGTTCGAGCGCGAACACGCCTGCGTGGGGCGTGGGCAACGGAGGAACCGGAACGACTGCCTCGACCGTATCCAACGGGTCTTCAGAGGCGACCTGGAATGATATTCCAAACAGAATCGCGCCGTTGGAAAGGTCTCGATAGCGCATCTCGAGCGGTGTCGGACCATGCACGTCCGCCAAGCTGATGAAGGCATAAGGCGAGCCGGCCTTCTGCACGTCGGCCGCGGTCAGTCGGCGCGCACCGGGCGGCGGCGACGAGGATGGCGGCAACGACGACGAGGCGGGCATCGCGGTCTCCGAGGTGGATTGAAACGGCGATGGCGATGGGCTCTCGCCGAACTCAGACTCGACGCCGGGTTGTTCCGGGGGCCGCTTCATCCTGGAAAAACATACCCTATTGAACGTACCGGCGATGATCTTCTTGCCGGTGATCTTGTCTTGATACACGTGATCGGCCAACACAAGCGCTTGCAGCACGGGCTTGGGCATTTCCCTTTCTCCCTCATTTATTGATGTAGTAGTAGGCCGGGTCACGACCCGGCGACTGCTCTGCCCGAATGTGCCGGGTCAAGACCCGGCCTACGGTTCCTTACATCAGCCGCCATGCGTCTCCGCCCCGCGCGACAACATATATCCCCAGGATCAAGTTTGTCAACGCGTGGGCTGCCACGCAGTCCCAGATGTTCCGGGTACGCAACATCAGCCAGGTAATCATTGAGAACCAAACGACCGCCGCCAACAGTTCGCCGGGGTGCATCATCATCGGCACGGCCGTACCCAGCACAATGGCAAACGCACTGGCTTTTCCAAACGGAATCTCCCACCAATCGCGTTCCATCACGAACCGCATCAAAAATCCGCGCAGAAAAAACTCCTCGATGATCGGCACGATGGCCACCAGGCCGAAAAACCGCACGGCCAGAAAGGCCCACGCCAAAGTCGGATGGCCGGCCAGTTGCTCGAATGGGTCGAACGCCGACCGCTCGCCGGCGCCGATGATCCATCCCACCCCGATGTTGTTCAGGAAGGGGCAGATGTAGAGTTGTTCCCAGTCGAGCAGACACAGGCCGATCCACAGCGGTCCGCCCACCACGCCCACTACGATAGCCGTTGGACTCAATTTCAGCGAAAACTCCCGGTAGCCGGGCAACACGAACACCACCGCCGCCGCGGTCAACGCAATTTTGGCCGCGTACAGCCACGGATAGTACGAGTATGGAATGGCCAAGCCGATCGCGCCGCCGCCTGGCTTCTCCGGCGTCGGCTCCAGCGCGCCGACGAGCATGAACACAAGAAATGGCAGCAAGAACGTCATCCAGCGTTGCCGTTCCAACAGCGTTGTTCGCCAAGTGTCGTTCATCGCATAAAGCCGCTTTCCATTGGTCGCGCCGGGTGCGAAGCCGCAAGCGGCTATCATCTCGGTGCGAAACCGCAAGCGGGGCGTCTGCCCACACCGGCTTGGGGCCGATTGCCCCATCAGCATACCCTCTCAAAACGAAGCCGACAAGCGTCCTGCGCCACCCATTCCGTAACCGTCCGGCCTCTAACGTGTATACATTGGCACAGACCTGGAAAAAACACTAAAATGATGGTTTGACGACAACCAACCAGTCGAAAGCGATACCATGAAACTTCGTTCAGGATGCGTATTGGCCGTCGGGATATCTTTGGCGGTGGTTCTGTCATTCGCGTCGATGGCCCATGCCCAGCAACCGGTGTGGGAAACCCACTCCGTCTCGAAGACCCACGACAACGCCCCGTTCGAGTATCGCATCCGTCTACTGGCCGAGCGAGCGGAGTTCCGCGTCTTTCGGATAACATATCCGTCGCCGGTGGTCACGCCGATCGAGCAAAACAACACCATCCCCGCCGATTACTACCTCCCGAAAAATCTTCGGCCCGGCGTCAAATATCCGGCGGTCATCTGCCTGCACATCCTCGACGGCAACGAGCCGCTAACCGATCTGGTCTGTTCCGTGCTTGCCTCGCGGGGCATACCTGCCATTTCGTTCAAGCTCCCCTACTACGGCCCGCGCGGATTGCCCACCGGGCCAATCGCGCTGGCCGAAAACCCAAAATTGTTCCTCGGCGCGATCAAGCAGGCGGGCGAGGACATCCGCCGGACCGTCGATCTGCTGGCCTCCCGCGAGGAGATCAACCCCAAGCGGATCGGCATCACGGGCATCAGCCTCGGTGGCATTGTAGCCGCCTCGGCCGCCGGGGCCGAGCCGCGGTTGTATCGGGCGGGGCTGCTGCTGGCCGGAGGAGATCTGCCCCGGATCATCCATCACGCCCGCGAAACCCGCATGCTCAGCAAGATGATCCGACAACTGCCGCCGGACGGTCGCGCGGAGGTGGAGAAGATGATCGCCTTGGTCGATCCGCTCCATTTCGCTCCGGCCTTGCGAGATCGCGCCCGGGACGGCCGGGTGCTGATGCTGAACGCCGCCGAGGACGAGGTGATTCCCCGCGAGTGTACCGAGAAACTCGCCGAGGCGCTGGGAATTGCCGACCGCGTGGTCTGGCTCGAAGGGCTTGGCCATTACACGGCGATGGCCGAGCTGCCGCGCGCGTTGCGGATGACGACCGATTTTTTCGCGCGAGATTTACCCGAGGCCGTGCGTGAGGCGAATTCACTGGCCGCTGAAGCGACCAGCACTCCGCTGCAACGGCTGGTCTCCTTATTGCAGCAAGCGGTCGCCATGCTGGCCACCGAACCGGCGCCGGGCCGATGTCACTATGCCGACGTGGAAGTGTCGGTAACGCTGCCGGAGAAACAGCCGATCGAGGTCCAGGCGCGGCTGGTCCGCGGCGAGAACGAAATATTTTCGCTCCGCTGCAAGATATCCAATCTCGGGGAACTTGAAATGGGGCAAAGCAATTTCCCTTGGCTGGTCGCCGGTGAAAAAAAGGTGCTGGCAGGGACGAAAAAACCCGTCGCCGGCAGCCGGCCGCTGGGGAACGTCGATCCGCGGCAGTTGGTCGGGCTACGCACGCTGGCCGGGGCGGTGGGCGGATTCGCACTGGCCCCACACGCGCTTCAGCAATGGATCAACGTCGAGAACGTCCCCCATAAAGCCACGGCCGGCGGGCGCACCATCCGCATTACGGCCACCGAGCAGACGCGGGCGCCGGGCGAAATACTCATCGGCTTCCGCGACGACGGCCGCACGCCGGAAACGGCTTCTTTTGCCGTGGCGGGCGTCAAGGGAACGATTAAATTCCGCGGCTGGCAGGCCAACACACCGGCGCTCGACGCCCTGTTCGAGCCGCCAGCGGACCTGCCCCGGGAAGAGGTCGAACAGACCGACCTGCACCGCGTATTCTCGGCGGCGGCGAACTTTGCCCTGGATCGCCTGGACGACCGGCGATGGTCGGGCGGTCGAGAAAAGAGCAACGAGATCACCATCGTTGCCCGCGACCCGGCCGGCCACGGCCTACTCTGCCGCAGCCAGGGTAAATCGATCCTGATGGTCTCCGGCACTCCCAGGCAGATGGGCGCCGCCCAAGGGACGCTGGTCCGCGGCACCGCCCGGAAAATGATCGACCGGGTCGTCTACGCGGTCGGCGGCGCCGATACGGTCCATTCCGGCCGGTGGTTCTTCGACCGCATGGCGGAAATCCGACGGCGGACAGCGCCACACATACCGCCGCGGTTCATCGAAGAGTGCAACGCACTGGCCGATGCGGTCGGCATATCGCGGCGCGACGCATTATACGGCAACCTTTTCCCCGAGCGGTTCCATTGCAGCGGCGTGGCGTTGAAGGGAAAAGCCACCGCCGGCGGCCGGGTGCTTCATGCCCGGGTGCTCGATTACATGTGCGACATCGACCTACAACGAGCAGCACTGGTGCAGGTCTTCATGCCCGAGCAGCGCAACACCTGGATGAGCCTCGGCTACGGCGGGTTCGTCGGCACGGTGACCGCAATGAACGAGAAGGGGCTGGCCGTCGGCGAGATCGGCGGACGCGGCGAGGGACTCTGGGACGGTGTGCCCATGAGTCTGCTGTTGCGCGACGTGATGGAACGGGCCGACAACGTCGAGGAAGCGCTCGATATCATCCGCCGGTCGCCACGCACATGCGAGTATCACTACGTATTAAGCGACCGCTCGGGCAGGCTTCTGGCGCTGCACTGCAACCCGGAAACGGTAACGGTCCTCGAGCCGGGCCAGCAGCATCCGCAGTTGCCGCTGGTGCCCGAGGACGTGGTGTTGGTCTCCGGCGACAGCCGGGCGAAAACCCTCAGCCGAAGGATTCAGGAGAACTACGGCCGGATCGACGTACACAAGCTGATCGAGATCATTAAGCGACCGGTGGCGATGCGGTCGAACTTGCACAACGCCATCTTCGCGCCGGAGACGTTGGAGATGTGGTTCGCCGACGCCGGCCGGCACACCCCCGCCTGCGACGAGCCGTACGCGAAGGTGAACCTGCGCGAGTTGATCGAGTTCTACGCCGCGCACGGCAGCGTTCCATAAAGCCGCGACCACCGCAAAGCGGCTTTATGATTGACGTTCCATCGGCGAGTTGACCGCCTGGAGGAACCGGCCGCCGCTTTCGTACCAACCGTCCTTGGTAAATCGGCACCAACTCAGGTCGATCAGGAACCCGAACCAACGCCCCTTGCCGACCTCGAGCGAGGCGATCATGCGGCGATGCGGCAGGGGGATTTGGTGATAGAAACCCAGTCCGTGTTCGGAGAGGTGCCGGCCTACGACCACCACCGTCTCGTCGAGCGGCGTGAAGCCGTCGTCGGCCACCGGCGTAAGGTGGATCAGGCAGGGGAACGGATAGCGGACGTCGCGGCGGCGTTCAACCAGGTCATTGCGCGGATAGAGTACCGTCAATAAACTCAAGACCTGGGCCTTCACCTCGTCGTCGGTCTGAGTGTCTTGCCGATCAAGAAAATCAAGCTGTGGCATAGTCAGTTCCATGGCTCTGCCCCCCCATCGTTCAACCGTCACGTTCGCAAGCAGTACGGGCAACGAATCGCGGGTCTAAGCGGACCGTCAAGGAGAGTAATACAGACAAGTGCCCCGCAAATGAACCCTATGTCACGAATGGGGAGGTGTCAAACCCGGCTTGCGAAACCACTGGTTCCCACGCGGAGCATGGGAACCAGTAAACGAATAAATCCGGGATCAAAAGAATTTTCGTCGTTCGGATTAGTGTGTGACAAATATGTCTGACGCGATTGACGTCCTCGCGCCGGGCGCTATAATGGGCCACTGGAATGCCGCGTCGGGCTTTCATAGCCCCCAAAAACCGCAAGGAGACTCTGAAATGGACCATATCAAAGAGCTATCCGACCGTGATTTTGAAACCGAGGTTCTGCAATCGGCGGAACCGGTCCTGGTTGACTTCTGGGCCCCGTGGTGTGGCCCCTGCCGGATGGTCGCGCCGGTTGTCGAGGAACTGGCAAAAGAAAACGCCGGCACGCTGAAAGTGACTAAAATCAACATCGACGATAGTCCCGATACGGCAACCGCTTACGGAATCAGCAGTATTCCAACCCTAATGATCTTCAAAGGCGGCGAGATATCCGATCGTTTCGTTGGCGTCCAGCCAAAAAAACGCCTCCAGGAAGCCATCGATCAGGTTATGGCCTGACGATTGACGCGAATTTCCGCCTGTGTAAAGCCGCGACCACTGATTTGCGGCTTTTCCGTGGTTGTCATCGAGGAATGGAGTGAATTCGGGGAGTCCAAGTGCCGATGAAGCAGATTGGGTAAACCTTGCCGACTGCGCGGAGTGTGCCGCGCGGGCCGGCCATTGGCCCCAAACCTGCTTCGCCAAATGACTAAGGCAGATTCTTCCCAAAAGTCTGATACCAAAGGGTTGCGTCAGGCCCCGCCCACGCAGGGCTGGACGTTGACGCCTACAACCCGAGTCGATGCCCCACACGAGATGGCCGCCTCGGTTCCAGACCTCACGCCTGAAGGACTCGCGGCGGCCGAAACGCCGCCTCCCGACGATACGCCCGCCGAACAACTCCACCTCCAAGCCCTCCAATTGGCAACGCATCTCCGCGGCCGGCAAAAGGAGTTGGACGCCCGCGAAGCCAAGCTGAACTCGCGCATCGCGAGTTGTGAGTCCGATGCCAGGACCGCTCGGCTCTGGCTCGAACAACGTCGGGCCGATCTGGCCGCCGCGGACGCGGTACTGGCCGGGCAAGGTCAAGAGTTGACCGCACGAGCCGCGACGCTGGATGATCGGGAAGAGGAGTCGGCTCGGCGGCAGCGGATTATGTCCGACCAAGAGCAGGCGCTGTTGCAGCGGCAGCAGGAACTATCCCTTCGAGAGCAAGAATTCGAGGAGCGATTGGAGCGGTTGGCCGTCGCGGAGTCCGCTCGGGAAACGAACGAGCAAGCGGCGGCCGAACGTTGCGACGACGTGCAGCGGCAAGTTGCCGCCGGCGAGCGGTTGGCAGCCGAGCACCGACGCGAGATGGCCGACCTGGAACGGAAGCGCCAAGCGGTGCAGCGGCGCGCCGAACACGTGGACAAATGCCGGATCTCCTTGAAACAACTCCGCGATGAATTGGGACGCATGCACCGCGAGACGTTGGAAATCCGCCTGGCGACCGAGGAGCTTTGGGTGCAGCTTTCCGGCGCCGCGCCGCCGGCGGCGCTGACGCGCTCGCTCGGTCGCATCCGCACCAAGCTGGCCGAACAGCACGCCCAAGCCAACGCCGAATTGGTCGAGCAGAAAAAGGAACTGGAAACGATCCGCGGCCAGCTCGACTCGCAGTTGAACAAACTGATCGAGCACAAGCGGCAATTCGAGCGATGGACCGCCGGTCGTCAACAAGATTGCGAAACGCAGGCATCGCGGTTGGTCGCCCGCGAAGAACAACTTCAACGCGAAGAGGACTATCTCCGCGAACAAGCGGAACACTGGCGGGCGGAGCGGCTGGGATTCCAACAAGAACTGCGGCAGTGGAAAGCGAACCGTTCCACGCGCCGGCGCGGAAACGCTGCTCCATCATGCTAAATACATTTGGCAATGCCGCGATACAAAACAAGCCCACGGGTTGCAACCCGTGGGCTTTGTAATTGTCCGCCGCAATTCACTCGCTCGTAATCCGGTTACTTCTGGCTGGAATACTCTCCGTCCTCGGTCTCCTGTTGCCGTTGTTTGGCGGTCTTGACGGCCACGGACGCAAGCTGCATCCCGATCTGGATTTCGTTACGGCTAAAGTACGGCTGGCTCATGCCGTTTGCGTGTCGGAGCCGTTTCGCGGCCAGTTCCTGCCAACTCATGTCGCCGTTCAGGTGCCAGGCCGCGGCTTGGGCCGCGCGCTGGTCGAGTTTGCCGCTGCCGATCATCTCGCACAACTCGCGGACGCCGGGCTTGGTGGTGAAACTCTCCAGCGGCTTTATCTCGTAGGGGATCGCCGCGCGTGGATCATCCTTGCCGTGTTCTAGGCAGACGGTGGGTACCTTGAAATTTCCGATCTTTTCGGGCGGGACGCAGAACATACCCATGCCGCCACCCATGCCGCCCTGGCCGCCCATGCCACCACCCATACCTTGGTTGCCGCCCTGGCCGCCCATGCCTTGATTTCCGCCCATGCCGCCCATCCCGCCCATCTGGGCCAACACGGGAACGCCCGCGAATGCCTCCGGCAACTTCACGTTCAGCGGCTTGTCGGTCTTGTTCTCGATCAATACCCGACATTGCGTCGAGTCTTTCGGAATCAACTTCACGGCGATGTCGCCCTTCTCGATGGCCGTAAACATCTCAACGGTTTGTGCTTGGGGATCGTACTTGCTTTTCGTTATGAACCCTTTGCGTTTTTCGGCCGCCAGCGCCGTCGAGACAAGCAACAGCCCAACGACGACCGAACCCAAACACTGAAATCTCCAATTCCGCAGGCCAGCACACATGATCCATATCCTCCGCGCTTGTATGTCCAACAGACCCTTACAATCTCCCTTGTACCGGGCGATCCGCGCCCTCCGCTTATATACAGGGTAACCAGTGGAGCACAAAAAGCCAAGCAAAAAAGCGGATTATGAGGAATGGCGACCGACAAAACACCTCGCCAGAGGGAGGCCGAGTGATCCTTGGATTTCCCTTTCGGTGGCTTGGCAGACGGGCGGGCTCCTATATCGTTTCTGTTGCGGAAAGTAGGAAAGTAGGGTGGGTCAAGCAAAGCGCAGCCCCACCACGTTTTCCCCACTATTGGTGGGGCTGCGATTCGCTTGACCCACCCTACACGGGCTTTTCCGCAACGGCAACTACAATCGTTGGGGGCAACAGTAGTACTGTTTCCCCGGGGGTGGCAGCCCGAGATGATCCTGCTCTGATACTATTTGGATTGATAAACTGGGAAGTGCCCCCTTAATACGCTTCAGAAGGTAAGTACAATAGGGTTATATGACGAAGCCGCCATTGAATGATTCCGCAAGGTCTACCGTGAATGAAAGTCCAGTCCGCTCCGAGTCGGGTCTGCGGCGAGCCTTGTTGGCCGCCCAAACCGCCGAAGACAACCGCGGCATCGACGTCGTCGTGCTCGACACCCGCGAATTGACCCCGATATTCGACTACTTCGTGATCGCCACCGGCACGAGCCGGCGGCAAATCCACGCCATGAGCGAGGAGATCGACCACGCCTTGGAAGACCGGATGGGCGACCGGCGGCTGGGTATCGAGGGATACGAGGAAAGCCGCTGGATACTGTTGGACTACGGCGACGTGGTGGTCCATCTATTCGAGCCTGAAACCCGCGACTACTACGCCCTGGAAGACCTCTGGGGCCACGCCAAGCGAGTGCCGCGATCCACGGAAAAGGGGGATGCAGGGAGCGGCCCTTAGCCTCGACATCGACGCGTCGCATCGTCCATTTCTGCTTCTTCTGATCACCGAAGCGGACCACCAGGGCCGTTGTCGGCTCGGTCGGGTTGTGCAGTCCGGTCTCGTAGACGACCGCCTTGCTGGCGTCGAGGTTCCAGGAGACTTTTCGGGGCTTTTTGTCCAACGAACCGCTCGATACCCCCGTCTGCAACATGGCCCCAATCCGGCGTATATATTCCGCACAATCGTCAATTCAACTTCGCCGTCCGATTATCGTGGGAAAAGCCGTTGTCCACATTTCTCGCCAATGCGCAGGGTAGGTCTCGCAAACCGATCCCTCGCATGGAAGGGATGGCTGGACGGCTTGGGGAGTAGTCAGTAGACTGCTTGAACACTGGGAAAAACATGAATTCGCTGGCAAGTGGCAGGTTGCCCATACGTCCATGATTCCCGCGGAGGATGAGGGGCGTCGATTACTTCCAGCCGATATTATAGGGGAGGGCTACCATGACTTTGGAGCCACTGCTGCCTGAAATACTTCGTCAACACATACCGGCGATTGATGCTCTACAGCCATGCTTTGACAAAGGAGGTTTCAAGTGGGTCTATCGGGCGGTCGTTCATGGCCGCGACGAGGCGTTAAAGGTTTTAGCCATACGCAATATCCCAGATCAGGCTGGTGAGCAAGATCAGGCCGAGGCATTTTTGCGGGAGCAATACGCAAGGATTCACCGCGAGATTCAGGCTCTTGGCAGATGCGACGTACCGGAAATCGTCAAATTGGGGGCGATTAAACCCGTTGAGTTCGAGAACGAGGGAACCCACTATCTGGCGTATTCGGAAGAGTTCGTGGATGGTAAAGACCTATGGAAGCTGATTCGGGCATCTGGGGATAAGCCTTCTCTGTCCGAATTAATCTCCCTCTTTACCAGCTTGCTCAGATGCATTCAGGAATTGTGGCGGCATGGATACGTACATCGTGACATTAAGCCGCATAATGTGATGAAGACAAAAAACCCAGCCCGTCCCTTTATCCTGCTTGATCTTGGAATAGCCTTTGCCGTGAATGAAACCAGCCTAACATTTAGGCCGGAGGAACGCATGCCGGTGGCTACCTATCGGTATCTGGCCCCCGAAATGCTTCACCCTGATTTCCGAGAGCGTATTGATTATCGAACAGACCTTTACACGACGGGAATGACCGTCTTTGAATACGCTGCCCACCATCACCCACTTGCCAAGAATGCGGACGACCTGATGCAAACAGTCTCACGTGCTTTAAGGCAACCGCCGGCCCCGCTGCACAAATACTGTCCAGACCTGCCGACTGAGTTTTGCTCGTTGGTTGATGGAATGTTAAAAAAGAAACCGGCATTACGGCCTGCCAATCTCAAGACGTTGGTTCATAGGTTGGAGGGTATGAAATGAAACTATATGCCCAACATGGTTATGGACAGGGTGAAAAGACCCAAATTGGAATCGGTAAAGGTTACATTGACGGCGTGATCTACAGCCCTCGCGACATTGGATTGCCAAAATTGCAATCCCACATTGCCGAGGTGGCGAAGCTCAATCTTGGAGCCGAGCAATTTTTCGATCCGCAATACTACGCCGCCTACAATGTCACCAACCCCGAATCGCGGCTAGGATACCTTGCCTCCAGTGAAGAATATCAGGCGTATTTTAGGCAGCGTCGACGTCGAGAGCTTGAACAAGACCCGAAAATCATTACCGAGGACATCAAGGACTGCCTCAGTTTTCAGAATGGGCTTCAAGTTGCGGGTCTGATTAGCCCAAACATTCTCATCACCCGTTCGTTCGATTCGATTGAGGCCGCAATTGCAAAGAGTTTTATCCGTCGGGCAGGAAAGGTTCGTGATCGCTTATCTGGGAAGAAGAGACCGCTCTACGCAACCTTAGCCGTATCCCGCGAGGCGCTATTGGATAAGAGAGAATTGTTTTCGTTTCTTGAAGACATTACGGTTTTGGATGATCCGCCAGATGGCTTTTATGTGCTTATCGCCGCTTCCAGCGAGGATGCCCGCGCGGACATTTTCCACGCGGATGTGATCGCTGGTTGGCTTTTGATCAACCGCAGTCTTTCGGTCAATGGATATCAGGTCATCAACGGCTATTCTGACTTGCTGACGCCTTTTTTGGGACTCGCTGGCGCTACCGCCGGAGCAACTGGCTGGTGGTTGAACTCGCGCACTTTTTCGCTGGATCGATTCTTGCCTGCGAGTGGAGGACGACTACCGACTCCACGGTACTTGAGCAAGATATTGTTAAATCGGATTACACACATTGAATTGGGGCAGATTATCGACCTGCGAACACGTTTTCCGATGTTGCCCGATGTTTTCAATAAATTGGAAACGGACGGACTCTACCCATCGAACAAAGGGTATGAGCCACAAAGAGCCGACGAAGTCTTGCAGAGTTGGGAGGCAATAAAGAGTCTGTGCGAAGATCTATGCCGAGACGACCTCAACGCAACGCTAAAACTATGCCAGGCTGCCGTCCGTCAAGCAATCAAGGCGTATGACACTATTAAGTCAAAGATTCGTCTCGATCCTAAATCGAACAGCGACCACTTGGAGGCAATCTCAGAAGGCTTGCGTCTCTTCTTGCGGCAAGCTGAGATCGACGAGACGGCGTGAGAGTTTCGATAACGCAAGAGATCGTTTTGCAGTATTGAGGGGGCCTGTCCGACCAAGATTGGAAACTCGTTTGTAGATTTTTCTTTTCACGGTATCCAGAGTCCAGAGCTCAACTCCCAGCGCCTCAAAAAGATGATGTGACTGAACGGCGCGATGTGCTGTTTTTTCGGGCAGTACCACAACGGATCGATCGGCGTAATACTTGTACCTGTATGCCTGATGTAACGCCTTCCTCCAATCATTCAATTTCATCTCAAACGCCATCAGGCATACGCGATCCACTTCGCCACCTTGAGTTGTACCTTTAGGCAGTTGGCACAAGAGTAAATCGGCCACACCGCAGCCGAACACCGGAAAATTACGTCCGTACAAAATCGGCTGAACATTATTTTTCAGAATCGTACGAAGAAACTCGCCAAGAAAATTTGCCTCGCCCCGCCGACGCCGAACCTTCTTTGGCAAATTCCGGCGCGTATTGTATGAGTTAAATCGCAATTCAGAGACAGTCATATCGACATTTAATGTTTGCGGAGTGAACCGACCCCCCCGGCGACAGGGAGGCATACCGTCACGTGTACAGGGGCAGTAACGCCATTACTGATATTCTATCGGCCTTCAGTAAAATAAAACCTATTTTTCCCACTCGAATTATGAGTGCTAATCGAATTTCCCACAACCAATAGCATCTGTCAACGATTGGTCGGATGGTCGTAGAACTTTGGCGGGAAAATGCTCGTTCCAACGGATTTCGAGCAAAATCGCCTGCAAAACGCATCTAATTCCCGACCACAGTTTTCCCCGTCTCGGCTTCAATTTGGGCATGACCTCGCGGAAGATTGCGGCTATAATGTCTCGTTTGGCCTTGCCTACCGGCTCCTTGCGATTTCGCTCGATTCGCGCGGCGCTTGCTTTCAGGGCCTTGCCTTATAGCTGCGGATTGCAACGGAAGTGGACAACTTATGGCTTACGCCGCCGGGCAAAGTCCTCATGCCTTTCACATTCCCGTGATGGGCACCGGTTTCATGATCGACGCTCCCTTGCGGGTCGCGAGATTCGGCATCTCGTCGGCCATCTCGCTGGTCGACGACATGTTGATCGAGCAAATGCGGCGGTTCCACTGCGAGCGGGAAGGCGAGCCGTACGAGAAAATCTCTGGCGGCGACGTGGACGCCCGCGCCCAACGCATCACGGCGTATCTAAACCTGCTGGACCGGCTGGTCGGCCGTCAGGTGGAGCGGTTGCAAGCCGCGCCGTTCGAGGCCGGTAGCGAGATAACGCGATATTTCGAGCTATTGCCCGACGGGCCGCCCGCGCGGACCTACCGCGAAATGCAGGCAACCACCGATCCCCGGCAGCGCGTCGATCTCCAGAATCAACTTCGCCGGATGGCGGTGCCCGGCAGTATCGACGTGAACATCATGTCGAAGGGGGACCGCGATCTGTACCGCAACGGCGAAAAGCTGCCGGCGAAATACAGCGACGCTTCGGCCGCCCTGCGCGGTTTCGCCAACAGCACGCTTAGCTCGTCGATCATCTTTTCGGCCGGCATCAACCCGCGCCTCTACGGCTACGTGGCCAAGTTCGACGATTTCTTTCCCGACGAACAAGGCGAACTGAAAAAGAAGATCGTGCTGAAGGTGAGCGACTACCACTCGGCCGCGGTCCAGGGCAAGTTTTTCGCCAAACACGGGTTGTGGGTGTCGGAGTATCGCATCGAGTCGGGGCTGAACTGCGGCGGCCACACATTTGCCACCAAGGGACTGCTGCTGGGACCGATCCTGGAGGAGTTCCAGCGGAAGAAGCGGGAACTCGTCGAGCAACTTCACGCGGTGTACGCCAAGGCGCTGAAGCGGCGCGGATTCGCCGTGGACCAGTCGCCCCGCGAAATCCGCGTCACGGTGCAGGGCGGCATCGGCGACGCGGTCGAGGACGCCTTGCTGAGGGAGCATTACGGCGTAGACGGCACCGGCTGGGCCACGCCCTTTCTGTTGGTGCCGGAAGTGTCGAACGTCGACGACGAACATCTGCGGAAATTGGCCGCCGCGACCGGCGAGGATGTTTTCCTGAGCGACAGTTCACCGTTCGGAATACCGTTCTGGAACCTCCGCAACTCCGCCAGCGAAGAGGCCCGGCGGCGGCGGATCGACGATGGGCGGCCGGGTAGCACGTGCGGTAAAGGATTCGTCCAACTGTTCAACGTGGAGTTCACCCCACTGCCGATTTGTACGGCCTCGCGAGAGTATCAGCGGTTGAAGCTCGAACAGTTGGAGCGGGACGATCTGACCGATCGGCAGCGTGAGGCCGCGCGGCGGTCGGTATTGGCCAAGTCGTGCATCTGCCACGACCTGGGGGGCGTGGCTACGTTGAAAAACGGCATCGACCGGAAGGCGACTCCCGCCGTCTGCTGCGGACCGAACATCGTGAACTTCTCGAAGATCGCCACGATGGAGGAGATGGTCGGCCACATCTACGGCCGCGTCTCGCTGATGACCAATCCGACCCGCCCGCAAATGTTCGTCCGGGAACTCGCCATCTACATCGACTACCTGCTCGATGAGTTGGAGCGGCGGAGTCTCGGGTTTTCTTCGCACTCGATCGAGTATTTCCAGGAGTTCCGGAAAAACCTGTGCGACGGCATCGACCATTATCGGCGGTTGGCCGATCGGTTCGAGGCGCAACAGCGATCGCGGTTCCTCGACGAACTGGAACGACTCCGCGAAATGCTCGACGCGATCCCGCTGAGCGAGGATCACGTGGACGCCGCCGTCCAACCGGTGCGGGCGGAAGTGCCCGTCTCGCGGTAGCGCAGCCCCGCAAATCGGCCTTGTCGTTGTCTGGCAGCGTGTCCCGATATTATTTAGCTCGCATTTTTCACCAGTCGAACACTAGCCCGAAGCGCAAGCGAGGGTTGGACAACGGGTTGCCTTCGCTTGCGCTTCGGGCTAGTGTTGCGCACTTCGTGCCGGATTATCCCCGTATGGTGAGAAAATGCGGGTTAGCCCACGCGACTACACGGCGGGCCGATCTGAGTGCGGAAAACCGCTTACCCCGGGTGTATTCACCCAACGCAAACAGTCCCCTGCGAACGGTTGCCCGAAGGTAGTATGCCATAATTGACAGGGGTTGTGGCAATATAGCCAATCCCCGGGGGGGGATTTAGCCGTGCTGACGCACTTCGTAGAATGAAGGCGAAAAGCGAGAGGTCAATAAAGATGCATTCGCAAGACAATGCTTCCGTTCCCCGTGACGAATTATTGTTGCCCGAGGGGCAATTGCCGTCCACCGGCGACAACGATCCGCCGGAAACCGCCGAATGGCTCGACGCGCTCGATTACGTGATCCAATCCGGTGGGCAGCCGAGAGCGGAGTATCTGCTCGCGCGGCTGAAACAACACGCCTTCAATCGCGGTGTCCGGCCGGCCGGCGTCTCGACCACGCAATACATCAACACCATTCCCGTCGAGGGGCAACCCGAGTATCCGGGCGACCGGGAGATCGAGCGGCGGATCAAGCACGTTATCCGCTGGAACGCGATGGCGATGGTCGTTCGGGCGAACAAGCGGAGTCCCGGCATCGGCGGACACATTTCGACCTACGCCTCGGCCGCCACGTTGTACGAAGTGGCGTTCAACCACTTCTTCCACGGCAAGGAGGGCCGGCATCCGCCCGACCAGGTCTTCTTCCAGGGCCACGCCGCGCCGGGCATCTACGCGAGGGCGTTTTTGTTGGGGCGGCTGAACGAAGAACACCTCAAAAATTTCCGACGCGAGTTGCAGCCCACCCCGGGGCTGTCGTCGTATCCGCACCCGTGGCTGATGCCCGACTTCTGGGAGTTCCCCACCGTGTCGATGGGCCTGGGACCGATCATGGCGATCTATCAGGCCCGATTCAACCATTATCTGGTCGATCGGGGTATTAAGCCCGACGCCGAGGCATCGCGGGTTTGGGCCTTCCTCGGCGACGGCGAATGCGACGAACCGGAAACGCTCGGGGCCATAACATTGGCCGCCCGCGAGAAACTCGACAACCTGATCTTCGTCGTCAACTGCAATCTCCAGCGGCTCGACGGACCGGTCCGCGGAAACGGCAAAATCATCCAGGAGTTGGAAGGAGCGTTCCGCGGCGCGGGCTGGAACGTGATTAAAGTAATTTGGGGATCCGACTGGGATCCGCTGCTGGAGCGGGACGCGGATGGACTGCTAGCCCGACGGATGGGAGAGGTGGTCGACGGCGAGTATCAGAAGTACACGGTCAGCTCGGGCGACTACATCCGTCGGCACTTCTTTGGCGTCGATCCGCGGCTCGAAGCGCTCGTGGCCGATCTGAGCGATGAGCAGATTCATCGTTTGACACGCGGCGGACACGACCCGGCAAAGGTCCATGCCGCGATGAAGGCGGCCACGGAACATCGCGGTGCCCCGACCGTCATCCTGGCAAAAACGATCAAGGGCTACGGCCTTGGCGAGGCCGGCGAGGGACGCAACATCACCCATCAGCAAAAGAAGCTCAACGAGGACGAGCTGGTCGCCTTCCGCCGCCGGTTCGATATTCCGATCTCGGAGGAAGCGGCTCGTCGGGCGGAGTTTTTCATGCCCCCGGCCGATAGCCCCGAAATGCGATACCTCGTCGGACATCGCAAGGCGCTGAGCGGATTCGTACCCGGTCGTCGCGCGCCGACCATGAAACTCAAACCGCCGCGTTGGGAGGCTCTCGCCGAGTTCTTCGCCGGCAGCGACGGGCGCGAGGTATCGACCACAATGGCCTTCGTTCGGCTGCTGTCACACTTGATGCGCGACAAGCAGATCGGACGCTACATCGTGCCGATCGTGCCCGACGAGGCGCGAACGTTCGGCATGGAAGCGCTGTTCCGGCAGTTCGGCATCTATTCGCACGCCGGACAACTCTACGAGCCGGTCGATTCAAACACGATCATGTACTACCGTGAGGCGACCGACGGGCAGATTCTCGAGGAGGGGATCACCGAGGCCGGGGCGATGTCGTCGTTCATCGCCGCCGGAACCGCCCACAGCAGCCATGGGCTGAGCATGATCCCGTTCTTTATCTACTACTCGATGTTCGGCTTCCAGCGGATCGGCGACCTGCTTTGGGCGGCCGGCGATATGCGATCGCGGGGCTTCGTACTCGGCGGCACCGCCGGACGGACCACCTTGGCCGGAGAAGGACTGCAACATCAGGACGGCAACAGCCACCTGAACGCCTTGGCATATCCCAACTGCCGGGCATACGATCCCTGTTACGCCTACGAGATGGCGGTGATTGTTCTGGACGGACTGCGGCGGATGTTTTTCGAGGAGGAGGACGTCTTCTATTACATCACGCTGATGAACGAGAACTACGAGATGCCGATCCTGCCGCCCGGCTCGACCGAGGGCATTACGCGCGGCATCTACAAACTCTCGACCCGAGAGGCGGGGACGAAGGAGCCTCGGGTGCGATTGTTCGGCTCCGGGGCCATCCTCCGCGAGTCGCTCCGCGCCCAGGAGCTTTTGGCGGAAAAGTTCGGCGTCGGCAGCGACGTGTTCAGCGTGACCAGCTACAAGAGCTTGTACTATGACGGCCGCGAGTGCGACCGCTGGAACCGTCTGCACCCGAAGACGCCGCCGCGTGTGCCGTTCGTATCGCAGGCGTTGGCCGACGGATCGGGGCCGGTGGTGGCGGCCTTGGATTACGTCTCCGCGGTGGGGCTTTCGATTTCACCGTGGATTGTCTACCCTCTCCCTTTGGGAAAGGGGCCGGGGGTAAGGGCGTCGGGTGCATCGTCCTACGTCGTCCTCGGCGCCGATGGTTTCGGCCGCAGCGAGGCGCGGAAAGAGTTGCGCCGTTTCTTCGAGGTTGACGCCGAAAACATCGCCCTGGCGGCATTGACAGAATTGGCCCACTCGGGGAAATACCCCCAAGCAAAACTCCCGGCGGCGATCAAGACGCTGGGGCTTGATCCGAACAAACCGAACCCGGTGACGGTGTAGATACTACGAATCAGCACTTAGTTTTCAACGGGCTGGTCTCGTCCAGTCAACTACGGATTCAGTGAAAGAGCGAGACGCGAATGACTCAGAACGAAACGTTGGCGGAGAACCTAATCGTGGCGGAAGTGACCGGGCCGGTCGAGCCGGCGCGGCCGAGTCCCTGGGGGTTTTGGGCGACGATGGCGTTCTCACTCGGTGTGATAGGATTGTTTTTCGTGCTGTCGACGGTCGTTACCCTTGGGTTCATTGTGGTACAATGCACCGCAGGCCGGAACTTCGGCGAAGACGACTTTATGCGTCTGGCCACCAACGGTCTGCTTTTTTCGTTGGCCACCTGGGTCTCGATGCCGTTGTGTCTGGCGATGGTCGTCCTGCTGGTCAAGCTCCGGCGGCAGTTGTCGGTCCGCGAATACCTCTCGCTGAATCAGGTTCCGGCGAAAACTTATCTAGCCTGGACGGCGATCGTATTGGTCTTCGTGATCGTTTCGGACGGTGCAAGTTGGATTCTCGGAAAATCGATCGTGCCCGAGGTGATGATCGAGGCGTACCGCACGGCGGTCGTTCCGCCGCTGCTTTGGGGTGCGATCATCATCGCCGCGCCGGTCTTCGAGGAGTTGTTTTTTCGCGGGTTCTTTTTCCGGGGCATCCAGCAATCGCGATTGGGAAACGTCGGTGCGGTGCTGATTACGTCGTTCTTCTGGTCGATCATCCACATGCAATACGACTTATCTATTATTGTTTGGATTTTCCTGCTTAGCATCCTGCTGGGAATCGCGCGGGCCAGATCGAACTCGACCTATCTTACAATCGCCTTGCACGCGTTGTTGAATCTGATCGCCACGATCCAAGTGGAAATGTACCTTTGGGAATAGCTCGTAGGTTATGCTTTAGCATAACGAAGGTGTGTAAACGATCATCCGCCAAAATGTTATGTTGAAGCATAACCTACGGAGCTACGATGACGCTTGCTCCTCGATGTGTTGTGCAATCAGCACTTTGATCAGCGACTGTCGAGGCACGCCAAGCCGCTCCGCCTCGCGGTCCAGCGAGTGGATCATCCATAAGGGAAAATCAACATTTACGCGCTTCTGCGCGTGTCCAGGACGGCGGGCTTTCGACAAATCGAGATAAGCGGTGATGTCCGCGCCCGTGTCGAACTTCTTGTCGAACTCTTTAGCTTTCATAAAGATAAATCTCCTCTCGCCGCGACCGACGAACCGAAATGATTCGGATTCGCTCTTCCCGATAGGCGACTACGCCCGACCAATGCTTCTCGCCGATCCGACCGACGATCAAATATCTTGGCTCGTCCGTTGTGCGAGCCGGAATCTCGACCAGATCGGGATCGTCCCACAAAGCTTGGGCCTCGACAAAGTCAATGCCGTGTTTATCTCGGTTTTTGTCGCTTTTTTGTAGATCGAACTCGAACTCCATGGTATAGAAATTATACCTCCGAGGTGGTGGAATGTCAAGCAAATTCCTGCCCGGCACGAGTGCCGGGGATAAACGAAGCGAGGAGATTTATCGTCCGCGAGATTCGATCCGTTCCTTGCCCATCCACGGCCGGAGCGCTTCGGGAATGACGATCGAACCGTCCGCTTGCTGGTGGTTCTCCAGCAGCGCGATCAACGCGCGGCTGATGGCGATTGCCGTGCCGTTGAGCGTATGAAGGAAACGGGTTCCCTTTTCGCCCTTAACCCGATAGCGAATATTCAATCGCCGGGCCTGATAGTCGGTGCAATTGCTCGTGCTGGTCACCTCGCCGAACTCGCCCCGGCCGGGCATCCACGCCTCGAGGTCGAACTTCCGATAGGCCGGCCCGCCCAGGTCGCCGGTGGCCGTGTCCACCACGCGATAAGGAATCTCTAGCCCGTCGAACAGCCGGCACTCAATGTCTCGGAGCCGATCGAGCATGGCGTCGCTCGCCTCGGGCAACGTGAAGACGAACATTTCGATCTTGGTAAACTGGTGAACGCGATACAGGCCTCGGGTCGCCCGGCCGTGTGCGCCGGCCTCGGTGCGGAAACAATGGCTGATGCCGCAAAGCAACTTGGGCAGCAATTCCGCGTCGAGGGTTTGCCCGGCCAACATTCCGCCCAGGGTGATCTCGGCGGTGGCGATCAGACTCAGATCGGTGTTCTCGACACTGTAGATTTGCGTTTCCGGCCCGCGCGGGATGAACCCGATCCCGGCCAACACGTCGTTACGCGCGAGGTCGGGAGTCGTCACGGGCGTGAAACCCTCGCCCATCAACATCTCGATCGCGTAACGCTGCAAGGCCAACTCCAACAGCACGGCGTCGTTCTTGAGGAAGTAGAACCCGTGTCCCGCGACGTTCGCCCCGGCCTCGAAATCGACCAAATCGAGCTTCTCGGCCAACTCGACGTGGTCCAGCGGTTGAAAATCGAACTCCGGCAGCGGCGTCTTGCCGTGGAACAGTTCGAGGTTCGATTTATCATCTTCGCCGATCGGCGCGTCGGGGTGCGAAAGGTTGGGAATCTGCCTAAGAAGCTCGTCCAACTCGGCGGCGACTGAGTCGAGTTCGGCTTGCGCGGACTTGGTCTGCTGCCGAAGCTGCCGCCCCTGCTCCTTTCGCGACTCGCGCTCGGCCTGATCCTTGGCCTTGCCGATCGACTTCGAGACCTCGTTGGCCTTGCGGTTGAGTTCCTCGACCTCAATCCGCCGGGCCTTGCGGCTTTGCTCCAGTTCGACGAAGCGGTCCACATCGACCTGCGCGCCGCGGTTGGCGCAGTTCTGTTTGACTAATTCGGCGTTTTCAACAATGAATCGGCGGTCTAGCATAAGTTGGCCAATGGAGTTTGCGAAGCCGCAAGCGGCATTCATTCATAATTCATAATTCATAATTTACTCAGCTCTTCCCAGAGTTTCGCGCTGGCCTTGATGCCGCGATGGAAGTCGGCCAGCGAGAATTTCTCGTTGGGGCTGTGCGTGTTGTCGTCGTCCTGTCCCCAACCGATCAGCAAGGCGTCGGCGCCGAGTTGCTGGTGGAAGGTGGTGACGATCGGGATCGATCCACCCTCGCGGGTGAAGACCGGGCGGCGACCGAAGGCGTGTTCGATCGCCCGGGCCGCGGCCTCGACGTACGGGCTGTCCAGTGGGACCAACACGCCCGGCGCTCCGTGGAGATCAATCAACTCGGTCTTCACGCCCGGTGGAGTCAACTCGGCCAGACGGATTTTCAATCCGGCGGAGACTTCCTCGGGGTCTTGGTTTGGCACCAGCCGAAAGCTGAACTTGGCGGCGGCCCTCGATGGCAGTACGGTCTTTGCCCCTTCGCCCTGGTATCCGCCCCAGATGCCGCAAACGTCGAAGGTGGGCCTGGCCCAACGCCGCTCCAACGCGGTGTATCCGGCCTCGCCGATTGCCCCGTCCGCGCCGATCTGCTCGTAGAACTCCTTTTCGTCGAACGGCAGCGCGGCCATCTCCTTCCGCTCGCGGTCGCTAAGCGGCACAACGTCGTCGTAAAAGCCGGGGATCGTCACCCGGCCGTCTTTGTCGATCAAGCCGTTGAGGATCATGGCCAGCGCGTTGGCCGGATTGGTCACCGATCCGCCGAACGAGCCGGAATGCAAGTCGCGGTTCGGGCCGATCACGTGAAGCTCGTAGTAGGCGATGCCACGCAGTCCGTAGGTGACGGCCGGCACACCGGGCGCGAACTGGCTGCCGTCGCTTATGACCACGCAATCGCACGCCAACCGGTCGGAGTGTTCGGCGAGGAACTTTTCCAGTCCGTGGCTGCCGACTTCCTCCTCCCCCTCGATGATGAACTTCAGATTGATCGGCAAACACCCCTCGACGTTCATCCAGGCTTCGAGGCCCTTCAGATGGGTAAGCAACTGGCCCTTGTCGTCCGTCGCTCCGCGGGCAACAATGTTTCCGTCGCGGCGGGTCGGCTCGAACGGCGGCGTGGTCCACTTCTCCAGCGGGTCGGAGGGTTGAACGTCGTAGTGGCCGTAGACCAACGCCGTCGGGGCGCCGGCGACAACGGGCGTCTCGGCGTATACCATCGGATGACCGGACGTCGGAATTATCTCGGGGGTCAGCTTCAACCGGCGGAACTGCTCGGCCACCCACTCGGCCGCCCGCTGCATGTCGTCGCGGAGGGTGGCGTCGGCGCTGACGCTGGGAATCCTGAGAAACTCGCACAGTTCTTCCTCGAACCGCGCGGCGTTGGCTTCAATGTATTGGTCGATGTTCGGCATGGCTGGTTACTTTCGTGCTATGAGATTGGTCATTCCGATTGTCGGTTCTCGAAATAAACGCCGGATGGCAGGTGACTGGAAACCGTGGAAAAGAACAATATAATGTGTTGATGTCCGTTCGACCATCGGGTCCGCAAACGTCCATTTGGGGAACAACGCCGTGGATACTCATTCCGCAACAGCCGTAGTTGAGCAGGAAGAAGTCGTCGCTCAGCCGCGAGAACGCTCCGAAAAAAAGACCAAACGGCAGCCGCCGTACCACGTTGTCCTCTGGAACGACGACGATCACAGCTACGAATACGTCATCGCCATGCTGATGGAGTTGTTTGCCTACCCACCAGAGAAGGGTTTCCAGTTAGCCAAAGAGGTGGACGCCCAAGGCCGGGTCATCCTGCTTACGACCACGCTCGAACACGCCGAACTGAAGCGTGACCAAGTTCACGCCTACGGCAAGGATGGTCTGATTGCCCGATGCAAAGGCGCGATGTGGGCGACAATCGAACCGGCCGTGTGATTGGTGGGATACGGATGACGAAGACGCTCAAGACCGTCACGCTCGGCTGCCGGGTGAACCAGTACGAGACGGAATATCTGCGGCAGGGCTTCGAGCGGCTGGGTTATCGGGATGCGGTCGATGGTGAACCGGTCGATCTGTGCATCGTCAACGGCTGCGTCGTTACGGCCGAAAGCGAGGCGAAGACCCGCAAGGCGATCCGCCGGCTGGCAAAAAAATATCCCCAGGCCGAGATCATTGTCGTGGGCTGCTACGCCGCGCGGGCGGCGGAAGAGGCGGCCGCTATGCCAGGCGTGGTCGAGGTCGTTGCCGACAAACGTCAACTCCCCGACCTGTTGGTCCGACGCGGTTTGGCCGACGCGCCGACGGGCATCGAGCGGTTTCCCTCCAGACGCCGGGCGTACGTCAAGGTGCAAGACGGCTGCCTCGGGCGGTGCAGCTACTGTATCGTTCCCACCGTCCGCCCGTACATGACCAGCCGGCCGGCCGATGAAGTCCTCCGCGAAGTTCGCCGGCTAATCGAAAACGGACACCGCGAGATCGTGCTGACCGGTATTCATTTGGGAGCGTATGAAGCAGGGGCGGAGGGCGATGAAAGAGGAGAGAGGAGAGAAGAGAGAGGAGAGAAGAGAGAGTACGAAGGTGGGGGAAATCTCCAAATCTCCAAATCTCCAAATCTCATATCCCGAATCCCTCGCCCCTCGCCCCTCGTCCCTCGCCCCACCCTTGCCGCACTTGTCCGCAAAATTACCGACGTGCCGGGCGATTTCCGCGTGCGGCTTTCGAGCATCGAAGCGGCCGAAGTCTCACCGGAATTGATCTCGCTGATGGCCGAGCGCCGCGATCGGATTTGCCCCTTCCTGCACCTGCCGATGCAGAGCGGGAGCGACGCCGTGCTGCAACGGATGAATCGCCGCTGGACGGCGAGGCAGTTCATCCGGCGTTGCCGCGAGATTCAATCCTCGCTCGACCAGCCGGCCATCTGCACCGACGCGATCGTCGGTTTTCCGGGCGAGACGGAGGCGGATTTCGCGGCCACGTGCCGGGCGGCCGAGGAAGTGGGATTCGCCAAGATTCATGTATTCCGCTTCAGCCCCCGGCCGGGAACCCCTGCCGCCGACATGCCCGGACAAGTCACCAATCGAATTGTCCAGCGGAGAGCGGGTGAATTGGGCGAAATAGAAAGGATGCTGCGGCGGCGATATTGCCGCAGCCTCATTGGCCGCAAGTTGCAAGTAATGGTGGAAGCAACGATTCCGGAACGGCCAGGGTGGGTGCTGGGTACTTCCGAATACCACATTCCGGTCGCTTTGCCCGGCGATCGAGGGCTGATCGGCCAATTCGCGTGGGTTACCGCCGACTCTGAAGAGAATGGGTGGATTTGGGCATTGTGTGGAAAGTAGGGTGGGGCTGCGCTTCGCTTGACCCACCCTTCACAGATTATCCGCTCTGGCATCAAGCCGCCTGCTTTGCTAGACTCCCGCCGCTTTTTTCGCCAGATGCAGTAACAGGAGTAGACCATGAACGGAAAACGGATTTTCCGACTGTGGATGATCATCGGCACGTTGGGCGCGGTATGCCCGACGGCGGAGGCCGCGCCGTTTTGGAGCAATTTGCTCCCTATGAAGGGCGTAAGTGCCGACCCGGAGCAGGCATATCCGATCAGCGAAGAGGACGGGCCGTGGATGGTCATGGCGTGCAGTTTCTCCGGCGAGGGGGCCGAAAAGCAGGCCCGCGAACTGGTCTATGAACTGCGGAAACGCTACAAGTTGCCCGCCTACACTTACCAGGCACGTTTCGATCTCGGCAAGGCGCGGGGGAAGGGGTTCGACAGGTACGGAAATCCGCTCAAGTGGCAATACAAGAAGCACGCGAACAGTCGCAGAGCGGCAATCGAAGAGGTCGCCGTGTTGGTAGGGAACTATCAGTCGGCCGAAGACTCCGGGGCGCAATCGGCGCTGCAAAAACTCAAGTTCGCCCGGCCTAAATGCCTGGAACTCAAGGAAGGCAAGGCAACGAATCAGACGCTTACCGGATGGCGCACGATCTATAAACAATTTCATGAGGCCATCGGCAGCGAAAAGCGGCGAAAGGGACCGATGGGCCACGCCTTCGTGACCACCAATCCGCTGCTCCCGTCCGATTACTTCGTGTCGAAAGGGATCGACCCGGCCATCGTTGCGCTGAACAAGGACGTCCCCTATGGTCTCTTGGGCTGCCCCGGCAAATACACCGTGCAAGTAGCTACGTTCAAGGGCAAGGTTGTCTTGAAGCAGAACGAGATTCGAGCAATCGAAAATGGCAAGGCAGAGATGAAAAGCGAATTGGCTTCCGCCGCCATGAAAGCGGACGAATTGACCAGGGCCTTGCGGATGAAAGGATATGAGGCATACCAGTTCCACGACCGCTATGCGAGCATCGTGACGGTGGGGAGTTTCAACTCGGTGGGTACGCCGCGAGCCGATGGAAAAATCGAAATCAATCCGAGGGTACATAGGATCATAAAAATCTTCGGCCCCGACCGCAAGGCTAACCAGGGACTCCAAAACGCCTTGAAGGCACAGGGGCTGGCCGGACAAACCCTATCTACTCCGGTAAAAAACCTGATCGGCATCCCCTTCGACACTCAGCCGATCCCCGTCGAGGTTCCCAGGCGGCCGATCAGCACCGCGCTGAGGTGAGTGGGTAGTGTGGGTAGTGGATAGTGGTCTGTCGCATCTGAAATCCCATGTGTAGCGGGGCGGCTTGCCGCCCGTGTTTCCCCGCGTTATGCGATCCGCGTCAACGGGCCGCAAGCGGTCCCGCCACACGGCCCACTCGACATTTCATGTGCGACATACTATTATCCACTACCCACTATCCACTACCCACTATCCACTACCCACCAATAATGCTCGTCATCGGCACCGCCAACCACAAAAAGGGCCTGGAGTTGGCGGACCTGCTGCGGCCGGTCGGCGTGGAAACGCGGACGCTGGCCGACTTCCCCGACGACTATCAGGTGGTCGAGGACGGCGATAGCTTCGCGGCCAACGCATGTCTAAAGGCCGCCGGATATGCACGTCGTCTGCGCCGCTGGGTCATGGCCGACGACAGCGGGCTTGCGGTCGACGCCCTGGCCGGCCAGCCGGGGATTTTCTCGGCCCGCTACGCAGGCCCCGACGCCACCGACGAGTCGAACAACCTCCTGGTGTTAGACCAATTGGGAGATACGCCTTTGCCGCGGCGAACGGCACGGTTCGTCTGCCACGTGGCTTTGGCCGATCCGACGGGCGAGATCCAGGCCCAAAGCGAGGCGGCCTGTCGAGGACGGATCATCTTCGATCCGCGTGGCAGCGAGGGTTTCGGCTACGATCCACTCTTCGAGATCGTCGAACACCATCGTACTTTTGCCGAGTTGGGGCAGCGGGTGAAGGCCGTCCTAAGCCACCGCTCCCGGGCAATCTGCCACCTTACCCCGCAGTTGATGATCCTGGCAGATTCCAAAAAAATCTGACCAAACCACCCTGCGGAAGGGGACAGGGCGGGCGATTACAGAAATCGCGTGGCGAATAGAAACGATTATCGGATGATTTGCTTGTAATAGATATTGGCAAATGTTAGGATAAAGTGGGTTGTGTCGGGTTCCTTTTCATTGGCTTTTTCTTACTGGAGGCAGCGTTATGGACCAAAATCGAAGCCGATTCGATCGGTTCATGCCGCAATCTACATTCGGCGTGACGTTTGTAACGATCGTGGTTATTATCCTCGTCCTGGGATTCTTCGCCGGCGGCCTTGATCTGCTCAGCGTGGACGGCAAGTTGCCGGAAGGCTACGTCCGATTGGCGGACCGCCACCAACAGTCGTTCGACGCCCTTCTTCCCTCCGATTCAATCGCATCGTCCGACGAGGTCTTGTCGACGGACCCCAAGGTTGCCAAGCGCATCAAGTTGTGGGGACACTACGGCGAGAATCGTGCGAACCCCAATTCCGCCATTGCGCAGAGATACATCGCCTCGCTTGTCCGCACCAGCGATTGCCGCTGGTCGGACGACGCCGACGCGCCGTTGGAAGGGGCTCGGTTCCGCGTGGGGCAAACTCTCGACATCGCCACCGGGTTGGTTGAGATCGCCTTCGCCTGCGGCGCCAAGGCGATTCTTGAAGGGCCGGCCATCCTCGAACTCCAATCGGAAAAGAGCGGCGCTTTGCGCGTCGGACGCATGACCGCCGACGTGCCGGACGAGGTGGAAGGTTTCACCGTCACCACGCCCCTGGTGCAGCTTGTCAGCATCAGCAAAGCTGAGCGCGAGAGCGCGGCAAAGCTGACCGAGACCGTCGATTGCCTTTGGGGAGAGGGTAGTGCGGCAACCAGGAAAGGGGCGTTCCTACGCCCCGGCCACAAGCTAAAACTGGTCGAAGGACTGGCGGAAATCTCTTTCGCCTGCGGCGCAAAGGTTATCCTTCAAGGACCGGCAAACCTGGAGATCGAGTCGGCCAAAACGGCGATCCTGCACTCGGGCAAACTGACCGCCGATGTGCCAGACGATCTGGAAGGCTTCAAAATCCGCACCTCTTTGGCGGAAATCATCAGTCTGACGGCGGACTCGCAACTGGCCGACGGCAAGACCGCTCCTGAATCGAAGGCAGTCTCCGCCGAAGCTTCGGATGGAACCTCCGGCACCGTAGCGTTGAAGCCGGGCGAGCGCAGGCAAATCGAAGCGCCGACGAAGAATCAGGATAGCCCCGCTCCACCGGCCTCTCCTAAACCGTAGTATCACTCCTCGTTACAACGCTCCGTGTTTTCTCGTTACGACGCTCCGCGCCGTAACGTCTTATCGGCCTCTCCGCGTCTATTCCCGCTGTAACCCATTGCAGCACGGAGCACGTGAACGAGGGCCGAGGGCGTCTTGGGCGGATATTCGGTGCGATTTGCCCGTAAGTTCTTAACGCTTATAGACATACGACGATTACCCGGCCGTCATGGCACCTTCTTTTTCTGCCCGGCTTCGGCCTTATCTGGTTTTTTTTACTAAGGTTTGCCGGGGCAATCATCATTATATGTAGGGGAGTATCTCTTCATGGCGCACTCTGAACACCACCGACAGACGCATCTGGTCGAACAATTGTTCGTCAAGCACGTCTCGGCGATTCGCGGATTCATCGAGGCGTTTGTGCCCGACTTCAACCGCGCCGAAGACGTGCTGCAAGAGTGCTTTCTGACCGTGGCGGCCAAGGCAGACGCCTTTCGCGAAGGTTCCGACTTCCTCGCCTGGGCACTGGCAATTGCCAAGTTCAAGGTGCTGGAGTCGCTTCGCCAGCCGTGGGCGAAGGTCGGCTCGCTTTCGCCCGAGGTGATCGAAACCCTCTCGGCCGATGCCCCGACGTACGATTCGGCCGACAATTCCCAAACATTGCTGCAAGAATGCATGGAAGAGCTTTCGCCCCGCGCCAAGGAGGTGATCGAGTTGCGCTATGGCGAGACGTGCAAGCCGGCGGAGATCGCTCGCCGGCTGCAATGGACGCCGCAGTCCGTCTACGTGGCCCTCTCCCGGGCACGCGCGCTGTTGCGAGATTGCATCGAGCGAAGGGCCAAGCAACAGGAATATCGTTAACATGGACCACGTCCGGCTGGAAAACCTGCTGAACCGTCACGTCGACGGCGACCTGACCGGCGAGGATCGGCGGGAGTTTGAGCGGATGCTGCTCGACTCGCCCGACGCCCGCGGCGTCTTCTGGCGGTTTGCAAGGCTAAACAGTCTTATTCGGGACAACATCCAGTCGCAAGCCGGGCGGCGCGTGGCGGTTGAACATCCCGTTGGTGCGGCAGTTGAACTACCGCAACAGTTCGATCTCGAACCTCAAGTCCCCGAACCCCGAGCCCCGAACCCCGAACCCCCTTTCCCTTCACTATCCACTACCAACTACCCACCGCCCACTGCTCCTTTCGTCGGCAGTTGGGCATTCTCCTACATGGTCGCCACGGTGATCATGGGTGTGGCGATACTGGGGTTTTGGGCGTACAAAATTACCCATCACCAACATATCGCCGAGGCGCCATCGCAGTCGGCACCGTCGGAAGCCAGGCAGGATATGGTGTTCGTCGGCCGGATCACCGGCATGGTCGATGTGAAATGGTCCGACGATCCCCGTTATCTGCCGCCGCCGGGATATGCTTACGTCCCCTTGGGCCGCAAGTACAAACTAGACTCCGGGCTGTTGGAAATCACCTACGACTCCGGTGCGAAGGTCATCCTCGAAGGCCCTTGCACCTATGAAGTCGAATCCACCGCCGCCGGCTATCTTTCGTTGGGCAAGCTGACGGCAAAGGTAGAAAAGGAGAGGTCAGAGGCCAGAAGTCAGAGGTCAGATCACTATCCACTACCCACTACCCACTATCCACTATTTGCAGTCCGCACTCCCACCGCCGTCGTCACCGACCTGGGCACCGAGTTCGGCGTCGAGGTGAGCAAGCAGGGGCGGACCAAGACGCATGTGTTTGTCGGCAAGGTGCGTTTGGCGGCAATTGCTCCCAGCGGTGAAGCGGGCGAAGGACGGGTGCTATCGACCGGCCAGATTGGAGTCGTTCAGTCCGGCAATGCGGAGATCGTGGTCGCCGACGCCGCCGGATCGAAAACGTTTGCCCGCGTCATGCCGCCGCGAAAAGACGTGCGAAAGGCCCTCGCTGATGCCTACGCCGATCTTGTGCTGTCGCTCGGTCCGGTCGCTTATTACCGCATGGAGCGGCCAGACGATGAAAAAGAGTTGCTTACGGTACTGGATTCGGCGCCGGGCGGGCGTCACGGAAAATTGAGCGGCGTCGGCCGGGCCGGCGGTCTCGAACGGTTGTGGTGTGCGGGCCGGTTCGGCGGCGGGTTGGAGTTGCGCGGCGAGTTCTTCGGCGACTACGTAATCGCCCCCCGAACGCCAGACAGCGACTCGAACCAGTATTCCTTCTCCGCCTGGATCCTTGCCGATGGCAAGATATCGGGGGCTTCGATCGCCCGTGAAGGCGGCGGCTACCGCAACAGGTTCCGGCTCCATTTCAATCTAATAGATGGCTGCTTGCGGGCGCGGGTCGCTCCACATAATCGCAAGGATGGCGTGTATACGTCGGCGACAGAAGGCGAATCGAATCCGTTTTCCACCGGCCAGTGGCAGCATGTGGCCGTGGTGGCCGACGGGTCGGTCCTTCATCTGTACCGCAACGGCGTCGAGGTGCATTCCGCGCCGTGCGAGGGCGTCGTTGCCAATCCGCCGGGAAAATATCTATTGCTCGGCTGCGACGACATGGCGGCCGATCCGACGGGGCTGCTACCCTGGTCATTCTGGGATGGGCGGATCGACGAGGCGGCCATTTTTCACCGCGCTTTGAACCTAGAGGAGGTAAGGCAGTTGCACGAGGGGCCGGCCGCGCCGCGGAAACGCGGCGACGACGCCGGGCGTGCCGGATCAACCGCTGCTTCAACGGAAAGGGGGGGTGACACCATGAATGATCCATAGTTGGGTAGGGTGGGACAAGTGCAGCGCAGTCCCACCATTTTAGGCCCTTTGATACGATTGGTGGGACTGCGCTGCGCTTGTCCCACCCTACATGTTTGCTTCGCGTTTGCGGAGTTTCGCATCGCCAAGTTGGCCGGCATCGCAAGGGCCTCTTGGAGGATGCAACAGAGGGAAGGAAGTGAGAACCGTAACGCGGGATTAACTTTGGCAGCTATGTTGCTGTCGGCCCGCCAGCGGAAAGCGTGGTAGCGACTTTGACGTCACCGTTTGAGTCGCCTATCGAAAAGGGAAAGTACAATGTTTCGCGCTATTCAATTTGTGTTGGTTGCCGTCGTTCTGTTTGGTACGTGTGCGGTCGCCCAGGCCGAGTCGCTCCCTCTTCTCAAGAACGTCACGACAGGCGTCGTGATGTTCCAGGACGGTTTCGAGTCAGGAACGGTGGGAAGTGTTCCGGGCCAGTACGATCCAACGGCCGGGGAGTGGGTGGATATCTGGCAGCCGGCGTCGGGTGGTCACGTATGGGTCACCGACGAGACAACAACCGGCGTCGCCGCCTACGAAGGCAGCCAGTACTTGGATGTCTATAGAGGCACTAGTTCAGCGGGGCTTTATGGTGCTGCTGGTGCTGCCAGTGGAGCGGACGACACGGTCAAGTTTCAGGCTGCTTTCTACGGTGGCGTATATTCAAATGACACTAATAAACTCGCCTTCTTCTCCGCGGGTGCTGAACTCGCCGGGTTTATAACACTTTCAAATGGAGCGTTTGCTTACAGGAACGCTGACAACTCTGCTTGGGTAAATCTCACCCAGGCATGGACGGCCGGCCAGTGGAACACCCTGGTTATTACGCACACGAACTCTACCGCCGATTGGACCGTTTCCATTAATGGCCAGACGGCTGAAACCGTGACTTCGTTTGCAGCCGGGGAGACCAATGTTGTTTCGAAGCTACTATTCTACGCGGCAAGTGCAAACGCCGGCGGCTACTGGGACGCGATACCGGTACCGGAGCCGTCGTCGCTTGCGCTGTTGGCGATGGGCTTGGTCGGGCTGCTCTGCTACGCGTGGAGGAAGCGGAAATAGAGTTTAGTGGTCAGTGGCCGGTAAACAAGAAAAACTCCCCTCTCCCTTCGGGGAGAGGGGACAAATGGATGGAAAACTACTCCCCTCTCCCTTTTGGGAGAGGGGCCGGGGGTGAGGGCGGTTGGGCAGCGCGGGCTTACCCTCACCCTAACCATCTCCTACAGGGAGAGGGGACAAATGGATTCGTTGGGGTGGCAGTTTAACTGCCACCCCAACATGGAATGTTGGATGGCGAATGGCGGACGTGTCCGGAGGGGCTCGTCCACCATCCAAAATCCGTCACCACGGATTCCGACCCGTAGGGTCGCTTGACAATAGCCCAGCGATTCACAGGATTATGCATCCGCTAGCAACGATAGCAGAAAAACACTTGCCACAACGGAGCTTGTCATGCCAGTTTAGCAATTTTCATAAAAACCTGGAATGATGATCATCACAACCGTTGACGTAAGTCCCTATTTTTCAACACCAATATGATAGCAGTGATAGCATTTGCATAATCCTGTAAATCGCTGGGAGAGTGGGTAGAGCAACGTGTCCTTCCGTCCCGTAGGGACGGTTGAACCCGTCGCGCTGGTTTTCGACCGTCCCTACGGGACTTGTCGAACGGGACAAGACGTTTTCGGATCCCAGCAGTACACTGCTGGGCTATTATCGACCGGCCCTTCCGGGCCGAGACCGTAGGTAAGGAATAAGTCCATGCTATCAAATCCACCATCCAAAAGCCACCATCCAAAATCTCCACGCGGTTTTACCCTTGTGGAACTTTTGGTCGTGATCACGATCATCGGGATATTGATCGCGTTGTTGTTGCCGGCAGTTCAGGCCGCGCGCGAGGCGGCGCGACAAGTGCAGTGTCGCAACCACCTGAAACAGATCGCCCTGGGATGCCTCAACCATGAACAGATCCACGGCTTCCTGCCCACGAACGGCTGGGGAAACTGCTGGGTAGGCGACCCGGATCGCGGCTTCGGCTATCGACAGCCCGGCGGCTGGGTCTTCAGCCTTTTGCCCTACATGGAGCAGGAAGCGATGTACAACTTGGGGCAAGGAGCATCGGCGGCACAAAAGCAGACCATCTACTTTCCGCAACGGGCAGCTACGGTATTAGCGGTGCTTTCCTGTCCCACCCGCCGTCCGCCGGGACTTTATCCCACTTACAATGTGAATTACCGCAACCTGACGGAGCCGTCGTTGGTTTTCCGCGGCGATTACGCCGCCTCCCACGGAAGCAACGGTACCCTTTCTTGGAGTGGTGGTTCTTCTTCGCCGACAGGGGGGCCTCAGACGCTCGCGATAGGCGACGGTTGGACGGATTCATACTGGTCGCAGTTGGTGGGAGGGAGCGGTAACGGCGCGATACACCTGCACAGCGAAGTGCGGTTGGCCGAAATCACCGACGGCACGAGTAACACATACTTGATCGGAGAGAAATATGCCTGGCCGGATCATTACTATGACGGAATGTCGGGCGACGACGATCAGGTAATGGATTGCGGCGAGGATTGGGACACAACTCGTTGGACCAATAACGACGGAGTCCTTGATAGTACGCCGCGTCAGGACACGCCGGGCCTTTTTCATTCCTTCGCGTTCGGCAGCGCGCACTCCAACGGGTTTCATATGTCGTTGTGCGACGGCTCGATCCACATGATCAACTATACGATCGATCCGGAAGTCCACAGTTACCTTGGAAACCGCAAGGACGGCATGGCGATCGACGGAAAGAAGTTCTAAGCCAACCGTGTGCGGGCAAGTACGCATCCCTACCTACCAACCCGTTTTCTACCGTCCGCTTTTTGTGGGGAATGTCAGGAATGTAGGGTGGGACTTTTCGCAGCGCAGTCCCACCACAAGGGTTCGTTCAAGCAAGATGGTGGGACTGCGCTGCGAAAAGTCCCACCCTACCCCTTTCCGTTCTGTAACCAAGAGAAACCAACCATGTCGCGCTTCAGCAAGTTCATGATCGGGCTAATGTCATTCGGTTTAGTCGTCGGCCTTGCCGGCGCCGTTGGACAGGCGGAGGAGGCTGCCGTCCGAGACATCGGCTCGCGGCGGGAGCTTTTCGTCGATCGCTACCTGATCGACCGGCTGGAGGGTACGCGTCTGAAGCTCTGCGAGCCAAAGCCGGCGGAGACGGTCCTCAAATGCGACCGCCCATGGGAGGGACTCACTACCATAGGGGCGAGCGTCATCAAGAGTGGGCAGACGTACCGCATGAGCTACGGTGCCAGAAACAAAGCCGTTGACGTGTCGCATATCTGCCTCGCCGAAAGCCCCGACGGCATCCACTGGACCAAGCCAAACCTTGGCCTCGTCGAGGTCGCCGGCTCACGCGAGAACAACGTACTGAGCACCGTCTTTCGCAAGAAGGGCGTACTGATCGCTTCCGCCCTATTCCCCGGGTTTGGCTTCATCGACACCAGGGCGGGCGTTCCGCCCTCGGAGCGGTACAAGGCGATCAGCGTGAATTCCAGTCCCGAGAAGAACTGGAAGGAGAAGCCCCACAGGTACATTTGTAACGACCCGTTCAAGCACGTATGGGTGTGGGTGTCCGCCGACGGGCTGAAATGGAAGCTTCTCCACGATGAGCCTGTTCTCACGGTCGCAATGCCGAACTCGTTCGACGCGGGCCAAATATGCTTCTGGTCCGAGTCGGAACAACGCTACATCTGTTATTTCCGCTACGTCCCGCCGGAAAGATCATTTGGAAAATTTTACCGATTGGTTGCCCGAATCACGTCTCCGGATCTCCTGCATTGGTCCAAACCGGTGAAGATGAAGTTCGGCGATGACGGCCTCGTGCCGCCGGAGCAGTTTTACTACACGA
>CBDAFL010000061.1:0-1489 GCA_965195225.1 uncultured Thermoguttaceae bacterium
CTTCGGCAAGTCACGCGAGACGAGCGATTTCATCGCGGACTGCCTCGAACAGTGGTGGGAAGAACGCAAAGAGCACTATCCGCACATCCGGGAACTCGTCATCAATCTGGACAATGGCCCATCGCTAAGCGGCGTGCGGACCCAATTCCTCAAACGCTTAGAAAGCGAGTAATTTCTATTTCCCGAGTTGTAGGATTTGGTTATACATACGTTGGGCTTGAACGACAAACTGAGATCCATGGAAGGATTGTTCATGACGACGGCGACACTTGGATTGACTTGTTCGGAGTGGACGGGACACGTTTCGCTGGTCTTTTCGCGACTTGATGAGCAGCAACGACGATGGGTTGGCGGGCTGCTCTCGGAAGTGTTGGGGCACGGTGGTACAAAACAAGTCTCGGAACTGGCGGAGCTTGATCCGAAAACGGTCCGTCAAGGACGAATCGATCTGGACAACGAATTGAGAGATTATCCAGACGATGGTCGCGTAAGGCGTCCGGGTGGGGGACGTCCGCCGACTAAAAAAAAGACCCCACCATAGAGGAGGACCTCAAGGAACTGGTTGCCCCTGAAACCGGCGGCGATCCCGAAGGGCACGCGAAATACACACGCAGCAGCCTGCGAACCTTGGCGAAACGGCTGGGACGATGCTCCGCAAAAACTGTCGGTCGCTTGCTCAAAGGAATGGACTATTCGCTGCGGACGAACGTCAAGCGATTGGCTGGAAAGCCGCACCCGCACCGTGACCGGCAGTATCGCTTCATTCAGCGGGTCAAGAGTCTGTACCGGCGGCACGGCACGCCGGTCATTAGCGTGGACGCGAAGAAGAACGAATTGATCGGCAATTTCAAGAACGCCGGGGAAGTCTGGTGCGTCGATCCAGAGGAAGTCAACATGTACGACTTCCCCAGCGACTCGGAAGGCAGGGCGACTCCGTATGGCATTTTTGATCAGGCTACGAACCACGCCTTCGTGATGATCGGAATCAGCGTGATCACGGCCGCGTTTGCCGTGGCCTCCATTCGACGTTGGTGGGAGCAGATCGGAAGCTCACGGTACGCCGATTCAAAACACATTTTGATCGAGTGCGACGGAGGCGGCTGCAACGGGCACCGGCCGCGACTCTGGAAGTACGAACTCCAGAAACTGGCCGATGACACCGGGTTGACGATCACCGTGTGCCACTATCCCAGTGGTGCTTCCAAGTGGAATCCGATCGAGCACCGTGTCTTCAGCCAGATCAGCAGAAACTGGGCTGGATACCCGGCTTCGGTCGCTCCGACGGATTGTTGGGTTCATTCGAGGAACCACAACGAAAATCGGCCTGACCGTTGACGCCGAAGTAGATCCGCGAACCTACGAAAAAGGCATCAAAATCAGCGACTCGCAGATGCGATCACTGAATATCAAACGACGCCGTTTCTGCTCAAATCTGAACTACACCATCCGCCCAAGAGAATCGGGAAATAGTTAATCCACACTTTCTTAG
>CBDAFL010000062.1:0-1233 GCA_965195225.1 uncultured Thermoguttaceae bacterium
ACATGTGACTGGCGTTCAGACGTGTGCTCTTCCGATCTCAGGTTGTACGCCGCCCCCGCCCCCAGCAACTCCTGCAAGATCTTCCAACGGCCGACGAACCGCGTCCGCGCCAGGCCCGCCACGGTCTTCATCCATCCGAAGATCTCTTCCACCCGTTTGCGAATCCACTGACTCAGCCGATACCCCCGGCTCCTCTGTCGCCGACGGGCCCGACGCCGCGCCTGGCCCGCCGCATCGGTGGCCACGATCTTCCCGCGCCGGATCGGCACGTGCGGGACCACCTCCTGCTCGCTCTCCAACTCGGCCAGAAACGCCCCGTCGTCGTACCCGGTGTCCAGGCCCACTGTCTCCGGCTTCAGCCGGTGCCGTTTCCTGACGTGCTTCAGCATCCCCTTCGCCGACCGACGCTCCGCCATCCCGTCCGCCGCGTCCACCGCCACCGCCAGCACCAGTCCGTGGCGGTTCTCCATCAACACGTGCCCCGAATGGGACAAAAGCGCCTCTTTGCCCTTGCCCTTGCGGGCCAGAAGCGCCTCCGGGTCCGTCCGCGAGACGTGCGTCTTGTTCGACCGCTTCTGCCCACGGAAGTCCACGTTCGGGTTGCCCGGATCGTCGTCCTGACGCTGCGGGCGGTCCGCCTCGTCGGTCCGCGGCTCCAGGCTCTTCAAGGAAGCCCACGACTGAATCAGCGTCCCGTCCACGGTGAAATGCTCCGCGCTGACCAGATCCTCGGTGATCCCCTCCGCCACCACCCGGTCGAAGAACTTCTCTACCAGGCGGTACTCGGCGAACCGCTCCCGGTTCATGCTGAACGCCTCCGGCGTCCAGACCTCGGCGTCGCCCGGCAGGTCCAGGAACCAGCGGTACAGGAGGTTGAACCGGATGTGCTCCATCAGTTTCGTCTCGCTGGGGATCGAATACAGGGCCTGAAGCACCAAGGCCTTGAGCATCTGCTCCGGCGGGACGCTCGGCCGGCCCATCCGGCTGTAAGCCGCGTTGAAGTCCCGCCGCATGGCCGCCAGGATCGTGTCGCAGCGGCGTTTGATCGGCCGCAGCGGATGGTCGGCTGGCACCATCGCTTCTACGTCGAGCATCAGGAACAGGGGCTGCTGCTTCGTCACGTGTCCGCGCATCGCCAGGCTCCTTCGAATCTCCCGCGCGGCACTGTAACGCACTGGTCCAGATAAGTCAATTGAAAAACTGGGAAAACGGACTTTTTTAGCGGCCTGCTAG
>CBDAFL010000063.1:0-6177 GCA_965195225.1 uncultured Thermoguttaceae bacterium
TGGATAGTGGGTAGTGGGTAGTGGTCAGATAACAGTATCACTCGGGTGGCCGCGATAGCTTTGCTATCGGGGTGCCGCAGGCACAAGAGGGATTTCGTACTTCGTGAAACCTCTTGCGGTTATTAGTGGTCAGTGGTCAGATAACAGTATCACTCGGGTGGCCGCGATAGCTCTTGCGGCTCCGCCGCCCCGATAGCAAAGCTATCGGGGCCACCCGACGGTCAGTGGTTAGTGGTTAGTGGTCAGATAACAGTATCACTAAAACTCAGGCGTCCGCGATAGCCGAGCTATCGTGGCTGCTCACTCTCTACCCACTACCCACTATCCACTACCCACTACCCACTATTTCCCCGCCGCCGTGCAGGCAAACTCAAACCGAACGGCCGGTTGTCCGTCCACCGACACTTTGGCGTTGAGAAAAAAGGCGTCTGCCAGCCGCTCGGTCAGTTCTACTTCCATGACGATTTTTTCGCCTGGCCGGACCATTCGTTTGAAGCGTACGTTGTTTATTCGTGTAGCCACGGGCACCTTGCCCACGTCGGCCGAAATACTAAAATGCCCCGCCAGCAGGATTGCCCCGCATTGCATCGCCGCCTCGCACAGCAGTACGCCCGGCACCAGCGGGTAGTCGGGGTAATGGCCAGCGAAGAACCATTCCCGGCCGTCGAACGTCTTGACGCCAACTATCCGCCGGTCGGAGCGTTCGATCACCTCGTCGACCAGCAGGAAGGGGTCGCGGTGTGGAATGGCGTCGAGTATTTCTTGTTTGGTCATGCGATGCGAAACCACAAGCGTTGAACAAAATTTTCCTCAAAGTGCAATGAATCCCTCATCCCTCATCCTTCATCCTTCATTAAGAAGGCGTCCACGTCGTTGGCCACGATCACGCCGTAGTTGACCGCGCCCAGCCAGCCGGACATGATAATGCCCACGCTTCCGGCATGATATAGTCCGGCGACGTGTTCGGGCAAGGCCCGGCTGATGGCCAGGCCCTCGAATTTCGTGCCGAAGCTGGCTCCGCCGAGGTGTTTCGTGTATCGCTCGAACGTCAGCGGCGTGGCTGCCTCGACGTAGTCCAACCGGTCGCGGATGTCTGGCAGGTACTTCTCGATGGCCGCCAGCGAGTTTTCGATCAGGTCTCGCTTGCCGGCCGAATAGTCTTCCTTCGACAGCCCGGCCCAGTCGTCGTAATTGGCGTTGGTGCTGGCCACGATCACACAACGCCCGAGGCTCGGCCGGGAGTCGGGGTAATAGAACGAATAAGTGCGGCTGGTGATGTCGCGGCTCAACAGCGATTCGGTCCGAAACGTCGGAGCGGTCGAGCTGAACAGCAGGTCTCCGCATTGGCCGCGCTCGATGGGCATGTCGGGCTTCAGGGCCATGTAGACCTGCGTGCTGGAGTTGTTCAGGCGGACCGCGCGGGCCTGCTCCAGGAAATCCTCGTCCCAGTGCTCGGGACCGACGAGGTTGAAGATCGTTCCCAGCAGATTGGCGTTGGAGACGATTGCCCTGGTGTTGATTCGCCGGCCGGCGATGGTTACGCCCTCGACCTTTCTTTCTTTATCGACGTGGATATTATCGACCGGGCATCGCAGCCGCAGGTCCACGCCGTTTTTTTTCAGTTCCCGCCCCATCAGCCGGATCAGATGTTCGGTGCCGTCGCGGAATGTGTAGACCCCCTTCGACATGAAGTTTGAGAACACGATTCCGTAGCTCAGCGCCGGGTCTTCCAAGGTCGAGCCGTTGGCGTAAGTGATCGGTTCCATCAGCAACCGGACCACGTCCTCGCGGCCGGGAAAGAACCGCTCGAAAAGCTGGCCGACGGTGAGAGTCTGATCGCCGTAGAAGTTCATGTTCCGCGCCGCGTCGAAAAACTCTTCGACCTTTTCCGGCGGGACTTGGAACCGCTCGACCAACAGCCGGGTGAAATCCACGCGGTCGAAGGTGGTCGCCAGCGAAAACATCGGGTTGTCGAAGCGGATGTCCTTCAACTGGACGATCGAATCGGCGATCTCGGCACTCCAGTAGCGGCGGCAACTCTTAATCATACCCACCGGAAAGCCGTGCAGCGAGACGTCGAATATCCGCTCACCGCGTCGAAACCAGGTGGCCAGCCCGCCCAGCTTGAAGTGTTGCTCGGCCAGTAGCACGCGGCGGCCGGCGCGGGCAAGAATGTTGGCGGCGGTCATGCCACCCAACCCGCCGCCGATCACGACGACGTCGTATTGGTCTCGAACGTTTTGCAACGGATCGCGGGACATTATGGATTGAGGCTAGGGGTCGAGAAAACAAGTTCAATATCCTAACACAACCACAATGGCGGGCAAGACGGCGGTCAGATAATCCAAGTGTCATCCTGAGCAAAGCGAAGGATCTCTGGCCTTTACCCCAGATTCTTCGCTTCGCTCAGAATGACGCCAGACAGCCGCGAGACTTTTCCGACAAAGCCAGCACTGGCGAGACGCCAGTGCCACCCTGCCGCTCACCCCCCGCCCAACATCGGAAACATCTGGCGGATCATGGTGATCGCGGCCGGACCGACCAGCACCACGAATATGCCCGGAAAGATGAACAACACCAGCGGGAAGATCAACTTTACGGCGGTTTTCGCCGCCTTCTCTTCGGCGAGCTGACTCCTCCGGATGCGCATCGAGTCGCTTTGGGTGCGGAGCGCTTTGGCAATGCTGCTGCCGAACCGGTCGGCCTGGATCAACACCGCCGAGAGGGATCGGAGGTCCGAGACGCCGGTCCTCACCCCCAACTCGTGGAGCACTTCGGCGCGTTGACGGCCCATCTGCAACTGGAAATTGCTGATCGAGAACTCATCGGACAAGACGCGATAGGACTTCTTCATTTCAAGGGCCACTTTCCGCATTGCCTGGTCGAGCCCCAAGCCGGCCTCAACGCAAACCACCATCAGGTCCAGCGCGTCGGGCAGTGCCAGGAAGATCGCCTGCTTTCGGCGGCTGCCGAGGTATTTGACGATCAGATCGGGGAGGTAGAAAAACAATCCCGCCAAGCCGATGGACCAGATCAACGAGCTTCGGTTGACTCCCTGAAAAGAGGTTATGGTCCCGCCTCCGAGCAGCAGGCCGGCCACGAGTCCGGCAAGTTTAAATCCCAGGAAGATGCTTCCGGCCGCTTCGCTTCGGAACCCGGCGTTGGCGAGTTTGGTCCTTAGTTTTCCGAGTTCCGCCTCGTTTTTCGGCTGCAAGGGCTTTGCCAGGGAGGGCGAGGCCCGCTCCAACATTTTCGTGAAGGTGTCGGTCTGCTTCAGCACGCTTTCCGCGGCCGCCTTGCGGCGTTTGCCGGGGTCTTTCAATTCATCCAGGCGTTCGACGGCACGAGTTTTTCCCGCGGCCATGAAGTTCAGCCCCCACCACGCCAGCGCGGCGAAGGCGATGAACAACGCCAACGGCACCAAACTCTCTAAATCAATCAGACTCTCTGCGAAGATCATGGTTTTTTGTTCCGGCGTGGCCACCGGCCGCGTTTTCCAATGTTGGTGCGGCAGTTGTACTGCCACCCCGATTCGCTGGTGCGGCAGTACAACTGCCGCACCAACAGGGATTATTTTTCCGGCGTGTATGTGGTCGCGGTTTTATACCTTGATGTTGACGATCTTGCGGATAACCAGCGCTCCGACGACCTGCATGAGGGCCCCCACGGCCAACATTTTCGTACCCAACGGATCGTTGAACAGCACCATTATGTAGTCGGGGTTCAGTTGATACACGGCGATCAACAGCACGAAGGGGAGCGCCAGCAGGACTACGCCCGAGAGGCGTCCTTCGCCCGTCAACGCCTGGACCTGTCCCCATATACGGAAGCGGTCTCGGATCAGTGATCCGATTTTGTCGAGGATTTCGGCCAGGTCGCCACCGGTTTGCCGCTGGAGGATCAACGCCGTGACGAAAAACTTCAGGTCGAGGTTGGGGATCCGTTCGGTCATGTCGCGGAGGGTTTCGTCAATCGGGATGCCGAGGTTTTGTTCCTCGAACACGCGGCCGAACTCCTTGCTTATCGGCAACGGCATTTCCGTGGAGACCATGTTGAAGCCGAAGCCCAGACTCTGTCCGGCGCGGAGCGTGCGGGAGATCATTTCCAAGGCGTCGGGTAATTGCGAGGCGAAGGTTTTCAGCCGCCGCTTACGGCGCCAGAGCAGCCAGGCCGGCGGCAGCAGCCCCATCAGCACCCCGACCAACGGCAGCAGGACGGCGTGGATGTGGACCACCACGCCGAGGCTGATTCCCAGCAGCGCGATCACCGCCGAAACCACCAACAGTTTTACTATCGTCAGGTTTGTGTCGGCCTGCTCGAACAAGAGGTTGATGTTGCCGAACTGCTCCATGAACGTTTCGACTATGCCCGGCCTGTCGTCCAGCGGCTGCATGAGGATGCTGGCTCCATTCGTCAATCCCGCCTTGGCGGCGGCGGGGGTGTTGGCGCCGGTCAGCAGGTCGAGACGGCCCTCGATTTTGCTGGCCGGCTTGTCGCGCCACAACAGCACCGTGCCGCCTACGATCGCGGCGACTCCGATGAACGCCAAGGCGGCGATTAGAACGGGATCCACTGGTTCAGTCCTCCATCATGACTCGTTCGCGGAATGCGCTCGACGGCAGACGCACACCCGCCGATTCCAACCGGGACATGAACACCGGACGGATTCCGGTGGCGACGAACTTGCCGTAGGCCCGGCCGTTTTCGTCGACGCCCTCCTTGTTGAAACGGTAGATGTCTTGCAAAATGATGGTGTCCTGCTCCATACCAACGATCTCGGTGATGCAGGTGACCTTCCGCGCGCCGCCTTGCAGCCGGCTGACCTGGACCACGAGGTCTATGGCGCTTGAGATTTGCGAGCGCATGGCCTTCAGCGGCAACTCGAATCCGGCCATCATGATCATGGTTTCCAGCCGGCTGAGCGCGTCGCGGGGGGTGTTGGCGTGCAGCGTGGTCATCGAGCCTTCGTGCCCGGTGTTCATTGCCTGGAGCATGTCCAGGGCCTCGGCCCCGCGGCACTCGCCGATGACGATCCGCTCGGGACGCATACGCAAGGCGTTTCGCACCAGATCGGTGGCGTTCACCGTTCCCTTGCCCTCGATGTTCGGCGGCCGGGTCTCGAGCCGTACCACGTGGTCCTGCTGCAATTGCAACTCCGCGGCGTCCTCGATGGTGACGATGCGGTCCGTGTTGGAGATAAAACTCGACAACGTGTTCAACAGCGTGGTCTTGCCGGAGCCGGTGCCGCCGGAGATGAGTACGTTCAGCCGGGCCTTGATCGCCCCTTCCAGGAGCATCACCATCTCGGGAGTGAAGGCCTTGAAATTGAGCAGATCCTCCAGCTTCAGCGGATTGGCCCCAAAGCGTCGAATGGAGACGCAAGCCCCGTCGAGCGCCAACGGCGGAATGATTGCGTTGAAGCGGGAACCGTCCATCATTCGGGCGTCAACCATCGGGCAGGTCTCGTCCACCCGTCGGCCAACCTTCGAGATGATGCGGTCGATGATCTGCATCAGGTGTTTGTTGTCGCGGAAGACGACGCTGGTCTTTTCGACCTTGCCGCGACGCTCGCAGTAAATGTTCTTTGGACCGTTGATGAGGATGTCGCTGATCGTGGGGTCATTCAGCAACATCTCCAGAGGGCCGAGGCCAAAGGTTTCGTCGAGCACCTCGCCGACCAACCTGTCGCGCTCGCCGCGGTTCAGCAGCGTGTCTTCGGTGTCGCAGAGGTGTTCGACGACCAGACGGATTTCGCGGCGCAGAGTGTCGCCGTCCAACTCGCCGATCCGCGACAAATCCAACTTGTCGACCAGCTTGCCGTGAATGCGCTGCTTGAGTTCCTCAAGGTTGCTCTCTTTTCGGTCGGTGGGGCGTAGAGTCGTTGTCAATTTGGCCATTGCAAGCTATCCGGTTCGATCGTTGGGGTGATTGCGTAGGGGCGGTTCGGCTCGGAATCGCAGAAGACGGATCCAGTCGTCGATCGGTTCCCTTTCCCAATGGACAGGGAGCGCCGCGTCGGCTACACGGGCCGCTTACTACTTTCCCGTCAAAGATAGCTTATGGCTACAAGTTGATTGCGCAACCGCGGGAAAGGAAACGAGATGTGCCGGTTGTTCCGACTATAGCGGCAACCGGCCGCTCAATCGGTTTTCGACTCTGTGTTGGGTGGCACGTCCC
>CBDAFL010000064.1:0-2743 GCA_965195225.1 uncultured Thermoguttaceae bacterium
CTTGATCCGTACGATAAGCCAATCCGGTCCCCGTTGAACGTCAAACCCGCAACCGTGAGCGATAGCCAACATCACGTTTCTCCTACAACGCTGCGGACAACCCGCGAGAAAAGAAAAGCCCGCCTAACCGGTATACTAGCAATTGTTACGCCCAAAGCAACCCCTCCGATATAGCGATGTATTTTCGCATCCAGAGGGTTTCCGTTTACTCAGTCTGGGAGTTACCACGGGATAGATAGTTGTCGCCGTCTTTGCCGCGCAGTACACTTCCACGGGTCGGGGACTGGTCCATTTTTCGGCCGATAGGCGTGTATTGCGGACAAACGGTTGGCCGAAAACATGGACCTGACCTCTTCCCACATTGAAACGTTAATTACGACAGTAGGGAGACCGAATCATGAGAAAAACAGTCACTACCTTGGCTGCCCCACTCCTGGGGTTAGTTTTGTGCTTGCTGCTCACGGCCTCGGCCTCGGCGCGACATCCATACGGACGGTACTACCCGAGCTATGCCCCTACCGTGGTCGCCGGCTACGGCTACGGTTACGGTTACGTTGCGGTGCCTTACCGCTACACCTACAACCCGCGTCGGGCTTATCGACAATTCTTACGGTACGGTTATCCGACGTTGCCGCCGCGAGTGCCGGTCGCCGTGTACGGCTATCCATACTACGGTTACGTCCCGCAACCGCTCGTTCCTACTCGTGGTCCGAGAGACTATATGTACCAGCCGGGCCACGCACAACCGCTTCGCCAGCCAGTCCCGACGCCGGCCAACCCGCGTACGCAACCGGCGCCGGCGCCGCCCCGGCCTGGTCCCGAGTTGATTCCCACGCCGCATTGAGTGATTAAAAGGGGATCTCACTGATTCTGCACTTTCTGAAAACTGATTCATGTTAGGCGGCCAATGCCATGAGGCTTTTGACCAGTTGGATGATTTTTGGTGGTAACGACCATGCGTCGGTAATCGTTGATAATTCGTTTCGGAAAATGTGTTCACGTAAGGCTTTGCGGCGATTGGCATGAGAAGGACGGCGCTCGGCGTCGTCCCACGGCGAGTCGCTGCGGTCGCAAAGTTCCTCGTGACTCTTGTTCCACGACCAAAGTTCGACCAGCGTATGCATCCAGAGATTCAAATTGTACACTGCCAGGTTGTTCCAGATGTTGCGGACTTGCTGTTGGCCGCTGCCCCACACTTCCTTCACGTCGTGAAAATCTTGTTCGATGGTGGCACGATCGGCAAACGTTTCGAGAATTTCCTTGACGCTGGCATTCGGATCGGTGCAGAAGAAAGCGTACCAACCATGATCTTCCTTGACGAGTACGACGCGAATGACGCCGCCTACCGGAGGGTAGGTCGCCAAAAAGGTTTTGTAGTTCTTGGTCGTCGTTTCGCCGTAGACCATGCATGCAATGCTCTGCCAACCGCGTTTGTGCCCGGCGCGTTTGGCCAGGCTCAGACAATTCTTGCCATACTTGCGCGGCCGGCCGCGACCTCGATGTTGGCCCTTTTTCCGCTTCGGCGGCAAGTCGCGCAAGGCCGCGTCTTTGCGCAGGCGACCCACAACGACCACGCTGAAGAGTTTCAAAACGCGCCGCAAGAATGGCCGCTTGGTATAACCGCCGTCGACGACGATCCAGACCGTTTTTCCCGCTTTTTTCAGGATCGGAACGATCCACTCCACCAGCCGCGCCGCCAACTGGAGCTTCGTGGCAAACCGCTGCCAGCCGCGAACCTTGGGAATCGTCGCTATCGTTCGCTTGCGAACATAAAGCATCGCACGCAGTGGCAGACCAATCGCGCCCCACTCGGGATGCCGCAGTGCCAGCGAGATCGTCACCCAAATATGTCCGTACAAGAACGGTTGATCGGCCGGGCCTGGCGTCGGGTTGTGATGGACGTCGGCCCCTTCGACTTTTGGCCCATACCGCTTGGTAGGCGAGTCGTCGATCACCAGCAGCAGCCGCTTTGGCAAGGGCAACGCCCGCAGCAAAAGAGCTACCACCCGGGTGGCAATCGATTCGCTCTTGCGTCCCACTCCGATAAGGAGATAATAGTAGTCTTGGAAGTCGTCGCTCACACCGGCGGCGCGCAGCCAGGTAGTGACCGTGCGCCGACCGCTGGCCAACAAGATACCAACCAACAGCACCGCCAGTCGCCAACGATTGCGAGCGTGCAACCCGGCGGCGAGCCACTGGCTCCACTCGTCCCATTGATTCGGAGCTTCCCAACGACATTTCGAATTCGCCATCCTTGGCTCCTCCGTTGTGCGGATTGTTTGGAAACCGCAGCATGACGGAAGAGCCTTTTTTAGTGGATACCAATTATCTCTGTTTTCTCAGAAAGTGCAGTATCAGCGGAAGAGGGTATAAAATGTCTCGAATTCTTTAGACTATACCCACAATCGAACTGTAAATAATGCTTATGGAGGATCATATGACGGTTTCTGACAACCCAATATTTTTGCAACAATTTCGCGAAATCCCACAGCAGTTTCAGCATACTTTTCAGACTCCATTACAGAAATTGCAGCCCTTCGTAGGTTCGATCCTTTCGACACATCAACAAATCCAGGGTGGTTGCGTTACTATTGACCAAGTTGTCTTTGAACCCAAACATTTGGTGCTTTTGCTTTCCAAGCACTCGCTGCCGGTCCAATGTGGATATGGGCGGTCTATTACCGCTGCGAGTTTGCACGAGATCGGAAGAGCGTCGTGTGGGGGAAGAGTGTAGAGCTCGGTG
>CBDAFL010000065.1:0-65384 GCA_965195225.1 uncultured Thermoguttaceae bacterium
GTTCGTCAATCGGAGGGGGCGAATACGGCAGGGTGGCACGTCCCTGAGCGCAGTGAAGGGCGTGGTTCGGACGTCTCCCACGCCCTTCACTGCGCTCAGGGACGTGCCACCCAGTCAGTACCGGCGGCTGCTAAACGTGCGACATCAGCGGGGGATTACGCCCGATTACGCAACTTGGCCCGCGAGTATGGAAGTAGCCCGCCGGCGTCGCGGATGGCGAGAATCGCCTCGGGCAAACTCGGAAACGAAAACTTTTTGCCGCCGACGCTGATCGTTCCGACCGTCGCGTCCAAACGCACCTCGTCTCCCCCCTTGTATGCCTCGACCGCCTCGGGACACTCGATCAGCAGTAGTCCTTGATTCACGGCGGCACGGTAGAATATCCTCGCGTAGCTTTTTGCCACGACGGCCTCGATGCCGGCCGCTTTCAGGCCCAACGCCGGCTGCTCGCGCGAGCTGCCGCAGCCGAAGTTCTTACCGGCCAGCAGAAAGTCGCCGGGCCGGACGCCCGCCGCGAAACCCGGGTCGAGGTCTTCCAGCAGGTGCGGCAGTATCTGCTCCGTCGTCGAGCAAGAGTAAGTGTACTTGCCCGGAAAGAGCATGTCGGTGTTGATGTCGTCGCCGTAGTGCCAGACTTTGCTCATTGCATGATCTCCTTGCGGGGATCGCTGATTTTTCCATGCAACGCCGAGGCGGCGACGGTTGCGGGGCTTGCCAGGAAGATTTCCGCCTTCGCACAGCCCATCCGGCCTCGGAAGTTTCGATTGGACGTGGAAAGACACCGCTCGCCGACGGCCAACACGCCCTGATGAGCGCCGAGACAGGGGCCGCAGCCGGTCGGAAGCAGTGTGCCGCCGGCAGCCAGCAGCGCGTCGATCGCGCCGGAGGCGATTGCCCGGCGCAGGATTTCACGCGATGCCGGCAACAGCAGCAACCGCGTGCCCGAGGCGATTTGCTTCCCCTTGAGGATAGACGCGGCAAGCTCGAAATCGCTCGCTCGGCCGTTGGTGCAAGTACCCAAGACGCACTGATCGACGGGCGTCCCCTCGACTTCTTCGACGGAAACGACGTTGTCCACCGTATGCGGTTTAGCCACCACCGGGCCAAGCGTCGAGAGGTCAAACTCCAATCGGCGCGAGTATTCGGCGTCCGCGTCTGCCCAAACCGGCTCGTAGCCGTCGCGCTGGATGCCGATCGAGTCGAGGTATTCCACAGTGCGGGCATCGACCTCGAACGCGGCGGCCTTGGCCCCCATCTCGATGCCCATGTTGGCAACGGTCAACCGCTCGTCGATCGACAGCCCGGCGGCGCCGTGGAACTCGACGCACTGGTAATTGGCCCCGTCGGCGCCGAGCCGGCCGATGATCGAAAGAATCAGATCCTTGGCCGTAACGCCCGACGAAAGACCGCCGCTAAGATCGATGCGAATGCTCTCTGGCACCTTTAGCCACGTCTCGCCGGTCAGGATCAAGGCGGCCGCCTCGGTGCGGTCGATTCCGGTGGCAAACGCCCCCAGGGCACCGTACATGCAGGTGTGCGAGTCGCTGCCGACGATCAGATCGCCGGGCAACGCAAGCCCCTTCTCGACCATTACCTGATGGCAGACGCCCACGCCGACGTCGAAAAAGTTCTCGACGCCGTACCGCTGGACGTACAGGCGGATGGCCTTGTGGTTTTCTGCGTCCTTTTCCGAGGCGGCGGGCACGACGTGGTCGAGCACCACTACGTGCATGTCCTTCCGCGCCGGACCGAACTCGGTCAGGTCGGCCTCGATTTTTCCCACGATGGCCGCCGTGTTGTCGTGCGAGAGTAGATGGTCCGGCCGGACGGTGACGATTTCTCCCGGCCGCACCGCATCACGGCCCGATTTCCGGGCGAGGATTTTTTCGGCGAAGGTTTTGCCCATAATATTATCATCACTCCTCGTTCCGCCGTTCAGTAGAGCAACTACGCCACGCTTATGGATGGCTCTTCCAAATGTTGTCTCTGAGATTATTAGTCAATCGAGCAATCCGGCAACTTGTTTTCCAGCCTCTCGACGCCTTCGCGCGTAACCTTGGTGTTGTCGATCTTCAAAAACTCAAGCTGATGCAATCCCGCGAGATGTTCCAATCCTGCATCGGTAATCATTGTATTGCTGATGTTCAAATACCGAAGTTGTTTCAACCCTTTGAGATGTTCCAGGCCGGCATCCGTCAGTTTTGTGCCTTCGAGACTCAAGAGTCCGAGGTTGGTCAATTTCCGAAGCTGCTCGATTCCCGCGTCGGTGATCATTGTGTCGCTGATGTCCAAGGACTGAAGTTGGCTCAACCCTATGAGATGTTTTATGCCGGCATCCGTCAGTTGTGTGCCATCGAGGCCCAAGCTATAGAGGTTTGTCAATCCTCGAAGCTGCTCAATTCCCGCGTCGGTTACCTTGGTGTCGTCAAGTTGCAACGTCTCAAGCTTGCTCAATCCCTTGATGATTTCCATTCCCGCGTCGGTCACCTTGGTATCGTCAAGGTACAACGTCTGAAGCTCACTCAATCCCTTGATACTTTCCAATCCGGCGTCGGTCACGTTTGTATGGTGTAGGTACAACCATCGGATGTGAGGCGACATCCTGATTAGTTTTAATCCCTTGTCGGTAATCTTGCTACTTGAAATGTCAAGATGTTGCATCCTCTGAAGTTGTCCGTTCTTGGCGAGAAGTTCCAGCCACTCGTCGGTGACATTCTCGCCGACAAGTTGCAAACTTGTCAGGCAAGAGAGCTTCTTAAGGTGATGCAGGCCGGATACGGAGACGCGTGTGTGGTAGAGGAAAACTGATTCGAGTAGCGGGCACCCCTCAACATACTCCATCGCGGTGTCAGTCACTTGTGAATCAATCATAGTCAGTCTCGTCAGTTTGGGAAAACTGCAAATCGCTTGCGCAGAGGCGTCGGTCTCGACTGTGGCCCAAACGATATCTGATACAAAATCGTCGCCGAAAAGATTTCGCACCCACTCCGGGCCGGTACAACGGAAAGGGGGACATACTCCGTATGCGTAAGAAATACTACCACCGGCCGCTTCGATTGTCCGTCTGGCCGAGCGCTGCCGGAGCGCGGGCTGTAGCCAGGTCGCCAAAGCAGCTATTCCGCCGAAGATCAATAATATCAAACCGATCCAAATAATCGCATGGGGATTATCTTGAAACCAGCGGCGGCGCGGCGGTGTGGGGATGTCTACCATGCCGGGAAATATAGCTCAATTCGCGTTGCGAGCCAAGCGGGGATAATATGCAAATCTCGTTCCCACGCTCCGCATGGGAACGCACTGCCCGGACGCTCCGCGTCCGCTGGCGCACACCTCGTAAGTCAGGCAAGCCTGACCTACTTATCGCTCTCTCCGTCATTGTTTAAGAGATTTCCAATACAGATTGCATTCCGGCAACGCCTTTTTGAACCTCTCGACGCCTTCGCGCGTAACCTTGGTGTCGTCGATATTCAAAAACCTAAGCTGATGAAATCCCGCGAGATATTCCAATCCCGAATCAGTAATCAATGTATTGTTGATGAGCAAGTGCTGAAGTTGGTTTAACTCTTCAAGAGATTCCAACCCGACATCAGATATTTTGGTATTGCTGAGTTTCAGTTCCGATAATTTTGTTAATTCCTTGAGGTATTCCAAGCTAGCATCGGAAATATTAGTATTGGACAAGTCTAATAATGAAAGGTGGACAGACGTCTTTAGAAGTTGTACACCCTCGTCGGTGACACGACTATCAGAGAGATTTAAGGAGTGCAACAGTTGAAGTTGCTCATTCCTTGCAAGTTGCTCCAACCACTCGTCGTTGATATTCCCACCGTTAAGTCGCAAGTTTGTTAAACATGGCATATTCTTGAGATGATTCGCCCCAGCGGCAGAAATTTGGGTATTGCTGGTGTAGAAATACTGTATTAATTGCGAACATGCTTCCAGATGTCCCATTGCATTGTCGGTTACCTGGGAACCATCAAACCACAGATTGGTGAGTCCTGGAAGATCGCGTATCGCTTGCGCCGAGGCATCTGACTTGATTGCAGCCCCGCGAGCAACTGTCAAAAAATCGATCTCAATGTCATTTCCCGCAGACCGAAAGGGATAGTCGGGATGGGCAGAGCTGTAGTTCTCATATGCAACCTCTCCGCCATCCGCTTCGATTCTTAGCCTCGCCGAGCGCTGCTGGATCGCGGGCTGTAGCAATGTCGCCAAAGCAGCTATTCCGCCGAAGATCAATAAGATCAAACCGATCCAAATAATCGCGTGGGGATTATCTTGAAACCAGCGGCGGCGCGGCGGTGTGGGGGTGTCTACCATGCCGGAAAATATAGCTCAATTCGCGTTGCGAGCCAAGCGGGGATAATGTGCGAATACCCGACGGACGCGGAGCGTCCGGGTAGTGCGTTCCCATGCGGAGCATGGGAACGAGGGTTATCGCTACTCGACGATCTTCTTCGTATCGCCGTATTTTTCTGCCATTCTCTCGCGTGGGAGATATTCGTCTTCCAGCTTCTTATACTCTTTCAGGCCGACGAAATCGGTGAACTCTTCGAACCCGGCAACCCACTTTGTCTGGCCGGGCAAAATGCCGGCCGGCGCGGCCTTCAGGGCCGTGAAGAAATCCATCAGCGCCTTGTGAGCGACCATGCAGGAGGCCACCGGGATCGACACCCGGCCGACGCCCAGCTTCGCCAGATCGGGAATGGGAATCAGTTCGGTTTTCATGCCGGAGATGGCGTCCATCAGGTTGACCGACAGCGGGCCGCCGACTTCGGCGACGGCTTTTCCAACGTCCGCGCGGGTGCGGATGCCGTCGATAAAGGCCAGATCGGCGCCGGCTTCGAGGTACATATTGCAGCGTTTAATGGCTTCTTCGATGCCCTGGGCGACAAAGACGTCGGTCCTGGCGTTGATAATAAAATCCTTGTCGAGCCGGTTTCTCACGTCGGAGCAGGCCCGCAGTTTGCCGGCCATTTCCTCGGCCGAGATGACTTCCTTGCCCGACATGTGGCCGCAGCGCTTGGGAAACACCTGATCCTCGATGTTCATTCCGGCGGTGCCCATTTGGATCAGGCGTTCGGCGATCCAGGCGGCGTTTACGGCGTTGCCGCCGCCGGTGTCCACGTCGGCCATGACCGGAATATCGACGGCCTGCACGATGTTCCAGGTCATGTCCAACACGTCCTTCATCTGCACCAGACCGACGTCCGGCTTTCCGAGCAGGCTCGCGGCCAGCCCGTAGCCGGAAACCTGGATGGCCTCGAAGCCGCACCGCTCGATGACTTTCGCGCTCAGGGCGTCGTGAGCGCCTGGGACCACGACGGCCCGTCGGGCCATGATCGCTTGTCGCAAGATGGTAGTTTTTTTCATTGGAGTTGCCGTTGTAGGGTGGGACAAGCGTAGCGAAGTCCCACCAATCATCGGTGAAAACATGGTGGGACTTCGCTACGCTTGTCCCACCCTACTTTTTCTGTTTACAGCGCGGCGATAATTGCGTCGGTCAATTGTCTGGTGGCGGCCGCGCCGCGGCTCAGTACGCCCGGACCGCCGGCCAGTCGGAGCATGTCGTAGGCGCACACCTCGCCCTCGGCCACCACCTTGGCGATGGCCGCGCGAATGCGGTCGGCAGTCGGCGAGTGGCCGACGTGGTCGAGCATCATGCAGGCGGCCAGGATCATGGCGATCGGGTTGACGATCGACGGCTCCAGGGCGGCGTATTTCGGTGCGGAGCCGTGCGTCGGCTCGAAGACGGCGACCTCGCGGCCGATGTTCGCGCTGGCGGCGAATCCCAACCCGCCCACCAGTCCGGCGAAACCATCGGAGATGATGTCGGCGAACATGTTCGTGGCCACCAGCACACCGTAGTCTTCCGGGTTTTTGGTGAGCCACATCATTTGGGCATCGATGTTCGTCGATCGCAGGGCAATGTCGGGATGTTCGGCGGCGATCGACTCGGCCTCAACCTCGACCATGCCCGAGGTCTCGCGGATCACGTTTGGCTTCTCGCAGACGGTGACCGAGCGGTAGCCGAACTTCTTGGCGTAGTCGAAGGCCGCGCGGATGATCCGCCGACAGGCCGGCCGGCTGAGTATGCGGCACGAGACGGCCAAGTCGGAACCGGCGACCTGGGCGAAGTTTTTCATCTTCGGGTGCGTTTCGAGCGCGTCGCGGACGTGCTTGGGCGGGTCGGTCCATTCGACGCCCGAGTAAAGCCCCTCGGTATTTTGCCGGAAGATGACCGCGTCGATTTTCGGCTCCTCGAAGCCGTCCGGCGTTTGGCGGATGAAGTTCAGCGGGTTGCCGGAAAACGACCGGCATGGACGGATGCAAATATCCAGGTCGAACAATTGCCGCATCCGCACGATGGGGCTGTAATAGACGTGCCCCTTCCCCTGCAAGTCGGGCGATAGTTCCGCACTGGCCGCCTGCTTCGGCTTCGAGGTGATTGCCCCGAACAGCCCGAGCTTGTGCTCGCGGAGCAGGTCGATCGTCCGATCCGGCAGCGCGTTGCCCTCGCTGATCCAAAAATCCCAGCCGATGTCGGCCGGCACGTAATCCGCCTGAAATCCGGCGGCCTCCAGCACCCGCAGCGCCTCGGGCAGCACGATTTTGCCGATGCCGTCGCCGGGCATTACGACGATTGTCGGTTTGCTCATGGGTTCCTTTCGGGGCGCGACCGACGCATCGCGGCTTTATGATTTTTTTACAACCGTCGCCACCGCATCGCGGAAAATACCGACCGCCACGTCGATCTGTTTTTTGGAAATCGTCAGCGCGGGACAGAAGCGGACCGCGCTCTCGCCACATCCGAGCACCAGCACCCCGCGGCGAAAACATTCCTGGACGACGCGGTTTCGCGTCTCCGCGTCATAGCAACGACTCTTCGGATCGGTCACAAAATCGGCGGCGACCATCAGGCCCACGCCGCGAACGTCGCCGATGGCCGGAAACTCTTCTTTAACCGCCTGCAATCGTTCGGTCAGGTGCGCGCCGACGACTTTTGCGTTGTCTATCAGCCCGCCTTCGAGCAGGTCGAGCGTGGCCAGCGAGGCGGCGCAGGCGACCGGGTTGCCGCCGTATGTCGAGGCGTGCGAGCCGGGGGGCCAGTTCATGATCTCTTCCCGCGCGATGATGGCCCCCAAGGGCATACCGCTGGCGATGCCCTTGGCCGAGACGACAATGTCCGGCTGAACACCGACGTGCTGGACGGCCCACATCTTGCCCGTCCGGCCCATGCCGCTCTGCACCTCGTCGCAGACCATCAGGATGCCGTGGCGGTCGCAAAGATCGCGGAGTTTTGGGAGGAAGTCTGGCGGAGGAACAACGTATCCCCCCTCGCCCTGGATCGCCTCGACGAAAATCGCCGCCACTTCGTCCGGCTCGACCTCACGGCGAAAAACCGTGTGCTCGATCTCGTTGATCGTAAAATCGACGATCGACCCCGACCCACGCAGTTCGATTGGTCGAAACGGATCGGGATACGTAACATGGGTAATCTGTGGCACCACCGGCAGGAACCGCTTGCGGTGTATCGCCTTGCTGCCCGAGAGCGACATAGCGCCGAAGGTGCGCCCGTGGAAGGCGCCCCAGAAGGAGATGACGTGTTGCCGGCCGGTCTGGTGCCGGGTGAGCTTGAAGGCCGCCTCGATCGCCTCGGCGCCCGAGTTGGTGAAAAAAATTCGATTGCGGCCCGACATCGGCGTCAATTTGGCCAACCGCTCGGCAAGCATAATCTCTTGGTCGTAGTAGAAATCGGTCCCCGACATGTGCAGAAAGCGGGCAATCTGATCGCGGATGGCCCGAACCACGTAGGGATGTGAATGACCGGCGGCGGTGACCGCGATGCCGGCGGTCAGATCGAGAAACCGGTTGCCGTCCGGGTCGGTGACCACCGAGCCGATGGCATTATCAATCACCAGCGGGTAATCTCGGGTGTAAGAAGGACTCATCACCTTCTTATCGCGGGCGACCAATTTCCGGGCCTTTGGGCCGGGGATTTTACACACCAACTCCGGCGCCGCCGGCTGCTTGGGAATCAATACGAACTTCGCGTTTGCCACGTCATGGTTCCTTTTCAACCCAAAAATATTCGTATCCGTGTAGCGGGCGGGCAAGCCCGCCCGCTACACATCGGTAGAATACATTAAATACAAAGTGTTCCGATCAATCGCATTTTGCCAGAATCTCGTCGGTGTCGAGCTGCGCGCGTTGCAGTTTTCCGCTGTAGTCGATGTAGACGGTTTTCCACTCGGTGAAGATGTCGAGGCCGACCTTTCCGGCCTCGCGGTGGCCGTTGCCGGTCCCCTTCACGCCGCCGAAGGGCATGTGGACCTCGGCGCCGATCGTCGGACCGTTGACGTACACGATGCCGGCCTCGATCTCGCGCACCGCCCAGAGGGCCTTGTTCACGTCGCGGGTGTAGATTGATGAACTCAGTCCATACTCGCAATCGTTGAGCGTCTCGACGGCCTCTTCCAGACTGCCGACGCGGACGACCGACAGCACAGGTCCGAAAATCTCCTCCTGGAAAATCCGCATCGAACGGGTCACGTCGGCAAAAATCGTCGGCTCGATGAACCAACCGTGGTCGAGCTTCTCGCCGGTCGCCCGAACGCCGCCGCAGACCAGCGTGGCCTTGTCCTCCTCCTTGCCGATGCGAATGTAATCCAGCACCTTTTTGCACTGACTCTCGTTTACCAACGGGCCAACGTCGGTCGTCGGCTCGACGCTGGGGCCAAGCCGCAGTTTGGCGGCCTGGGCGGTGAGCTTTTCGAGCATTTTGTCGTGGACCGCTTCGTGAACGATCAGCCGGCTGGTTGCCGTGCAGCGTTGTCCCGAGGTGCCGAAGGCGCCCCACAGCGCGCCCTCGACGGCCAAGTCCAAGTCGGCGTCGTCCATGACGATTTCGGCGTTTTTTCCGCCACATTCGAGCGAGACTCGTTTGCCGGTCCGGCCGCATTCGGCGGCGACGTGTCTGCCCGTCTCGGTCGAGCCGGTGATGGAAATCAGGCTGATCAGCGGGTTTTTGCACATCGCCTCGCCGACGACCGACCCGCGCCCTTGAACCAGATTGATGACCCCGGGCGGCAGTCCGGCGTCGGCCAGTGCCCGGACGAACTCGGCGCCGCAGTTGGGCGTGTCGGAAGCCGGCTTGATTACCACGGTGTTGCCGCAGATCAGTGCGTGGAACGATTTCCAGGCCGGAATGGCCACGGGGAAGTTCCAGGGGGTAATCAGTCCGCAGACGCCGATCGGCTCGCGGAACGTGAGGCACATTTTGTTTGGCAGTTCGCTGGGGGCGGTGTCGCCGTAGAGTCGGCGGCCTTCGCCGGCGGCCAGTTCGGCCATGTCGATCGCCTCTTGCACGTCGCCGCAACCTTCGGCCAGGGGTTTTCCGGCCTCTCGGGCAATCAGTTCTCCGATCTGCTGCTTTCGCTCGGCGAGAATTTGGCCGGCACGTTGGAGGATTATTGCGCGGGTCGGCGGGGGGGTGCGCCGCCAGGCCGTAAACGCCCGCGACGCCGCCGCCACGGCACGATCCAACTCTTCGGCCGAAGAGTCGGGAGCTTCGCAGACCACCTCGCGGGTGTCGGCGGGGTTGATCGACTTGATCGCCGCGGCCCCCTCGGGCCACGACCACACACCGTCAATGTAATTCATCGCCTTGGCGGGATTTGACATGGTTCCATTCCTTGCGGTTTGCCAAATTTCGTAGGGCGCGTGTGACGCATACCCGCTCGCCGTGGCTGGTGCGCCTCACGTGCGCTACGTCACCGTGCAGAGAGTCCACGGAGTCGTCGAGCCTAACAAAACCATCTTTGGCGGTCAAGCGGTGGTAAAGAAGGGGGTAAAAACCAAAAAAATCGGTCGAAATCGCGCGACTTACTTGACTCAGCGATGCAATTCAGGCACATAGTGTTTGTGCGGGAGGAGCCGTTTGGACAACCGTGACTTTCTAATCGCCCAAACATCACCGCGTTGCATCGGGGGAAAGACGCCATGAGCATCCGCTTTAGGCTGACAATCGCCGCGATAGCCGTCATTCTGGTGGCCAACTCGCTGCTGTGGTTCATCGCCTTGCAGTACTTGGGGCGAGTTTGGATGGGAGAGGTGCAGACGCGGGTTCGGCGAAACTTGAATTCGGCCCGGGCCGCTTACGACAACCACGTCGAGATTATCGGCGCCTACCTGCAAGCCACCGCCCGCGACAAAGCACTGGCCGCCGCCGTGCGGGCAGACGACCGGGTGGCCCTGAAATCAATGCTCCGCGAGTTGGGTAAGTCGAAAACAATGGACTTCGCCACGCTGCTGGACGCCACGGGCAGAGTGATCTGCCGGTCGGGTAGCGAGCAAACAGGCGACGACCTTTCCGCCGACCCGCTGGTGGCAGAAGTGCTTCGACAGCGAAAATCGGTCGAAGGGACCGTCGTGCTCTCGCGAGAACGGTTGTTGGCCGCGGGGCCTCGGTTGGCCGAACGGGCCTTGATAACGACAGTTCCGACCGAGGCCGCCCGGCCTACTTCCGACTTGCTTAGCACCGCGGGAATGGTGACCGCCGCGGCCGTGCCAGTGCTAGACGAACAAGGACGCATGGCGGCGATTCTTTACGGCGGCGACCTGCTCAACCGCCGCTATGAGATCGTCGACGCACTCAAGGAGCAGGTCTTCCGGGGCGAAGTCTACAAGGACAAGGAAATCGGCACGGTGACCATTTTCATGGGCGACCTGCGCGTCTCGACGAACGTCACACGCAAGGACGGCGAGCGAGCGGTCGGCACCCAGTTGAGCGAAGCGGTTTCCGAAGCGGTGCTGGAACACGACGAGGTTTGGGCCGCCCCGGCGTTCGTGGTCAACGATTGGTACATCACGGCCTACGAACCGATCCACGATCCGGCCGGCAAGATCATCGGCGCGCTTTACGTGGGACTGTTGCAGGCGCCGTTCGCACACCAGCTAACGGTCATCAGCGCCGTTTTCCTGGCGCTGGTCGGCGGCGCGACATTGGCCAGCCTGGTGATGCTGCTGTTGGTCAACGAGCGCGTGCTGCGCCCCATCCGCTCGGTGGTGGGTATGGCGCAGAAGGTCATCGGCGGCGACATGACCGCGCGGGTGGGTATCCGGCCGGCGGGCGAGATGGGCGCGCTCTGTCGCGCCGTGGACAGCATGGCCCAGGCCGTTGCCGAACGCTCGGAACTGCTCACCCAGGCCACCCGCCAGCAAATCCGCCGTAGCGAGCAGTTGGCCTCGGTCGGCCGGCTGGCCGCCGGAGTGGCCCACGAAATCAACAACCCGCTGACCGGCGTGCTGGCTTTCTCCGACTTGATGCGCGAAAAGGAGAACATGGACGACCAAGACCGCGAGGACTTGGAAGTTATCATCCGCGAGACCAAGCGGGCGCGGGAGATCGTACGCGGCCTGCTCGATTACGCCCGCGAAACACCCTCGCTCAAGGTCTCCATGAACGTAAACGACGTTGTCCGTCGGACCATGCAACTACTGGGTAAACGCGAGGCGTTTCAGCAGGTCAACCTCGTCAAGGCGCTGGCCGACAACCTATCGCCGGTCAACGGCGACCGGAACCAGCTTCAGCAGGTGCTGGTAAACCTCTCGCTGAACGCCTGCGAGGCGATGTCCGACGAAGGCGGCACGCTGATGATCGCCACCTCCGGCGCGGATGATCGGGTCATCGTCGAAGTGACCGACACCGGCTGCGGCATCAAGCCCGAACACCTCGACAAAATCTTCGAGCCGTTCTTCACCACCAAGGCGGTGGGCAAGGGGACCGGCCTGGGGCTGAGCGTCACCTACGGAATCGTTCAACAGCACGGCGGAACGTTGGAGGTCGAGAGCGCGGTGGGAAAAGGGACCACGTTTATCATCACGTTGCCCGCGGAGAAGGGATAGCTTCTAATGGTTGAGTGTCGGTAAAGTTGTGTTGTGAGCAATCATTGATTATCCGAGAGTCGAAAGCGGTCTGAACACGGCCGGGAGAAAGTCATGGCGCCACCGGGATTCGAGGGGATGATCGGGCAGTGCCCCGCGATGCGCGAACTGTTCGCTCTGATTCAGCGGATTGCCCCGACCGACAGCACCGTGCTGTTGACCGGCGAGAGCGGTACGGGCAAGGAGATGGTGGCCCGCGCAATCCATCGCCACAGCCCCCGCCGCGATTGCCCCCTGTTGGCCTGCGACTGCACCGCGCTGGCGCCGACGCTGCTGGAGAGTGAGTTGTTCGGCCACGTCAAGGGATCGTTTTCCGGCGCGATCGCCACGAAGATGGGGCTTTTCGAGGCCGCCGACCAGGGCACCCTGTTTCTCGACGAGGTGGCCAACCTGAGCATGGAGACGCAAAGCAAGCTGCTCCGCGTGCTGGAAACACGCCGCGTCCGAAAAGTCGGCGACACCGCCGAACGCGAGGTAGACATCCGGCTAATCGCCACCAGCAATCGCAGTCTGGCCGAGTTGGTCAACGATGGCGCGTTCCGCGCCGACCTATACTATCGCTTGAATGTCGTGCCCGTCGCGATCCCCCCGCTGCGCGACCGCTCCAGCGACATCCACTTGTTGGCCGGCGAGTTCCTGAGGCGGTTCTCGGAGCAGATGGGGGTCGATATCGCGGGCTTCTCGCCCGAAGCAATCCGCCAAATGGAACTGCACACATGGCCGGGCAACGTCCGAGAACTGCGGAACATCGTCGAACGGGTGGCCGTTCTTTACGGCGGATCGAGGATCGAGACGTCTTGTTTGCCTTGGGAGGTGCGAGACGCGAAGGCCCCCGCCGGCGACAACACGCCTCGCACCTGGGACGAGTTGAAGAATCTGAAAAAAAGGGTCGGCGACGATCTGGAGCAACGGTTTCTGACGGCCGCCCTGGATCGCTGCGGACAGAGCGTTACCCAGGCGGCCGAAAGCGTGGGGATGCAGCGGACCAATTTTCACGCCTTGCTGAGACGCCACGGGCTAAAACCCGAAAAGTGACGATCCTAATTCCTGCTGTTTTGGCGAGGAACCATGCGTCGCATAATGCAATGATCGCATGCCCGAGGTGTTGCATAATGCAATGTATCCAAATCGCTTCCTCTTGGCGGCAATCGTCGTAAACGCTTACGTAGGTTGATGTTGCGCAAGCCCCGGCTCTTCGTTTCTTATTTGGCATAAAAAACGCTGTATAAGAATGCCATGATTATCGCCATTCCATTTTGGCAAGGCCGGGTCTCGCCGGTGTTCGACGTGGCCGGGCAAGTCTTGCTGGTCGAATGGGACGATGTCGGCGAACGGTCTCGACGCGAGGAGGTGTTGGCCGAAGAATTGCCGGAACGCCGCGCCGCGCGATTGGCCGAGTGGGGCGTACACACGTTGATCTGTTGCGCCGTCTCGCAGCCGCTGGAAAACCTGCTGGCGGCACACAAGATTCAGGTGACTTCACAGGTCTGCGGAGAGGTGGAGGAAGTGCTGCAAGCGTTTCGCGCCGGCACGCTCGAAAGCGAACGGTTCGCCATGCCCGGCTGTTGCCGGCGCGGACGGGGTCGCGGCCGTTGCCGACGCGGCGGACGCCAATTTTAATAATGACAGGAGTTGCAAATGAAGATCGTTGTTACCGCCCAAGGCGCTGAAATGGAAAGCCCCGTCGATCCGCGGTTCGGCAGGGCAAAGTATTTTGTGTTGGTCGATACCGATACCGGCCAGCACCAAGCGCACGACAACTCGCAAAACCTCAACGCCGCGCAAGGAGCAGGCATCCAAGCGGCACAGTCGGTTGCCCAACTGGGCGCCGAGACAGTGCTGACCGGCCACGTCGGCCCGAAGGCGTTCGCCACCTTGACGGCCGCCAACATCGCCATCCACACGGGCGCCAGCGGAACGGTGAAAGAGGCGATCGAACAGTTCCAGGCCGGACGCCTCGAATCGGCCGCGAAGGCCGACGTCCAAGGACATTGGTAGGAACGTTTTTGGGACATTTCTGTTGGGGTGGCAGTTCAACTACCACCCCAACGGCCGCTAAACTCACTCAACATTGAAAGAAGGAGAAACAATCATGCCAGGTGGAGATAGAACCGGACCGATGGGAATGGGTCCGATGACCGGTCGTGGGGCCGGATATTGCGCCGGATCGCCGGCGCCGGGTTTCATGAACCGCGGATTCGGCGGCGGCGGCGGAGGTTTCGGCCGAGGCCGTGGCGGCGGCGGACAAGGTTGGCGGAACTGGTTCCGCGGCGCGTCCCAGCAGCCTGCTGCTCCGCCAGTCGCTCAAACGCAGGGACTCGATGCCCTCGCCGGCGCCCTGGAAGAGATCAAAAACCGGATCGACCAGTTGGAAAAACAGTCGCAGGCGCAAGGCTAATTCGGCGTGGGGGTGGGTGCCACGGGTAAGCGAAGCTTACCCGTGTGGAGTCTCCACGTTTTCCGGTTCACGGGTAAGCTTTGCTTACCCGTGGCATCCGTTCCAAAGGTTTTCCGCAACAGATACTAACTCGGCGCGGGGGTGGCACTGGCGTTTCGCCAGTGCTGGCCGGTTCACGGGCAAGATGCCCGTGCCACCCGACCGCAGTCCCACCAAGGAACTTCCGAGAGGATTATCGGTAAATGAAAATCGCAATTGCTAGCGGCAAAGGGGGCACGGGCAAAACCACCGTGGCGACCAACTTGGCGCAGATGGCCGCGCGGGCCGGACGCCCGACGGCATATCTCGATTGCGACGTGGAAGAACCGAACGGACATATCTTCCTCAAACCCGCGATCGAGGAAGAGCGTCCAATCGAAAAACTCGTGCCCACGGTCGAGCCTCGATTGTGTACGCATTGCGGGGCGTGCGCAAAGATTTGTCGTTACGGGGCGGTGGCCTGCCTGCCAAACGAGACTCTCGTGTTCGCCGAGCTTTGCCATTCCTGCGGCGGATGCGAGTTGGTGTGCCCCGTCGATGCAATCCGTGAAGCGCCGCTGACGATCGGCACGCTTCGCCTTGGGCGCAGCGAGGCGATCCGGTTCGTCGAGGGGGTGCTGAACGTCGGCGAGGCGATGAGTCCGCCGGCCATCCGCGCGGTGAAGGCGGCCGCCCCGCAGGCCGATCTTGTACTGCTCGATTCGCCGCCCGGCACGTCCTGCCCAGTGGTCGAAACCGTGCGCGGCTGCGACCTCGTGCTGTTGGTAACCGAGCCGACCCCCTTCGGTCTGCACGACCTCGCGTTGGCCGTCGAAATGGTCAGGGCAATGCGGCTGCCGCTGGGAGTGGTCGTCAATCGGGCCGACATCGGCGATCGAAAAGTCCACGAATACTGTAAGGGCCATCGCATTCCGATAATGGCCGAAATCCCCGACGACCGCGCGGTGGCCGAGGCATATTCGCGCGGCCAAACGATTTGCGACGCTGTTCCGGGGTTCGCCGAGCGAATCGGCGGCCTGTTGGCACGAATCGACGAAGGAGTCGGCCGATGAAGGAGTTGGTGGTAATCAGCGGCAAAGGGGGCACCGGCAAGACGTCGATCGTTGCGTCGCTGGCCGTACTGGCAAAGCGGGCCGTACTGGTCGATTGCGACGTGGACGCGGCCGACTTGCACCTGGTACTCGAGCCGCGAGTGGTTCGCCGCGAGGATTTCGTCTCCGGCGGCAAGGCCCGCGTCATGTCAGGCCACTGCACGGCCTGCGGCAAGTGCGAGGAATTGTGCCGTTTCGACGCGATTTTCTTCGACGGCCCGGGCAACGGGCGCGTGGCCCGCACGTTCCGCGTCGATCCGTTGGCCTGCGAGGGGTGCGGCGTGTGCGTCGATTTTTGCGACGAGAAGGCGATCGAGTTTCGCCCCGAGGTTTGCGGCCAGTGGTTTGTTTCCGAAACCCGTTGCGGCCCGATGGTCCACGCCCGGCTCGGCGTGGCGGCGGAGAACTCGGGCAAGTTGGTGACGCAACTCCGGCGTGTTTCGCAAGAGATCGCACAATCGAAGGGCTTGGAACTGATAATTTGCGACGGTTCGCCCGGCATCGGCTGTCCGGTGATCGCCTCGCTGACCGGGGCGAGTCTGGCGTTGCTGGTCGTCGAGCCGACCATCTCGGGCTTGCACGATTTCGAGCGGATCGCCCAGCTTTGCCGGCGGTTGGGGGTGCCTGGCCTGATGGCGGTCAACAAGGCGGATCTGAACGAGGAGATGGCCGACCGCCTGGAGGCGTCCGCCCGGCAGTTCGGCGTCGAGCCGGTCGGCCGCGTTCCTTACGATTCCGAGGTAACCCGCGCGCAGGTCGCCTGCCGCAGCGTGGTCGAAATATCCGATGGCCCCTCGGCCCGTGCGATTGCCGCGATCTGGCGCCCGATCGAGGAACGGTTGCGGAGCAGCGCGGCGTCCGAGGCGACGGGCTTGGTGCAGTTGAAAGGAAACTGAAAGTATATATACTGGTTCCCATGCCACGAGGTTGTGGATTTCTGTAGGGTGCGTGAAACGCACCACGTACTGTCGATTGTGGTGCGTTTCACGCACCCTACAGAAATCCACTGGTGAAAATAGCCGGGGGCTATTCCGACAGAAAATCATTTTCAGGGAGTTTGGTAGTGGAAAAAACACACGACACCAAGGCAGAAAAGCCGCAGGATTGTCGGAGTTGCGAACAGGCCGATTGCTCGGCAAACAAGCAGCGTCAAGACGAATCGGAAGACGAGTTCCACCAACGCCAGAACCTTGGCCGCAAAATGTGCCAGATCGGCCAAAAGCTGTTGATCCTCTCCGGCAAGGGGGGCGTGGGCAAGAGCACCGTCGCGGCGAATCTTGCCGTATCGCTGACGCTGGCCGGCAAGTCGGTGGGGCTGCTCGACGTCGATATCCACGGACCGAGCATCCCGCGATTAATGGGGCTGGAAGGGCAACAGCTTCAGATGCACGAGTCGGAGATCGTTCCCATCGAGGTGGGCGGCAACCTGAAAGTCATGTCGATCGGGTTTCTGCTCGGCAGCCCGGAGGATGCCGTGATCTGGCGCGGGCCGATGAAGTTCGGCGTTATCCGTCAGTTTCTTGGCGAGGTAGAGTGGGGGCCGTTGGATTACCTGATTATCGACGCCCCGCCGGGGACCGGCGACGAACCGCTCTCGGTCGCGCAGCTCGTGGGCGACGGCGCCGGCGCCGTGCTGGTCACCACACCGCAAGAGCTTTCCGTGGCCGACGTGCGGCGCAGCGTCTCGTTTTGCCGGAAGTTGTCGCTGCCGGTGGTGGGCATCATCGAGAACATGAGCGGCCTGGCCTGCCCGCATTGCAACGGTCGGATCGAGGTCTTCAAGACCGGCGGCGGAGAAGAACTGGCCCGCGAGATGAACGTGCCGATGCTGGGCCGCATACCAATCGACCCGAAGATTGTCGAGTGCGGCGACTCGGGTGTTCCATACATCCACAAGTTTGCCGACAGCGACGCGGCGACGGCATTCGCCGGGGTGGTCGATCGGATTCTCGAAAGTTCTTCTGCAAAAACAGATGGTAATTAACCATCGGTAATACAACCCGACGAGAGACAAGTATTGCGTTTACACAAAAAACAAAGGAGTTTGGAATGAAAATCGCTATTCCCTTGGCCGGCGGACGGCTTTGTTTGCATTTTGGACACTGCGAACAGTTTGCGTTGGTCGATGCCGGAGACGATGGCGAGATGCAAACGACGCTGGCTACGCCGCCGGCGCACGAGCCTGGGGTTTTACCACAATGGCTGCATCAGCAAGGCGTCGAGGTGATAATCGCCGGCGGCATGGGCCACCGCGCGCAGCAACTGTTCGATCAGCACGGCGTCAAGGTCGTCGTCGGGGCACCGGCGGAAACGCCCGAAAAAATCGTCTCGGCATACCTCGACGGCAGCCTGCAATCGGGGGTCAACGCCTGCGATCATTGAGCACCAGTCGGAGTTTGAGAGGACTACAATGCGATGAACGATCAAATCCGCGTCACGGTGCTTGTGGAAAATACCGCCGTCGGACCGGGCATTGTCGCCGAACACGGAATGTCGTACTGGATCGAACACGACGGACGTTCCATCCTGTTCGACACCGGACAAGGAAACGTGCTGGTCGGAAACGCCTGGAGACTGGGCATCCGTTTGGAAGACGCCAAGGCGGTGGTGCTCAGCCACGGGCATTACGACCACACGGGCGGGCTGGCCGACGCGATCCGCGGCGACCGGCCGGTCGAGTTGTTCTTACACCCGAAAGCACTGGAGCCTAAGTATGCTCGGGGGCAATTGGGGACGTCCCGCGAAGTCGGCATCCCTTTTGCCGCCAAGCAGGCGGCCGGGAAAAAATCGGTTCGGCAGCGGATGACCGAAGCGCCCACGCCCGTGACGGACCGGCTGACGGCGACCGGCCCGGTGCCGCGGGTCACGGATTTCGAGGACACCGGCGGGGCCTTCTTCCTCGACGAAGCATGTAGCACGCCGGACCCGTTGGTGGACGATCAATCGTTGTTTTTCGAGGCCAAAGAGGGCGTCGTCGTGCTCTTGGGCTGCGCGCACTCGGGCGTGGTCAACACGCTGCGATACGTCCGCGAGTTGACCGGCGGCAAACCGATCCACGCCGTGCTCGGCGGCATGCATCTGTTGCAGGCGTCGCCGGATCGGCTGGCCAGGACGATCGAGGAGTTCCAGCGTTTGGACATCCGATTGATTGCCCCTTGCCATTGCACTGGGCCAGTGGCCGTCGCGGCATTTTGGAGCGCCTTTCCAGACCGTTGTGCCACGTGCCACGTGACTGCCCGGTTCAAGTTCGATTTTCCCTGAAACGTTTTCGGAAATTGATGTATCCGTATTTAGCCCCGGGTGAATACACCCGGGGCAAGCGATTTTTTCGCGGTCAATCCGGCCTGCCGTGTATTCACGACGGGCTAAATGAATGATTTCACTACACGTTCTAAATCGTAAATGGAGGTGACTAAGATGCCACGAGGTGATGGTTCTGGACCGCCGCAAGGCGGAGGGCAAGGTGGCGGTGGACAAGGTGGCGGAGGACAAAGAGGCGGAGGGCGAATGGGTGGACCGCGAGCCAGCGGGCCGGGCGGAAACTGCGTCTGTCCGCAATGCGGCGCGAAAGTCCCGCACCAACGTGGAATGCCGTGCAATCAGCAGGCGTGTCCCAAGTGCGCTTCGCCGATGACCAAGGAATGATCCTGCAAAGAATCCGCTAACGAAACACACGATGAACGACGCCGCGGAAAATCATTTCGACCAGTCCGCCGCAAACTGGGACGCCAAGCCGCAACGAGCGGAGTTGGCGGAGGCCGTCGGCGAGGCGATAATGCAACGCGTTCGGCCGACGCGCGAAATGGACGTGTTGGATTACGGGTGCGGCACCGGACCGATCGGGGTGTTCCTGCTCCCGCACGTGCGAAGCGTCGTCGGGGCCGACAACTCCTCGGCGATGCTTCAAGTGTTGGACGACAAGATTCGAGCCAATGGATTGCGGCATATACGGACCAAGAAGCTCGACCTGGAACGCGATCCAGTGCCCGAGTCGCGGTATCACTTGATCGTCTCCAGCATGGTGACGCACCACGTCGCCGACGTAGGCTCGTTGTTGGCGGCCTTTCTGCGGATGTTGCATCCGGGCGGCTTTCTGGCCATTGCGGACTTGGACGTGGAGTCGGGACTGTTCCATTCACCGGAAGCCGTTGAAAGCGTCCGCCATCACGGCTTTGACCGCGGGCGATTAAAGCAGATGCTTATCCACGCCGGGTTCACCGACGCAAAGGACACAACCGCGCACGTGATCCGCAGGCCGGGAGCAAACGGCGAGATTTGCGAGTTTCCTGTGTTTTTGATCGTCGGGCAACGGGGAAACCCATTGTAAACCTATTGATAGGAATGTAGGGTGGGTCAAGCGAAGTGCGGCCCCGCCCTACACTGCTAGACAATTTTTTCCACACAAATCCATAAAGAGACCAATCTCATGGCTAATTCTGAAAACTGCTGTTCACCCGAAGCGGCGTCGCCCCGGATACCGTTGATCGGCGAATCGGCGCCTGCCTTCTCGGCGGTCACCACTCAGGGACCGATCCGTTTCCCCGAGGACTACGAAGGCAAGTGGGTGATCCTGTTCAGCCATCCGGCCGACTTTACGCCCGTCTGCACGACGGAGTTCATGACGTTCGCCCATTTGACGCCTCAGTTCGAGGCGATCAATTGCAAACTGATCGGGTTGTCGATCGACAGCAATTTCAGCCACATCGCCTGGCTGCGGACGATCAAGGAAAAGATCAAGTACAAGGGCATGGAAGGCGTCGAGGTAACCTTTCCGGTTATCGCCGATCTGAAGATGGAGGTCGCCAGGCTCTACGGCATGTTGCATCCCTCGTCCGACGATTCGCACGCCGTCCGGGCGGTGTTCATCATGGATCCGGAGGCTAAGGTCCGGGCAGTGTTGTACTACCCGTCTTCGACGGGCCGCAACTTCCAGGAAATCCTGCGGATGCTTATCGCCCTCCAGACGGCGGACCAGCACAAGGTGGCCACTCCGGCCGACTGGCAACCGGGCGACGAAGTGATCGTACCCCCGCCCGGCTCGTGCGGCACGGCCCAAGAGCGCATGACCAAACCCGACAAGGACACCCGCTGTCTGGACTGGTTCCTCTGTCTGAAGAAGTTACCCAAATCGGCTCTGAAACTGCCGCCGGCGTTGGCCGGAGAAAAGTAGTCGGCGAGGTATTTTCCACGGGCGAATATGTTTGGGTGGCAGTTAACCGTCACCCCGACGGTTTTGTAACCTTAACGCCCCCGGGCAAGGAACAAAAATGCGGTTATTTCTTATCGGCTTTGGAATGTTTGCGGGGGTGGCGATGATCGGTTTGGCGCTTTGGGCCGACGAGCCTCTGAAGGAAATCAAGAAACGGTTCGTGGTTCATCCGATCGGATGGATACGGAAGGCCGATGGCAAAACCCGCATCGTGCTGGACAAAAAGTATCAACCCGGACTGTTGGGCGTGGACAAACTACCTGAAATCTGGGTTCTTTATTGGTTCGACCGCAACGACACGCCCGAAAAGCGGGCCGTATTGCAGGTCCATCCCCACGGCGACTCCGCCAATCCGCTCGCCGGCGTTTTCGCCACCCGCTCGCCCCAGCGGCCGAACTTGATTGCGTTGAGCCGTTGCAAGATACTGTCCGTCAAGGAAAACGTGATCGAGATCGACCGGATCGACGCACTGCCCGACACACCCGTACTCGACTTGAAACCTTGACCGTCGCCTCGACCGACGATCTCCGAAAAGGCCCCTTCACATACGCCCATTATCGATGAAAACATTTTTCGACTGCCTCTCCTGTTTGATTCGCCAAACTCTCGACTCGGTTCGCTCGACCACGGACGACGAACAGACGCAGGAATCGATCCTCCGAGATGTGCTGAAGGAACTCGCCGAGATGGATTTCCAGCAGCCGCCGGCGGCCATGGCCCAGGCTATCCATCGTCGCATCCGCGAGACAACGGGCAATCTGGATCCGTACGCGGAAAAGAAACGGCGATTGAACGACATGGCGCTGAAACTCTACCCGATTTTCGCACGACGGATCGAGCAGTCGGCCGATCCGCTGGAGCTTGCCGCGCGGTTGGCCATCGCCGGAAACATAATGGACCTCGGCGTAAAGAGCAATCTTGACGAAGCCGAAATGATCGCCGAGATCGACAACTGTCTGGCCGCGCCGCTGGACGCCGACAACGCGGCCGAGTTTTCCCAAGCAATAGACGAAGCGGAGAACATCCTCTATCTGACGGACAACTCGGGAGAAATCGTCTTCGACCGATTGCTCATGGAACGGCTCCCGCGCGAGAAGCTGACCGCGGCCGTCCGAGGCGCTCCGATCATCAACGACGCCACCATCGAGGACGCCGAATACATTCGGCTTGCGGAGGTGGCTCGCGTAATCGACAACGGCTCCGACTCGCCGGGCACGATCCTTGACGATTGCAGCAAGACGTTTCGCCGCCACTTCGAGCGGGCCGATCTGATTATCGCCAAGGGACAGGGCAACTACGAAACGCTTGCCGGATCCCCGTACCCGATCTTTTTTCTTCTGCGGATCAAGTGTTCGGTCATCGCCCGCGACCTGAATCTCCCGGTCGGCACTGCTGTGCTGACACGCTCACCCCACCTGTCCAACGACGGCCCTCTTTCCCCGAACAAATGAACGATTACGTCCAGACGATGCGGGAATTGGTCGGCTCCCGCCCGATGCTTTTGCCGGGTGTGCGGGCGCTGATCTTCAATTCGCGGGGGGAAATCCTTCTCCAGCGACGGACGGACATGCCCACTTGGTGTTTGCCCTCCGGGAGCGTAGAATTAGGGGAAACCGCCCTGGAGGCATTGAAACGCGAAGTGGCCGAGGAAACTTCGCTCGCCGTGCTGGAGGCGGAACCGATGGGGGTTTATTCAGGCCCCACGCAAACGATTACTTACCCCAGCGGGGATAAAATACAATGTTTCTCGATTGCTTTCCTGGTCCGCCGGTGGCAAGGCGAGCCGCGTGCGGACGGCGTCGAAGGCTCGGAGGTCCGCTTCTTCGCTCTCGACGAACTGCCGCCCGAGTTGACGCCGATCCACGCCCGCACGATCGAGGACTATAAAAACTACCAAGGCACGTTTTTACTACGATGAAAAGACACCGATTAGAGAGGGTAACTAGATCGATGAAAGGAACTTTGTAATGACGCGACTGGACGACGTGGAAATCTCCAAGACGATCCTTTGCACCTACCACGATAAACTGCTCGACCGACTCGCCAGCGACGTGATCGTCGTCGGCGCCGGACCATCGGGATTGATGGCGGCGATAATTCTCGCCCGGGCCGGAGTCAGGGTTACGGTGCTGGAAAAACGCCTCACGCCCGGCGGAGGAGTCTGGGGCGGCGGTATGGGAATGAACGTCGTCGTGGTCCAAGAGGAGGCGATCCCCCTGATGCAAGAGTTGGGGATCCGCTACGAACCACGGGAAAACGGACTCTACGCCGTTGACTCGATCGAATTCAGCGCCGGAATGTGCTACCGCGCGGTCCAGGCCGGCGTTGCGCTGCTGAATCTGCTGACTGTCGAGGACGTGTGCATCCGCGGCGGCCGCCTCGACGGCGTCGTGGTGAACCGCACCATGATATCGGGCGCATTGCACGTCGATCCGATCGTCTTTTCGGCCAAGGCGATCCTAGACGCCACCGGCCACGAGGCGGTGCTGGTCCAGGCGTTGAAAAAACGGAGCCTCCTGAAAACCGACGCCGATTGCGTCGAAGGTCCGATGGACGCGGACAACGGCGAGCGGTTTGTCGTCGAGCGCGCCGGCGAGATATTTCCCGGACTTTGGCTTAGCGGGATGAGCGTCTCCGCCGCGCGAGGAGGACCGCGGATGGGACCGATCTTCGGCGGCATGCTCCTTTCGGGCCAGCGGGTCGCCGAGCTGATCTCCGCCGCGCTGGATGCAATGCGAAAAAACGAGTGAGCCGTGCCATGAAAAGCCACGTATTCGGCCCCGTGCCATCGCGCCGGCTGGGTCAGTCGCTCGGTGTCGATCTGGTTCCCTTCAAGACGTGTAGTTTCGATTGCCTCTACTGCCAGCTCGGTTGCACGACTTGCAAGACGATCGAACGAAAGGAGTGGGTGCCGCTCGACGACGTGATCTCCGAGCTTGCAGGCAAACTCTCCCGCAAACCGGACTACATCACGCTGAGCGGGTCGGGCGAACCGACGCTCTTCTCGCGACTCGACGAGTTGATCGAACGGATCAAGGAGATAACCGACGTTCCGGTAGCCGTGCTGACCAACGGTTCGCTGCTCTGGAAGGAGGAGGTCCAGCGGCAGTTGGCCGAGGCGGACCTGGTCATGCCCTCGTTGGACGCGGGCGATCCGGCCACTTTCCAACTGGTCAACCGACCGCACGAGTCCCTTCAATTTGAGAAGGTGCTGGCCGGCCTGATCTCTTTCCGGCGGCGATTTCGCGGCCGGTATTGGCTGGAGGTACTGTTGATCGACGGCATCACTACCACCAAGGCGGCGTTGGGGGCGTTGGCTGAATGTGTCGCCCGAATCGGGCCGGACCGGCTGCTTTTCGGCACGGCCACTCGTCCGCCGGCCGAGGCCTGCGCGGTCGCCGTCCCCAGCGCGCGGCTGGCGGAGTTGGCCGCCGGATTTTCGCCGCCGGGGGAAGTACTGCCCGACCTACCCGAGCCACACTTTGTGCCGCGAGGCGAGACGAGCCGCGAAGACATTCTGGCGCTGCTCGCCCGGCGGCCATGTACCGTCGAGGATATCGTCGTCGGTTTGCGAATACACAAAGTCGAGGCGATTAAACGGATCGAATCGCTGACGGCCGACGGGCTGATAGAGGCCGTTTCCGGCGGTGAGCGCCCCGTTTACCGGCCATCAGCCGCCCCATTTACCCAAGGAACTGGAAAATAACAACTTGTTCGCACGCAAAACCCACGGCTTTCTTAAATCATGAACGAACGATTGAAATCGTTGCTGGAGCACCTACACCGCGTCCTCGACGAGGGCCGCCAACGGGAAATCGAAGATTTGTTTGTGCGCACGCTCAACTGGGAGCGAGTCGGGCGGCTGCCCCTCGTCATGAGCTATCCGCAGAGCGATGAAATGCCGTTTCGTCCTTATCCTCATTCGGCGGTATTCGACGACCCGGAAAAAATGCTCTACAACGAGTTGGTCCACGCCTTCGACGTCAGCGTTGCCTGCCGCGATCGGCTGAGAGACGATCTACCCTGCACGGTGCGCGCGAATTTCGGAACGGTCCTGGTCGCGTCGATGTTCGGGGCGCGAATTCAGCAGGTCGGAGACAATCCGCCCTGGGTAGTACACGACGACGGTCGCCCCATCCCACTCGAAGCCGTGCTGGATCACGATCCTTTCGACCTCTCCAAGGGATGGTGTCCGCGAGTGACGGAGACCTACACGGTTTACAACGACATTCTCGGCGCGTACTCGGACTTGCGGAAAATCATCAAGATCGTGCTACCCGATCTGCAAGGTCCGTTCGACAATCTGGAACTGATCGCGGGATCGGGGATATTCGCGGAATTGTGTGTCAACGAAACGCTTGTCCGCGGAGCGCTGGAGTCGGTCACCTCCACCCAGATCGCCATGGCGCACCATTTGAGCCGCATGATTACGGATGGCCCGTCGGGATTTTCGCACCAGCACGCCCACACGATCAAAGGCCGGATACTGCTTCGCAACGATTCGGTCATCATGATGTCGCCGAGGATGTATCGGGACCAGATTGCCGTACACGACGAGCGCGTTTTGCGCGAGTTCGGCGGCGGCATCCACTGCTGCGGCAACGTCGGCGCCCACGCCCAAGCGTTTCTGGAGATCGACGGCATCCTCTGCTTGGACCTGGGGCAGCCTGAAATGAACGACTTGGACCGGATATACGCGCTCGCCAAGCCGAAACGGATTCCCATCATTCGCGCGGTCGTTTCCGAGGAAGAATTGGTGACCGGTAGCGTACTCGAACGATTTCCCACCGGCGTCACGCTACTGCACAGGGCGCGCTCGCTGACCGACGCGGCTCGGATCGCCGACGCCTACCGTCGAGCCGTTGGATGATCGCGGTGGCGAGAATCGCAAGTTAGTACCTGCGAGTCCGGTTGTAATTGCGGCCGATCACTTGCATCCCGCGAATCGTGTTGGCGCCCAACTGACTTATGCTCAGCAACCGCTCGATCGGCCGGGTAACTCTGCCGATGAACTGATTCGTCGCCATCAGGTTGTCGTCGACGATATATAACCGGTCGCCGGGCAGCAATTGGTAATTGGTTCCCGTGGCGCCGCCTCGGGCAATAGCGTCCCAGTTGACCGGGAGGTTCTGCTCGGCGTCGAATCCGTCGGGCGTTGCCCGCGCGACCCACATCGTCTTGCTCGAAACGCTCGTCAGTCCTTGAATTTGGGCGATGGCGTCCAAAACGGTCTCGTTCCCCGTGATTGGAAAGCGACTGACTCTTTCGCCGGAATTGGCGCCGGCAACGATCACGTAATATCCCTCGCTGTTGTAGCCCACCACGTCAACGCTCAATTCGAGCGATTCAAAGTATTGATCGAGGTGTTTGAGCAACTCCTGCCTCGCTTCGGCGACAGTCTTGCCGACCACTCGAACCAGACCGAAACCTTTAAGGTTCACCGTGCCGTCGGGCTGCACCAAATAGTCGCCGCTAATCTCCGCCGCGCTGGCCGAGCGAGCCAATTGGACCGTAACGGACGGTTGTTGCAAGACATATTGCAGGACGCGTCGGGCCGCCTCGGCGGCTTCGTCGACCGTTAGCCCAGATACCTGGACCACGCCGTATGCCGGTCCGAGATCGACGATACCCATCTCGCTCACAGTATAATAATCGTCGATCGGCATGTTCTGCGGCGTTCCAAAGACGCGGACCATCAGCGCATCGTGGGCGTTGATCCGGTACGGCGGACGGGGGACCAACTTCAGCGTCACGATCCGGATCATGTCCGGCGGCTCGATGCGGTACGCCGGCAGCGAAACCATCGACAGTTCGCTCGGCGGTTCCATCTCGGACGGAACCGGCGCCTGCAACGAAGACGTGTGGAAGTCGATCGCCTGGCAGCCCGCCATGATCGCCGCCAACGAACAGATAACCAGCACCATCCAAGCCCGTTTAGCAGCCTGTTTAAAAATGGTGCCACTGCTGGCTTGCCCAGCAGTGCGGGGAGAAACCCCCGGAAATTCACTGCTGGACAAGCCAGCAGTGGCCCCCAAACTCCCGAAAGCCGACTTTTTCAACAGGCTGTTAGCTCTCCCCCGCACACCCCGCCATCCATGCCATATTTTGGGCTGCACAACCGACTGCCGGCGGATTGGCATGAAAGTGGAGTTCATGGCATGATCCCACCCGTTTCGGGGTGGCTGCGAGTACAACGGCTTGGCAATCGGCGAAATGGGCGATATGGCTAATGCGCAACGAGTCCCTCGGCACCTCTAAATCGACATTATCGTTGTAATCGGCAAAGTCAACCAAAAACTTGTCTGTTTTCGGTTAACCGTCCCTGTGAACGGTTACAAAGCCGACTTGCCTGCCGGCTTTTTGATACGTATAATATACAGCGTGGCATACGTACTGGAGAACCGATCATGACCAAGCTGACCTTGAGCATTGAAGAGGCTGTCGTTGAAAAGGCCAAGCAGATCGCGGAGGACAACCATACCAGTGTTTCCGCGATGTTCACCCAGTTTGTGGAGTCTGCCGCGGCCCGCGACAAGCAAGATTTCAAGATCGGCCCGTTGACGCGGAAGCTCAGCGGAATAATCGATTTGCCGCCTAACAAGAGTCAAAAAGAGTTGCTTGCCGAAGCCCTCGCGGATAAGTACGGGGTCGTGAAGTGAAGGTCTTTTTCGACACCAACATTCTGCTGGACGTGTTGGCCCGGCGCGAGTCGTTTTACTCCGATTCGGCAAAGGCTTGGACGTTGGCGGAAACAGGTCGGCTCGAAGGATTCGCATCTACCCTGAGCCTTCCGATCCTTTTCTACTTGCTGTGCCGATCAAAGGAACAAAATGTCGCGCGCAAAAGCCTCGGCGTCATACGCGACATCTTCAATCTGGTGTCGCTTGATGTGCGCATCACGAACCAAGCCTTAGACGCCGACATCGGGGATTTCGAGGACGCGATTCAGTTTTTCAGCGCCGTTTCCATTGGCGCCTCCGTATTGATAACGCGCAACGCCAAGAATTTCCCTGTCGACGGCAATGTTGCCATCCAAACGCCGGCCGAATTTCTAGCCACGTACCGTTTCAAATAAGAAACGTCGTTCTTACCCGGTGAAGAACAAATACGCCGCCACGATGGCCGCCAATACGGCCGCCGAGGCGATCACGTCTCCGGTGCCCCAACTGTGTCGGCTGCGCTGCCGCTGATCGTCGCTGAGGGTTCCGAAGGTCAGGCCGGAAATCCGCTCGTAGTCCGGTGCTTTGGTCAGATAGCTGACCGCGATCATCACCACCACGCAAACGATCAGTATCAAAATGCTGTAATACTGAAAAAACGTATGGTTGAGGATCCACAGCAACGAACCTTCCGTGTAACTGAAGCCGTCGATCAACTTCACGGGCGTATCAATGGCCAGCCGGAATAGCCCCATTAGGAACCCGACGACCAACGCCGCCAGACATCCGTGGCCGTTGAGCCGTTTCCAGAAGACGCCCAGGAAGAAGACCACGAAGATCGGCGGCGCCAGATACCCTTGGACCCCCTGCAAGTAGTCGTAAAGCCCGCGGCCGCCCTGGATAACCGGTATCCACGCCAGCCCGATCAGCACCATTACCGCCGTTGCGATCCGCCCGATCCACACCAGGCGGTGCTGCGGGGTGTTCGGCCTCAGGCGGGAGTAGAAGTCCATCGTGAAGAGCGTGGCGGAGGCGTTGAACACTCCGGCCAGCGAACTCATCAGCGCCGCCAGCAGCCCGGCCACGACGATCCCCCGCACACCCTGCGGCAGTATCGTGGCGACCAGCAGCGGAAAGGCCGCTTGGGCCTCCTCGCGGATGACTTGTCCATCGGGGCCAATCAACCTGTCGCTGATGGCTTCGACTTTCCCGCTGGTCGCCAGCGCGAAGCAGATCATGCCGGGGATAATGAAAATGAACACCGGCAGTAGCTTAAGCATCGCGGCGAAGATCGAACCGCGACGAGCCTCGGTTTCGTTCGGCGCACCCAGGGTGCGCTGTACGATGTACTGATCGGTACACCAGTACCATAGCCCGCACACCGGCGCGCAAATCACCATGCCCAGCCAGGGATAATTGTCGTTGAAGTACCAAGCCATTCGGCCTGATTCCTTGACCGGTTCCCAGGTGGCCTCCATGCCGGCCGGCACCAGCGGCCGCCAGAGGTTGAACATTTCGGAGTCGCACCACACCCGTAGTTCCGACCAGCCGCCGAGCGCTTGTAGACCAAAGAAGGTCACCAGCACCGCGCCGACAATCAACACCAGCGTTTGCAGGGCCTCGGTATAGGCCACCGCCCGAAAGCCGCCGAGGATGGTGTATGCTCCGGTCATCACGATCACCAGGATCGAGCCGACCCAGAAGCTGTCCAACGGGCCGATTCGCAGCTCCGGCAGTAGGACGGAGAACACGATTCCGCCGGCGAAAATACCCACCGCGATCTTTGTCAACACGTAGGCCACCAGGGAGATCAGCGAAAGAAGCCAGCGGCTGGCGGGGCTGAATCGCCTTTCGAGGAACTCCGGCATCGTGAACACCCGCGACCGCATGTAAAAGGGGGCCATCACCCAGCCCAAGATCAACAGACACCATGCGTGCAATTCGTAATGGGCCATTGCCACGCCGTCGGTGCAGCCGGAGCCGGCCAGTCCCACCAGATGTTCCGAACCGATGTTCGAGGCGAAGATTGACGCCCCGACGATGAACCAGCCCAGGTTCCGTCCGGCAAGGAAGTAGTCGTCGGCGGTGTTGCGCCCCTTGCGGACACAGTACCACGTCAGCCCCAGCAAGGCAGCGAAATAAAGACCTACCATACCCCAGTCCAAAGCAGTCATCAATCAAGCTCCCTATACAACGGCGGGCAATTCATGTTGAACAATCGTGGGCGAGACGAATTGGTCCCACCGCCAACGAAACGAAATTTATAAGAACGTGTTTTGAAAACGGGTGCCACTGCTGGCTTGCCCAGCAGTGCAGGTGCAAATGTCCCATGAAAACACTGCTGAACAAGCCAGCAGTGGCACCCTCCATAGCCCCATAATCAATTTCAAAACACGTTCTAAGGACAGAAACCGGCGAGCGCCCCTCGGAAGTAGGGCGGACGACGAGAATCGCCGTTCGCAGTCTACCGCAAGCTCCCCGTCAAGTAAATTGGGGGTCTCCGAGAACTAACCCTTGTAGGAAGCGACTCCAGTCGCCGATTACGGGGTATTGCACCACTGCCATTGGCGTCTGGAGACGCCTCCGACAATTGAACGATAGTTTTTCAACAAGCTGTTAGATGAAGCTGTTAGATGTCGCGTCAGGAGGATAACTTGATGATTATTGGGTGGCACTGGCGTCTCGCCAGTGCCACCCACAAATACAACCGCAATGATATCCTCAGGCGTTCACACATATTATTGAATCGCGGCATCGAGTCTAGCAAGGCGACCCGTCGGACAAAACACCCCCCGGTGGTCGTATTTTCGCCCGTCCAACGCTGTCGGCGGGGGTTCCTGGGTGGAATTCTTGCGCCGATTATGGCATACTACCGTTTGTCGGGCCTATTTTCTTATCCAATATCCACGGTAGCTTTTCTGTTGGAGGTGCGGGCATGGCAGACAAGAGAGACGTTTTCGACAATGAGCCTTTGTCGCGCAACAACGAACCCCGGCTGTCGCACGCGCTAGACAAAGGACCAGCCCCGAACAGCATCGGCGAGGCGCCAGTCGGGAAGAGAAGAGCGAAATCGAAGCAAGTTCCGTGGTTTAAGAACCCCGAGGTGGTCAAGGTGATGGTGGCCGGCGCGGTGGTGCTGGTGGTGGTGCTGATCGTTCTCGTTTGGCAGTTTGGATTATTCGACAGTTCAAGTCAGTCGAAACCGCTGGTTGCCGCCGCGCAGCCGACCCCCCCACCGACCCTCGAGCAGCAGCAGCAGAACCCACAACTGCCGTCGCCGGAGGCTCAACCCACGCTGCCCGAGCAGAAACCAGTGCAAGAGCCGCCTGTCGAGGAACCGCCTCAGGAGCAGAAGCCGCCCTTGCCCGAGAATGTCGCCGACTGGAAGGCGGACGACTACTTCCGCGCGCGGCGTGAGAACGATCCGAAACTGCTGGAGGCGGTCGCTTATTTGGGCAAAACGTTCCCCGGCAAAAAGCCCGCGGCCGAAGGGTTGACCAAGTTGCTGAAGCCGCTTCCGCCCGAAAAGCCGGCGGAGCAACCCACCCCCGGCCAGAATCCTCCAGTCGCTCCTGGCGCGACACAACCGGTCAACCCCGGCATTGCGCCGCCCGGCGTGCGGGAATTTGAACCCCCTGGCGCACCAGGTATTATGCAGCCTCCTCCGGGCGGTCTGCTCCCTCCGAACATCAATCGGCCCATTCCCGGCATGTCTCCTTACAATCAGGGAAACCTGGCGGGGCTGGTCGAAGCCATCGTCACCGCGCTGGGCAACAACGGCAGCGAGGTAGCCCAAAACACGATCGAACAAGTCCTCTCCGGCACGTTTAAGACGGACGACGACAAAGCGGCGGTTGAGGCGGCGTTGAAGGCGCTCTTGGCCCATCCCGGCCAGGAGAACGACGCCTTGATGCGCCGCGTTCTGACCGAGCCTAACGTCCTTCGCCCCTCCGACCGCCAAGGGCCGTGGCCCGCGAAGGAATTGCAGGCCAAGGCGCTCGAGTTGACCAAGCAGTCCGCCTCCAGCGGACTCCGCCTCGAATTGGCCAAGGCCCTGGTCGAACATCGCGTGAAACTGGACCCCAAGGATCCGATGCATGAGTTCCTCCTGGCTTCCGATCCGCTCAATTGCAGCGCACAGTTGACGTTTTACGAGGAGGGCCACCCAACCCCGGAACTGAATACAAGATTGGAAGATCAGTTTTTGGAATACAGTTCGTTTGCAATGGCCCGATATTTGGGCATTCCCGACAAGTTTAAGCAGTCCACCTCCGGCGTCGGCGTTCCCGGCATGCACGCGGGACGGCCGGGCGGGTTGATCGGCGGGTTCGACATGCCCGGCGATCGGTTGCCCAAGCCCAAACTCGCTCCTGGCACGTCGGTCGGTCCTTCTACGAAACCCGGCGGAAAAGTCGGCGTTGGGGAGGATGAGCCAAATGAAGAGAATCCGGCGCCGCGGGTGGCCGCCGGACTGTGGTCCCAAGGATTCCTCGCCTTACTGGAGCCGAAGCTGACCACTCGCGCCCTGGACTCGTTGGATAAAAAGCCGAAGTTGGTGATGTTGGCCGGCACGATCCCCCAGGACTCCACCCGCGCATTGCTCAATAAGCTGTTACGCAAGCGTTGGAGCGAGGGACCGAAGGCCCTGGAAACCGCCGGCCTGACCGGGAATGTCGTTACCGATCCCGGGCTGTTGACGTTGGTGAAAATGCTGCATCGTAGAGGTTCCAAGGCGGCAGCCCGAGGTACGCCAAGAGCGCCGCGTCCCGCCGGGGGCACCATCAACAAGCGCATTGAAGAGGCCCAAAAGAAACAGCAAACCGCGGAGGAGTGGATGGACCTCTCTTCCAAAATGGTCGCCGTGTGGTGTAATCGGTTCCACGCCGTCACACAGGCCCGGCAGAAGGCCGCCGAGGATTCGGAGACCGACTCCTTGACGGTCCCGCTAAAGCTGCCCAAGGGCTTCGAGTTAAGTCGCAATGCCAGAGTGACCGCCTCTTTCCACTTGGTCTGGCCGGACGAAGCGCCGCCGGAGATTGCCAAGCTCACCCCCGGTTGGCTGGAGGTGTATTACGTCCGCGTCGAGGAGGTCAACAAACTGCGGACGGCCACGGCCTATTACAGCCGGCAAGCCGATCTCCGATCGTCCGACGCCCGGACCATCGACAAGAGCACCTGGTTTGACAACGTCCGGATAGGCTCGCAAAAAGACCGGCGTCGATCGCTTGACGTGCTGATTACGCCCCCCGAGAACTACGTCCCCGCCGACAAGCCCAGGGACGAGGACGAAACCGATTTGGTCATCGAAATCCTGTCGGTCGAGATCAAAGATCCGACGAAGTAGCGGGGGAAAAGGGGACGGATACGAGTCGGCCCCTTGTTCCCGCGTCCAATCAGCGAGGCTACGTTTCCACGGCGAGAAAGCCCCGGGATCCCCATGTGTGGTACTTTCCGTTTTTCCTGATCGTGAACGGCTCTCCGAGGTTAATCTTCAATACGCAGCAGAAACCGGCCGATTCCGCCGTCGCCGCGAACTTTCGATGGCTCGATGTCGTGGGACAACGCCGTGCCTCCATAGTAGAACCAGTACGTGCCCGGCTTCTCTCCCGGTATCGCGCCCGTGGCGACATAGATGCCCTTGCTGTCGAACCCCTTGCCCAAATCCAAAAGGGGCTTGCGTCCCAGACGGCGAAACTGCTTGCCGTCCCGGCTGAACGCCGCGTACACCAACGAGGTTCCGTCCTTCGCGAAATAGCCCGACGGAAACATCAGGTACAGATCGTCTTTGATCTTTGTCGTCGCCGAGTTGTAAAACTGAAAGTCGCTCGGATCGTCCTTGTCGGGCTTCAGGATCACAACCGGATCGGGAAAACCTCCAAACGTGGTCGACTCGGTGTAGCCGACAACGCGTTTGCCCGTATAGGGTCGATCGCTCCACCCGCTCCACATCCGCACGTAAAGCCGGTAGACGTCGCCGTCATGAATACAGATATTCCCCGTGTCCGAGTTCTTTTTGAGCAAGAACTCGTCCAACACTTTCCATCGGAGTCCGTCCGGCGAGGTCGCGCCAAAAACCCACCACTCCCGCTGTGGATAGACCATGCGGGCGCCCACCCCCTTGTATCGCTCCGCCGCCGGCGCATTTTCGTCGTAGATGATAGTGACGAGGTTATGACTAAACATAAGGATATTGTTGTCCTTATTGCCCTTGTAGGAATAGATGCCGAGCGCGGGTTTTTCCCAATGGATGCCATCCTTCGAGCGGGCGTAGCAGAGATAGCAGTCGTTGTCGTCGCGATAGCCATGGTCGAAGGCGACGTACCAGAGATGCCACTGGTCTCCGACCCGCAGAACCTGGTCGCAGCCGATGGATCTCTCCTCCCAGGGGCGATCGGCCTTCAGCAGCGGCTCGGTGGTCCGCTCCAGGACGGTGAGCACCGGCGCCTTTCCGTCTTCGCCCGCCACGGCGACGCGCACCGGCGCGGCCGCCAAGAGAATGACGCAAAAGACAAAGACGATGCTCCGCTTGTTGGTAATCATGGTTCGTTTTCCTTGGTGAGGGTGGTCGGAAGCCGCGTCAAACTAAGTGGAGGAATTTTGGGTGGCAGAATATGTGCAACTTATTATGATGCGGCTTCTTGGTAGGTAGGGTGTGTGCTTACCCGCACGCGGTTGGCTAGAACGCCTTTCCGTCGATCGTCAAACCGTCCTTGCGGTTGCCCAGCCGGTAATGCGTTTCCACATCGATCGAGTAGTTTATGAACTGCACCGAGCCGTCGCAGAAGGCCATGTGGAGGCCGTTGGAATGGGCACTGCCGAAACCCAATCCCTGTGAGTAGCCGGTTTGGTCCTGCCTCGGCTGAAACGCCACGTTGTTAGTGGTCCATCGTAACGTGTCGCAGTCCCAGCCGCTATTCCAACCCTGGTCATCGCAACCGTTCAGTCCGTTGTCATAGTGGTCTGGAAAGAGGTACTTTTCCCCCGCCAAGTAGGTGTTGCTGGTGCCATCGGTAATTGAGGATATGAGCGTTTCGCTGCGAGTGTAGAAGATGCCACCGAGGTCGGGCGTTCCGCTAATGGTCGTCGCCCAGTCGCTGGCGCTCAGGGCGTCGCCGGCCGCAACGGAAGCCGGAACGTTCATCCCACTTGTGGGAGGAAAGACTCCGCCGGACCCGGCGTAGTCGCTGCGACCCAGCACCGTGGGTTGGGGATCGGGGAGGTTGTAGTAAGGAGAAAAGGTGTGAAGGGCCGGAAACGGGTAGGCGATTGCGGGGCGACGGCTGGGACAATTGAAATTTGCCATGGGCGTTGATACGCACACGTTCATTTTCTGCCGGTCCCCGTCGGCGCCCAGGTCGTGCAACGCGATCTGCTCCATGTAGGGGAGGATATTGTAGAGCCAGCCGCCGGGTTGCCGTTTATCGAATCCTCGCGTCGGTTCGCCGGCGAAAGTAGCATACCAACCGGCCGTCGGCAGAAACCCCTGTATCTCTTCGTGATTGAGGCAGGCCAGACTGATCTGTTTCAGATGGTTGCTGCACTGCACCCGCCGGGCCGCCTCGCGGGCCGCCTGCACCGCCGGCAGCAACAGCGCGATCAAAATGCCGATGATCGTGATCACGACCAAAAGCTCCACCAAGGTGAAGGCGGTGGATTTCTGATTTCTGATTTCTGATTTCTGATTGTTTTGAAACATCGCCGGCCTCCTGACTGAACGGAACAAATACCTGAAATACACCTCAAAAATCTCACGCTAAGGCGCAAAGACAACAAAGAATCCGCTCCCTTCGCGCCTCAGCGCCCTTGCGTGAGTTTTTGTGCTTCCGAGAATGACCGGCGCTCCGAGCGTCGTCACGAAAACCATTCGTGACGACGCCGGAAAAGCGCCAGTCAAATCAGAAATCATACATCCTAAATCATAAATCTACTTACGCTTCCTCCATGCGTAGCAGAGCAGGCCGATTAGGCCCGTGGCCAACAACGCCAGTGTGCCCGGCTCGGGAATCATCACGGCCGTATACCGGTATTTACTCCCGGACGCGAAGGTACTCCAGCCAGGGGTGTCCAGATCATACTTCTGGATCCCCACAGCGGTGTCAGCGCAAGCCACATAGAGGGCTCCATCAAAATAGTCAACGTCAATACTCTCACCGGCAAGAGTGGCAATCAACGTTTGGCTTCCCCACGAGGAATCCCACGAATAGACCTTCTTGGTCCCCGCATCGGTCGTGTACCACGTGCCGTCCGGTCCGAGGGCGATCCCGTCGGTTCTGGTACCCGTCATTACCATCGACCGAGTGCCATCGCTCAGGTCGTACCTCGCAACGCCCGTACCACCAACATTCACGGCAGCGTACAGGTAATTCCCAACGACCTCGATGTCCGCGATGGAGGTTGCGTCTGACTTAGCACCCCACATGTTAGTCTTCACGCCGCCTGACGTGAACTTGTCGACATAACCGTCGCGCCTTGCAACGTAGAGATTCCCGCCGGAATCGACGGCCAGCCCGCTGATGAGTACAGCAGTATCGTTGTACACAGCAAAACTGTCGTTGATCGCCAAGCCCGTCGCGGTGCTGCGAGCCCTAACCTTAGCGTAGTTGACCCCGCCGCCGGAGTTGTAGTCCGAGACGTACAAAATGGAGCGATCCGGCGAGAGGGCAAGCCCCTGGGCTTCGCGGCTGGTGAAGGTGAAACTAGGCGGGGTGAGTTTGGTACCGGCAGCGTCAAACGCGTTGACCCCCGTGCCATCATAACCCCCCCAGATCATCGTATCTCCTTGTGCGACGGCTGTAAGGCCCACCGTCATACCCACCGCTACCAAAACAATCATCATAGTGTAAGAAAACGATTTCATGACAAGCACTCCTCAATCAGAAGGACAAAACTGTTTTCGGGCGGAACACCCACCCGAACACTAAAACGTCGTAGGGTGCGTGGAACGCACCGCTCAAACTCGTGATTTTTCGTGGTGCGTTTCACGCACCCTACCGCTGGACAAGCCAGCAGTGCCACCCGATCCGGAGTGGCAGTACAACTGCCACCCCAACGATGCCCGGGGCGCGACCATCGGTCGCGGCTTTATGGATCATTCATGGTTGCACCTCCTTTGTCCTTTGGTTCGTTCGCCTCGACCTGCATCAGGTCCAGCCGAGGATCGCCGAACATGGTCCAATCGCCATGGATATCGTCGTTCCCGCCGTCGGTGGTTGCCAACGTCAGAAAACGGTCGTCGTCGCCGATTGAAATCAAGACCAGGAACGCGCCGCTGTAGCCATCGATATCGCGTCGCTCGAAACGCACCTGACCGTCGACCAGCACCCACAGGTCGGCGATTACCCTCGCGCCGTCCGGGGATTGCATTGCCCCGCCGCTGCTGCCCGCCACGGCGCGGAATCGCAGCAGCTTGCAACTGGGGTTCGCGCGCCGGATCGCCTCCAAGTCGAAGGTGATTCCGTTGTTGGCGTGCATGAACAGCAGGCAATGAGGAGGCGAAGCATAGTCGATGCCCCCCAAGACAGCCGTGATCGGCAGGTCGGCGGGAATCGCGCTGCCCGCCCATATATGCTTCCACGTGGCATTGTAAGCATCGGGAAAGCCGGCGAATGTATGACCGGCGGAATCGACCTGCACCGCGCCTTTGCCGCCGTCGGGAATGAAAACGCCATCCACCAGCGGCAGTGCCTCGACACGATGATACTTTCCGTCGCCGACAAACTGTCCTTTGGAGCCCATCTCCTTTAGCGTCATCGCGTCTACTTGCCCGCTGGTCGGATCGATGCTCCGGTTTCGCCGGCCGGAAAAACCGTCTCCGCCGGCCACCACGTCGACCAGGTCCAGCCTCTTGTATGTCACCTTGGGAATCCTGCGTGTGAAATCGGCCGTCTTGGCCGACGCGCCAAGCACCGTGATGCGAGGCTCGTCGCCACCGTCCACTCGGGCCGATTGGTTCTCACGCAAAATCACCTCACGCCCACTGCCGGGCGAGCTGGCAGTGCCACCCGACGCCAACACCTTCACCGAGCCGCGGAAGACGCGCGACGTGGTGGTTCCCTCATCACTTACTTCCACGCCGAACTCGGTGCCCAGGTCGGTGACGACGGCGGTGGGAGTGCGGACGGAGAAGAGGGGAGAGACAGGGAGACCGGGAGATGGGGAGACAAGGAGATGGGGAGACGCGGCATCGGCCTTCTTTTCCTTGTCTCCTTGTCTCCTTGTTTCCTTGTCTTCCCCCACCCTCGCGGTCAGTTTTCCCAGCGCGAGATAGCCGCCGGCGGTGGATTCCACTTCATACGTGCAGGGGCCTTGGAGAAGGACCTTCGCCCCGGAGTCGTAGGTGATTTCCAACAGCCCGGAGTCGAGGATGTATTTTCGGCCCAAGGGAACGTGGGCAAACCCCGGCGGCGGCAGATAGCGGGGATCGTCGGACCATTTCACATCGACCATACCGGTGATCCGGCCGACGAACACCATCTCCGGCCTATCACGCGACGGAACCGACTGCGACGGCGCCTCGGCGATATGTTGATGATGGGTAATTTTGTACGCCCAAAACCCCAGTATCGCCACGCCCATAATCACCGTGGCGACCATGTAGGAGAACGCCCAACTGCCGACGGAAAAGTGGCTAGTGGCTAGTGGGTAGTGGGTAGTGGAGGAAAGATCGAGGACAATTTGAGGGAATGGGGGTTCGGGGTCCGGGGTTCGGGGTTCGGGGCCGACTTGTTTGGTGTCCAACGTGTCTCTTCCCCACTGACAGAGCGTGGCGGAGTCGTGCATGAAGCGGACGTAGTGCCGTCGGGCCTCCACGTCGTCGGATACCAATTTGCCGAGGCGATCGGATTTTTCCGCGGTGATGGCGCCGCTGAGCAGGGCGTCGGCCAACTCGTAAACCTCGCGCTGCTTGGGATCGTTATGGCCGGAAAGGTGATTAGTCATTGGCCTTCCTCCCCATGCAACGCTTCGTCGACGCAATCTCTGAGCGTCGAGCGGGTGCGGAGGATCGCTTGCCGGGTGGCGTCGAAGGTTCGCCCCAGTTCGGCGGCGATTTCACGAGTGGTGCGTTCACCCGAGTAATAGTGCAACAACAAATCCCGCTTGGCCTGCGGCAGTTTCTCGAAGCAGTCTTTCAGCGCCTGCCCGGAGGCGTCCAACTCGTCGGAGATCGCGGCGACCTCCTCGGCGACCAGCTCGGCGAGCCGGTCGCTGATCATTCCAGGACGGCGGGACAACTTTTCGCGATGGGTGAGCACTTGGTAGTAGGCGATAGTGCGTGCCCAGGCGCCGAAATCCTTGGCCGGGTCGTAGTCGTCGAATTGTTCCCAAAGGCGGATTCTCACCTCTTGGGCGATGTCGTCGGCGTCGGCCCAATTCGGCACCAGAGAGAGGATCAGTCCGCGCAGCCGTCGCTCGTGCTGCCCGAGCAACGTCAGGTATTGCCGGGTCCGCTGGTCATTGCTGGACGGATTAGACGAGGTCACGTTGCTTTTTCCCCACCTGAAATGTGGATCCCGGCCGTTGAGTAGACAGGAAGCGGCTCTTCCCTCTATTCTAATTAGGGGCAAAAGCCGCGGATGCGACAAAGAAAAATCTCACCCCGACCAGAGGGGGGCGTCGGCTGGACCCTATTCGTGCCTTAACGCTTCGATGGGGTCCATCGCCGCGGCTCGGATCGCCGGATACAGCCCAAAAATCACCCCGATCGTCACCGAGATGCCAAACGCCAACGGGATCGACCACGGCACGATAATGGGGGTCACCTCGCGTATGACATCGGGTAATTGCTCGAAGACTTCCGGAGCGGCGCGTTGCAGGGCACCGCGGAGCGCGCCGATCAGCGGCCGGCACGTCAGACCGCCCAGGATACCGGTGGCTCCTCCCACGACCGACAAGGCGACGGTCTCGACGAGGAACTGACGGGTGATGTCGCCGCGCTTTGCCCCCAGCGCGCGGCGGATGCCGATCTCGCGGGTCCGCTCGGTGACGGTGGCGAGCATGATGTTCATGATGCCGATGCCGCCCACGACCAGCGAGATCGCCGCGATCAGGCCCATGAAAACGATGAACATCAGCCGCGTGGTCTTGGCCTGTTTGAGCAACTCCAGCGGCACGGTCACGGCGTAATCCGGCTTGCGGTGGTGCAGTTTGAGGGTTTCTTTGACCAGCGAGGCGGTCTTCAGGACGTTCTCCACCTTGTCCACTCGGAGCGTGATCTGGCTAAGCTCGATCATCTCGCCTTCAAACGATCCGGTGCGGCGGGTGACGATAATATCGCCGATGCGGCTCCAGAGGGTGCGGATGGGTATGTATACGTCGTTGTTGAACTCCTGCGCGGTCAGCGAGCCGCCGATGCCCGCCGTTGGAGTCCGATCCTTCATCACTCCCACGACCAGGTAGAACGCCTTCTCGATACGGATCGCTTGACCGATCGGATTCTCGAAGGGGAACAACTTCTCGGCGGTGCCGGCGGCCAGCACGCAATGGTTCCATTTATCGTGGTCGTCGGTGTCGGAGAGGAACCGTCCACGGGCTACCTCGAGTTGGTTCACCTCGGCGTACTCGGGTGGGCAGCCGACCAGCCGCCCCTCGATGTTCCGGCCCCGATAGCCGAACCGATAACGCGCCTCTCGGATAGGCAACGCGCGGTCGATCGTGGGAATCGTCGTGGTCAGCCGGTCGAAGTCGGCGCGGGTAACGCCGTAGGGGACTATCGAGCGCGAGCTACCCGCGTTTTCGATCGACTCCTCCGGCGGCTTGATCGAACGGATGATTATGTTGGTGGCTCCCAGCCCTTCGATTTGCTCTTGGGCCTTGCGGCTAATGCCCTCGCCGATGGCCAGCAGCCAGACCACGCTGGCCACGCCGATAAAGATACCCAGCACCGTCAGCAAGGATCGCAGCGGATGCAACAGCAGGCTCTTAACGCCCAAGTGCCAGGTGCGTAGCCAGATAAAAGGCATTAGTGGATGGGTCGGGGGTCGGTGATCGGAATTTTGAGACTTGCGATACAATACTATCGTTTAGCGGTCGCCGGCACGGCGGCCCGTGTGGGTGGCTGCTCAACATGTGAAGACGATTCGTTATCCGGTCCGTTTGTCGCTGCAAATCGATCCGTCCCGCAGCCGCACGACGCGCTTGGCGAGTTCGCCCACCTCTGGCTCGTGCGTGACGATTATGATGGTTTTGCCTTGCTCGTTCAGGTCGTTGAGCAAGCGAAGTATCTCCTCGGACGTGACGGAATCGAGGTTGCCGGTCGGTTCGTCGGCGAGGATGAAATACGGGTCGTTTATCAGGCTTCGGGCAATGGCCACCCGCTGCTGTTGGCCGCCGGATAGCTGAGTGGGACGATGTTTCAGCCGGTCGCCGAGTCCCACCAATTCGGCCAGTTCGTGGCTCCGCTGCCGTTGTCGCCGGTCTATCAGTCCCTGATAGTACAAGGGGACTTCGATGTTTTCCAACACGCTCAGTTGCGGGATCAGATTGTAAGATTGGAAGATGAAGCCGATGTGCGAGGCACGGATTTCTGAAAGCCGGTCGTCGCTGGCGCCGCTGATTTCCTCGTCGCCGAGCATGAGCCGGCCGGAAGTGGGGCGATCGAGACATCCCAGCAGGTTCAACAGCGTGCTCTTACCCGACCCCGAAGGGCCCATGATCGCCACGTAGTCGCCGGTGGGGATTTCCAGATTCACGTCGCGCAGTGCGTGGACCGTTCCGCCGTCCATGACGTATTGCTTGGTTGCCTCCAGCATGCGTGCGGCGGGGATCATGGTTGGGCTCTCGGCTTGGCGGAATCGCCGCCCTGATTGCGGAAACGTTTGGCGGCTGCGATCCATTCCGCTTGGTCGATCTCGCCGTCGTTGTTCCCATCGGCCGCTTTCAGCGCGTCGCGCAATCCTTCCGGCAGCTCGTCGAGTTGCAGCGTCCCGTCGCCGTTGCCGTCAAACTGACGGAACATCTTCTCCGCGTCCGCGGCCCGATTTTTTGCGGTTGCGCGGTCCGCGTCCGCGGCCCGTTTCGCGGCCGGCGCCGTGACGGCTTGAGGTTCCAAGGCCGTCTCCGACAGGTCCACTTTTTCGCGATAGGCCGCGACGTTGAGCACCACTTCTTCCCCCTCGAAAAGGCCCCCTTGCACCACGACCGCTTTGTCGTTGGTAGCTCCGATGGTGACTTCCCGGGCATACCACCGGTTGCCCTCGCCGGTGACGCAATAGAATTTTTCGTCCTGCTCGAAAACGGCTTGAACCGGCACCAGCAATACGTCGGGAAGGTACTCCGCGCGGATGCGCACTTCGGCGGTCAGCCCGGGGCGCAATCCGGGCGGCGATTCGTTGATCCGCACCGTCGTCTCGTATTCCTTCACGCTGGAACCGAAAAACGAAGTGGGTACGGGAAACTCGTCGACCTTCTCCACCGTGCCGTGCAGTTCGAGTTCCGGGAAGGCGTCCAAGCGGACCGTGGCCGACATCCCCCGCTTCACCAGGGTGATCTTCGACTCGTTGATCTTCGCCACCACTTGCATCCGTTTGGGGTCGGGCAGCCGAATCAAGGCTTGCCGCTCGCGGGCCTGCTCGCCGGCCTCGATTATCACCTCCTTCGAGCCTCGCCATCCGGTGACGTTGGCGTAGACCACCTGCCCCGCCTCCGGCGAGCGGATCACGCACTTCTCGATCTGGCTCTTGATCAAATCCAACTGTCCCATGTCGAGTTTGTGCGCGGCCTGTTTAGCTTGGGCGCTCGCCTCGGCCGTCTTGATGTTGCTGCTCAACTGGACGATCATCTTCTCCTTGGTGAACCTTTGCAGCACGTCCAATTTGGTCTTGGCGATTTCCAGCGAGTTGCGGGCCTGATCCACCGCGAAGCGATCGGCCTTCAACTGCTGTTTGGTGATGTATCCCTTGGCCGCCAACCGTTTGCTGTATTTCAGGTATTCTTCGGCCCGGCTCATGTTCTCTTCGGCCATGAAGATTTCGTTCTGAATGGTCTGCGCCGCTTGCCTGTACAAACCTTCGAGGTACTCCCGCTTGGCGATGACCGCCGTGTCGTAGGCCTCCTGCGCCTGGATCATCGCCGCCTTGCTGTTGTTGCAACCGATCAATTGCGCGGTGCGCTCGTTCTCCAGGGCGGAGGAATCGAGCCGTACCAGCACGTCGCCGGGTTGGACCGTGGTTCCCTCGGGAACGATCTCCAGAATCGTGGTGCCACCGGTCCCCTTGGACTTCACTTGGCAGCGGATTTCCACGTTGTTGGCACTTTCCACGTTGCCGCGATCGGTGATCTCGTGGATAAACTCACCCCGCTCCACGCGGTACATCATCGGACCGGCGTCGGGCTTCGACCAAGAAAACTTCGGCCACAACGAGAACCACAACGCCGGCAACGCCAACACCAGCGCTAGCGCAACCAGCAGTTTGCGGGTCGAGAACCCGCGGCGTATTGGGACGGTGGGCGTGGATCGAGACATGGCGGCAATTCCTCAACCATCCATTATATCCACCGAAAGAGTGATTGTCACCCTTGTTTCCACGCTCTGCAATCCCCCTCGTTCCCACGCTCTGCGTGGGAACGCACTTGCCAGCCTCTCCGCGTCCCCGGCGCAACTTCCAGCTTGAACCGATAACCGACAACTTACAACAGCAAATCCGCCGCGCCCGCCGCCAGCAAACCAACGCTCACAACCGCGTTGACGTGGAAGAACGCCCGGTTCACGCGGCTCAGATCGTCGGGACGGACGATCGCGTGTTCATAAACCAACAAGACGGCGATGGCCGCCACGGCCGTCAAGTAGATCGCGCCGAACCCACCGTATACCAGCGGCAGCAGGAGCAATAGGGTCACCATGCCCAAGTGGCAGAGCGCGGCCAACCGCAGAGCGGCGGAGACACCGAATCTGGCCGGCACGCTGCGGAGCCGCCTCTTCACGTCGAACTCGTAGTCCTGGCAGGCGTAGATTATGTCGAAGCCGGCCACCCAAAACATCACCGCCGCGCCCAGCACGATCGGCGCCAGCGACAGTTCCGCGCGGATCGCCACCCAGGCGGCCAACGGGGCCAGCATCAAAGCCCCGCCAAGCCAGAAATGCGAAAGGGTCGTAAACCGCTTCGCGTAGCTGTAGCCGAACAGATAGGCCAGCACCGGCAACGACGCCAGCAGCGGGATCGGATTGCCGGGCAAAAACAACAGCGTACCGGCAACGAACCCCAGCGAGCAGACGACCGTAAACGCGATCACGCTAACCAAACTCAACTCGCCGCTGGGTAAGTGTCGCGACCGGGTACGCGGGTTAAGAGCGTCTAAATGTCGATCGGCAAGCCGGTTGAAGGCCATCGCCGCGCCCCGGGCAGTCGCCATGCAAACCAGTATGCCCAGCAAGTCCAGCGGCCTAAACGGTATGGGCGGATCGCTACGCAGGTTGGCCGACCACGCCATTGCCGCCGCCAACAGCGCAAACGGCAACGCGAACAACGTGTGGCTGAAGCGGATCAGTTCCAACAGGCGGACGAACATAGTGGGTAGTGCTTTTCAATAACGGAAGGGCGTGATTTCCCGCCGACCACGCCCTTCGCTGCGCTCAGGGACGTGCCACCCAACATACACATCTTGCATCCAGCCCCTAATCCCTCTCCCCGCTTCCCCAGCGCTGTATCAGCGCATTGGGTATTTCCAACTGGTCGCAAATGCGGGAGACGACGAAATCGACCAGATCGCTGATCAACTTCACGCCGTGGTAGAAGCCGGGCATGGCCGGAAGGACCACCGCGCCCAACTCGGCGGCTCGACGCATGTTCTCGATCTGCACAAGCGAAAGCGGCGTCTCGCGGGGGACCAGCACCAATCGGCGGTGTTCCTTCAGATGCACCTCGGCCGCGCGGTGAATCAGGTTGGCGCTCGTGCCGTGGGCAATCGCGCTTAGCGTGCCAAACGAACAGGGGCAGACGACCATGCCGTCGGTCTGGAACGATCCGCTGCCGATCGGCGAGAGCAAGTCGCGCCAATGGCAATAATGAATTCCGCCCGGATCGCCCATTCCCATCCCGAGCACGTTGCTCGAATCGCTGGAGATTCCGGCCGTGCCCCGCAGCACTTGCAGCTTGGGGTCGCGGAGGATCGCCCCGCTGTCAAGCATCAGCATCGACGGGCTGAAATTGTCCATGTCCACCGTCAGGTCAAGCTCTTGCTTGAACACTTCGACGGCGGCTTCGCTGATGCTCAGGTGAATGTCGCATCCGGCGGCCAGCAGCACTTCCAACAGGCGCACGCCGTAGGTCGCGCCGCTCGCGCCGGTAATCGCCACCACGATGTTGCGTTTCATCGTTCACCTCTGGCTTTAATGGTGAAAGAAGAGAGAAGAGAGAAAAGAGAAGAGAGAGGAGGGATTTCCCTGGTTCCCACGCTCTGCGTGGGAACCAGGATCCGACAAGAGGCAAGGCTGCTGGATGTTCATCTCTTCTCTCCTCTCTCTTCCCTCTTCTCCCCTCTCCCCTCTTTTTTTCCCACATACAACGTCGCCACTCCCCAGGTGAACCGATGAAACTCCACGCAGGTCAGTCCCGCCGCCCGCATCCGCTCGGCCAGGGCCTCGTCCTGGGGAAATTGCTCGACGCTGCTCGGTAGATAATTGTAAGCCGCCTGTGAGTTTCGGGCTAGTGCCTGACCGATCCTCGGCAGGACGTGGTGGAAATACCAGCCGTAGAGCGTTCCCAGCGGTCGGGCGTTGGGGATGGAGAACTCCAACACGGCCACCTGCCCACCCGGCCGGCAAACCCGCGTCATCTCGCGCAGGCCGGCGTCGGTGTCGGCCAGATTCCGCAGCCCAAAGGCCACCGAGACGATCTGGAATGTGTCGTTGGGAAAGGGAAGTTGCAGGGTGTCGGCCTCCAGCAGCGAGACTTGTGCATCGGCCCCGGCGCGGCGGCATTTTTCGCGTCCGATCTCCAGCATCGGCAGGCAGAAGTCGGTCCCCACGACGTGGACCATTCCGCCGCCGGCCTGCCAGTAGGCCAGCGCCAGGTCGGCCGTTCCGGCGCAAACGTCCAGAATCGGCGCGTCGCCGTTCGGCGGCACGAGTTTTACGGTCCGCCGTCGCCATCGCCGATCGATTCCCAACGACAGCAGCCGATTGAGAAAATCATACCGCCCGGCGATCTCACCGAACATTTCTTGGATGTGGGCAGTGGATTTGTCTAGGGTCATTCGGTATATTCGGCGCGACTGCCGCTTGCGGTTTCGCATTGGGCGCGACCATCGGTCGCAGCTTTATGACTATAAAAATTTCCGCGTGGCGTCCAGCGCCATCCGCTCGCTCAACTCGCCGATTGGGGACGTGGGATCGAACGGATCGGCGGGGCCTTGCTCGGTTACTACGTCTTGGCCGGGGCGAAAGTTCGCCACGATTGCCGCCAACACCTGATCGCGATCGCGCACGTCAACCTCCGCGTCCACCACCACAAGCGTCTTGGCGAACATCATCGACCGCAGGCCCCAAGCGGCGTGGGCAGCGCGACGGCCCTGGCCCGGATACGTCTTGCGAATCGAAACGGCCGCCCAATGTCGAGCCGCGGCGAACTCCGGCAAATCGAAATCGACCAACTCCGGCATCGACAAACGAATAAGCGGCAGAAACACCCGCTGCATCGACCGGGCGACCGTGCAAAACTCGTGCGGAGGACGACCGGGGACAAAAGTCGCAAAAATCGGATTGGCCCTGTGCGTAACGGCCGTTACCTGCATCGCCTGGGCCAGACGCGGCCGAGTGCAATGACCCAGCGGCGCGCACATCGGACCGGCCGTCACCGGCGGCTCTGCCGGATCGACGAAGCCCTCGATGACGATCTCCGCCTCGGCAGGCACTTCCAGATCGACGCCTCGGCAGGCGACCACGTCGATCGCCTTTTCGCGCAGCAGTCCGGCCAACGCGCAAACGTCTGCGTCCTCTGTCAGCGGCGCGGCAGCGGCCAACTGAAACGCCGGATCGCCGCCGATGACCACCGCCACCGGCATCTTTCGCCCCCGGGCGCGATACTCGTCCAACAGCCGGGCGTGTTCGTCGTAAGCGGCCCAACATACGGCCAGGCGCGAGCGGTCGATCCGTTGCAAGTCGAACCGACCGCAGACCGGCCGATGCGAATCCGGCTCGGCGGAAAAGACCACCGCCGAGGAAATAACCGGCGCCGTCAAGTTTGTATTCTCGGCCACACTAGCCCGAAGCGCAAGCGAGGGATCCGGCGGATGTGTTTGCGAGCGATTCGGTTCTAAACCCTCGCTTGCGCTTCGGGCTAGTGTGTTGATTTGCAGCAACGGCAGTTCGCCCAGGTCGATGTCGCTGCCCAAGCGGACGATCTGCTGACAGGCCGCGGCTCGGACCTTTCGCGGCAAGACGCCGCCGAGCGCGGTCGGCTTGGCGCCCGTCTTGATGCGCTCGAACCAACCCTCCGGGGCCGAGACATCCAGCAGCCGGGCAAGCCGCTCGGAAATCTCCGCGAGCGAGGCGACCCCCAACGCCCGGCATATTCGCCCCTCGGTGGCCAGTAGGTTGGTCGCCACGGGCAGGCCGTGTCCCTTGACCGCGCCGAACAGCAAGGCCACCCCCCCCGACTCGGCCGATCGGGCGGTGATCTCGGCCACTTCCAACGCCGGATCGACCTCCTCCTCCACCCGGCTCAACTCGCCGGCATGGCCTAAATCCTCCAGGAAATCAGATAAGCAGCGGTATGGCATGAGGACATTGTAAGGGCACACGGCGGCTGGCGGAACCCGAGGGTCGGCCACTTTAGTGGCCAATGCGGATGCGAAGAATGGGATTGCCGATTTACGGCGGATATCGGATAATGCCCTCAAGGAATAACCAGACCCTTCGCAGGAGGCAGAGATGGGCTTGGAATTCGTTGAAATGATTCTGGCCGTCGAGGATACCTTCGGCTTCTCCATACCGGATGAAGACGCCGCCGGACTCGACACCGTGGGCAAGCTCTACGAATATATCCTTGCCCATCGGTTCCGTGGATACCAGGAAGACTGTTTGAGCAGCATTACGTTCTACAAGCTCAGACGCGCCATAATGTCGGCCCTGCGAATCCCCAGGAAGAAGATACGGATATCGACGAAGCTATCGGAGATCATTCCCGCGCATCGGCGCCGGACATGGAAAACACTCCAGCGGGAGACCGGGCTACGGCTGCCGCAACTGCGACGACCCGCTTGGGCGGCCACGATCGCCACCTTGGCAACTTTTGGGCTGGGTATCGCGGTGCCCGTGCTACTTTCGCTGGGGCCGTTCAACGGAGCGATCATGGTGGCGATTTTCACGATGATCGCGGTCGGTTACTTGTTCTCGTGGCTCACCAGACCACTGGCATTCAAGTTTCTGCCAGAGTGCGCGACGATGGGCCAGCTCACGTCGCTAACCCTTGCTCGCAATTTTCAGGCTATCGCCGAGGAATCGAATTGCTCCGCGAGTGACGCGGAAGTGTGGGAAACGCTGCAAGTGGTAATCGCGGAGGAGTTGGGGAGCAGTCCCTGGCAACTTACCAAGGAAACGGGTTTTCTTCAGTATAGCAATGCCGGTTGACTTCGTCTTTCGTCTCCCGTAACCGTTCACAGGGGACTGTCCTCTTGGCACCGCGCTTCCCTGGCCCGAGCCAACGCATCGCCTGGTGATGCAATAAGGGATTGGGCCGTTACAGGTGTTCTAAATCGTCAATGTCCTTTGGTCGGCCCACGGCTCGCTTGTTGGCTTTGAGATCATCTAACCCGATAAGATTGACCTCCACATCGTCCAATCGCGCGAGGGTGCGGCGGGGAAAACATTGGGCGAAGTCAATGCCATCGACACGGGTGACAAGATCAATTCGTACGGGCGGAATCCCCATGCGAATCACCTTGTCTACGGTGAGAAACGACTGCGTTGAAACGGTGTCGGCACGGAACCCGAATCGTCGAAGCACTCGCGCAAGCGCCGCGGCGTTGGCCGTGTTGACGGCAATCCACACGTCCATGTCGCCGGTGGCCCGAGGATAACCGTAGTAGCCGACGGCGTAACCGCCAACCAGCAGGTACTCAACCTTCTCCGAGTTCAACAACTGTAAGAACTCTTTGAAGTCGGATGGTAGCCGGATCGTAGCCATAGTGGATTTGTCGCAGCAATTCGAGGGCCGCCAAACGTTCTTCGGGCGTCTTGGATAGCCAGAACTTACGATCATCCGCCGCCGCTTCGCCAAACGAAAGCACCGAAAGAGCCGACTTGTCCATTCGAGAAGATTGCACCAAGTCTTGATCTTGCATGACGATGTGCATAATACCGAAGGTCGCGCAGGGCGTCAAGGGAGTATCGACCAGGCGCGCCGCTTCGTGGCCGAGGTGAAATCGCTTCTGCGGGCGAGTTGAACGGCATGCCTGAAGCTGGGCCAAAGGTCCCATGTTCACCCAGCCCAGGGCAAGCCCTGGGGGTGGGAGAGCGAGAACGGCTCGTCGGCCCAAGGAAACATAATGCTTTCAGCCATTTTTTTCGGCATGCACCGCATACGGAGAAAAACGGATGGTAAAGAGTAATCACCGTAAGCAACATTACACATTGCAAAATGCGGAATGCACCCGACCTGCAACCCTAAAGCATCTCCCCCTGTCCCTCTCCCCCCGTCCCCTGTACACTAGCGGGTTTCCGAGATTTTACTTGAACTGGTGGTACGACTATTATGGAAATGGAACAACTGGTGGCGTTGTGCAAACGGCGGGGATTTCTGTTCCAGTCGAGCGAAATATACGGCGGGTTGCAGGGCTTTTGGGACTATGGACCCCTGGGTGTCGAGCTGAAGCGGAACGTCCGCGAGGCGTGGTGGCGCGACATGGTCACCGCCCACAACGAACTGGAGCCGCCGACCGGCGCCCCTTCGGCATACGAAATGGTCGGGCTGGATTGCTCGATCATCATGCACCCGCAGGTCTGGAAATGCTCGGGCCACTACGACCTGTTCCACGACTTCATGGTCGATTGCCGCGAGTCGAACAAGCGATACCGATACGATCAGGTGTGCGGCCGCTGGGTCGAGTGCAAGGGACAATGCATCTTCGTCGCCAGCGATCTGGGCGGTGACGAGGGCATCGAATTGACGCGGCACAAGGCGATGAAGTTCTTCAACCTTCGCGGCAAGGACGCCGACGCCTTGGCCTGGGACGGAACGCTGATTCCATTGACCGCCTTGGAAGATTTTTTGCAAGTGCTAGGCCCCGACGCAAAAACTCTCGGCACGTTGACCGAGCCGCGCGAGTTCAACTTGATGCTGGAGACCTATCCAGGCCCGGTCCGCGACGAGAGCAGCAAGGCGTTCCTTCGCCCCGAAACCGCCCAGGGTATCTTCGTTAATTTCAAGAACGTCTGCGACAGCACACGAGTGCGAATCCCCTTCGGCATCGCGCAGATCGGCAAGAGTTTTCGCAACGAGATCACACCCCGAAACTTCACCTTCCGCTCGCGCGAGTTCGAGCAGATGGAGATCGAGTTCTTCTGCCACCCCGATACGTCGCCCGAGTGGTATCGCTACTGGCGCGACCGGCGATACCAATGGTATCTCGATCTCGGATTGGCGGGCGACCGGCTTCGGCTCCGCGACCACGACAAGGACGAGTTGAGCCACTATTCTTGCGGCACGGCCGACATCGAATACGCGTTTCCGTTCCTTCCCTCCGGCGAGTTTGGCGAGTTGGAGGGAGTGGCCCATCGCGGCGACTTCGATCTGCGCAGCCACGCCGAGGGAAAGCTCGCCCGCCAGGGGGACAAACTCGTGGTCGAAACCGACGCCGAGGGGAAACCCAGCCATCGCGGCAGCGGCAAGGATCTCAGCTACTTCGACGATCAGACCAAGGAGCGGTTCATTCCGCACGCTATCGAGCCGTCGGCCGGGGCCGATCGGGCGACGCTGGCCTTCCTCTGCGAGGCATACCGGGAAGACGAAGCCCCGGACGAGCATGGCAAGCCGACCAAGCGGATGTACCTGAAGCTGCACCCCCGGCTGGCGCCGATCAAGGCGGCGGTCTTTCCGCTGGTCAAAAAGGACGGTATGCCCGAGGTCGCCCGCGAAATCTACAAAACCTTGAAACCGCATTTTCCGGTCTTCTACGACGAGAAGAGCGCGGTTGGACGCCGCTATCGGCGCCAGGACGAGGTGGGCACCCCCTTCTGCATCACGGTCGATAGCCAAACTCTCCAGGACGGCACCGTTACCATCCGCGACCGCGACACCCTGCGCCAATGGCGGGTCCACAAGGACGAGTGCCTGGGCGAGTTGAAAACGCGATTGATGGAGTAGAGGGATTAGGGATTGCCGGATTTCCGCAAGCCGTTAACGGAATTCCGCAACTCGTCGTAATCTCGACTGCAACGCGCCGCCGTCGGTGAGCCGCAACTCTTTGCAGTACACAATCTTCGGCCGAAAATCCGCGCAAAAAAAACGATTGGCACGTTCGTTGCTCTCCCCAGGGGCATGTAGGACAGGTTGACAACCTGTCCTGCGGAGTGAGCGGACCACTTTTCCCGGGAGCAAATCATGGCTGCCACGAACGGCCACAACGGCGCTGGGTTGCTGGAGAAACTGGGTAAACTTGACAACGGAAAACCGCCCTTCGGTTGCATGCAGTGCGGACTCTGTGCGGCCAGTTGTCCTCTGGGGTCGGCAATGGAGTATCCGCCGCGGAAGCTGATCCTTCAAGCGATGGCGGGCAATCTGGACAAACTGCTGACCAGCCCTGCGCTGTGGATGTGCGTATCCTGCTACGCCTGCTCGAAACGCTGCCCGAGGGGGATCGAACTGGCCGAAGAACTCTGGCCGGCGCTGCGCGACGCGGCCATGCAAGAGGGACATCAGCCGCCAGCCGAATTGCAGGAAACATTCCAGAACGTCTTCAAATACGGCAACGTGCTGGGCAAGTCGCCCCGCCAACGCCTCCAGTGGGCCAAAGACCTCGACGTGCGGGTGTTGGACCTCTCGCGCGAGCCGCGGCCGGTCGATGTCCTCTGGCTCGTGGGTTGCTACCCTTCGTACTATCCGCGAAATCAGGTCGTCGCCCGCGCCTTCGCCCGGATTATGACCGAGTTGGGCGTCTCCTGGGGCATCTTGGGTACGAAAGAGAAGGCCGTCGGCGAGTGCGACCGGATGTTCGGCGAGGAGGGGTTGTTCGAGACCCTGGTCGAGCAGAACCGTAAAATGTTCGACGAGCAGGACTTCGGCAAGATCGTCGTGCTCGATCCGCACGCCTTTCGGGCCTTGCAGAGTTTCTATCCGCGTTTCGACGCCTGGTATCCGGTCCAGCACTACACCATGTTCCTGGAGGAGTACATCGAGCAACTCAAGCCGTTGATGGTCAAACCGGTCGAGGCCGTGGTGACGTATCACGACAACTGTTGCGTGGGCCGGCGGTGCGAGTGCTACGATCCGCCGCGGCAACTGCTCGAACTGATCCCGGGCGTTAAGCTGGTCGAGATGTCCCGCAACCGCGACGACTCGCTCTGTTGCGGCGGGGGTGGGGGTGGAATGTGGCTCGACACTCATATCGTTGCCAACGGTGGACACCGGCTCTCCGACGAACGGGTCGAGCAAGCCGCGGCCACCGGCGCCGACACACTGGCCGTCTCCTGTCCTTATGAATTGTCGCGGTTCGAGGATGCCGCCAAGGTGACCGGCCTGGAGGGCAAACTTAAAGTCCGCGACATCATCGAACTATTGGCCGAATCGATGGATTTGGGCGAAAGGAGCGTTTCATGAACATCGTTGTAGTGGTCCGTCAGGTGCCCGACCTGATCGAGCCGCTGGAGATCGTCCCCTCCGGCGACGCGCTCGATCTGGACACCGCCTCTTTTATTCTCAACGAGTCGGACGACCACGCCCTGGAGCAGGCGTTGTTGTTGAAGGAGGCGGGCGGAGGGAGCGTGACCGTGGTGGCGCTCGATTTCGGAGACGTGGACAATACACTCTACACCGCCGCGGCGAAAGGCGCCGACCGGATCGTGAAAATCGCCTGCGACGGCGACACACCGCCCGCCGCGCGAGATTCGGCCGCCGTCTATGCCGAGGCAATCAAGCCGCTGGAGGCCGAGTTGGTGCTGGTCGGCGTCCAGGCCCACGACGAACTCGACGGCGGGCTGTCGCCATTCCTCGCCGCGGCGCTGGAGCTGCCCTACGTGGGCGTTATTCGCGGCGTGAAAGCCGGCGACGCGCCCGGCACGGTTGCCGCTTGCAAGGAGTTCCCGGGCGCGGTCATGGCGCGGATGAGCGTCAAGCTGCCGGCCGTGCTGGGTATCCTCGGCGCGGACCAGCCGCCCAGATATGTCCCGGTCAGCCGCATCCGCGGCGCCATGAAGACCGCGCAATTCGATGAGTCGGCGGCGACGTTGGCGGGCGGTGAACTGCTGCTTTCGGTCTCTCGCCTGTATCCGCCGGCCCCCGCGACTCGCGCCGAGATGCTCTCCGGCTCCGAGGAGGAGATCGCCGGCAAGATCGCCGAAATTCTTGCCGAGAAAGGATTGGTGAAATGAGTGCTCAAGACGTTCTTGTGCTGGCCGAAGCGCGCGGCGACGCGCTGGCGGACGTGACCTTCGAGCTTCTGGCCGCGGGTCGGGAACTCGCACGGGCCACCGGCGGAGAGGTGCTGGCCGTCGTGCTTGGCCCCGGCGGCGCCACATACGCCCCGGCGCTGGCGGCGGCCGATCGGATCATCGCCGTCGACGACCCTCAACTGGCCGAATATTCGCCCGAACCTTTCGCCTCCGCACTTCGAGAGGTGGTCGAGGCCGAGCAGCCACGGGCGGTGCTGACCGCCTCCACGTCGATCGGCTGGGACGTGGCGCCGTTGCTGGCCGCGCGGCTCGATGCCCCGTTGGCCACCGGCTGCCAGGCAATTCTTCCCAACGGCGACGGGCTTATGGTGACCGCCTCGTTTTGCGGCGGCAAGATGTTGGCCGAATGCCGACTGGCCGCCTCGCCGGCGATCCTGATGATGTTGCCGGGAAGCCATCGACCCACCGGCGAGACCGGCAAGGGCGAACTGGAACAACGCAAACCAGCCGCTCCCATCGAGCCGGGCGCTATCGCCTTCGAGCAATGGATTTATCCCGAGGCCGGCGACGTGGACATCACGCAGCAAGACGTGCTGATCGCCGTGGGGCGTGGAATCCAACAGCAGGACAACGTCGAGTTGGCCGAGGAGTTGGCCCAGGCGCTTGGCGGCGCGGTTTGCGCGTCCCGGCCGGTGGTCGATCAGGGCTGGCTCCCCGCCACGCGGCAAGTCGGAAAATCTGGGATGACCGTCAAGCCTAAGTTTTATCTCGCACTGGGTGTCAGCGGCGCGCCGGAACACCAGGAAGGGATGAAGGACGCCGAGTTGATCATCGCCGTGAACACCGACCCGAAGGCGCCCATATTCGACGTTGCCCATTACGGCGCCGAGGCCGACATGCTCGACCTGATGCCGGCGCTCGGCGAGGCCCTCGCGGCCAGAAAGGGATAATGCCATGCCGTCGGCCCGGCCCATTATGTGGAACGTCCCGCACTGGGCGGAAATCGTGATGTATCTGATGATCCCGCTGGTCTTGGCGGTCTTCGCAGCCGGAGTGGTATGGCGGGTGCGGAAGTGGTTCATCGGCCAATCCGAGCCGGGCGACGAAGGCCTCGTCAAAACGCTGCTCCACGCGGTCCACCCGCGCCGGCTGTTTGAGTGGTTCCCGCCGGCACTGTTCCAAAGCCGGCTCTCGCCCGACCTTTTCTCGCTGGTCATGCACTTGGCTATCTTCTGGGGTATGGTGGTTCTGGCGGTCGGCACGGCACTGGCCACCGTCGATCAGGATTTCACGAATCTGCTGTTGGACAAACAAATCCTCAGTGGCGGTTATTATCACCTCTTCGAGTTGGCGCTGGACGCGTTCGGCGTCGTGCTGATTGTCGGACTCGGCATGGCGGCCTACCGCCGATACCTGGTCCAGCCGAAGCGGTTGGAGACGACGCGGAAAGGGATTGGTCTTTGGGACGGATTCCCTTTCCTCACCATTTTGCTGCTGATCGCCGTAACCGGGTTTGTGCTCGAGGGGTTGCGGATTGCCGAGGGGTTTCACGTCGAGGCCCAGGTGGCCGCCGCCGGTCCCGAGGCAAAGCAGCTTGCGATCGAGCAGATGGGACTCCGCGAGCGGTTCCGCGTTGGGCAGGAGCGTTGGGACGTTGAACTCGACCGCATCGCCGGCGGCGGGCCGGTCTTTCCAGCCGCCGCCTGGGCACCGGTCGGATACGGTCTGGCCGAGCTTTTCGCTCCGCTGCCAACCGCTTCGATCCGTTTCCTACATCTAGTCGTTTGGTGGGTCCACGCCCTGTTGGCGTTCGGTCTGATCGCAAGCATCCCGTTCACCAAGGCGTTCCACCTGATATCTTCGCCGGTCAACATGCTGTTGCGCGAGCGGAAAACGCCGCCCGGCCGGCTGCCGGTCGTGATGGAATCGGGCGTAAGCACGGTCCGCGACTACACCTGGCGTCAATTGCTCCAGGCGGACGCCTGCACCTGGTGCGGCAAGTGTCAGGAGGTATGTCCGGGCTTCAACAGCGGTTTTCCGCTCTCGCCGCGCGATCTGGTCCAGGCGGTCAATTCCGCGCTGCTGCGCACACCGATAAAATCCAACGGCCAGACGGCCGGTTTGCACGATTTACTAATCAAGCCCGAGGAGCTTTGGGCCTGCTGCGCCTGCCGGGCGTGCGAGGATATCTGCCCGGTCTTTGTCCAACAACCGCGGTTGATTATCGATCTCCGCCGGCATCTGGTCGATCAGGGGCAGGTGGACGAAGGGCTGCAAGACGCCCTGATGAACTTCCAGCGGTATGGCAACTCGTTCGGCCAGTCGCCCCGCAAGCGCCCCGCCTGGACAAAGCCGCTCGAATTCCAACTAAAGGACGCGCGGAAAGAAGAGGTCGAGTACCTCTGGTTCGTCGGCGACTATGCCTCTTACGACCAGCGCGTCCAGGACGTTACCCGCACTGTCGCCCGGGTGTTGCACTGCCTCGGCGTGGACGTGGGCATCCTGTACGAAAAAGAGCAGAACGCGGGCAACGACGTCCGTAGGATCGGCGAAGAGGGACTCTTCTCCATGCTCGTCGAGAAGAACGCCAAGGAACTGGCCGGCGCAAAGTTCCGCAAGCTGTTGACCACCGACCCGCATACGTTCAACACGTTGAAAAATGAATATCAGACCAACGGCTCGAACGGCGATGCGGATTCACCGCTCGCCGGCCGACCGGTCCTTCACTATACGGAACTGCTCGACGAACTGCTCGGCCAAGGGATTTTGCGGATCGAACGGCCTTTGTCCCACGCCGTCACTTATCACGACCCGTGCTACCTGGGGCGGTTCAACGGCATTTACGAACCGCCGCGGCGCGTGTTGCGGGCGTTGGGACTCCGGCTGATCGAGATGCCGCGCCACGGCCGGGACAGTTTTTGTTGCGGCGCCGGCGGCGGGCGGATTTGGATGAAGGACACGCCGGGGATCGAGGAGCGGCCGGCCGAAAGCCGCGTCCGCGAGGCACTTGCCCTGCCGGGCGTGGAATGTCTCGCCGTCGCCTGCCCAAAAGACCTCGTCATGTTCCAGGACGCGGTCAAAACCGTCGGGGCCGAAGAGCGGCTCCGTGTGGCCGATATCGGCCAACTCGTTTATGAAGCCATGGGAATCTCGCTGGAGAATTCAACGGAAGTCGGAGAGCCGATAGCATGAATACATCAGACGAAACGCTGCGGATCGGAGTCTACGTCTGCCATTGCGGCAGCAACATCGCCGGGGTGATCGACATCGAGGCGCTGACGCAGTTTGCCGAGGGTCTGCCGCACGTCGCCCTGGCCCGGCACTATAAATACATGTGTTCCGATCCGGGTCAGGAGTTGATCAAGCGGGACATCGTCGAACACGGGCTGAACCGGATCGTCGTGGCCGCCTGTTCGCCGAACCTGCACGAGCCGACCTTCCGCCGCGCCGCCGAGGACGCCGGCCTGAACCGCTTCCTGGTCCAGATGGCCAACATCCGCGAACAGGTGGCCTGGGTCACCGAGGACAGACAATTGGCTCTGGACAAGTCAAAGGCCCACGTGGCCGCCGCCGTCCGACGCGTGGCCGAGCACAAGCCTTTGCAACGGCAGTTCGTCCGCATCGTACCCCGGGCAATGGTCGTCGGCGGCGGAATCGCCGGCATCCAGGCCGCGCTGACTATTGCCGACGCCGGACGCGAGGTGATCCTGGTCGAGCGCGAGCCGTCGATCGGCGGACACATGGCGATGTTCGACAAAACGTTCCCCACCCTGGACTGCGCCGCCTGCATCCTGACGCCCAAGATGACCGCCGTAAAACTCCATCCGAACATCAAGATGTTGACCTACAGCGAGGTCGAGTCGGTCGATGGATCGGTGGGTAATTTTCACGTGAAAGTCCGCCGACGGCCGCGATACATCGACGAGGATCTATGCGTCGGCTGCATGCAGTGCATCGACGACTGCGTGTTCACCCAGGCTAAGTTCGCCAACCCGTTCGATCAGGGGCTTGGGCTTCGCAAGCCGGTCTGGATCCCCTTTCCCCAGGCCGTCCCGCCGGTGCCGGTGGTCGATCCCGAGGTCTGCCTGCAAATCACCCGCGGAAAGTGCAAGCAAAGCTGCGTCGATGCTTGCGGCGAGAGGAATGCGTTCGATTTCGACCAGCAGGATAAAATCGAGGAATACGATATCGGGGCGATAATAATCACCACCGGTTTTAAGGCATTCGACCCATCGGTCATCCCGTACTACGGATACGGAAAATATCCGAACGTCTACACCAGCCTGGAGGTCGAGCGGCTGCTGAACGCCGGCGGGCCGACCGGCGGAAAACTCGTGCTCCGCGACGGCTCGACGCCGAAACGAGTAGGCATCGTCCATTGCGTCGGCAGCCGCGACGTGAACCACCACGAATACTGCTCGCGCGTCTGTTGCATGTACGCCCTGAAACTCGCCCACCTGGTCCGCGAAAAGACCGACGCCGAGGTCTACAACTGCTACATCGACATCCGCGCGCCGGGCAAGGGTTTCGAGGAATTTTACAATCGCGTGCAGAACGAAGGGGTGCAATTCATCCGCGGCAAGGTTGCCGACATCTCGCCCGCCGCCGGCAACGGCGACGAACAAGGCCCCCTGGTCATGCAGGTCGACGACACGCTGTTGGGCACGATCCGGCAGGTCGAGGTGGACATGGTGATCCTGGCCGTGGCGCTCGAGCCGCAGGCCGACGTTGGAGAGGTCCGACGCAACTTCGGCATCTCCTGCTCCAGCGAGGGATTCTTCCTGGAAAAACACCCGAAGCTGGCGCCGGTCAACACGGCCAACGACGGCGTGCTGATCGCCGGGGCCTGCCAGGGGGCGAAGGACATCCCCGACACGGTTGCCCAGGCCGACGCCGCCGCCGCCAAGGCATTGGTGCTGATCGACGCCGGACAGATCGAACTGGAACCGAACACGGCCTGGATCGACGAGGATATGTGTTCCGGCTGCAAGACGTGCATAAATCTGTGTCCTTACACGGCGATCGTCGCCGACGAGGAGCGGAATATCGCCGTGATCGACCAAGCGCTCTGCAAGGGCTGCGGCACCTGCGTGGCCGCTTGCCCCTCGGGCGCGGCCAAGCAACACCTCTTCGGCGACGAACAAATCAACGAAGAACTGGAAGGATTGATGAGTTACGTGTGAGTAGTGGCTAGTGGCCAGTGGTTAGTGGCCGGTGAAGAACTGCCGACTATCCACCAAATGGGCACAGCAACCTCACTTCCCACTAACCACTGATCACTAGCCACCGACCACTGGCCACTAACCACTAGTCACTAATGAACACCGAAACATTCAACCCGAAAATCGTCGCCTTCATGTGCAACTGGTGCAGTTACACGGCGTCCGATCTGGCCGGCACCGCGCGGATCAAGTACTCGCCCTGCGCGAGGATCATCCGTGTGATGTGCAGCGGGCGCGTGGACCCCAGCTTCGTGCTGAAGGCCTTCGCCTTGGGCGCCGACGGAGTGCTGATCGCCGGCTGCCACCCCGGCGACTGCCACTACATCGATCAGAACTACAAAACCATGCGCCGCCACGCCATGCTCCGCTACTTCATCGAGCAGATGGGCATCGAAAATGACCGGTTGCGGCTGGTCTGGGCGTCGGCGGCCGAGGGACAATATCTGGCCGAGTCGATCGACGGCTTTGTCAACGACGTTCGTAAACTGGGGCCGCTGAATTGGTCCGACGTTTGGGAGGACGACTTCCGGCGCGAGGAGACCTTCGAGGAAATCGCCGCCGAACACGCCGAAGCGATGGAGGTGCAAGCATGAGTGAAGAGCCGAAAGGGAAACTGGCGCTTTATTGGGCGGCCTCCTGCGGCGGCTGCGAAATCGCCGTACTGGCCCTGAACGAGAAAATACTCGATGTGGACGCGCTGTTCGAGATCGTCTTCTGGCCCGTGGCCGTGGACGCCAAGGTCCACAACGTGGAGAAGATGGCCGACGGCGACATCGACGTCTGTCTGTTCAACGGCGGCATCCGCACCAGCGAGCAGGAGTACATGGCCCGGCTGTTGCGACGGAAGTCCAAGGTGCTGGTGGCCTTCGGCTCCTGCGCCCACGAGGGGGGCATCCCGGGCCTGGCCAACGCCACCGGACGACGCCAGATTTTCGACACCGCCTACCACAACACTCCCTCGACCGAGAACCCCGACCGGATCGAACCGCAACCGAAGACGGAAATGCCCGAGGGAACGCTCCACCTGCCGGTGTTTTACGACACGCTGCGGACGTTGGACCAGACGGTCAAGGTGGACTATTACCTACCCGGCTGCCCGCCCGAGGCCGACCGGATATGGGACGCGATCACGGCGATCGTTTCCGGCGAGTTGCCTCCGCCCGGGTCGGTTATCGGCGCCGACACCACGGTCTGCCACGAATGTCCGCTAAAAAGGAACGAGAAGAAGATCAAGAAGTTTTACCGCACGTGGGAGATCATCCCGGACGGCGAAACGTGTCTGCTGGAGCAGGGTTTGCTGTGTTGTGGCATTGCCACCCGCGCCGGCTGCGATGCGCGTTGCCCGCGGGTCGGCTCGCCGTGCATCGGCTGTTACGGCCCGAACGAGAGTGTTCACGACCAAGGCGCCCGGATGATGGCCGCGCTCTCCTCGACGATCGACTCGGACGATCCCGAGGAGATCGACCGGATCATCCGCGAGGGGATTCCCGACCCGGTAGGGAGTTTTTATTGCTTCGGGCTGGCGGCCGGCCACCTGCGGCGGAAGAAGGAAAAGCAAAATGAAAAATGAATACTGATAACTGAAAACTGACAACTGAAAACTCAAACCATGAAACGCATATCTATCGACCCGATCACCCGGCTGGAAGGCCACGGCAAGATCGACATCTTCCTCGACGACGAAGGTAACGTGGCCAACTGCTACTTGCAGATCCCCGAGCTTCGCGGTTTCGAGCAGTTCTGCGTGGGCCGGCAGGCCGAGGACATGCCCAACCTGACATCGCGTATCTGCGGCGTCTGCCCCGAGGCCCACCACATCGCGGGAACCAAGGCGCTGGACGACCTGTTCCACGTCGATCCCCCTCCGACCGCGAAAAAGCTCCGCGAGATGTTCTACAGCATCTTTTTCGTCACCGACCACACGACCCACTTCTACGCCCTGGCCGGGCCGGACTTCGTCGTCGGTCCGACCGCCCCGGTGGCCGAGCGAAACATCCTCGGCATCATCAAGAAAGTCGGCATGGAGATCGCCGGCAAGGTACTGAAAATGCGCCGCGACGGGCACCACCTGATCGAGATGATCGGCGGCCGCAAGGTGCATCCCAACTGGGGACTCCCCGGCGGGGTCAGCCACGGTATCGACGAGGAGCAACGCAAAGAGATCGAGCTGCTGGGCCGCGACGCCATCGAGTTCGCCAAATTCTCGCTCAAATTGTTCGAGGACATCGTACTCGGCAACAGCGATTACCTGAAAATCGTTACCGGCGACATCTACGTCCATCGCACCTACAACATGGGCACGGTAGACGAAAACAATCTGGTGAACTTCTACGACGGACATATCCGAATCACCGGTCCCGATGGAAAGGAACACGCGAAATACAACCCGGCCGACTATCGGGAGTACATTGCCGAACGGGTCGAGCCGTGGAGCTATCTGAAGTTTCCGTATCTGAAGAAGGTCGGCTGGAAGGGGTTCGTCGACGGGGTCGAGTCGGGCGTCTACAAGGCCACGCCCCTGTCGCGGCTGAACGCCGCCGACGGCATGACCACCCCGTTGGCCCAAGCCGAGTACGAAAAGTTCTATGAAACGCTGGGCGGCAAACCGGTTCACCACACGTTGGCCACCCACTGGGCACGGCTCGTGGAGTTGCTCTACGCCGCCGAGCGGTGGGTCGAGTTGGCCGCCGATCCGGAAATCACCGGCAAGGAATATCGGGTGCTGCCCACCGAAACGCCGACCGAAGGGATCGGCTCGGTCGAGGCCCCGCGCGGAACGCTGACCCACCATTACAAAACCGACGAGCGCGGAATCCTGACCAACGTCAATCTGATCGTCGGCACGACGAACAACAACGCACCGATCTGCATGTCGGTGAAGAAGGCCGCCCAGGGCTTGATCCAGAAGGGAAAGGTCACCGAGGGGCTGCTAAACATGGTCGAGATGGCCTTCCGCGCCTACGACCCGTGTTTCGGCTGCGCCACCCACAGTCTGCCCGGCCAAATGCCGTTGGTCGTAACGATCCGCGATCCCCAAGGGCAGGTCCGACAACGACTCACTCAGTACGTGTCGTGAAATGTCTCCCCTCTCCCATCGAGGGAGGGGCCAGGGGCGAGGACGGGTGCCATGGGTAAGCGAAGCTTACCCGTGCAATGCGGGGATTTTGGGGTTCACGGGTAAGCTCCGCTTACCCATGGCACCCATTGAATCATTTACTCTGGTAGAAACCGCATCGAGAGTACGGCGCTGCCGCCGAGCCAAATCCGCCACTAGCCATACCAGCGGCAATAATGCAAAATAGACCGTTTGCATTGGTTTGCCCATACCCCCAAAAAGCATGTCCACGAGAATCGTCCTCTGTTATCCGGTCGAACCGAAACACATCGAGCAGATCGCCGCCACAATGCCGGATGCCGAGATCGTCGATGCCGGGCAAGAGCGAATTGCCGAGGAGCTTTTCGCCGCCGATATCTTCTGCGGACACGCCAAAGTGCCCGTCGATTGGGACGGCGTGGTGCGCCAGGGGCGACTGCGGTGGATACAATCTTCGGCCGCCGGAATGGACCACTGTTTGGTCCCCTCGGTCATCGAGTCGGACATTGCGGTGACCAGTGCCTCGGGCGTGTTGGCCGATCAGGTGGCGGAACACACGATCGCCCTGATTACGGGCTGGTGCCGAGGTCTGCCCGTTTTTTTCCGCGCCCAGGCGAAGAAAGAGTTCGTCCGGCGACCGACCCGCGATCTGACCCGCTCGACGGTCGGCATAGTGGGCTTCGGCGGCGTCGGCCGACGATTGGCCGAGTTGCTCAGTCCCTTTGACGTCCGCATCCTGGCCACCGACATGTTCCCGGTAGATAAGCCGGATTGTATCGAGGCCCTATGGCCGGCCGACCGGCTGGAAGATTTGCTGTCCGAGGCCGATTTCCTCGTGCTCTGCCTGCCGCTGAACGATTCAACGCGCGGGTTGATCGATGCCACGATTATTTCCAAGATGAAACCGGGGGCGCTTTTGGTAAACGTCGCCCGGGGACCGCTGGTCGTGACGGCCGACCTGATCGACGCGCTCGAGAGCGGCCGGCTCACCGGGGCCGTGATGGATGTGACGGACCCCGAGCCGCTTCCGCCGGAGAGCCGGCTGTGGGACATGCCGAACGTGATTATCACCCCTCATGTGGGCGGGCAAAGCTCCTGGCGGATCGACAACATGACAACCATGTTCTGCCGCAATCTCCAGCGGTGGAACGCGGAACTGACGTTGATAAACTATCTGACCGACAAGCGGCTGGGATTTCCCATCCGCGGCGGCGGATACCCGCTCTGGGTGGCATAAAGCCGCGACCGTGAATTTCGGGTGGCACACCCGGCGGTCGATTCGCTCTTTACGGCTGGCCGGGGTAGAAGTTAAGATTATCGCACTGGATCGCAGGGCACACACCCGGGACGCCGAGGACAACAAATGTCGAGCACGACTTTTCTGGAAGGGAGCGCTACCCGGACTTGGGGCGGCCAGCCGGCTGCCCGATGTTCGGACGATCTGCTCGGCCACTACCGGCGGATCATCGAAGAAAAACGGCTGAGCTGGACGGAGCATCACCGCTTAATCAGCCTCCTGGGTTCGGGCGGACAGGGTGTGGTTTATCTCACCGAGCGCCGTGGGACCGACAACTTCACGCTGCCGGTCGCCTTAAAGATTTTTTCGCCCGAATATTACGAAAACGAGCGGTCGTACGACGAAGCGATGGGCCGGATGGCCGAGGTAGCCGCCCGGGTTGCCCAAATCCAGCAGGACAACCTGCTCGACGTCCACAACTGGGTCGATCGCAGCCGTATCCGCATGATGGAGATGGAGTGGGTCGACGGCTACGACCTTTCCCGGCTCTTGACCCGCCAGATGCTCGATCAGTTGGAGAGCCGTGTGAGCATCAAGCGCTGGAACTACATCAATCAGGTGATTGTCACGGCCGGAACGATGCATCCGCGGGTTAAGCCGGGAGTGGCCATCGCCATCGTGCGCGATTGCCTGGCCGCGCTGGCCGCCTTGCACCGCGAGGGGATCGTCCACGGCGACGTGAAGCCGTCGAACATCATGATCAAGCGGACCGGCAACGCGAAGATCGTCGATCTCGGATCGGCGTTCGACCTCGAAAAGGCGCCGGCCCGACGGAGTTGCACGCCGGCATACGCCGCGCCGGAGGTGCTCGAAGGGGGCGAGAACTCGCCGCGGAGCGATCTGGCCGGACTGGGCTACGTGCTGGTCGAAATGCTCTCCGGCGCGTCCCCCTTCGCCGGACTGACCAACTACCGCGACCTGTTGGAGGCCAAGCGGTTCCTGTCCCAGCGGCTCCCTCACGTCCTGCCGCATGATGTCGTCTGCAACGAGCTGTTGATGAGTTTTTGCCGCGGACTGATCGCCCCCGATCCGATGCGCCGTTTCCCCAGCGCCGAGGCCGCCGATCTGGTCAAGGAGGGCGCCGCCAGTTTCCACCGCCAGCTAATCAAGGGCGATCTGGCCAGCGAGTACGACAACGAAATCCGGCTCTGGCTCGAGGAGTTGCGGGAGTTGAATTAGTACGTCATTGCAGTCGATCTTGCCACCCAACGGAGAATGCCCCCGGCAGATAAGACACATTGGTTAACGACTTGTTTTTTTGCGAATATTGCCCCATAATAGTGATATGACCGTGGCCGTGGAAAAACTGGCGAACGAAATTCGAGCACTCCCCCAGGAGGAGTTCGACCAGTTCCTGTCTTGGCTCGCCCAGTATCAAGCAGAGCAAATGGACGATTGGGACAGGGAAATCGAGCGGGATTCTCAACCTGGGGGACGGCTGCAAGACGTCCTCGATCGGGTCCAAAATGACATCGCCGAGGGAAGGACGAAACCGCTCGATGAAATCCCCATCAACTTCTGATTTTGGGGCGTCATACAATCATCCCGCCGCGCTGCCGTCGGAAAAACTGCTCGACGAATGTGACGTCAAATTCGTCCGGCGTTCGGGGCCGGGCGGACAACATCGCAACAAGGTATCCACCGGCGTCGTACTCGTCCATCGCCCGACCGGAGTGAAGGCCGAGGCCGCCGAGCGGCGAAGCCAGGCCGAAAACCGCGCCGTGGCGCTGTTCCGCCTGCGGGTCAATCTGGCCTTGGAAATTCGCCGTCCCGTGAAGGAAACGGCCCCCAGCAGCCTGTTGGAAAAGGGTGCCAGTCCCTTGTGGAGATCGCGTTGCCGGGAGGGCCGGATCGAAATTAACGCCGATCACGACGACTTTCCCGTCCTGTTGGCCGAGGCCCTCGACCTGCTGGCGGCCAACGATTTCGACCCGCGCCAGGTTGCCGAAACCCTCGGTTGCTCCGCCTCTCAGCTCATCAAGCTCTTGAAGAAGGAGCCGCACGCGATGGCCGAGGTCAACAAAGAGCGTCGGCAGCGGGAATTGCATTTGTTGCGGTAGCAGCGTCGCCTATGCCCCCCAGTCACGCCAGCTTTTCTTGACTCGGGTATCTCGCTTCCACCATAATCCGCCGTCGGTTTTCGTCGCGACTTCAATATATTGAGGAGACTTCCGTGACACGGACGCCATTTCGTTTGCTGCTGTTGTTTGTTTTCGCTTCGGCGGGCTTTTGCTCGACGGGCTGCAACTCGCCATACCACTCCGATCGGGGCGCTCTGTTCGGCGGACTGCTGGGGGCGGGAACCGGGGCCATTGTCGGAAACCAGTTAGGCAACACCGGCGCCGGGGCGGCGATCGGAGCGGGCGTAGGCGCGCTCAGCGGTGCGGCCGTCGGAAGTGAACTCGACCAGATCGAGGCCCGAAACCGAGCCATGATCGCACAACAACTCGGCCGACAAGTGGCCCCCGGCGCTGTCACCATCGACGACGCGATCGCCATGACCGCGGCGGGCGTCAGCGAGGAATTGATCGTCAACCACGTCCGCGCCAACGGCATGGTCGCCCCGCTGCAAACCAACGATCTTATCCGCCTGCAACAGTACGGCGTAAGCACGCGGGTAGTGGCCGCAATGCAAGAACCGCCAAGGCAAGCCGCGCAGCCGGTGCTGGTCCAAGAACCGGGCCCAACGCCCGTGATCGTCGAGCAATACCACTACGAGCCGTATTGGGGGCCGCGATACTATCGCCCACATCCACGGCATCATCGGTCGGGCATGAGTTGGGGCGTGGCCATCGGCAACTAAGAGTCTGGGATAGTAATTTGGGTGGCACGTCCCTGAGCGCAGCGAAGGGCGTGGCACACAACCAAACCACGCCCTTCGCTGCGCTC
>CBDAFL010000066.1:0-6602 GCA_965195225.1 uncultured Thermoguttaceae bacterium
TTTGTCATGCCAGTTTAGCAATTTTCATAAAAACCTGGAATGATGATCATCACAACCGTTGACGTAAGTCCCTATTTTTCAACACCAATATGATAGCAGTGATAGCATTTGCATAATCCTGTGAACTGCTGGGCTATTGTCGCCTGTCCCTTCGGGACAAAATTGTGCCAATACGATCTGTGTTCCCGTTTCGACTCTCGCCCATATCCACCCCACGGTCACTTGACAAATCCCCCGTAAACGGGATTATGGTGCAGGTAGTCGATGGCGGTCGGCATCCTTCGTCTATGCCGTTTCATTTATCCACAACGGGCACTGCTTGACGCCCCGCCAAGCCGAGACATTCGCACTTTCAAGAAAGCCCCACGGGCACGGCGGAAGCCCGTGGAGAAACAAACGCAACTGCTTGATCGTACACAAGACAAATAAAGGGAGTTTTTGATTTGGTGGAATTGTACGTCGGCCCCCGGTTCTGTGAAGAACAAAGACTCTCGCCCCCTTTACTCTTCTTTACTCTTCACCGACCCCTTTACTCTTCACCTTCTTTACCATAGTCAACAGTGATCACCGAAAGACTCGCGCCAAAACTTACCAAACCACAGGACATGCCAAGGAGGCTACAAGATGAAGGGCTTGCTGCATGTTTTTCCTGACACAATGGTCTTTTTGCACTATCGGCCACTGTCGCAGATTGACTGGCGACGGATCTGTGACGCTTCCACCGTGCATCTCGTAATATGCATGCAAGTAATCCACGAACTGGATACCAAGAAGGGTGACAGTCGTTTTGCCGGCCGCGCAGAGCGCGCCATCAAAGAGATTCGTAATGCAAGTGATACTGGTGATACTCTTCGTGAGGGCGTGACCCTCTCGATCTTCGATCAAGTACTCCGCCAGAGTGACTTCTCGGAAACGCTAAGCCCTGATTGGGGCGACGATAGGATTGTTCATCTTGTTCAGAGGTATCGAGACCAGAACTCCGGCCGAGAAGTTGCTATTGCTACGGGAGATTATGGGATGGAGTTGAGATGTAAGGCTAGTGGCGTTCAAGTCGTCCAAATGGACACAGCGCTACGACTTCCGAATCCTCAAGGCGAATTGGAAAAAAAACATAAACATGCCGTTGCAGAACTGAACCAGCTAAAGAACCGACTTCCTGACCTCGTTTTGCATCTTGCGGCTTCCGGAGAAGCGGTAAACAAAGATCAAGTGTGTGCCTTTGAGTTGTGCAACACTTGGCAACCCACCGATATTGAAGCCGAATTGACAAAGATCAGAGAGAAACATCCCTTGCAAGCGGGGCTATATGCCTCCGGAATGAAAATTGGGGCAATACCGCCCATTGCAGGTACGTTCGTCAATCAGAGTCAGTGGCAACAGTATGATGAGGAGCTTGATGCGTTCTACACCCAATATCGTGAACACCTTCAATATCTGAATAAGGTGCGTGCGGCCCGGACTCGAAGTATTCTTTGTGACCTATGGCTATACAACAATGGCAATGGGATGGCGAACAACATAGATGTGATTGTCAATTATCCATCCTCGATTTGTTGGCTCGCAAAGAGCGACAGCAAGGAAGCGTTGTATTTTGAGAAAGACACGGAGCCACCCAAACCACCAGAGCGTCCACAGCCCCATTTTGCAGCAATTATGCAGAGAATGCACGACTTGAATCCGTCATTCTTGGAAAAACTGAAGAATATCCCGATTCATCATGATGAATGGACGCCAAGAACATCAGTAAGCAAGGACGATGGCAGCCTATTTGAGATTCACGCTCGGATAGGAAAGTTAAAACACGGTCACAATGTTTTACTCGGAAATTTCATAGCGGTTTTCTCATCCTGGGAAGATGTCAAGCCGTTCCAGACAAAATACACGATCACAACCTCCGATTTACACAACAAGGTAGTAGGTAATCTTCCCGTGAAGGCTAAGGTGGCCCCATTCGTCTAGACCGGCGGGTGGCACACCATCGCACTCCCTTTCGTCAATGCCACCCGCGCGTTGCCCTCCATTGTCACATACATATTCGGCGTTCGGTATTTCGAGGGCCGTTCACGGTCCTTCCCGCGTAAGCGGTATTAGGCCCGGCGTTCACGCCGGGTTGGCGGAACCATCGTCCTCCGTTGTTGTTCTGTTTTTTAGCGTTGTCACGCCCGTTTACGGGCGTCCTGCACATTGCCCTGAAACGTCGGAGGAGGCCCGTGAACGGGCCTGACAGAGAAGGGACTATCCAAAACGCAACGTCCCCTCACCCTCGGCCCCTCTCCCGAAAAGCGGGAGAGGGGAGTTTCCCTCAACCCGGCGTGAACGCCGGGCCTAATACCGCCTGCGGCGGAAACGTCCGTAAACGGACGTGATTTTGCGATTCACAGTGAAGTAGGTCAGGTACACCGTACCTGACACCGGTAGGTCGAGTGCGAAAATGTCAAATCGGTTGGATTATTGCGATGGAAATGTCAGGTATGGGATACCTGACCTACTGGCTTGCCGCCAGCACTGGCGAGACGCCAGTGCCACCCAACCGAATCCCCAATCCCCAGCCACTCCGTAAGCCCGCTCAGAACAACTCGGCCGGGTCGGCGGCCAACACTTTGCGCATGGCCAAACAGCCCGAAACAACGCACATCGCCAGAGTCAGCAACAGCACCGACGCCGCGCGGGGAACGTTCAGGATCATCAGCAACCCGGTCCAGTGGGCCAACGCCGCGTACAACCCAAGACTGATAAGTACGCCCGGGATGAAACTCAGCAGCGAAAGATAGACCGATTCGGCGAGTACGAAGCCGACGAAGTAGCGGTTCGGATAGCCCATCGCTTTGAGCGTGGCGAACTCGGCCAGATGGTCGCCGATGTCGGCGTGGATGATCTGATAGCAGATGACCACTCCGACCAGGAATCCGATCAGCGTGCCGATCGTGAAAATGTAACCGATGGGCGTGCTGCGTTGCCAGAAGTTCCGCTCTCGGGCAACCATCTCCGCCTTGGTCAGCACGGCCACGTCGTTGGGTAGCCGCTCGATCAGCCGCGTTTTGACCTCTTGCGGGTCGGCGTCCCGGCGGAGTTTGACGACGCCCAGATCGACGACTTCCAGCGGATCGCCGCCCGCAAAGCGGCTGGGGAAGAACTTGGCGAAGTTCGTGGTGTTCATAAACAGGTTGCCGTCGTTGGCGAAGTCGGTGCCGAGCTGAAACCCGCCCACCAGACGGACGGATCGGCCGGCCAGCGTCACGTCGCGCCATTGGTTCCAGGGTGTGCGCTGCCCGGGCGGGCCATAGACCGACTTGTTCTTCTCGTCGTACAAAGCCGCGCCCGGTTGCTTCAGTGCCTCGGAATATGTGGCCAACTCGGGAATCAATAGCACCGGATCAGTCGGATCGCAAGCCAACACGCGGATCGGATAGCCGCGAGCGCCGGGCTGTTTCCAGACCGCACGGGGACGCTCGATATAGAAGGGATACGCCGCGAGGACTCCTTCGCACGCCCGGGCCTGATATATCCGCCCGACGTTGAACGTCTGGTTGGCCGGCAGAGCGTAGCGCGCTCGGGCCACCAGGACCAGATCGGCGTCGAGTTTGTCGAGCACCTGCACGGTGCTGTCGAACAGCGCGTTCTTAAAGCCGATTTGCATGAACATCAAGACCACGGCGAAGCCGATGCCGGCAACCGCCGTCAGCAACCGCCGCCAGTCGTGAGTCAGGTTTTTCCAAGCCAGAGGGACGCGCATGGGATTCGGGGTTCGGCTGGGTGGCACGTCCCTGAGCACAGCGAAGGGCGTGTTTCCTCGGACACCACGCCCATCACTTCGTTCTGGGCGTGCCACCCAATTAACTAGGTTATTCTGTTGCGACTTCTTAGGAAGTGACGTTCATATCGTTTTAGAACAAATCGGCCGGATCGGCGGAGCGGACCTTCCGCAGCGCGCCAAGACCGGAAATGGTACACATCAACACGGACAGACCGAACACGAAAAACACGCGGTCGGCCGTCATCTCGATCGGCACGTGGGCCATGGCCCTCGTCAGCCAGTACAAGACCGCCGAAATTGCCAACCCGGGCAGGAAACCCAACACGGCCAGCATCGCGGCCTGCTGCAAGACCACTCCGGCCAGATAGCCGCCGCCGTAGCCGATGGCCTTCAGCGTGGCGTACTCGGGCAGGTGGTTGGCAACGTCGCTGGAGAGGACCTGATAAACGATCGCGGTGCCCACGACCAGCGCCACGACGACGCCCAATTGGAAGATCAGGCCGATCGACGTGTTTTGGACCCAATGGTGGACCTCGCGGTTGAGGACGTTGGCCCGGGTGAGAATCTCCACGTCCTCGGGCAGTGCGTTGCTGAGTGCGGCGGCCGCCGCTTCGGCGTCCGCGCCGGGCAGTAGCTTCACCAAACCGAGACTGACCTGGCCGGGTGCCTGTCGCGGACGGAACCGCTGGAACCCGCGGACGCAGGCGATCACCGCGCCGTCGGCGACGAAGCCCGTGCCCAGCGAAAAGCACTCGACAATCCGCACTCGCTGCCGGGAAAGTTCGCTTTCGTCGCCGATGTCGGCGGGGCCGAATCGCCGCCGGTCTTGCGGGCCGAACTCGCGGCGCGACTTGTCGTCGACCAGCACGAACTCAGGCACGGTCAGCAGGGCCAGCTTCCGCTGGATGTCTTGGCGGCGGAAGACGGGGGCGTCGGGGTTCACGCCGACGATGAGCATTGCCCGCTTGCTGCCGTCGTGCGGGTTGCGCCAGAAGTCGGAGTCGAGGTAGACGGGCGAGGCGCGATCGACGCCCGGCATCGACTCGGCCTGGTCGAGCCTATCGCGGGGAAAGGTTCGCGCGTCGATCAGGTGCAGGTAGTGGCGCGAGCGGACGAGCAGGTCGAAGTCCAACGAGTCGTAAACCAACGTTGCGCTTCGCTCGGCCGAGCCGAGGAACCCCAATTGCATGAAGATCAATACGACGGCGAATGCCACCCCGGCAGCGGCCAAAGCGGTCCGCGTCTTGTTGTGGATCAGGTTTAGCCAGGCCAGTGGGATGCGCATGAAGGGGTTGGGGATTGGGGATTAGAGATTGGCGAGAACCGAGAACTAGCGACCTTGCACCTAATCCCCAATCCCTAATCCCTCTTCGGAAACCTCACGTCAACTTGCAAATTGGTCAGGGCGGCAGCCCGTCGGCTCCCCTCTTCGTCAAGCTCGACGCGGACGTCTACCACGTGCCGGTCGGCCGGGGCGAAGGGATCGACGTTTTTCAACACGGGCGTGCTGATAATCCGGCCGATGCTCAGCACCGTGCCTCTAAAACCATTTATGTCCCCCGGCGGCGCGGACGCTTTGCTCGATACGATGTCTCCTGGCGGCGCGAACGCTTTGCTAGATACGATCGCCTGCTGGCCGACGCGGAGGTGCTTGACTTCGTTTTCGTAGACTTCAGCCACCACGATCATCCTCCGCAGGTCGGCGATTTGCATCAGTGGCCCGGCGCCGATCGTCTCGCCCGGCCGCACGCAGGTCTTCAGCACCGTCCCCTCGCAGGGCGCGGTGATTCCGGTGCGGTCGAACATTGCGGCCGCCAACTTGCGGCTGACCCGCAACGGCGGAAGGGGATCGGCAAAGGGGATTTGCAATTTGGCGGCCTTGGCCGCCGCCAGTTCCAATTGGGCGGCCTCCAGGCCCAGTTTGTTTGTCAGCTTAAACTGTTTCAACATTGCCCGGGCCGATTCCAACTCCGACTCGGCCTGCCGGACCAACAGGGCCTGCCGTTCGCGCTCTTGATCGGTGGCCAGTTCCTTGGACAGGTTGGCGAGCCGCTCTTGGTCCTTTTTTGCCAGGGCGAACGAGATGGCCAACAGTTTGATTTTGTTCTCTTGCACGGCGACGTTTCGAGCCGCCGCCAGGGCCTTTTTTATACCCAATCCGGCCATTTCGATCTTCAATTCGGCCAGCCCCATTTCGACCGTCAAACGCTGTTCGGCGAGTTTCAACTGACATTCGGCAGCGTCCAACTCCAGTTTTCTTAGCTCACGGCTTTCGAGTTCCGCCAGCAGTTCGCCTTTTTTGACCGACGAGCCTTCTTCGACCAACAGCCGACCGAGCCGATCGCCGATGGTTCCGCCCACGTCGATCACACCGTCGGCCGGCTCGACGCGCCCCAAGGCGACGACGGATTCCCGGCCGACATTTTCGGATGCGTCCGATCCATTGCCCCGCTTGCCGTCGTGCGGCGCGCCGGTCGTTTGTTTGCCCGGATCGGTCCAGCCGAGTAGCGGGGCGTATTGACGGGCGAACCATCCACCCGCGCCGCACGCCAGCACCAAAACGATGGCTAGAAATGTTCGTTTCATGGTGTATCCAAACTTAAAATTTCCCGTGCGATGATGGAGACACGAGATATAAGTATTATAGTATTAGTTTTTAGGACGGGGACTGGTCCATTTTTCGGCGAAAAAACGCGTTTTGCCGACGAACCGTTGGCCGAAAACATGGACCTTGTATGTTTCCAAATAGTCTTTGGGGCATGTTATCAAAAGTTGCTTTGGAGGGTAAATTGGGATTCGCAGGGGACCCCCGCGGGGGTCCCCTGCGGCCGGCCGCGAGATCGTTTGG
>CBDAFL010000067.1:0-2929 GCA_965195225.1 uncultured Thermoguttaceae bacterium
GAAACTAATAGGGTTCGGAGCGGACCTGTAAGCCGGGTTCTGTACCACCGCCGTAATGGCGATGGCGACGGTCATTTCTCTGGGAGGACGATTGCTCGGCCCCTCAAGCGATCTACCCGGAAGTTGATAGCGGGCCGGACCAGCCCGCGGGAACGGCCGAGCGAACTGAATCGTCCGGCCGCGATCCGCTTCTTCCTGCTTGATCTTGCTCCAGGACTTCTGTTTTAAGAAACCCGCTGACCGGACGAACTATCTCGGCATGTTATTGACCGCGATCCTGGTTCCGCGTTTCATGGGGCCAGTATACCCGAGGATTGGCCATCGTCCGCGAGTTGTACCATTGGCGCGAATCCGAGGCCGAGTGTCCCTCGCGCCCAGTGCGCGAGCGCGAGCCGGAACTTTCCGTATTGGGCCAATTCCTCTTCGGCTATCGAAAGTCCTTGGACTGGCGCAGCGGACCCAAATCCTCGGTTTTACGAGCAACGGGCCTTCATGGAAGCGACACGCCACGTGCGGACAGCCAAAGCCGAGACCGCCAGACTCAACAGGATCATCAACGAGCCGGGCTCGGGAACCAAGACGCCCACACTCCCTCCATATCCCGACGACCGGACGAATCCCGTCATATAATCACCATTGATGGTCGTGCTTTCAAACTCAAGGCCAAAGAGTTGGACCGAGATTGGTTTGTCCAGATCGAACATTAGGTCGGCAGGGAGATTCTGGATAATACCGCTGGATGCGAAAGCGCTCAACTCAAAGCCAAAGCCGAAAAAGTCGTCGTAAGATACACTTGCCGATGTCATCGGCAGATGAAGTATCCTGGTTGTGCCGTCGAACAGATCGACGAATCCTTCGGTCGGCATGAAGTCCACAGAGTCTCCGTCGACTGGGATGTCGGGCACCCCATCGATACGGATATCAACAGATACGTTCGCCAGGGAGGTAACCTCGGTCGACGTAAAGACAATCGAGGTCAGCGCCGTGGCTTCGGCCGCCGAACCGTTGCCTCCTTCAGGATCGTTCGCATCGTAGATCAGGCCGTCGTCGAACGTGAGTTCCAGTCCGTGGAAGCCGATGGAGAGGTAATCGGCCGTTGCCGGCGTGGCCAACGCAGCAACGAGGAACACAGTCAGGCTCACAATTGCGGGTCTCATATTACTGCTCCTAAATGATGTTTCGCGCTAGCTGAATGATCGTTGTTGTCTGCGTTTTTTCCAAGCGCCAATTTCCAGCCCAACGACTAGAATGACCAGCAAGGCCGCGAAACTGGCAGGCTCGGGGACTATTGTGCCCCGAGCGGTGACGCTTCCGAGTCCACCGTCGGCCGAGAAGCCGACCAAGTACAGGTCATCGACTACCGGAGAAGAGAAGCTCATGCCGGAGACAGAAACCGAAATGTCTTCCTCTTCGTCGATCGCCAAGCTAAAAGGCAGGAGTTGCGAAAGCAAGTCGATATCCTTCGCGCCCACCACGAAATAGAACGCAACGGTTCTGTCGGTGTACCTTAGCCCCACGGTATTGAAATCCAACGAAAGAAATCGCCCGAGCGCGGGAGTCAACAGATCAAAGCCAAAGGTGGGGGGGTCGGAAGTCACGGTGACCGTTCCGCCAGTCTTAGGAATGTTGACAGCCCCGCCAATCAGAAAATCGACGTATGGCGCCTCGTCGTATAAGATTGAGCCGATAAGCGCTCCGCCATAGGAGAAATCAATCTGCGACACCCGCGTGGCGTAAGTGCTTATGTCTTCACTGCTTCCACGACCGCCAAGGATAGACTGCGCGTCAAACACGCTGCCGTTCTGGGTTGCGTCGTACTTGAAGTTCAGGCCCGAAATACTGATCTTAAGTTCGACCGAAGCCGGCGCGGTTGACACCGGCACCAGCACGGCTGCTGCCGCCAGACCCAGGATGACCAAAAACCGGCGATGTTGTTTCATAGTTTCCATTCCGCCTGTTTCCATTTCGCCTAAGGGTACGCAAACCGCCCTAGCCTGTGTTCCTACTCATTAACCTATAGACCGCCGAGGCCCGATTCCTGACACTGGTTCGAAAAGAATCGGGGAAAATGGTCCGCTGGGGGGGTGGCCGGCGAACAGAGGCCACTCGTCCGGGTGGCACCTGGGCCACAGTCCAGTGGTTATAGCTGGTGGGGCAGACATGCCCGCCTGCCCGAGCTAGCTTACGTCGCCCTTCGCCGCAGCCCATACCCGGCGGCAACCAGGCCCAGCAGGGACCAAACGATTATGGTGGCCGGCTCGGGAACGGGCGAGGTGGCCCAAGAGGAAGTTCCGCGAGGATTTCGACCCGTAGGGTCGTTCGATAATAGCCCAGCGATTCAGAGACAGTCCAGTTTTTTGGGGAGTGTGGGCATTTTGGGAGTTTTTATCCCGAAGGGATTGTGTAGGATAGCCCAGGGTTGACGCGCAGCGGCTACCCTGGGTGAACGAGTTTGTCGTAACATCTTACCCCGAAGGGGTTGCGGAATGGCGTCGTCGCTCCACAACCCTTTCAGGGTTGAACAAATCATCGGCCCCGCAACCCAGGGTAGCCGCTGCGCGTCAACCCTGGGCTACCTTGTGAAAGCCCTTCGGGCTATTCGGAAAACGTCGTAACCCTTTGCCAAATAACATTCTAAAAACTGGACTGTCTCTTCATCGCTGGGTACGCGGTGAACGCGAAGATTTCCGAGACCGTCCCGTAGGGACGGGTGAATCCTCGCGTTTCCGTTTCGGCCGTCCCTACGGGACTTGGCGCGCGAGGTGAGATCACACTGTACCCAGCAGTGAACAGGATTATGCATCCGCTAGCAACGATAGCAGAAAAACACTTGCCACAACGGAGCTTGTCATGCCAGTTCAACAATTTTCATAAAAATCTGAAATGATGATCATCACAACCGTTGACGTAAGTCCCTATTTTTCAACAC
>CBDAFL010000068.1:0-1145 GCA_965195225.1 uncultured Thermoguttaceae bacterium
GTCGGGAGGGTTCTTGTTGTCACGTCCCTGTGGAAACGCCGGCCCGGACGAGAACGGCACGGCCACGGGCGAAATCGGGGCCGCGGCGAAAGCACCCGCGACGAAAAGCAACATCACTCCGACTACCGCCAAGAACGTGGCTCGCTTCATCGCGTTCAATGGGCCAAAACGTAGAGGTAGGGTGGGTCGAGGCACGAGCCCCACATTTCTTCCGGCCATTTCTTCCGTGCGCGTGGGTCTCGTACCTCGACCCACCCTACCAAGTTCCGTGTGCGTACCTCGACCCAATAATGCGTCCCGTGGCGCTTCCATCGTGCCAGTATGTCTTGATCGTAGCAACGTACAAATTGAATGCCAAGCGTCCGGTTCTGCACTTTCTGAAAACTGTTTCAGGTTAGACGGCGAACGCCATGAGGCTTTTGGCCAGGTCGATGATTTTTCGTGGGAGCAACCATGTGTGGGTAATCGTTGATAATTGGTGCCGGAGAATCTGTCGGCGCAGGGCTTTGCGGCGGTCGGCGTGCGAAGGTCTGCGATCGGAATCGTCCCAGGGCGAGTCGCTGCGGTCGACAAGCTGCCGTCCAGTTTTGTCCCACGCCCACACTTCGACCAGGGTATGCATCCATAGGTTCAAGTTGTACACGGCCACATTCGTCCAGATGTTGCGCACCTGTTGCTGGCCGCTGCCCCAGACTTCTTTCACGTCGTGAAAATCTTGTTCGATGGTGGCACGATCGGCAAACGCTTCGAGAATCTCCTTGACGCTGACATTCGGATCGGTGCAAAAGAAGGCGTACCAACCATGATCTTCCTTGACCAGCACGACGCGAATGACGCACCCCACTGGCGAGTAGGTTGCCAGGAAGGTCTTGTAGATTTTGGTCGTCGTTTGGCCGTAGACGGTGCAGGCAATGGTTTGCCAACCGCGCCGCTGCCCGGCCCGTTTGGCCAGGCTGATCTTGTTCTTGCCGTACTTGGGTGGCCGGCCGCGACCTGGGCGTTGGCCTTTTTTCAGCTTCGGCGGCAAGTCGCGCAGGGCCGCGTCTTTGCGCAGGCGACCGACGATCGTGACGTTCGGGAGTCTCAGAACACGTCGGAGGAAAGGGCGTTTGGTATAACCGCCGTCGACGACGACCCAGACTGTT
>CBDAFL010000069.1:0-1134 GCA_965195225.1 uncultured Thermoguttaceae bacterium
ATGACATTTTGAACCGCCTGGGCTACCGACTGCGGCGAGTCCAAAAGACCAAGCCTCAAAAAAAATCCCCGAGACCGACGCCATCTTCGACCACCTGCGGCAAGTCCACACGCAAGCCTCGCACGACGCGGAGACTCTACGCATCTCGTTCGACACCAAGGCCAAAGTGAAAATCGGTGAATTCTCGCGCCGCGGGGTAGCCCGAGGGCAGGAGCACGTGCGGGCCGCGGACCATGACATGCATCACGACGCGGTGCTCGCGCCCGCCGGCATCCTGGAAGTCGATGGCGATCAACTGAACGTGGTCTTCGGCACGTCGCGCGACACCAGCGACTTTGTGGCAGACGCTTTGGAACTGTGGTGGGCCAATCGCCAAGCCGCGCATCCTGGTGCGCGCCGGTTGTTGATCAATCTGGACAACGGCCCGGCAATCGCCAGTTCCCGAACGCAGTTTATGAAGCGTCTGGTCGAGTTCTCGGACCGGCACCAACTCATACTGGAACTGGCATACTACCCGCCGTATCACAGCAAGTACAATCCGATCGAACGCTGTTGGGGCATCCTGGAAAACCACTGGAACGGTTCGCTGCTGAACACCGTCAACACCGCTTTGCAGTGGGCGAAGACAATGACATGGCGCGGCGTAGCTCCGATCGTGCATCTGCTGGACCGCGTCTACGAAACCGGCGTCCGTCTCCCGCCCCGCGCCTTCCGCCCCATCGCCGCCCGTCTCGAACGTTCCGAATCCCTGCCAAAATGGAGCCTCGTGATCCACCCCGAATCCGGGTAAAATATTTTCTGCGGGCTGCCTTAGTCCACAAGAAAAGGCGCCTCAGCTAAGAGGCGCCTTTCGTATCTCAGAGGCGCCGCCCGGATTTGAACCGGGGATGATGGATTTGCAATCCACTGCCTTAGCCACTTGGCCACGGCGCCATGAAGAATAATAGGTTAGGGGATCGGCAGTATCGGGTCAAGGGCTTAGGCAAAATGGGAATTCAACAGCCGACTTTTTGGAAATTCCCGCCCGCTAGCGTCCTTTTGAAGTGAAACACCATACTCCTCGACGTCGAGCGCTGCCACTTGCGGGAAAACTAGCGAAGTTGGGCAATACGCGAAACCGGGTAGTACCGCCCT
>CBDAFL010000070.1:0-1238 GCA_965195225.1 uncultured Thermoguttaceae bacterium
TCACTACTGTCCCGTTAAGCCTTTCGCCACACGTTGCAAGCAGTTTAATTTTAGAAGGTTGCAAGAAAATATGACTGTCTTCGACTTCAGATTCGCCATAGAATTCGGCCGGATTTCTTTTGCCCGATCGCGGAAAGGACTGGCCAATGTATACCGGACGAATCGTTTTCTCCCAACTGATCGACTTCCTCCCCAAGCGCGAATTCAACAATTGCGTCCGCCGCTATCAAGGCAATCGCCGGGTCCGAAGATTCTCATGCCTCGACCAGTTCCTCTGCATGGCCTTCGCCCAACTCACCTATCGCGAAAGCCTGCGCGATATCGAAACGTGCCTGCGTGCGATGCAGCCCAAACTTTACCATGCCGGCATTCGCTCAAAGATTTCCCGGAGCACATTGGCCAGGGCAAACGAAAATCGAGACTGGCGCATTTATGCCGACTTCGCGCAAATTCTCATCGCCAGAGCACGAGAGCTTTACATCAACGACGACTTCGGCCTGGAACTCAAACAGACTGCCTACGCCTTCGATTCCACGACGATCGATCTGTGTCTCTCCTTGTTTCCCTGGGCGAAATTCCGGAAGCGCAAGGCGGCCGTCAAACTGCACACGCTGATGGACCTCCGCGGCAATATCCCTTGTTTTATCAGCATTACAGACGGCAAAACGAGCGACGTCAAGATTCTCGACAAACTGATCCTGGAGGCGGGCGCCTTCTACATTATGGACCGCGGCTACATCGACTTTCGTCGTTTGTATGCGTTCAATCAGAGTTTCGCGTTCTTCGTGACCCGTGCCAAGAGCAACCTCGATTACAGCCGCCGTTCGTATCGCCACGTCGACAAGACGACAGGGCTGCGCAGCGATCAGACGATCATCCTCAAAGGCCCAAAAACGTCACGACGATACCCGGCTCCTCTTCGGCGCATCAGCTATTTCGATGCCGGCACCGACAAGCGGCTCGTCTTCTTGACCAACAACTTCACACTTCCGGCCTCGACCATTGCACTGCTTTACAAATGCCGCTGGCGCGTGGAGCTCTTCTTCAAGTGGGTCAAACAATACCTTCGCATCAAGGCGTTCTACGGCACATCCGAGAACGCGGTAAGGACCCAAATCTGGATCGCCGTCAGCGTGTATGTGCTCGTGGCCATTGTCAAGAAAGAGCTGAAACTGAGGCGCAGTCTCGGCGAAATCCTGCAAATTCTCAGCATCACCCTTTTCGAGAAAGCACTTATG
>CBDAFL010000071.1:0-1089 GCA_965195225.1 uncultured Thermoguttaceae bacterium
CGATTGATAACTACTATTGGAGGGACACCGTGCAAAAGGACATTTTCTATGTGTTTCTCTAAATTTTCACAACCTTTAGCTACTGCCTCTAAATTTTCTTGTGATAATGTTTCTTGATCCAAGGGTTTGCCGGCTACTACTTTTATAGCACCACCGTGCATCTTTAATGCTCTGATTGTACTTACTACTACTGCTGAATCTACTTTTAATTCGCTGGTACGGCATTTTATATTACACATCTTCTCAAAGCCCATATCTGCCCCGAAGCCGGATTCGGTCACTACATAGTCAGCTAATTTACAGGCTATTAGGTCTGCAAGAACTGAATTATTGCCATGGGCGATATTGGCAAAGGGGCCACAGTGCATCAGACAGGGACCGTGTTCTAAAGTCTGGATGAGGTTAGGTTTTAGAGCATCTTTTAAAAGGACAGTCATGGCACCGGCTGCTTTTAGGTCTTCGGCAGTTACCGGATTGCCTTCCATGGTGTAGGCTACGGTCATCCGACCTAATCTTTCTCGAAGATCAAAGACATCGGTAGCTAAAGAGAGGATAGCCATAACTTCCGAGGCTACTGTGATATCATAACCGGTCTCCCGGGGGATGCCATTAACCCTTCCTCCTAAACCGATGATAATATGACGTAGTGCTCGGTCAGAGATGTCTACTACCCGGTTTATATTGATGTTATGGATGTCTATCCCCAGTTTGTTTCTTTTCTGTAGGTGAGTATCTAACATAGCGCAGAGTAAGTTATTGGCTGCCCCTACGGCATGGATGTCTCCGGTAAAGTGAAGATTTAAATCTTCCATAGGGACTACTTGAGAATATCCTCCTCCGGCTGCACCTCCTTTAATCCCGAAGACCGGACCCATTGATGGTTCACGTAGGGTGTTAAATACTTTCTTGCCAATCTTAGCCAGACCTTGGCCTAATCCGATGGAAGTTACGGTCTTACCTTCACCCAAAGGGGTAGGGGTAACAGCAGTTACCACTATATATTTACCCTGAGGTCTATCTTTGAGTCTCTTTAGGATATCGGGAGAGACTTTGGCTTTGTATTTTCCGTAGAGGTCTAATTCATCTTCC
>CBDAFL010000072.1:0-16424 GCA_965195225.1 uncultured Thermoguttaceae bacterium
ACAATTCCGTCCGTAGTGGAAGCTTCGTGGAGGCGTCGACCCATGTCGTGGCGAGGGATACCTGCCCACCTTCGCGTATTCGTACGGTCTGCGACCCGAAGTAGTCGGCGTACTCGGGTTCGACCAACTCTTGCGGCTCGAGACCGCTCAGGTCCGTGCGAACCGTCTTGGTGACGACGAAGCATTTGCGTCCGCGAAACGTGGTGCAACCCTCCAGATGAAAGGAGGCAGTTGCTCGTCGGAGAATCGGTGCGGGGTGGAGTTGCACTTGCGGGAGCAATACGGAGGCCGGGCAAGTCCAGGAGTTGCCTGGCTGCGCTTGCGGGTCGAGCGGTGCAGGCACAACTTCGCCCAGCAGAGCCCAGCGCCAGGGAGCCAATTCCACGCCGCCGGGCGTGGCATCAAGAAACTGACCTCGCGGAGTGAGGCGCGCACGAATCTGCTGGCCTTTTTCGCCGATCCACGTGGCTGCGAAAGCGCGCCCGTCGTTGGAGCCTATACGGAGCCGGCATTGGGCATGCCACCGCGCCCGGACTAGAGCAAACCGACACTTTTCCGCTTTTTCCGCCATCGCGGCAGCCGATGTGTCGCCGCCAGGCTCTTTCGCCGCAGCCTCCAAGTCGATAGCCCGCGGCTTGACCATTTGTGTTTGCGCCGCGGAGTCCAGCGGCAGATTCAGGATTCGCAACTTTTCCGGATAACCGGCCGTCGCCATCTCATGCCACAGTTTGACCTCTATTTCCATCCCTTCGCGCCAGCCGTAAGCTGGCAGGGGACCCTCGGGAAGCAGGCAATGGAACATCTGGCGGCAGGTCTCGAACTGCCCAATTCGGTCGCGCAGGAGGTTGGGGTTGCCAAGCGACCCAGCATCGCCCAAGGCCAGCACCGATCCTTTGCCGTAGCGGACACGAACCGCCACGGGGCCAGCCACCTCGGGATTGATGCTCTCCAGCAGAATCGTTGCCCGAGGCCGGGCGGAAGGCTCCACCGACACCGTCGATCCGCCGCCGAAAAGATACCAACGCGGGCCGGAGAAAACAGGATGGTCTGATGCAATCGGGACCATCATGATTCGCGTCGAAGTGAGATCGAACTTCAATCCAAACTTGCCCGCAATGAGGTTCATGCCCGCAAAATCAAAGGACTCTGTTTTCGGATAGCTGGCGCTGTTGTGAACCAGGATCAGAATTCCGCCTTGGGCAACGAACGCCTCCAGGTGCTCAGCATCAGCGTGAGTCACCGGATGGGGGTTGCCTGCCTCGGCTTTTTTGGGGCAGACCAGCATAAAGGCGTCGGCATGATCGCTCAGGTCGGTGCCAATAGGGGAGGTGCTGATCTCGGTGCGAAAGTCGTCGGCCAGCGCCCGCGTCAAGACAAATAAGCCGTTGGGCACAGCGGTCGCGTCAGTTGCGTAGTGATATGAGTTGGCCCACGCACCGGGCCGTAGCGAGATGCCCTGCGAGACACCCTCTGGACGCGCCTTATGGTGATATTCGTCAACCAGGAGGCGAAGGGGGCTGCGGCGTGCGGTCATATCGCAGTCGCTCCGGATCGTGTTCGGCTGTTCCGCAGCGGGTGCGGAGTTGCGCGACGAAAGCCAAACGACCGTCAAGCCAAGCAACCATGCGACAACCGTCTTCAGGCCGATGTTCAGTAACATTCCAAATCCTCTCGCGTCATAAGAGATAGGGTGGGACAAGCGCGGCGCAGTTCCACCATCTTGCTTGAACGAATCCTTGTGGTGGGACTGCGCTGCGAAAAGTCCCACACTACATTCCTGATATTCCCCACAAAAAGTGGACGGTAAAAAATGGGTTAATAGGTGGGGTGCGTGCTTGCCCGCACGCGGTTGGCTAGAACTTCTTTCCGTCGATCGTCAGCCCGTCCTTGCGGTTGGCCAAGCGGCGGTGGATTTCCGGGTCGATCGTGTAGTTGATCATGTGAACCGAGCCGTCACAGAGGGCCATCTGGAAACCGTTGGCATGCGCGCTGCCGAAAGCACAGCCGTAAGAATAGCCCGGGGTATCCGGGCATGGCGGCCACAGGCTCAGAGGCGAGTTTCCACTCCAACGCGAAATGTCCATGTTGTCGCCCACGAAAGCGGCCTCGTTGTCGCCACCGTCCATGCCGGTGACATAATTGTCGGAGTCGAGATACTTCTCGCCCACCAGATACGTGTTGCTGGCCCCATCCGTCACGTCCGCTATTGCGATCAAACTGCCCGTATACACGATGCCAGTGGCCACCTGGGCGACGTTGGCGAAAGTGGTCCGCGCGTTGGACGTCATTTGCCCTGGGGGGTTCTCGACTTGGGCAACGCTGACCGGCCCGGCAGCCGGGTTTGGCGGGCCCGATTGCCAAAGCGGCAGTTCAGGATCATCGGGACTGGTGTAAAAATCGCCGCCGTTGGCCGCGTAATCGCTTCGCCCCACCGACGACGTCGACACTTGGGCAGCGTTGATCACTTGGTAAGTTCCCCAGCCCACCGACCAAGGGTAGGCGATCGCCTTCCGCCGCGTGGGACAGTGGAGTATGCCTAACGGAGTGGTCAGGCGCTGCAAGTGGGCGGTGTACTTCTGCGGCTGCGGCAGCCCGGCCCCCATGTCGTGCAGCGCTTGCTGCTCGATATAAGGCAGGATGTTGTAGATCCAGCCGCCCGGCTGACGCCAGTCGGTCCCCCGATCGGCGTCACCGGTCCATGCGAACCCCCAGCCACCGGTGGGAAAACGCTTATAGACCTCTTCGTGGTTCAGGCAGCCCAGGGCGAGTTGCTTGAGGTTGTTCTTGCACTGCAGTTGCCGCGCGGCCTCGCGGGCCGCCTGCACCGCCGGAAGCAGCAGCGCGATCAGGATGCCGATGATCGTGATCACGACCAAAAGCTCCACGAGCGTGAACGCTCGGAATTTCTGATTTCTGATTTCTGATTTATGATTGCTTCGGTCCATCATTCGCCTCATGGTTCAGTGGAAAAGTTGCTCAAACGAACCCCGAGTCGTAGGTTATGCTTCAGCATAACACACGCACTACACGATTTCAAAAATCTCGCGCAAAGGCGCAAGGACAACAAAAAGTCCATTCTCTTTACGTCTCAGCGCCTTTGCGTGAGTTTTTGTGCTTCCGAGAATGGCCGGCGCTCCGAGCGTCGTCACGAAAGCCGTTCGTGACGACGCTGGAGATCGCCAGTCAAATCAGAAATCATACATCCTAAATCTTGTTGGGGTGGCAGTTGAACTGCCACCCCAACGAAGATTGTTACTTCCGCTTCCTCCATGCGTAGCAGAGCAGCCCGACCAAGCCCGAGGCCAGCAACGCCAGCGTGGACGGCTCGGGAATTACCCGCAGTTCACAGTTGTCAATCCATACAGTGCCGTTTTCAGGGGGCTGGGGATAAAGCCTTATCCGATCAACGGAGGTCCTACCGCAGGCTGTCACCCCCGAAAGCACCCGGCTCCAACCTGTGTCGTCGTTGTAGTCCAAGGAAAGCAAATTGTTGTCCATATCGAGCGTGGTCCTTACGCCGAACCAAGCTTCGCGCGGGAGGATAACATTAGGTGCCGCGACCCAGCTGTCAACCGACGAACAGTACAAAACGTCACAGCTGGTGAAGAATATGTTAGCGGACCTAGCTGTACCAGAGTAGGCTCCAGCAACTACCCCGGATCCAAGAGCATCTCGGCGAAACCAAATGGTAGTTTCCACTATGCCGCCGGTGATCGTGTTATTGGTAAATCCTTCCAACTTCCCCGGACCGGAGCCTACCCGTTTCAAGCAGGCGGACTGGTCTGGCGAGTGGGATTGGACGTTTACCACCGCGGGTTTGGGGGAGGCGCTGTGATAATACCTCCACAGCCCTGCCGTGGTTGAAGCATCGCCATACCCCGTCCCTGTGAAATCGCCAAGGGGGAAAGTGGTAGTGTCGTCGAAGTTCTGCGAGATAATGACCTCCGCATGAACCGTGGCCGAGATCCCCAGCACTACGACGGCGACAAATAAAAGAATTGATACGCGTCTCATGACTAAAACTCCTAGAAAAAGATTTGACACACACATTTACGCGTTTCGGGCAGAACGCCCGCCCGAACACCTCCGTTTGTTTCCAATCGCGAAAAATAGAAACAATTCACCTGGACGTTCCGAAGGGGGCCTCGCACAAACCGGAGCTACCCTCCTTCGCTTTCATCGATTCATAGGTTTGTTCTCCTTTCGGTTGCCACCTAATGCGTCGTCGCCGCGTTCCCGCAGCGCGGCCATTGGTCGCGGCTTTATGGACCATTCATGGTTTCACCTCCTTTCTTTGTCCTTTGGTTCGTTTGCCTCGACCAACATCATGTCCAGTCGTGGATCGCCGAACATGGTCCAATCGCCATAGCACTCGTTGACCCCGCAGTCGGTGATCCCGCCGTCGGTGGTTGCCAACGTCAGAAAACGGTTGTCGTCGCCGATTGCAATCAAGACCGGAAACGCGCCGCTGTAGCCATCGATCTCGCGGCGCTCGAAACGCACTTGACCGTCGACCAGCACCCAAAGGTCGGCGGACACCTTCATGCCATTCGGGGAGTATATTGCCTCGTTGCTGCTGCCCGCCGCGGCGCGGAATCGCAGCAGCTTGCAACCGGGGTTCGCGCGCCGGATCGCCTCCAGGTCGAAGGTGATTCCGTTGTTGGCATGCAGGAACAACAGGCAATGAGGAGGCGCGGCATAGTCGATGCCCCCAAAGGCCGCCTTGGACGGCGGGTCGGTGGGAAGCTTGCCGCCCGCCCAGATAGGCTTCCACGTGGAACCGGCGGTATCGGGAAAGCCGGCGAACATATTGCCGGCGGAATCGACCCGCACCGCGTCCTTGCCGCCGTCGGGAATGAAAACGCCATCCACCAGCGGCAGTGCCTCGACGCGATGATACTTTCCGTTGCCGTGAAACCATGCCTTGGAACCTGCATCCTTTGGCGTCATCGCGTCTACTTGCCCGTTGGTCGGGTCGATGCCGCTGTTTCGCCGGCCGGAAAAACCGTCGCCGCCGGCCACCACGTCGACCAGGTCCAGCGTCTTGTATGTCACCTTGGGAATCCTGCGCGTGAAATCGGCCGTCTTGGCCGACGCACCAAGCACCGTGATGCGAGGCTCGCCGCGACCTTCGACCCGCGCCGATTCGTTTTCGCGCAAGACCACTTCCCGCGGAGTGCCACTGGCTAAGCCAGTGCCACCCACCACCTGCACCTTCACCGAACCACGGAAGACGCGCGACTCGGTAACGCCCGCCTTGTCCACTTCCACGCCGAACTCGGTGCCCAGGTCGGTCACCACGGCCGTGGGAGTGCGGACGGAGAAGAGGGATGAAGGATGAAGGATGAAGGATGAAGGAGATTTCTGATTTGCCGCTTGCGGTTTCGCACTCTCCCCTCTCCCCTCTCCCCTCTCCCCCATTCGTGCCGTCAGTTTTCCCAGCGCGAGATAGCCGCCGGCGGTGGATTCGACCTCGTAGGTGCAGGGGCCTTCGAGAATGACCTTGGCGCCGGAATCGTAGGTGATTTCCATCAGCCCGGAGTCTAGTTTGTACTTGCGGCCTAAGGAAACGCGGGCAAACCCCAGCGGCGGCAGATAGTGGGGATCGTCGGACCATTTCACGTCGACCATGCCGGTGATCCGGCCGACGAACACCATTTCCGGCATGGCTTCCGACGGAACCGACTGCGATGGCGCCTCGGCGATATGTTGGTGATGGGTGATTTTGTACGCCCAAAACCCCAGTAGCGCCACACCCATGATCACCGTGGCGACCATGTAGGAGAACGCCCAACTGCCGACGAAAGGAGCAGCGGGTGGTGGATAGTTGGTAGTGGATAGAGTGGGGAATGGGGGTTCGGGGTTCGGGGTTCGGGGCCATTGGCCTGACGGCAGTTCAACTGCCGCACCAGCAGGGAGAGGTTCCAAATCCCGAACCCCGAACCCCGAACCCCGAACCCCGGATATCCCTTCTCCATCAATGGCCGGTGAACCGGCCATCCCTCGTCCCTCGCCCCACGCCCCTCGTCCCTCGTCCCCGACGCTTCCGTTCCAATTCAAATCGGCGCAGAGATGCATGTAGCGGACATAAAACGTCCTGGCTTGCGGGTCTTCGCACACCAACCGTTCGAGACGAGCCAATTGCTCCGGCGAGGCAGTTTCGGCGCGGAGCTGCCAGAGCAACTCGTGAAGCTCGGCGGCTTGTCGCGGCGAAAGGCCCATGCTGCTAGTCCTTGTTCTTCATCGCTATCTCCACGCAATCGAATAACTCGCGGTGGATGCGTTTGAGTGCTTTGTAGGTGGTCTCGGGCGAGCGGCCCAAGTCCAAGGCCGCCTGCTTGATCGTCATGCCGGGCGCGTAGCAGCGATCGACCAGTACGCGATCGCGCTCGGGCAACCGTTCCGTGCAGTCGGCAAGTGCCGCGTGCCGGTCCTCTAACAAACCGCCCTGCGAAACCATCTCGGCCGCGACAAGTCGAAAGAACTCCTCGCCGAAAGGAACCGCCACCTTCTTCTGCCGCTGCCGGAACCAAATGGCCCGATAATACGCAACTTGGCAGGCCCAGGCGCGGAAGTTCGTTCCAGGCTCGTACTGCTCAAACTTCTCCCAGATGATCGTGCTGGTTTCCTGGAAGACGTCCTCCGCGTCGGCCCAGTGGGGGATAAGAGTGAGGATATAGGAGTAAATCTGCCTGGCGTGACGGCCGAAGAGCCGGGCGAACTCATCCGCCCGCTCGGCACGATTCGGGTTCGGCGTTTCGCTTGGCTTGGTCACGGAAAAGTCCTTGTCGAAACCCGTTGTGGGCTGATATGCCGCCCTCTCCCTACTATCTTAATTAGCGAATTTCCCGCGATTGGAACAAAAATCCGGCACAAGGGCACAATCACACCTACTGGGGGGGTGAGTTGCTGTTGGCCGAAAGAGACCGTATCATGATTAAATGATGTTCCGTTTTGGGGTTGTGCTATATGAGCCGTGCCCTGAACGAGTAATTGCCGGTCGATCATACACAGAAAGGTTTTGTCATGACGGTCAAGACGACACGACGCACGTTTATCAAGCAGGCCGCTATAGCTGGAGCAGCCGGACCTTTGATCCTCTCCGGCAAGGCGAGCGGCGGGAACGGTCGGAAGTTGCGTCATGCGGCGATCGGCACGGCCAGGCGAGGTGCTCAAGACCTGGCGTGTTTCATCAGCCACCCGGACATCGAGATCGTGGCCCTGTGCGACGTCGACCAGAACTACCTGGAACAGGCCGCTAAACGTCACCCCGACGCGAGGTTGTACCGAGATTGGCGCACGATGCTCGATAAGGAAGGCGACCGGATCGATTCAATCAACGCCACGGTTCCGAACCACATGCACGCGCCCATCGCGACGACGGCGCTTCGCATGGGCAAGCACGTGTACTGTCAAAAGCCGCTCACCCACAGCATCTACGAGTCGCGCAAGCTCGCCGAAGAAGCGGCCCTCCGGCCGGAGTTGGTCACACAGATGGGTGTCCAGAGCAATTCGGACTCCACGGTCCGCAACGCCGTGGCCATGATCCAGTTTGGGGTCATCGGCAAGATCAAAGAGGTGCATTCGTGGGACATAGTCAGGTTCCATTATACAGGCGCCTTCACCGATCCGCCGATGCAGCGTCGCCCCGATCGCGTGGACGAGGTTCCCGATTCCCTTGACTGGGATCTCTGGTTGGGCGTGGCGCCCCAGCGGCCTCATATCAAGGATTTCTACCACACCCGATGGTGGCGCCGTTGGCACGACTTCGGCGGTGGGGCCCAGGGCGACATGGCCGGCCACATGATGGATGTAGCGTTTACCGCCCTGGAATTGACCTCGCCGAAATGGGTCATGAGTCACAGAACTCCTCCATTCGATGGAATCTTCTCGCCGAACAACAAGGTTCAGTACCACTTCCCCGGCACGAAATACACCGCCGGCGACATCGACTATTTCTGGTACGATACCGGCCCGGTGGACGCCAAGAGCAGTTGGCCCATCGATCAGAAGAAGAAGCTCCCCGGCGACGGTTCGATGTTTGTCGGCGAGAAAGGCTATCTGTTTCTGCCGCACGGCAGCGAGCCGCAACTACTGCCGCGCGAAGATCTAAAAGACGCCGTCAAGGAGTTCGATACGCAGGTCGGCCGCCAGGGTGGACGGATGGTGGATCACTATCACCAGTTCATCGACGCCTGTCTCGGCAAAGACACAACCACCACCACGCCGTTCAAATACTCCGGCAACTTGACCGAGAGCATCCTGATGGGTACGGTCGTCAATCGTTTTCCAAAGGAGAAACTCATCTGGGATGCCAAGGCGCTGAAGTTCAGCAACAAGCCGGAGGCCAACCAGTATCTTCGCCGAACGTACCGCGACGGTTGGCATGTAAAGGGACTCGGATGAGGGAGGGGAGAGAGAAGGAACCAGGACTATTATTACCTGTCCAGTTTTCCCATAATAGCTCCGCCCCCTTTTTTACCCTCCCGGACGAAGCATCGTCAGCAGCATTTTGAAGCGTTCCCGGGCCTTGACCGCGTGGGGAATGTTGGCGGGCATCACAAGGATTTCTCCCTGCTTGGCAATCACGGGCTTCTCGTCGATGCGGAACTCGCCGGTCCCCTCGACGATCTGAACAAAGGCGTCGAATGGCGCCGTGTGCTCGCTCAGCCCTTGTCCTTTGTCGAATGAGAACAAGGTGATGGTTCCCGCGTCGTTTTCCAGAAGCGTTCTGCTGACTACCGAGCCTGCGGCGAAATCAACGAGGCCGCAGAGGTCAAAGGATTCCGCATGGGGTACTTGGGATGTGTCTCGGCCCTTGGTGTTCATGGCATTACTTGCCTTCCGTCAGGAGAAAAAAGGGCCGGAACAATTTTTCGCTCAGGGATGTGCCACCTGTGGGGTATATGCAACAAGGACATTCTACCAGCCGAAAATGCCCTTGAAAAGGCTGTTTTCCGGCCACCGGCGTTTTCGGGCCGTTTTTTGCTTGGGGCAGGTGCGGCCGCAAAAAACGGTTTTTAGCCCTTCGCATTGGCCACTTTAGTGGCCAACCCTCGCCCCCGTTCCTTCCGGTTTGATGTATCGTATGTTACGATGTTTGGTTTGTGCATTGTTCGGCGAAGATGGTAGGAGGTGCGGCATGTTGCAGCGAATGGAATTGTCCGGCGGGAAAGTCGTGCCCAATGGCGACAACGGAAACATATACGTCTACGCCAATCCCGACGAAACCGAGCGAAAATATTTGGTCGAGACTCTCAGGCTCGACGAACACACGCTGGCCTCGGCGTTGGACCCGGACGAGTTGGCCCGCTTGGAGTTCGAGCCGGACCACACGGCCGTCATCTTCAAGCGGCCGCGGAACTACTCGCGCGAGGATATGTTTGTCTTTCGGGTAGTATCGGTCGGCCTGTTTCTCTTCGCCGACCGGCTGATCGTCGTCCTTTCCGGAGACATCCCCTTGTTTCAGGGCAAGCAGTTCACCAGGATTACCTCTCTCCAGGAAGTCGCGCTGAAAATCATCTACAGTTCCATATCCCATTTCGTCGAGCACTTGCGAGCAATCAACGCCGTCTCCGACACCCTGGAGGAGCAGATCAATGCTTCGATGCAAAACAAGTACCTGCTGAGCCTCTTTAGCCTGGAAAAAAGTTTGGTGTATTACCTGAACGGCATCAACTCAAATGGCAAGCTGATCGAGCGGTTGAAAAACTCGGCGACGAAACTGAAGCTGTCCACCGAGAGCATCGAGTTCGTCGACGACATGATCATCGAGAACCAACAGTGTTACGAACAGGCGGCGACCTATTCCAACATTCTCGCCAGTATGATGGACGCCCGGGTGTCGATCGTCAGCAACAACCTGAACTGGCTGATCAAAACCTTGACGATCATCACCATCGCCATTATGCTTCCTTCGCTGGTAGTGAGCATTTTCTCGATGAACGTGTCATTCCCCGGCATGAAACACCCCTGGATGTTTTGGATCATTTTGAGCATGGCCTTGCTCTCCATCATTTCGATCCGGCTCGTGTTGCGGTGGAAGAAATGGTAAGCCACTCCGCCACGCGGAAAGTGACCGTGTTGAATCCGGCGGGCTTGCACGCCCGACCCAGCCTGGCGGTTGCGCAAACCGTGCGCCGCTCGAACTCGAAGGTTGAAATCCGCACCCCCGAGCAGACCGTCGACGCCGCCGACATCCTGCAACTCCTCTCGCTGGGCGTCACCCAAGGGACGGAACTCGACTTCTCGGCCACCGGCCCCGACGCGGAAGAGGTTCTCGACGCGCTGGCCGCTCAGTTCTCCGATCGCTTCGGCCTGTGAAGCGGGCCGGCGCGGTGGGAGGAAACGTGGAATGGCGCCGAGCAATTCACCGGCGGCTCGGCGCTGCGGGCTTCCTCCGTCGCAGGGCGCTGGCCGACAGAGCTATGGCCGCGATGCCGATAAGCACCAGCGTCGATGGCTCGGGCACGGCGCTGATCAGCACGTCGTTGCCGCCGCTCAACCCGCCGGACGCGGCGTCGGCCCCGTACCAAATCCACCACTCCAGGTCGTCGTGGACGCCCAGCCACGAGCCGTTGGCGTAGTCGTCGAACTCGCCCGAAAGGATGCCATTCGTGTCGTTTTGGACGATCCACAGTTGGGTTTCTTCCGACGAGTCGGCAAAACCTGTCCAATCGAGCGAAAGCGTTCCGTCGAGCATGGCGTTGTAGTCGCCCGAGCCGCTTAACAGCACCTGATCGTAGCCCGTGCCCGGGTCCGTGCCGGCCAATTCGATCTGGAGTTCGCCGAACATGTTGTAGTCGCCCTCGATGGTTTGGATGCCGGGCGAGTAGCCGGGTGCGTGGATGCCGCTAATGGTAATGCCTCCGCTGACGGCGCCGGCGCCATTGAGCGTTTGCCCGGCCGTCAGGTTGTAGCCGCCTGAGACCTCCGAAACATCGAAGGTCGCCCCAGCGGCCACGTCGATCATGCTGCTGGCCAGCGAGGCCTCGCTGCCCAGCTTAAGCGTGCCGGCGCTAATGGTCGTGTTGCCCGTATAGGCGTTGGCGCCGCCGAGCGCCAGCGTGCCCCCCGTGCCGGCCTTTGTCAGAGAGTAGTCTCCTCCGATCGCGCCGCCGACTGTCAGCATGTTGGCGCTGACGGTCACTTGGCGGTTGCCGCCGAGTGTGACGGCCCCATTGCCAAGGTCGAGATCGCTGCTGCCGGCGAAGGTGAAGTCGGCGTTCCAGGCTTGTGCGTTGTTGGGCAACAAGGTGATTGCAGCGCCCGATGTATTGTCGATCGTGCTGTTTCCGGAAATGGTAAACGCGCCCATACCCAGGGCTTGGGCGTTGTTGATGTTGAGCCGGCCGGCGCTGAGCGTTGTGCCGCCGTTATACGTATTGGCGCCGGAGAGGGTCAGCGAGCCGTTGCCCGTCTTGGTCAGCCCAGCGCCGTCGCGGAGGACGCCGGAATAGGTTGTCGAGGCATTGTTTCCGCCAACGGTCAGGGCGACGTTCACGGCGTCCTCGTTGATCAACGCCAGATCCTGATTGCCCTTTAGTCCGCCGAAGGTGGCCGAGGTCAGCGAGCCGAAGCTGAAAGCTCCGCCGTAGCCGTTATGGTCCAACGTGCTGTTTTGCAGTGCGTTGGCGTTGGCCAATATGAATGTGCCGTCGCCGATTTTCGTGTCGCCGGTGTAGGTGTTGGCGCCGGAGAAAACTAATGTGCCGTCTCCGATCTTTGTTAAACCACCGTCGCCGGCAATCGCATTTGAAACCGTAAGAGTGGTATCGCTGTCCTGGCTAAACGTACCGCCGCCGCTTTTCAGGGTGACGCCTCGGTTGCCGTCGTCGATTGCGAAGGTATCGGTTGTCTGGAGCGTGCCGCCGTCGAGCGTCAGTTGATCGGCCGTGAAACTCGCCGGATTGTTGCCCAGGCGACCCACACTGTCGATTACCAGCGTACCGGCGTTGATGACCGTCTTGCCGGCGTAGTTGTTGGCGCCGGAGAGAACTAATGTGCCGTCTCCGATCTTTGTTAAACCACCGTTGCCGGCAATCGCATTTGAAACCGTAAGCGCGGTATCGCTGTCCTGGCCAAACGTACCGCCGCCGCCTTTCAGGGTGACACCTCGGTTGCCGTCGTCGATTGCGAAGGTAGCGGTTGTCTGAAGCGTACCGCCATCGAGCGTCAGTTGATCGGCCGTGAAACTCGCCGGATTGTTGCCCAGGCGACCCTCGCCGTCGATCACCAGCGTACCGGCGTTGATGACCGTCTTGCCGGTGTAGGTGTTGGCGCCTGACAGGGTAAGGCTGTTGTCGCCAAGTTTCGCCACGCCAAGGATGCCGTTGATGGCATTGCCATATACGGCTCCGCCGGCGGCATTGGTGGTGTCAAAGCCGCACAACGAGCCGGAATAAAAGGATGCCGTGTTAATCAGTGTATTTACATCCGCGGCACTCCAATTGCCAGGTCCGCCGTAATTAACGACCAGCGTGCCACCATCATACACCGAGACTCTGCCGGAAGTATCGTAACCGGGCAGCGCGGCCGTGGTCGTGGCTAGCAGCGTGCCGGCGTCGATGGTCGTGGCTCCGGCGTAGCTGTTGTTGCCACTAAGGGTCAGGGTACCGTCGCCCAGCTTGTTCAGTCCGCCTGGGCCGGAAAGCTGGTCTGGCAGCGCGACCGCGTAACCGTTGGTGTTGACGTTCGCATTGCCGCCGATTTCGGTTAACGTTATGGGGAGCGTGATATCCATGTTGTCGCTTGCCTTCAGCGTTCCGCCGCCGAAATTGAAAGCGGCAGTTCCGGACCCCTTGGTTATTGACGGGACGATGAACGTTCCGCCGTTGAGGTTGTACGTGCCGCTGCTAGCAGAGCTGCTGGTGGAGTATGTGGCGAGCCGTAGTCCGTTGGAAATGGTGCTCGTTCCACCGGACTGTGTGAAAGTTCCAACGCCGTTCCCGCCCACTGACAGGAAATTGGCGGACAAGTCGCCGCTGTTGAGGTTATAGGTATCGGAACCGTTGCTGGTGCGATTGAAGCCGAGATTAAGCGTGTTGGACACGGTATTTGTTCCGCCAGACTGGTTGAAGGTTCCGGTCCCCATGTTACCGATGTCCAGGCTCGTAACCGACAACAGGCCGTCGTCGAGGTTGTACGTTCCGTTGTGACGTATACCGATCCCGAGACCGGCGAAAACGGTATTGGTTCCGCCGGATTGCGTGAATATCCCGGTGCCGAAGTAGCCAACTTTCACAGCACTGACCATCACCTGGCCGGCGCTGAGGTTGTACTCACCGTGGCTGCCTGAATTCGAGCCAACGCTAATGGCTCCGCAAACGGTTCCGCCGGTCTGGTTGAAGGTTCCAATCCCGCTGTAGCCCACGGAGACGCCCTGGGTCAGTTCGCCGTCGCTAAGGTTGTACGTCCCAACGCCAATAATGGTGGAGCCAAGGCGGACGGAGCCGCTATTGGTTCCACCGGACTGCGTGAATATCCCTATGTTGTTGTAGCCAATGCATTGCGCACCCGTTGTGGAGAGAGAGCCGCCGGTCATTAGGACTGCGCCGCTGCTGGACTCGCCGAGGTAGAGTTCATTGGCAGTTTCGCCCAATTGCGTAATTAGTGCCGTGCCACCGTTGAAGATACGGGCATAGTCGGTGGCGGTCGGTTCGGTTCCGCCCCAGTTTGACGCAACGGACCAGTTGCCGGTGCCGCCGGTCCAGTAACGATAGTCCGCTTGGGATCTCGAAACGAATCCGAAAAGCAGCAGGCAGGGAAGACAAAAAACCAAAATCGTCTTGTAGCGGTGTGACATTGTGATGCTTCCTTCATTTTGAGGAATTGGTAATTTCAGCTTCCGCCGTCGCAGGGCGTTGGCCGACAGAGCGATGGCCGCGATGCCAATGAGCACGAGCATCGACGGCTCGGGCACGGGACTGATCAGCACGTCGTTGCCGCCGCTCAACCCGCCGGACGCGGCGTCGGCCCCGTACCAAATCCACCACTCCTGGTCGTCGTGGACGCCCAGCCACGAACCATTGGCGTAGTCGTCGAACTCGCCCGAGAGGATGCCATTAGTGTCGTTTTGGACGATCCACATTTGGGTCTCTTCCGACGAGTCGCCGAAGTCCGTCCAATCGAGCGTAAGCGTTCCGTCGAGCGTGGCGTTGTAGTCGCCCGAGCCGCTCAGCAGCACCTGATCGTAGCCCGTGCCCGGGGCCGTGCCGGCCAATTCGATCTGGAGTTCGCCGAGCATGTTGTAGTCGCCCTGGATGATCTGGATGCCGGGCGAGCTGCCGGGGGCATGAACGCCGCTAATGGTAACGTTTCCGCGGACCGTTCCGCCGCCCTTGAGCGTTTTTCCGGCCGCCAAGTTGTAGCCGCCTGAGACCTCCGAAACGTCAAACGTCGCCCCATCGGCCACGTCGATCGCGTCGCTGGCCAGCGACGCCCCGCTAATCAACCTAAGCGTGCCGGCGCCGATGGTTGTCGAACCGGTGTAGCTGTAGTCGTTGGAGAGGGTCAGGATACTGGTACCGAGTTTATTAAGTCCGCCCGGGCCGGAAAGCTGTCCAACGAGCGAAACCATGTAACCGTTGGTGTCGACGTTTGCATTGCCGCCGATCCCGGTCAGCGTCATGGGGAGAAGAAGGACCATGTGGCGGGTTGCCTTTATCGTCCCGCCACCAAAGTTAAAGGCAGCGGTTCCACTTCCAAAGCTCAGTGACTCGAAGCTGAGCGTACCTCCATTTAAGTTGTACGTGCCACTCGAGCCAGACTCGTAGCCAAGATGGAGATCGTCAACCGTGTTGGTTCCACCAGATTGTGTGAAGGTGCCCGAACCGTTATAGCCGATGTACTCAGCTTGCGCCACGGACAACTGGCCTGGGCCGCTGAGGCTATAGGTTCCCGTGTCGCCGAGATCGCTGCCCAGCCAGAGTTCATTGGTGAGGGTGTTGGTTCCACCGGTCTGAGTGAAGGTTCCCAAGCCGGACTTGCCAACGTACTGGTAACGTGCGCCCAACGAGCCACCGCTCATGCCCGAGTCCTCATCGTTGACCGTCACGCTCATACAGTCGCTAACCGATCCGGTGCCTGAGATCGTCAATCCATTGTTGATGTAAAAGCCCGGCTCAAAGTGGGTGCTATACCATGCGACGATCGCCATTGTCCCCTGGCAATTAACCGGGTCGTTGATCTGGAGCTTGGTATGATAGGGGCGGACAGTACAGCTTCTTCCGGCAGGAACCACCAGCGTGGTTCCTCTTGTGTAGGTGACGCCCAGGTTGTTGTAGCTGCCGAAGCCGGAAACAGTATCGAATCCCACCGGCAGTATCACGAGCGAATCGGCTTCGACGCTTACAGACATAGAGCCGGTGTTGATGAGGCTCCCCTCGGAAAAGTCAAGGATGGACCTTGCCGCGGCGGTTACTGCGCCACTACCATTGGCGCCATCGAAAGTCCCGTTATTGATCAGGCTGGCATAACCGACAACGGAACCGCTATCGAGTTGAAGCGTGCCGCCGCTAGGCCGCAACGTTCCGCCCTCGTTGATCGTGAGCATGTGCGCTGTCAACAGGCCACTGCCACTCAGGCTATAGGTTCCCCCTTCCGTTATGGAAAGGCCGTGGCCGCTCGGCGATGGCAATGCGCCCACGCCGCTGGAGTGCGTCCCGCCGGTCTGCGTGAAAGTCCCCGCAATACTTGCGTTGTTGTTTCTTAACTCACCTGAGTCACTCAAATTGTAGGTTCCAGCGATGCGGACGCGTAATGATCCACTTGTATTGGTTCCGCCAGACTGCATAAACGCTCCCACGCCGTTATAGCCGACGTACTCGTAGCCTCCTACGCGGAGGGAGCCGCCAGTCATTTGGACCGTACCTGACCTCAGAACACTGCCGTCGCCGAGATAAAGCTTGTAACATCTCTCGTCGCCCGACGTGGTCACGAGTGCGGTTCCGCCGTTGTAGATATGGACATAATCGCCGGAGATCGGCTCGGTTCCGCCCCAGTTGTCCGCGTTGGACCAGTTGCCGGTGTCGCCGGTCCAGTAACGATAGTCCGCTTGGGATCTCGAAACGAATCCGAAAAGCAGCAGGCAGGGAAGACAAAAAACCAAAATCGCCTTGTAACGGTGCGACATTGTTCTGCTTCCTTCATTTTGAGTAATTGGTGATTTCAATTTCCGCCGTCGCAGGACGTTGGCCGACAGAGCGATGGCCGCGATGCCGATGAGCACGAGCATCGACGGCTCGGGCACGGGGCTGATAAGTACGTCGTTGCCGCCGCTCAACCCGCCGGACGCGGCGTCGGCCCCGTACCAAATCCACCACCCCTGGTCGTCGTGGACGCCCAGCCACGAACCGTTGGCGTAGTCGTCGAACTCGCCCGAAAGGATGCCATTAGTGTCGTTTTGGACGATCCACATTTGGGTC
>CBDAFL010000073.1:0-1595 GCA_965195225.1 uncultured Thermoguttaceae bacterium
TTGTTTTTTTTTTCAAGCAGAAGACGGCATACGAGATTCTGACATGTGACTGGAGTTCAGACGTGTGCTCTTCCGATCTGACAAAACTTCGGAATCCAGACCCGCGCATCCCGGTGCTTGCCGTCTGCTGCCTCGACCGCCTCCATTACAAAACAAGACTTCACAAAAACAACCAGAGGGGGTACGATGTCGGGGTCCTTCCCTCTTGCGGGAGCAGGGAGCATGTGCGAATCCTGGATTTTCACATCGTCTCCAAGTTCCGCGAGGGGACAGTCAACAATCTACGAACCTCTCTCGCACGGCTCGCGAGGTTCCGTAATTGTGACAGTCCCCGTCGCTCACTTTCCAGGATTCTTACATGCTCACGTGCCTTGCGGTACACCCGCCGTGTTGATAGAATCGGGCAACAGTTCATCACGTTTGCGGATTTCCGACGGCGGGGCGCGAATACCAATGAAGAGACGAAAATCAAGGCAAATAATGAAGGGCGATGTTCCGGTGGGCGGCAGTGCGCCGGTGAGCGTACAGTCGATGACCAACACCCACACCGAGGACATCGATGCCACCACGCGCCAGGTTAACGGCCTTGCCGAACTCGGTTGCCATGTAATCCGTGTTGCCGTTCCCACCGTAAGGGCGGCAAGGGCGATACGCGCGATAAAGACACAGATTGGCATCCCACTCGTCGCGGACATACATTTCAGCGCGTCTCTGGCGGTGCACGCAATCAAGGCAGGCGCGGACTGCGTGCGCATTAACCCCGGCAATATGCGCGACTGGGCCGACGTGCGCAAGGTCGTGCGCGCCGCGAAGGACGCGGGCATCTCCATGCGCATCGGCGTCAACTCCGGTTCCATCAGGCGGCGCAAGGGCCTCGAAGTCGTAAGCGAAAAGAAGGCGAAATCGCAGGACATCGTCGCCCTGATGGTCGAGACCGTCCTCCGATATTGCGAGCGCATCGAGCGCATGGGCTTCGACCGGATGATTCTTTCGTTGAAGACATCCGACGCGTTGAGCACCATCGCGTGCTACCGTTCAATCGCGAAGAAATGCGACTATCCCTTGCACCTGGGCGTGACCGCCGCGGGGCCGGCGGCGGAGAGCGCGGTGAAGTCCGCGATAGGCATCGGCACGCTGCTGGCCGACGGCATCGGCGACACCATCCGCGTGTCCGCCACAGGCCCGCCCGAGCAGGAGGTCATAATCGGACACCGGATACTGAAGGCCGTCGGTCTGGAAGAAAAAGGCCTCGAAGTATTCTCATGCCCGACGTGCGGGCGGTGCGAGATTGACCTGGATGGCATAGTGGATGAAGTTCGCCGCAAAACCTCGCACATCGGCAAGAACCTCTCGGTTGCAATCATGGGCTGCGTGGTAAACGGCCCGGGCGAGGCCGCCGAGGCCGACGTCGGCATCGCCGGCGGCAGGGGATTCGCCTATCTCTTCAGGAAAGGCAGGAAGATTCGCCGCATCCCGGAATCCGAAATCGTGCCCGCTCTCCTCGCCGAGATTGAGAAAATGTAGTCACGTCAAAATATGCAACGCCTACCTGCGAATGGCTCGCGCACGCCTGCATGTGAACGAAAATTCCCACC
>CBDAFL010000074.1:0-11475 GCA_965195225.1 uncultured Thermoguttaceae bacterium
ATTCGTCCATGATAGACCCATCTGTTGCGCTCCTTCACATTGGAAAAAGTTTCCAAAACTTACAAAGGAAGCGCAACAGATTTCAAAAAACCTAACAAGCCCAGTTTGCCAAAATTATTGGGTTTTCATCAGACCACCCTAACCCTCTCCCGAAGGGAGAGGGGACAGGCGGTGCCAGCCCTCACCCTAACCCTCTCCCGAAGGGAGAGGGGACAAGTTCTCCTCCCCCCTCTCCTCTCTCCCCTCTCCCCTCAATCGGCACGGTGCGCTGGCCGCGAGTCGTGCCGAAGGATTCCGACTGCGCGGAAAGCTTGAAGAGGCGGACGCTGACGAACCTCTACAACCAGCGGCCGGCTTGGCTGCAACTGGCCCACGAAAAGCTCGACGCGGCGGTGTTCGCGGCCTACGGCTGGAACCCCGCGATCGGCGACGAGGAACTTCTGGCGAAGCTGTTGGAGTTGAACCTCGAACGATCGGGGGGGGCCGCTGATTCGAGCAGATGGCCTTGATCTCTGTTGTAAATGTAGTACAATGTATACAACAGGAATCGTGGCCAAGGATGGCCGCACAGCACAACCTTGGCACAAGAGGGGATGGCCATGAGTCCTAATGCTTTTTCAAGACTGATGCGACAACTTCGCGTGGAGCAGGGGGCGACTTTGCGGGAGTTTTGTCAACAACACGGATTTGATCCGGGGAATTACAGTCGCCTGGAGAGGGGGTTTTATCCGCCGCCCGAAGGCCGAGAGCTTCTTGAGAAGTATGCCTTGGCCCTTGGTTTGGCTCCGGGGTCCGACCAGTGGCTGGAATTTTTTGACGTGGCGGCGGCCGAGCGGGGGCGGATTCCCGACGATCTCATGTCGGATGCACAAGTCGTGGAAAAACTTCCCGCTCTATTCCGTACCATGCGTGGGACGCCGTTGCCGTCCGAGCAATTGGACCAACTGATCAAAAAGGTGCGTCGGAGCTAACGGATGACTTTCAAGGCCCCATTCTTCCGTTACGATGATTTGCGTCGATACGCGGAAACCTTTCTCTCGGAGCAGCATCCCGACCGGGAGATACCCGTCCCCATCGAGCGCATAGTTGAGTTCTGCTTTGAAATCGACATTGTGCCAATGCCCGGCCTTGGCAACTTCGAGACGGTTGCTTTCATTTCCCGCGACCTGACGACGATCAACGTTGATGAATTCGTATACCTCCATCGTCCCAACCGCTATCGGTTCAGCTTGGCCCATGAACTCGGCCACCGCGTGCTCCACGCCGAGGTGTTTCGGCAGTTTGAGTTTAAGGACATTCAGAGTTGGCGACGGTTCATGGCGGATGCCATTCCACTGGAAGAATATCGCTGGCTTGAATGGCACGCAAATGCTTTTGCCGGCTTAATTCTCGTGCCGGCAGATCGACTCCGAAGCGTGTTCTTCGATTACGTCGAAAAAGCTCAGCATCATGACATCGACTTCGATGAACCGGGGACAGGCGTTAGAGAGTTGGCGGAAGAACATATTGCAGGCGACTTTGAAGTCTCGTCGCAGGTAATCCACAAGCGAATTGAGTTCGATGGACTTTGGCACCCCGAGTAATTCGCATTCCACCCTAAAATTGTGGGCATGGTTCACCGCGTAACGACACGCAACAACCCGTAGGTCAGGCACAGCCTGGCCTACGGAAAACTTCAAGGTTATTCTTGCGCGCCCCGTTACGTTGGTGTGGCAGTGCAACTGCCACACCAACAAGGTGGTTCTCGGCGGTTCCGCCGCCCCACTAGAAAAACGGCGAAAAACCGCCGTATTCCAAAGACTTGGGGCTTATTGACTTCCTGCCCGGGGCGGGTAGAATGCGGGGTTCTATCACTTCGTATGGTTGCGGGCCGGGTTCCACCACTCGGCCGTTGCACTTCACCCTTTTTTCGCTTGGAGGACGCTACAGATGGCAGAGGACAAAACCGGGCAGATCGTAAACGTAATGAAAGAGACGCGGTTGTTCCCGCCGCCGAAGGAGTTTGCGGAAAAAGCCCGCATCAGTTCGATTGAGCAATACGAGAAACTCTGGAAAGAAGCCGCCGGAGATATCGAGGGTTTCTGGGGCGGAATGGGCAACGAACTCCACTGGTTCAAGCCTTACGATAAGGTTTTGGAGTGGAACGAGCCGTTCGCCAAGTGGTTTGTGGGCGGCCAGACAAACGTATCCTACAACTGCCTCGACGCCCATCTGGGCACCCACCGCGAAAACAAGACCGCGATTATCTGGGAAGGCGAGCCGGGCGACGTGCGGAAGTTCACCTTTGCCGAGTTGCACAAAGAGGTCTGCAAGTTCGCCAACGTGCTGAAGAAGCAGGGTATCAAGCAGGGCGACGTGATAACGCTCTACATGCCGATGGTGCCCGAGTTGGCCATCGCCATGCTGGCCTGCGCCCGGGTCGGCGCGGTCCACTCGGTGGTGTTCGGCGGGTTCGCGGCCGAGGCAATCGCCGACCGGAACAACGACGCGGGGGCGAAGATGGTCATCACGGCCGACGCCGGCTGGCGGCGTGGCAAACAGATTCCGCTGAAGGCGAGCGTCGACGCGGCGTTGGAGAAATCGACGACGGTCGAGAAGTGCGTGGTCTACAAGCGGACCGGCTGCGACGTAACGATGAAGGAAGGGCGCGACTTCTGGTGGCAAGACCTGATGGCCGACGCCTCGGACGATTGCCCCGCCGAGCCGTTGGACAGCGAAGCGCCGCTGTTCATCCTCTACACCAGCGGCTCGACCGGCAAGCCTAAGGGGATCAAGCACACCACGGCCGGCTACAACCTCTTCGCCAAGAAGACGACCGAGTGGGTATTCGACGTCCGCGACGAAGACGTCTACTGGTGTACGGCCGACATCGGCTGGATCACCGGCCACACGTATGTCATCTACGGTCCGTTGACGGCCGGCGTGACGACCTTCATGTTTGAAGGCGCGCCGGACACCCCGCAGCAGGACCGCTGGTGGCAGTTGATCGAAAAGTACAAGATCAGCATCTTCTACACCGCCCCGACGGCGATCCGCACTTTCATCAAGTGGGGCGACGAGTGGATTACGAAGCACGACGTCAGCAGCCTGCGGCTGTTGGGTACCGTGGGCGAAGGGATCAACCCCGAGGCCTGGATGTGGTATCACCGCGTGATCGGCGGCGAGCGTTGCCCGATCGTCGATACCTGGTGGCAGACGGAGACGGGCGGGATCATGATGACCCCGCTGCCCGGCGCCATTGCGACCAAGCCCGGCAGTTGCACCAAGCCGTTGCCCGGCATCATCCCCGAGATCGTCGGCGAGGACCGCAAACCGGTTCCGGTCGGAGCGGGCGGATGGCTCACGATCACCAAGCCTTGGCCGGGTATGCTCCGCGGCATCTGGGGCGACGACGAGCGGTACACGGCCCAATACTGGACCGACGTGCCGGGCAAGTACCTCTGTGGCGACAACGCACGCTGCGACGAGGACGGCTACTACTGGATTATGGGACGGATCGACGACGTGTTGAACGTCTCCGGCCACCGGCTGAGCACGATCGAGATCGAGAGCGCGCTGGTGAGCCACGACGCGGTGGCCGAGGCGGCCGCGGTCGGCAGGCCGCACGAGATCAAAGGCGAGGCCGTTTCGGTCTTCGTTACTCTGGGAGGCGGGTTCGAGCCGTCCGAAGATTTGCGGAAGGAGTTGAAGGGACACGTCCGCAAGGAGATCGGCGCGTTGGCCGTACCGGACGACATCCACTTCACCGCTTCGTTGCCTAAGACCCGCAGCGGCAAGATCATGCGCCGCTTGCTCCGCGACATCGCGGCTGGCCGCGAGACGGTCGGCGACACCTCGACGCTCGAGGACTACAGCGTCCTGGCCAAGCTGCGGTCGGATGACGAATAGTCGATGTCGATATGACCTCATCGCCTCGCCCCTCTCCCGCTTTGCGGGAGAGGGGTAGGGGGTGGTGGCGTGATGTTCCGTAGGTTATGCCTCTAAATTGTGGGCCTTCGCCAGAATCCGCGGGTGAATTGAGGGGGTTTGGTAAAATCGGGATTGCACCCCCCTAAATTGTATTCTACGATCATCGCCATTGGGTTGGGGGTGTTATTGGGTAGCGGCGCGCCCCATTAACGACCTGGGGCTGCCAAATGAATTGATATTTGGCCTGTGAAAGGAATTCAAGAATGAGAATCCGGTTCAACATTCTTGCTTCCCTCATGTTCTTTGCGCTCGCCAGCATTTGCAGAGCGGATTTGTTCCCTTGGGACGAGCTATTGAAGCAATTTGATCACGCGGGTCAAAGCCTTGCTTTAGGAGAAGAACGTCAAGAAATACTGGATCGTCTGAATCGAGCCATTGAGAAAAATGCGGAAAGCAGTTACCGCGACCTTGCACGGCGACTATCCCGTGACCTATCCGAGTCCATCCGCAAAGCTTCAGAATTGCCAAAGCCGGAACAAAGCCTCGTTAAGAATCCGGAAAAGTACCTAATGGAAACTACAATTCCCCTCTACCTTATTGCTTTCCGTGGCAACTACCCATCGCTTAGAAATTTCATTAGGCAGAACCCTCGCGATCCGGCATGTCTCATTCTGAGCAAGGACAGGACCATGATTGAGCGCTTATTGCCATTGTTGAGTGATCCGTCCCCGACGCGCTCATATAATAGTGGCAAGGGCTTCGGGCAATTTCCCAAGGTTGCACGAACATGTGACGTGGCCATGCTTATGATTGAATTTTTCTCGCAGTGCCGATTTCACGTTCATACGTCATCGGGAGAACTGTTCCGTGATCTCCCAGCCGACGACAGAAGGAACATGGCTCAGCATATTGAGAAATGGTGGCGCGAAAACAAAGACAAGTCAATTGCTACCGGAATACGTTCACAATTGCCGCACGCAAATCTCTGCAGCAAAGTACTCATGGCGAAAACTCTGGCCAGTTTTGAAGGAAAGCAGAACGCTGAGGACAAGGAATATGGACTTCAATTGTTAAGGAACGTTGTTCGAGAGAACGAAGGGGACTTTGCTGTCCTTGCGGCGAATGCCCTTGCTTCATTCGGGGATTTCACTCCTATTGATGTATTCTACTCTCGGGGTCAAGCATGTCTCAGTAAACCTGGCAAGGTTTACGACAGTTGCGTCGTTGTCTACTTAACACATTATGGAAAGAGGCGCGAGTGGGAACTGCTGACCGAACTTGCGAGGAGGGAAATCGAAAATGGCTTAGGCGTTGGTACGGCACGAGTATGGCCTTCACTGGTGAGTTGCAGTGTAGCACGCTCTTCTCCAATGGCGATTCCAGGGGTGGCGCTGGCGTTGACACAGACAAGGGTCTCAGGGAGTCGTAGCCTTATAGGCGTTGTTGGGTCACAGCCTTTCTCCCGTGCTGATGTGGCCGCCGAGCGCCTACAGGAATTGACGAGCATGGATTTCGGTTACCGTCCAGACAGTTCGCCAGAAGACAGAGCGGCAGCAATCCGAAAGGCCCACAAGTGGTGGACTGAGGAAGGCAAGAATAAGTTCACGTTCGATTACATCGAGGAGCATCTGATGAAATTGTAAAGGGTCCAATATTCCGGGGAGAAAACGGGACAGGTCCGATATTGGCGAAATAGGCGAAGTGTGTTGATCTCTGGCCTTGCCTCGTATCGCAAGAATCGCACTGGGTGTAATATCGTTTCATGTTCTCAATCGTAGTTTTGCACGGATGCAGTGATTCGTTATGCTGAAGCATAACCTACGATACTGGAAGATTTTTGGTTGTAGCGGGGCGGCTTGCCGCTCGTGTTTCTCCGTGTCGTGCGATATGTGGGAACGGGCCGCAAGCGGCCCCGCTATACGATCCACACGATATTTTTCGTGTGACATACTACTAGAAACGTTCCGAAGTGTAAAGAAAGTCAAGGCGGCTTTTCAACTCAGTAGCCCTCACCCTAGCCCTCTCCCAGCGGGAGAGGGAACATGGTGGAAAACTCCAGCTCGAAAAAGTTAATGTACGATTTCCAATAACCCACGGAGAAAAGCGAATACATAATCGTATGCGGAAATACCGGCCTTCCATCTGCGCCGGGGGACGTTTTTCGAGGGGTTTTCCATGGACGACTGTACGCATCTCGTTCCACAACCGAAGATATGGCTCAGAATCGTGATTCTGGCGCTGTTGTTGTTCATGGCCTTGATTAGCACGACTTCGTTGCCCGCTAAGCTCTTTTTCTGCCTGTCGATGGTTGCCATCTTGGGCACCTTTCCACGCCCGCGAATCAACTCAAAGTTTTTCGAGAAAGAGTGGTTCGTGGTTTTCGTGCCCGTCTCCGTCCGTCGCACGCCGCTGGTGGACGTCGTCCAGATCGAGACCGACTTGGAGCAGCGGTTCGGGATGGCGGGCGGGTTTACCCTGTCGCTGTTTATCGGGATTTGGAACGTGCTGATGGTCTGGCTTCTGGACTGGCTGATTCCTTGGGCGGGCGGCGACTATAAACTCTGGCTGCGGACCGCGTCGGGCCGGCGAGTGCTGGCCTGGCAGGGAAACGGCGAGGCCAACTTCCGCCACAACCTGGACGTCCTGGAGGATGTTTCGGGACTGCCGGTCACCCGGGGCTGAACAGCCGGGCAGAGCGGACGGCAGGCCCACGCTGATTGCGTAAGCTCCGTAGCTCCGTAGTTTATGCTTCAGCGTAACAAACTACGGATCGGCGGTTCGTTATGCTGAAGCATAACCTACGGGCCAGGTTCCTTTCCTATGCACCGTTCAACCCGAATGTGTGTCGTAGAGCGACATCAACCGCCTGCATGTCGAAACAGCGACCGATAGTCCGATCAATCTCGGAATTCAGAACCGTAGCCAAATTATCGGTCATGATAACGGAATCCGAAAGCAACCCCATTTGGCTTCCCTCCGGAGTCGAGCGGTTCACTGTCACCCGGCTTGGATGTCCAGCCCGAGATGGATTGCTGGTAATCATGGCTACAATTGTTTGTGCAAGTCCCGTTTTTAGTCGGTCGGCTTGCACCACCAGCGCGGGTCGCCGCTTTGCAGTGACCAAATTGGAATCGGGAAAGAACACTAAAACCACATCGCCGCGACTATATGGCATCGTAAGCATCCATTTCAGGGCGTTGCCAATCCTCGGCGAATGCCGCCAAACGATTGCGCAAATCGGCGGCTTGCTCGGGCGTCACGCCGTGTGCGGCAAGATCTACAGCCGGTTCGGACGATGAGATGAAAGTCACGATAACACGTCCCGCCGCCTCCTCCGGCACCGACTCGAGCAACTCGATCTTTCCCTCTCGGTATAAACCTTCCACCGACCTCAACATGAATTACTCCCTGCAAGACAACTATTTCTCCATTAACAAGCCTATCGCCAAATTGCCCGCCCGTCAATAGTGGGGGGCAACGGGCAGCAGAAATGTGGTCTATTACCTTGTAACGGGTACAAGAAAAGTCTCGCTCGACTACTCAATCGACTCGTCCACCTCGGGCAGGCCGAAATCGAACTCCGGCGTGCCGGGTTGCGGGCGGCGGGGATGAGCTTCCGGCGGAAGTTCGGTTATCATCTCCGCCGGTATTTTCAACCGCACCGTTGCGTCCATGCCGAACGCGGCAGCCGGCAACTCGATCAGCACATATTCCGCCTCGTCCGGCGGAGACTCGAAAGCCAACACTTCCCGAGCCGCACGGCCCGCGGCGATCGACATCGGAGGACCGCGGCCGGGCATAGCCGCGCGGCCGACGGATTTTGGACGATAGACGTTCCCGGCGTCGTCGAACAGCTTCGCATCGTGGGCAACCCCGCCGCGCGACCAGCCCTCGAAATCGACGTCCCGCCCGCCCCCGTTTCGCAGTTCCACCGTGATTATCATTCGCGGCGAGGAACCGGCCGCTCCGTCGAGCGATGGGACGACCTCGGCCGAAACGATCCGCACGGAGATGAATCGGACGACGGCCGCCGAGGTGGAAGCGTCGATCCATTCATGATCGAGCAAGGGATTTTTGTTGTTGGGTTTAACGTCCGGTTCTTCGGCCGGCGATTCGGTCTGCTTCTCGATCGGCAATTCGGTCTGCTTCTCGATCAGTTCTTCCGTTTCCTGCTCTTCCGGCCGGTCGTTAGGCTTTTCGGCCTCCATGCCGAGGATATCGGCGATGCTCTTCCGTTTCTTTTCGGCGGGTTCGTCGAACGAAATAATGCCTTCCAGTTTCTCCAGCGTTTCCGGGCTTTGATAAACCGGCTTTTTGGGGCCTCGTTTTTGCGGGGCTTTTGGAGCCGTTGGGACCGTTCGATCGGCCAGTTTGCCGAGGCCGTGTTTCCCGCCGTCTCCGCCGGTCAACATGTAAATGGCGACCACGGCCAGAACGAGAATGCTTACCAACAAGGCGCCGACCATCTTGACCTGTTGGTCCCGCTGACGTTTCACTCGCGGCAGCACGGGGGCGTGCTTGATCCGGGGCGGATCGGTGACGATGCGGATCGAGCCTGCGTCGGGAACCTCCGCCGCCTTTGGCCGTACAACCGGCGGCGGCGCGGGCGGAGGTTGCGGACCGTTCTGCGGTTGCTCGACTTCCGGAACCGGAGGACCGACGACCGGCGGAGGCAAATCGGACGTCGGAATCAATCCGTTGATCTGTCGGGCGAGAACCCACTCGCCTTGCGTGCCGCGGCGCACGCCGTCGTCGGGTAGAATCTGCCCCCGCTCGGCCATCGCCTTGAGTTGTTGCGGCGACAGCGGGCCGACTTCGCGCCCCGCGATTTCACAGTACCACTCGGCAGTCATACTATCAGTATACCACTCCCAACACGTAGGGCAGGTTGTCAACCTGTCCTATATAAATGACGATATTATGATGCGTGACAGATTGACAACCTGTCCTACAACCGCTTTTCCGCCCAAACGGCCAACTTCTCGCGGAAGATTTTCGCGTTGTGGCGGATGTCCACCGGGAATGCGGGGTGTAGCAGAAAGTCGGCGATCCGGTCGGTCAACGGGTTGGCCGCGCCAAGCCGACGGATTTCATCCAACAACGCCTCTCGTTCCTTTTTTCCCTTCGGCGCGTGCTCGGCGTACGGCTCCAGGACAATCGCCGGGCGCTGCCGGCCCACCGGACCGACGCCGACCAACGCGCTGCGGCGGATTTTTGGGTGTTGATTGAAAATCGCCTCGTAGCGGACCGGATACATCGGGCCATCGGCGGTCGATACGCGGTGCGCCACCCGGCCGCAAAACCAGAACCGCCCCTGCTCGTCCAGATAGCCGCTGTCGCCCATCCGATGCCAGACGTCCGCCCCATCGACGATCTTCGCCGTGGCGTTCGATTCCGTTCGGGTGACGTACCGCCGCGTGACCATCGGACCTTGTACGATCAGTTCGCCGATCTCGCCGGGGGGCAACTCCTCGATCTCGTCGAGCGAACGGATCGGCCCATCAACGACGCGGACCACCTTCCAGCGAACGCGGGGGAATCGGCGACCGACGCACACGCCCGCGCCGCGGCGCGTTTGTTCGGCGGTCTCGCCCAGTACCTCGCGGGCCGAGATCGAGGCGACCGGCAGCGACTCGGTCGCGCCGTAAGGCGTGTACACGTTGCCTTCCTGGTGGATGCAGTTCATCATGCGGCTGAGCACTTCGGCGGGTATCGGCGCGCCGGCCGAAAGGACGCGGCGAAGCGTGGGCATTTTTTCGCCCCGGGCCTCGCAGTACCGGCCAACGCGGTCCCAAACCGCCGGCGAGCCGAACGCCTGCGTTGCGTCCCAATCGCGGACCGCCTCGATGATGTTGGCCGGATCGACCCGCGCCGGGCGCGAGGGGTCCATCTCCGGGATCACCGCCGTAACGCCCATCGCGCAGTTGAACAGACCGAAAAGCGGGAAGCAGGGGACATCAATCTCGCCCGGCCGGATGTCGTATAGCTCTCGAATCTGGCCGACCTGGGAATCGAAGTTTGCGTGCGAGAAGAGCACGCCCTTGGGTGGACCCGTGCTGCCGGTGGTGAAGATGATCGCCGCCGGATCGTCGCCGCCCACCGGCGGCGGTTGGTTTCCGTCCGAGGGCGATTTCCGCAGCGCGGCGAGCGTTGTTCCGCCCCAGAACCACCTTCGCCCGACCGTCACGTTCAGCCGCGCCTTGGGAAACCGCCGTTGAATTATTTTGCGGACCGCATGAGCGGCCGGAATGGCGACGAACCCCTCCGGCTCGGCCTCGGCCAGACAGCCGATGAGGCTCCGCCGTCCCATGCCGGGGTCGATCAGGATGGACACCGCGCCGGACTTGAACAGCGCGAAGACCAGCGAGACGAAGTCGATGCCGGGGCGGACCAACAGGGCCAGCCGAGTGCCGGGCACGACGCCCATTGTCCGCAGTCCTTGGGCGATCCGCCGGCTGTCCAGATCGAGTTGTTGGAAAGTAACCTGCCGATAGCGTCGCCGGCCTTGGGCATCGCGGCCCAACGGCTCGGCCACGGCCACCGCGTCGGGGCGCAGTAGGGCCATCGCGGAGAGCCGACCGGCGACGTTGTGCGTGGCGTCTGACATCACACACATCATGGCGGCCAAATCCGATCCGTGCAATGCCCCGGCGAGACCTTTCCCTCGTTCCCACGCTCTGAGGCTGTGAACTTTTGTAGGGTGCGTGAAACGCACCACAACCGGTAGTGCATGGTGCGTTTCACGCACCCTACGGACTCGCCAGTGCCGGCCAGAGCACGGGCAAGATGCCCGTGCCACCCATTGACGCCTAACGCCGGAACTGCTGACACCAGTAGATCGTGCCTCTTGCGGTTCGGAAGGCGGCCACACCGATCCGGCGATGACGTGAATTGAGGATGTTCGCCCGATGTCCGGACGAGTTCATCCAGGCCCCGACCGCGTCGCTGCTGTGCGGCTGGCCCATGGCGATGTTCTCGGCCACGGGGCGCGAGGTGTGGACCATCGACTGGTTGCGGGTCATCCATTCGGCATGATCGCGGGCGGATTTCATCAGCTCCTTGTCCACCTCGAGCGACGGCAAGCCGTGGCGTGCCCGCTCCTGGTTGGTATACATAACAATGTTTGCCTCGATGGCCGCCAACTCCACGCCGTCGACCATTTTCGCCTGCGGTTCCGACGGCGGAAGTTCCGGTTTCTTGTTGGTCGTCTCAGGGGCGATCAGCAAGAAGGTCGAGGCGCAGAGCAACATTTTTACAAATAACATTCGATTCTCCTCTGTGGTGGGGTAATACAGGCGGGAAGTACGTGCCCGGACTCGTAAACCGGCCGCCGCCGAGGGCTGCTAAGCCGATTTCTTAAGTCCGAGCAATTGCTGGGGTTCCGCGATTCTGTGTTGTCTGGTCCGAACAACAGTGCAGCGCATCCTGCGACAAACTGGGCGTCCTGCGGAAACTTATCCGGTAGGTGCCGACAAGATACCAGACCCAAGAAGGATTGCAAGAGGGGGAATTGGCCGGCGAATCAATAACTATCGCTTTCGACTAGATCGGAAGAGCTGCGTGTAG
>CBDAFL010000075.1:0-4384 GCA_965195225.1 uncultured Thermoguttaceae bacterium
GTCTCGTTACACTTCCGAAACGCAAGGCTGTTTGCCATTGCTGTTTAGCCGGCGTGAAAAGCCTAGCCCGCATTTCTCACCAGTCGAACACTAGCCCGAAGCGCAAGCGAGGGATGGACAACGGGTTGCCCTCGCTTGCGCGTCGGGCTAGTGTTGCGCACTTCGTGCCGGATTATCCCCGTATGGTGAGAAAATGCGGGCTAACCGCTCTTCGGCGTCGCGGCAGTGGCGTCGCCGTAGTGGTCGCCGACTTGCAGCAGGCTCAGGACCGCTCCGATCATCGCGCATCGCAGCCAGGTAGTCCAGAGGGTCGCGCCGAACAGCCAGGGAAGGCTTGTCGCCGCTTGGCAGTCGAATCGTCGGATCAGCAGCCCCAACATTCCGCCGGCCAATCCGCCGATGATGGTCCAGACGGCGACATATCGCGCCGCGCCGGTTTGCATTGCTCTGTAGAGGCCACGGAGGTCGTGGTGTATCCACAAGCCCAATACGGCGCCGATCAAGGCGACGCCGATCATGTAGTATGCGCCCCCTTCCGGCCGGAACCACTGATTGAAAACGAGTCCCGTCGTGGCCCCGACTAAGATTGCCGGAATCCGCGGCACGAGCCATCGCGTAAGTTTGGCGGTCATGGCCGACCTCCGCTTGAATTGAGAATGCGCGGCGAACCGAATGGCCGTCTACTCAATTATAGCATTGTCCGGATATACCGGATTTGGCGAATCAGCATCCCCTTGGGCCTTGACTCAACGGCGGTTATGGGTGAGACCAAGTGACACCCTAGAATTTCCACGCCTCAATGGCCGGTCCTCTTGAATGAACTTCTTCGACGTAGCAGCCCGTCTGCGGAGCGGGCTTGGCGCTTCCCTCGATTTCACCGTTGTCCACGATGCGATACACCAAAATGCCGTGCCAAGCGCCGTCGGCCAAGCGCACGATAGCCGACGTGGGATGATCCGCGCGCCACCACGAGCCGCTCGGCGCGCGACCGAACTCGCCACGCAAATCACGAACGATACGCAGTTCTCCGAGATCGGTCCGGCTGTCGTTCAGCGGCCAGTAACACAGTATGTCGCGCCTCCGCATGAGAGGCGGAAGATTGGCGACGACAAACGGAGTGCCGTCGGCTGCCTGATTGATCGAAACGGGCGATCGGGAGCGGCATTGACGGCGGTAAACGACCTGTTTCCAGCTTTTGCCGTTGTCCGTGGAACGCCAGACGGCCAGGTCGAACGCGATCTTCGAGCCGGGGCCGCAACTGCTGCGCGCGGACATGAGCAGACCCCCGTCCACGTCGCGGATGAGACTCGGTTCCGACCAGGTGACGTCCTGCCCCGTGACCGGCGTGAAGGAAATCGGACGCCAGCCCTTTGCGCCGTGCCGCCAGCGCGTGACTCCGGCTACCGTAACTCCGGCTGCCGTGCGATCATCGTTCTTTTTCCTGGCTACCATGGCGTAGAGCAAGTCCTGCCCATCGGGGATCGCGCTGGTGATGAAATGGTTCGGCAGAATCCAATCCGAGTTCGGCAGAAGGTCTTCGCACTCCATGTCTTCTTTCCCGAGAATTCGGAAGTCTTTTCCGTCGTAAGCGAGTTGGAAAAGTTCAAGGGAGTTCTTTTTCCCGTCCCTGTAGTCGAAGTGCCCGTTCTCATCGACTGCATGAATGATGGCTACCGCAAGCCCGAACCCGCTTCCGGCATGTGGGTGCGGCGAGCCATCGGCCCGTTTCGCGCCAAAAGGCACAAAACCTCCAATGACCGGCCCCTTGCGGGTAATCGTTTTGCCAAAATCCGGATGGACTCCCTTTTCATATCGCGAAAGGGGGATCGGCTTGGCGTCGCCGATTTTCGATAGGTCATCGAAAAGAACAACGTCCGTTCCGATCTCGAAATCGATGTTGCCGGTTCCTTCCTTTCGGATATTGCAGAAAAGTCCCGCCGTGCGAGGCCCAACCTGAAAGGGGAACCCCACACCGTATCGCCAAACTTCCCCGGGCGGCGTATCCGGCGGGACGATCAGGTCCGCTTTGCCTTTCGTGATGCCCGTTATGCCGCTGGCTTCGCCCGTCGATGGATGTTTTAGTGTCTTTGCAAGTCCCCGATCGGACATCGCCAGTGCGGCACCGAGGCAAACACCAAAGATTGAACAAACGCGGATAGCGGCGTTAATCATGGTTGGACCTTGCGAAAATTTGACATCGCCCAACAATCCAACGCAAGAAAGATGGGGAAGCATGCGGGCAGGACTATTCTTCGTCATTTTCGATCCCTATTTTCAATTGAAACGGACAAGCTTGAAACGAACAAGTTATTTCGTAACAACTGCCAAGTGCGCTCTGACTCCAAAATTTCACAATTCCCTTCGGTCGCGTTTACGGAAAGCACAAAGGACGAAGAAACCTGCTACAGCGCCGATCACCAGTATGAGCGAACTGGGTTCCGGTACCGGGCTGATCTGCCCGATCAGGAGGTAATCGTAGTGTGTCGCACCCGGGCCTTCCGCCCCGGCGGCATAGATCGTATCGTCGATGATGCAAATGCCCACGTCGTTGAACAGCCCGCCGGGCGGCAGGAAGCCGTCGATCTTCATCCAGAGGTCGTCTTGCGTGTCGTAGACGAACACCATGTCGTTCCAGACAAGTCCGCTCTGACCGTCAATCACGGCTACACCGCCGGTAGCGAGAATGTAGCGATCCTGATAGACCTCGCCTTCCCAACCGGAGATGGCCAAAGGCGGCGCGGTCAACGCGGTCCAAGTATCGTCGTCGGCCGTGTAGCAGAGTGCTTCTTGCAGACGGACCGCTCCACTGGCGTCGAAGGTCGCCCCGCCGAGCATGTAAAGCTTGTCCTGGACCACGGCGGTGGCCGACCAACCCCGCTTAAAGCCGAGAATCGGCGTCTTCGTCTGCCAGCCCAACTCGGGATGGTCGAGATCAAGGACTTCGGTGGTGCCGCGGATCGTGTACTGGTTCCAACTCCAGCCCACATTTTGATTCCCTCCAGCAACGACCAAAAAGTTACCCAAGCGTCCCACCGACGTATGGCTGCGCGGCACCGACAGGGACGTCCAAGAAGCATCCCAACTCGCCGTTCCCAGATCGTAGCGGAACGCGTCACCGCGTGGATTATAGGGATTGTTGTACTTGCCTTGTTCAGCACCGCCGATAAGATAGATGTGGTCGTCCACGGTGACCGCCCGACAATACTCGCGCATGCCGGGCATGTCGTCGAGCTGGGTCCACGTTTCCGTGGGTGGGTCGTAGCGGTGGAGCAAGCAAGAGGTGCGGTAGGGATAGGTGCCGGGAGTGAAACCGCCCATCAGGTAGATATCCTCGTCATACACGACCATGCCCATGCCGCTGATGCCTTCACTTGGCCCCGGACCCACAAAGGGGAGATGATTGGTCTCCCAGGCGATGGACCCGAATGATTCCAAATCCTGAACCGATTGCGGCAAGGTGATCTCGGATAGATTTACCGCCAATGTTTGACCGGCCGTCAGACACGTCGCCAGACAGATCAACGAAGCAAATACGGAGAACAAACGTCTCCGGATCGCAACTCGGGGGGAGGCGCTTCGGTTGCGGGTTTGCCTACACGCTAAGTTTGGATTTCGCATGGTGGACAGAACTCTTTCGTTGGGGCTAAACTGGCGAAATATCCCCTGAAATGCCGTTTATCGCCGGCTGGACAACTCGATATGGAAGACATTATCGCCGGAAGTCACCTCGAACTCCAGCCCGGAGGCGGCACTGTTGCCGTAGCGCTCGGGGATCAGGGATGGGCCACCGAGTAGGGGTACTCCTGGAGCGTCTGGCTCCTCGCCTTCGAGCGTCTTCCGCGCGGTGACGGAGACGCGATGACTGCCCAACACCGCGCCGTCCGCCTCCTCGTACGTGCCCAATGTGAATTGACCGTCTTCAATGACTCCCTTGGCGACTCGGCCGCTGAGTGGCTGGAACACGACTTGACCACATGGAAGCGGCTTGCCGTCCAGCGTGACGGTCCCGTGAACTGGCGCCGTGTCCACGCGGGCTGCTCCACTGCTGCAGCCGTGGCTCAATGCCGCCAAGCCGCATGCAGCCAGGGTCAGGAGCCATCCCGCGTTTCTGATCGCACCGGACAAACCGCCGCTGGCTTGAAAGCAGTGGCGCACGGGGCGGATGGGAGTTGGTCGCATATTCATTTTCCTGAATGTCGATTTCGACGACTAAGGCATTTTAACCACCTCGCCGCCGTCGCGGGAGGCTAGGGCCTGGAGAATCCTGAGCTGGGTGTTTTCCGACAGGAAATGCGCCGAGCCGTCACCCAATAGAAAATGGCATCCGCCGGGATGATTGCTGCCAAAGCTTGTGTCATTGCTCCAAGAGCCCCCGAAAGCATTG
>CBDAFL010000076.1:0-5476 GCA_965195225.1 uncultured Thermoguttaceae bacterium
GTCAGCGCCGTGGTGATGGACGAGTTCCACAGTTTCAACGATCGGGAACGTGGAATCGTCTGGGAGTTCTCGCTGGCGCTGTTGCCCGAGAAAGTCCGCACGCTGCTGCTTTCGGCCACGGTGGGCAATTCGCTGGAGTTCGTAAGCTGGTTGAAGAAGAGCTTCAACCGCCGCCTGGAATTGGTCACTGGCGACGAGCGCAAGGTGCCGCTGACGTTTCAGTGGGTGCCGGATCAACTGCTCAATGAGCAGATCGAGGTGATGGCCAAAGGCGACGAAGAAGCACGCCTGACGCCCGCGCTGGTCTTCTGCTTCAACCGCGACCAGTGCTGGACGGTCGCCGAACAGATCAAGGGCAAGAGCGTGCTGGGCGAGGGGCAGCAGGCCCGGCTGGTCGAGAAGCTCAAGCAGTACGACTTCTCGCACGGGGCCGGGCCGAAACTGCGGCAGCTTCTGATGCGCGGGGTCGGCGTGCATCACGCGGGCGTGTTGCCTCGATACCGGCGGATCGTCGAGGAGCTGTTTCAGCAGAAGCTCCTCTCGGTGGCGATCTGCACCGAGACGCTCTCGGCGGGCATCAATCTGCCGGCCCGGTCGGTCGTGTTGCCCAACATCCTCAAGGGCCCGCCGGGCAAGAAGAAGGTGATGGAACCGAGCGGCGCCCATCAGATTTTCGGCCGCGCCGGTCGCCCGCAATTCGATACCCGGGGCTACGTCTTCGTGCTGGCCCACGAGGACGACGTGAAGATCGCCCGCTGGCGAGACAAGTTTGACCAGATACCCGAGAACACAAAAGACCCCGGGCTGTTGAAGGCGAAAAAGTCGCTGAAGAAGAAGATGCCCACCCGTCGGGCGAACGTGCAATACTGGAACGAGGCCCAGTATCGCAAGCTCTGTGCGGCGCCGTCTGGAAATCTACACAGTCGCGGGCAGGTGCCCTGGCGATTGCTCGCCTACATGCTCGACGCCTCGCCCGATATCGAGCCGATCCGCCAACTGGTCGGCAAACGGCTGATGGACCCCGGCCGGATTGAAGTCGGACAGAAGGAACTCGACCGGATGCTGATGACCCTTTGGCGGGCAGGCTACGTCACGCTCGACCCCGCGCCGCCGAAAGAGGAAGAGCTGGCCGAGCTACAAGCGGCCGCGGCCGAGCAAAAGGCCAAGGAAGCGAAGCGGCTGGATTTCAGTTTTGGTTTCTCCGAGAAGCCCGCCGTGGCGGAGCCGCCCCAGTATCGGCCGATGTTCGCCCATCCGACCGATAGCATGTCGAAGTTGCTGATGTTCCGCGGAATACACCCGCTGTACGCCGTTTTTCTGGTCAATCAGTTGGGTATCGCCGACCGCGACGAACGCGTGCAGGCGATGGAGAGCGTGCTGGAATTGCCCCGATCGGTGGGTCGATTTGTCCGCGTTCCGCGACACGACGAGCTTCCGCCCGGCCCGTTGGCCACCTTGCGGCTCGATCCGCGCCTGCTGCAACTCGGCTTGGCCACGCCGGAAGAGATTTCGCAGCAGTCCAACGACGAGCAGCCACGCGGCCACCGCACTTACGACGACGATGAGCGGGTTTGGGTGCTGACGCTGGCCGATAAACTCCGCCGCTTGTTCGATTACGATTTCGACGGCGTCCACGACCTGCGTACCTCGCCGGTTTGGGCGGCGGGCGAGCTGCTCCAGTTCGGCGGCGACTTCAACAAGTATGTAACCAGCCAGTCCCTGCAAAAGCAAGAGGGAGTGATCTTCCGCCACGTATTGCGGTTGATCCTCCTGGTAAACGAGTTCGTACAGCTTTGCCCGCCGGACGTGGCCGAGGACCAGTGGCGCGAGGACTTGGGCGGGATCGCCGCGCAGCTCACGGAAAGCTGCCGCCACGTCGATCCGGCCAGCACCGACAAGGCCCTCGAAGAGGCGAAGCAGGAAGCCGATTAGTTCGCGACCCCGCTACACTCCTCCATCGCCGCGGCAAAGGCCCCGTATGCCCCGGCGTTGAAGAGTACAAAGCGGATCAGCTTTGGCCGGCCGTGTTGCTTGAGAAAGTCGATCGCCGTTGAAAGTGCGATCCGCGCCGCCTGATCCATCGGAAAGCGATAGGCGCCGGCGCTCAGGGCGGGCAATGCGATGCTCTCGCAATCGTGCTCGACGGCCAACTCCAGACAGCGGCGATACGCGGCGGCCAGCAACTCGGCTTCGCCGCGACGGCCACCACTCCACACCGGCCCAACGGCGTGGATCACGTATCGCGCGTCGAGCCGGCCGGCCGTGGAGATGACGGCCGATCCGGTAGGGCAACCGTCCGGGTATCGGGCTCCGGTCTCGCGCATGATCTCCGACCCGCCGCGGCGATGGATAGACCCGTCCACGCCGCCTCCGCCGGCCAAGCGGCTGTTGGCAGCGTTGACGATTGCATCTACCCGCTGGAGAGTGACGTCGCCCTGATGGAGTTCGATCGTTTGGTCGTTGATTTGCATGTTCATGGCAATGCTCCTCTGGTTCCCACGCTCTGCGTGGGAACCAGGAACTGCCACCACACCGGCGGCTGCTAAACGTTTATTATGCTACAATTGATCGAAGCGGTCGAACACCCACCTGGAGCGGATTATGCGGACAATTCCATTTCACGGCCTGTTGCTTGCGTTGCTTCTCGCGGCCCCCGCGTTGGGGCGGGAGATTTTTGTCGACAACCTCGCCGGCGACGACCGGTTCACCGGCCTCCAGCAGCGCAACACACCCGCACAGACCGGCCCGGTGCGAACGCTGGCCAAGGCCCTGCGGCTGGCACGCCACGGCGACACGATCGTGATGGCCAACAACGACGTTCCTTATCGGGAAAGTGTCAGTCTGGTCGGCAGCCGTCACAGCGGCGATCCCCGGCGGCCGTTCACAATCCGCGGCAACGGCGCAATTCTCGACGGCTCGACGCCGATCGATCCAGAGGTTTGGGAGCCATACGAAGGCGCGGTCTTATGGTTCCGCCCCAAGCGGATGTCATACCAGCAATTGTTCCTCGACGACCGTCCCGCCGTGCAGGTCGTCGCCTCGGCGTCGGCGATTCGCCCGCCGAAACTCGAATCTCTCGAGTGGTGCTTGCTGAACGGCAAAATCTTCTTCTGCGTCGAAAAGACCAAGTTGCCGGGCGACTACAATCTTTCTTGCGCCCACGAACAGACGGGTATCACGCTGTTTCACGTCGACCGCGTGGTTATCGCCGATCTGACCGTGCAGGGTTTTCAATTGGATGGGATCAGCCTGGGCAACAGCGCCCGGAACGTGACGCTCTCCGGCGTGATGTGCCGCGGCAACGGCCGCAGCGGCGTGGCCGTGGGCGGGGCCTCCTCGGTCGAAATCGAAGGCTCGTCGCTGGGTAACAACGGATTGGCCCAACTATTGACGCTCCCCTACTCGAGAACGTACTTGCACGGCACGCTATTGCTCGGAAACACCGCCCCCGGCTGGGTTGACCAAGGCGGGCAAGTTTCGATCGACGGAAAATCGCTGAAAGGCGGAGTCGAACAATTCCCGGCAAACAACGAACGGAAACCAAAACCATGATCCGCGACGCCGTGGGACGCCCCATGGAAATCCTCCTGGTCGAAGACGATCTGGAGGACGCCGGAATGACGATCGAGGCCCTGCGACAGGGAGACGTACCCTGTCGGGTGAGCCTGGTCCGCGATGGCGAGGAGGCAATGGAGTTTCTCCTGCGCCGGCAGAGATACCGCCGCGCCCCGCGCCCCGACTTGATCCTCTTGGACCTCCATCTGCCGAAAAAGAGCGGGCGCGAAATTCTTACCGACGTAAAGGCCGATCCGCAACTCGACTCCATACCCGTGGTGGTGCTGACCGCTTCCCGCACACACCAGGAAATATTGCGGACCGAAAACCTCCACGTGGAAGACTATTTGACCAAACCCGTTGACCTGCAACAATTTATCGACGTGGTCAAGTCGTTGCGCAGGTACATGCTCTCCGACGTAATCATGCCGCGGTGAGAATTGCGGTCTAGCAGCCCGTTGAAAAAGTCGGATTTGGGAGTTTGGGTGCCACTGCTGGCTTGTCCAGCAGTGTTTTTCCGGTAGTTTCCTCCATGCACTGCTGGACAAGCCAGCAGTGGCGCCCTTTTTCAACGGGCTGCTGGAGCCGGCGCCGAGAGACCTGCTGTTGGAGATGCGGATTTGAAGCGTCTACCGTCCGGACCCCGAATTGCCATAGTATCCGCCGTAGTTCATATAGTACTGCGGCGTACCTATGCCCTGCAAAGTGCGATCGGTTTGCTCCATTCTTTGGAGCGAGTGTTGCTGGAGGCGCGCCCTACGTTCCAGGCCGAAGATGTCCATGTTGAAGCGCTGATTGGCCGCACGCTGTTCGAGCGCCGGCCGGACGAGCGTGGTGTAGTTGTCCACGGTTCCACCGGAGGTGTCTCGGCGGAATAGGTTCATATACGGGCTGACGCCGGAACTGAACGGATTGTAGGTGGAGAACGCCTTTTGTTCCGACCGTGAGGAACCTCCTGACGACCGCTGGGAAGTCGGGCGGGAACTCGGCCGCTGCATCGCGCCGGAAGAACCACGGCCCGAATAAGACGGAGAGGGACGACCTTGAGACGTGGGGGCGACGGGCATCTGCGGTCCCCCCTGACCCGTCGCGCCCTGTCCCTCCATCAACGTCGGATCGGCGGTCGGCGACAGAGGCAACCCCGCCGCGCCTCGAGCGGAACTCGTCGGCGAAGTCGGCATACCCGTGCCCGACGCTTGCTGTTGCATGTGCGAAGGAGATTGATCGGTGCGCCCTCCATGCCGCATTCCGCGTTCTTTCCCCAGCATCCTTCTTTTATAACCCTGTTCGTCCATCGTCCGAGTGTCGTATTGACTGGAACTCTGGCCGGCGCTGGGCCGAGGCGCGGTGATGGCGGGTTGCGGCAACGGCTGAACAGGTCTTAAGTTGTCCTGATCGACCGGCGACGCCAACACCCAGCCGCCCAACAACATTGCCCCGATCCCCATGGTGATATGCATGATAGGTCGCCTCGCTGAAGTCCAATTTATGAGTCGAAACCAACACCGATTTTAAGGGCTAATCTCCCCTAGGGATTTTACCGCTTTTTATTGATTAAATCAATAGTTGACACGTCCCTAACATTCCAAATAGCCCCCTCCCGAGAGCTATTTGCCCGGCGGCCGTTTTCTTTCGGAAAATCAATGCCGTATCCGTTTGGCGGCCGCCGGCACGGCGGCTGCTAAACAAGCATCGCAACTGCCCCAACGCTCAACAATCCACTAATATCGGAGGGTGGCACGCCCCTGAGCGAAACGAAGGGCGTGTCTCCCCGGGCAACCACGCCCTTCGCTTCGCTCAGGGACGTGCCACCCATCCGGTTCTAACTCACTAGTATCGGTTTCGGTTGTATTGTCGGCCGAGGGTCTGCATGCCGCGAATGGACGAGGTGCCCAATGACGCAATGCCCAACAAACGTTCG
>CBDAFL010000077.1:0-1039 GCA_965195225.1 uncultured Thermoguttaceae bacterium
GGCGGCGGTGGCGGCGGTCGCGGCGGTCGCGGTGGCGGCGGTGGCGGCGGACGCGATCGGTGGTAATCGGCGGCGGTTTTTCCTTCTCGGAAAATCCATGATGCAGGAGCCGGCGACCTTTGGTCGCCGGATGCGCCGTCGGTATGTAGTGCCGGAGTTTCGACGCCCCGGAATCAGGTTCGATGAATTCCGACCCTGTTTCCGCGCGCTGTGACATCCAGTTGTCACCGGTGCCCGTTATCCTAACGGGCACCATGAAGCTCATCGACGAGAGAACACTCGACGGCTCACGCCGTTTCACCCATCTACCTCAGGTTTACGACTGGATCTCCGTCCGCGACCATGTATCGCTCCTACCGGGGGCGGAAATGGTCAATTTCATCGGCGGGGAGATGGCCCAGGACTGGCTCGACTTTGCCTTCCGCGGCTGCCGTTTTCTCATCCGCGGCCACGACGACCATCTCCATCTGTTCGTCGATGATCCGCAATGCTCCGATCTGATTCTCTATCAGGTGGGCCGCCATTTCGAGCAACTGCTGGAAAAGGCGAGAGAGCAATAGCAGTCCGTTGAAAAAATCGGATTCCGGGAGTTCGGGTGCCACTGCTGGCTTGTCCAGCAGTGGCACCGACTGCCGTCAATACCAGACGAGCGGAGAGGACAGGATTCGAACCTGCGGACCAGTTTCCCGGTCACCGATTTAGCAAACCGGCGCTTTCGACCACTCAGCCACCTCTCCGAAGCCGTTTGTCGGAAACATCTTGCATTGTTCCCGGAAACCGGCTTCCACACACTATCGATTATACCACTTTTCCAGCACAATTATCCCCCATCGGGCTGGCCGGGGACTGGTCCATTTTTCGGCGAAAAAAACGCATTTTGTCGACGAACCGCCGGCCGAAAACATGGACCTTGTATGTTTCCAAATAGTCTTTGGGGCATGTTATCAAAAGTTGCTTTGGAGGGTAAATTGGGATTCGCAGGGGACCCCCGCGGGGGTCCCCTGCGGCCGGCCGCGAGATCGTTTGGACCTGGGCCCTC
>CBDAFL010000078.1:0-2053 GCA_965195225.1 uncultured Thermoguttaceae bacterium
TCTTTTTTTTGAGAACGCGCTTTGACCATGATCTTGTGCCGCGCTCGTGACGCCGCCTGGCACGCAGGAACAGAGGCATTGGCGTGGGGCATCAATTCGTCTGGGGTGAAAAGTCCTGATTGCGACAGATGGGCGTCTAACCCAAGTTCCACACTTAGGATGGCGAATTGTTTTTTTGGGAAGTTTTTTGGCTTGGAAATGGCTGCCCGGACAAGTCCATCTTCCCAGGCTTCACGGAAAGTCGCCGATCTTCGGTCTCGAAAGAAGCGAAACGCGTTGTAGTGGAAAGATCTGCGTTTGACGAGACGCTTCGATTGCCGATAATTCGGGTATGTTTATCAGGCCGTGCTACCGAAGAATCAAGGGAAAACGTCAGGCGTATTGGGCGTTGGTCGAGTCCTATCGAACGGAACGGGGGCCGCGACAGCGAACGGTTGCCTGGCTTGGCAAACTCAAGGCGTCCGAACGCGCCGGCGTCAAGCGAGCAGCGGAAGGCAAGGGCAAGTCGCGATATTCGCAACTGCAACTCTTCGACCATGAAGACAAACCGCAAGCCGAGTGGGTCGAGGTCGATACGGCGAATGTGCGTGTCGAAAATCAACTTGAGTTCGGCGGAGCGTGGCTCGCACTGGAGTTGATCCGCCGATTACAACTCGACGAACTGCTTGAAAACGTCATCCCTCAAGGGAGAGAAGACATCCCGTGGGCAAAGACCGCGATGATTCTTATCATTTGCCGACTGTGTAACCCTTCAAGCGAATTGCATATCGCCGAGCATTATTACAAGAGCACGGCACTGCCCGAACTGCTGGGAGTTCCAGATGACAAAATCTATGACGAAAGGCTTTACCGGGCGTTGGACAAGCTGCTGCCGCACAAGGAGGCCTTGGAAAAGCACCTGAAAAACAGGCTTGGCACGTTGTTTGAGCCGGATTACGATCTGCTGCTGTACGATGTGACGTCGACCTATTTCGAAGGGCTTTGCGAAGGAAACCCGCAAGCCCAACGCGGTTATTCTCGCGACAAACGTGGTGACTGTAAGCAAGTCTGTATCGGCCTGGTCGTGACTCGGGACGGCATTCCGCTTGGCTATGAAGTCTTCGCCGGCAACCGCAACGACGTGAAGACGTGGCAGGAAATCGTCACGACGATGGAGAAACGTTACGGCCGGGCGAATCGTATCTGGTGCGGTGATCGCGGCATGATGAGCAAGGCGAACATCGAGTTCATGGAGTCGGGCAATCGGCGCTATATCATCGGTGCGTCGAAAGGAACGCTCAGAAAGTTCGAGCGGCAATTGCTTGACGAAGACTGGCGAGTGATCCGCGAAGGTCTGGAAGTAAAGATGTGCCCTTCGCCCGACGGCGGCAAAGAAACGTACATTTTGTGCCGCAGCCGCGACCGCCGCGAAAAGGAAAAGGCGATGCACGAGCGTTTCGAGCAACGCATCGACGAGGCGTTGGAAAAGGTCCGTGCAAGCTGCGAAAAGCGTCAATGGAAAAAGGAAGTCATCGACCGCCGCATTGGCAAGATCATGGCAAAGAACTCCCGAGCCGCCGGCCTTTACAACGTCAGCGTCAAAGACGTCAGCGGCCGCGCGGTCGTCTCTTGGGAAAAAGACGACGCATGGCGCGAATGGGCGACGCTCAATGAGGGCTGCTACCTTCTGCGAACGAACGTAACGGACTGGTCGGCCGAAGACCTCTGGCATGCGTATATCCAACTGACCGAAGCGGAAGCCGCATTTCGAATCCACAAGAGCGATCTGCGGATCCGCCCGGTCTGGCACCAGACGGAAGAGCGGGTTCAGGCCCACATTCTGGTCTGCTTCCTGGCGTATGTTCTCTGGAAGACGCTACACCAGATGACCCGATCGGCCGGCTTGGGCGACGAGCCCCGTCGCATTTTTGAAGAGTTGGGCAAGATCAACCTGATCGACGTCGTCCTTCCCACCCGCCAAAAGCAGGTCGAAATCCGCCGCCGCTGCATCTCCCGTCCCACCGATCACCAAGCCATCCTGCTGGACCGCCTCGGGCTCCGCTTGCCGCGTCAA
>CBDAFL010000079.1:0-5151 GCA_965195225.1 uncultured Thermoguttaceae bacterium
TGAGCGCAGCGAAGGGCGTGGTTTGATCGTGTACCACGCCCTTCGCTGCGCTCAGGGACGTGCCACCCTCCGCTCGACAACATTTTGTCTTCTCCAGTACGACCATCACCGCCGTGGGGCCAGCCAACAACCTTAATCTTCCTTTGAATAAGGTCGGTTGTCAAGCATCCTCCATCCGTCCGGCAGGATCGTATCCTTGGGCATCACGACGACGCCGTCGCAGATCATGCCGTGGGGGGTCTCCTCGGTGTTTTCGACGCCTTGTGAATTGGCAATGTGGACGTTGCGGCCGAGGCGGCAGTTCTTATCGACGATTGCGCCTTCGATGTGCGATCCCTCGCCGATACCCAGCGGCGGCTGCCCCTCGACGCCGTGATTGGCGAACTGCTCGGGCGTTTCATATACGTCGTTGCCCATCACGATCGAATTGCGGATCGTCACGTTGCGTCCGACGCGGCAGCGGACGCCGATGATGCTGTTTTCGATCGTCGCCCCCGACTCGATCATCGAGCCGTCGGCCACCAGACTGCCGCGGATCGTCGCGCCGTCGAATCGGGTGGGCGGCAAAAACCGGGCGTGAGAGTAGATCGGCGCCTCGACCGACGCCAGATCGAACGGAGCGTCCGGCCTGGTCAACGCGAGGTTTGCATCATAGAACGACTTGATCGTCCCGATGTCTTCCCAGTAGCTGTCTGAAAGGTGGACTTGCACGTGGCGTGTTCGGACCGACGCCGGAAAGACCTCCTTGCCGAAGTCGCGGTAATCGGTCTTCAGCAGCACGTCGAGGAGCGTGTCGCGGTTGAACAGGTATATGCCCATGTTCGCCAGACAGTCGCGGCCGCGGCTGGCGATGCCGTGGGCGTCGATCCACTCCGGCGCGGTGCGGACGAGAGCCAGCTCCTGCTCGGTCTTTGGTTTTTCCAGAAACCCGACCACTCGGCCGGTGTCGTCCAGCCGCATGATTCCCAGCGCGTCGGCTTCGCGGCCGTGTACCGGGACGGCGGCGATGGTCACGTCGGCCGCGGTCTTGACGTGCGAGTCGAGCATCTCCCGGAAGTTCATCTGATACAATTGGTCGCCGGAGAGGATCAGCACGTACTCGACGCCCGGCTGCTCGATGTAGCGCAAGTTCCGCCGCACGGCGTCGGCGGTGCCCTGATACCAGTCGGCGTTCTCCAGCGTCTGCTGCGCGGCCAGCACCTCGACGAACCCACCGCCGAACGGATCAAAGCTGTAGGTCGAGCGGATGTGACGATGCAGGCTGACCGAGTTGAACTGGGTGAGCACGTAGCAGCGGTTCAACCCGCTGTTGATGCAATTCGACAAGGGGATGTCGATCAACCGATATTTACCCGCCACCGGCACGGCCGGTTTTGAGCGGTATTTTGTCAATGGATAGAGCCGCGTCCCTTGTCCGCCGCCGAGCACCAAAGCGAGCACGTTTTTCATGCCGTGTTTCATGGGCGGTTAGTCGAGTTTGGGGGATAAGTCGTGGTAATGGAGGTATTACTGCCGGTAATCGGGTTGGCAAAACACCCTCTTAGTTTAGCCGAACGGTGTGGCATCGGGAACCAGGGGGCGTTGCCCGGCCAAAGTAGGGTCGCTTGACGATTCACTAGCTGTCTGCTAACTATTTGGGCATACACGAACTAGTCCGCCGGCCGGAATAATCCGCAATGTCGTTAAGGTTTAATCTTAGTCTGTTCTGCCTCTTGCTTGCGGTGCTGGCGTGTGGCTGCGACCGATCCCGGGAAAACAGTGTCGCCATCAGCAACGAAGGCTCGGACACGATGGTAAACATCGCCCAGGCTTGGGCGGAACAATACAATGAAAATCACAAGGATGTCAGCGTTCAGGTTCTTGGCGGTGGCTCGGGCGTGGGCATCGCCAGCCTCATCGACGGCAATTGCGACATAGCCAACACCAGTCGCAAAATCAAGCCCGACGAAGCGGAAGAGGTAAAGGATAAACACGGCGCCGAACCCAAGGAGATCATCGTCGGCTACGACGCCTTGGCGATCTACGCCCACAAGGACAACCCCCTGGAGTCTATTTCGGTGGAAGAACTGGCCGACCTCTACGGGGAGGAAGGCACGCTGACAAAGTGGTCCGAGTTGGGATTGCCCGTCGGAACGCTGAGAACCGACAAGATCAGCAGCATAAATCGTCAAAGCGGATCGGGTACTTACTTCTATTTCCGCAAGGCCGTATTGGGCAAGGGGGAGGATCTGAAACTCGGCTCGGTTGGCGCCATCGGCTCGAAGCACGCGGTGAGTCTGGTTTCGTGGACGCCCACGGCCATCGGCTACAGCGGCATGGGCTACGCCACCGACGAGGTGAAGATGCTGAAGGTATCTAGGCGGCGTGGCGAGCCGGGCGTGGCGCCGACCGTGGAGAACGCCCGTAGCGGAGCGTACCCCATCACCCGCCCCTTGCAAATTTACGTGATAGGCGAACCGGCCGGGCCGGTCAAGAAGTATATCGACTGGATCCTCTCGCCGGAGGGGCAAGAGATAGTGTTCCAATTGGGCTACGTGCCGCTGGAAACCAATGAGTGACCTTCCATGTTGGGGTGGCAGTTGTACTGCCGCCCCTGAATTTGCGGTGATTTTGGGGGTGGCAGTACAACTGCCACCCCAACGAAAGAGATAGTGTTCCAATTGGGCTACGTGCCGCTGGAAACCAATGAGTGACGCTCAGACCGCCATTAAGACGACCGACACGCGCCGGCCTGGGGTCGGATGGCGCGTCGCGCTGGATCGCGCCGAGCCGCTGATCGAGTGGATCATCCGTCTCTGCGGTTGGAGCGCGATCTTTTTTGTCTTTGCCATTTTCTTCTTCGTCTTCTGGGAGGCCGTGCCGGCGCTGTTCGGCGGTGTGAATCTGATCGAGTTTTTCACCAGCACCCGTTGGCAACCCTCGTCCGAGGTCCGCCCGGAATACGGCATCCTCGCCCTGTTGGTCGGCACGGTGTCGGTCACGGCGTTGGCAATGGCGATCGCCGTCCCCCTGGGGTTGGGCGCGGCCGTGTTCATCTCCGAGTTTTGCTCCGGCAAATTCAAGGAAATACTGAAAATCGTCATCGAACTGTTGGCGGCCATCCCTTCGATCGTCTGGGGTTTCGTGGGCTACATGGTTCTGGGGCCGATTATCATGTGGACGACCGGCGCCGCCGTGGGCGTGAATCTCCTCAACGGCGGAATAATCCTGGCGCTGATGAGCGTGCCGATCATCGTCTCGGTCGGCGAGGACGCGTTGAAAGCCGTGCCCGACTCGTACCGCGAGGCCGCACTCTCGCTGGGCGCCAGCCGCTGGGAAATCGTCTATCGCGTGCTGTTTCCGGCCGCGAAGAACGGGCTGTTGGCCGCCGTCCTGTTGGGCGTCGGCAGGGCCATCGGCGAAACCATGGCCGTGCTGATGTGTACGGGCCACGCCGTGCAAATCCCACACAGCCTGCTCGACCCGATCTGCACGCTGACCGCAACCATCGCCTCCGAGCTTGGCGAAGCCGTGTCGGGCGGAATGCACTACAGCGTGTTGTTCCTGATCGGTTTGGTGTTGTTCCTGATAACGTTCATTGTCAATCTGGCAGCCGATCTGGTGGTTAAGGGGATTCGCAATGAACAACGTTGATCGATTAGGACAGGTTGGCAACCCGTTCAGCAAAGAAAATCCCTTCGCCCCGTCGGCGCTGGAGAAGCATAAGAAGACCAAGGAAACCATCGCCCGATGGGTGCTGGCCGCGATTACCTTGATGTTGGTCATTCCGGTGGCGGCAATCCTCGGATACTTGTTTGTCAAGGCGTTGCCCGTATTGAGCTTTTCCTTCTTGTTCGACAATCCCGCCAACCGCATGACAGCCGGGGGGATTTGGGCGCCGCTTGTGGGCACGTTTTTTCTCGTGCTGATTTCGCTGGCGGCCGCCGCCCCGGTTGGGATTCTCGCCGGGGTCTATCTGAACGAGTACGCCCGCGACAATTGGATCACGCGCTCGATCAATCTGGCGGTGATGAACCTGGCCGGCGTGCCGAGCATCGTTCACGGACTGTTCGGCGTCGGCGCGTTCGTTCTCTTCGCGGGCATGGGGCGCTCGTTGTTGGCCGCCTCCTGTACGTTGGCCGTGATGACCCTTCCGGTGATCGTCACCAGCACGCGCGAGGCGCTGGCCGCGGTGCCAATGTCGTTCCGCGAGGCCTGTTGGAACATGGGCGCCACCCGCTGGCAGACGATCCGCACGATCGTCTTGCCCAACTCGATCAGCGGCATCCTGACCGGGGTGATTTTGCAAGTCTCTCGCGCGGCCGGCGAAACGGCGCCGATCCTGTTCACCGGAGCGGTGTTTTTCACGCCGGTGGCCGACCACGGCTTCAGGTCGTTCTTCCCTTACGGACTGGACGACCGCTGCATGGCGCTGTCGATGCACCTGTTCACGCTGGCCACCCAGGTCCGAGGCGTCTCGGATGAATACCTCTACGGCACGGCGGTCGTGCTGGTCGGGCTGGTGCTGGTGGTCAATAGCGCCTCGATCGTTTTGCGGGGCTACCTGCGCTCGCGGAAGAAATGGTAAAAAGCCGCAAACGGAGCCGCAAACAAATAGGGCGGCGGTTTCCCACCCGGCCTCGATAGAGTACAATAAAATGGGGTGATTTGCATGAAGCCGTCAGTGTACATCGAAACGACGATACCGAGCTTTGTGGTTGGTGGGATTTCGCCCATTCTGGCCACGGCGGCGCACCAGATAACTTCGCGCCGTTGGTGGGAAGAAGAGCGGGATAACTACCGTCTTTTTGTTTCCCGTGTGGTCGAGGACGAAATCTCGCGGGGGAAAGCACAGTTGGCCGAGCATCGCATTGCCTTGCTGGAAGACATTCAGCGTCTCGCGGTCAATCGCGCCGCTACCGAACTTGCCAAGGAATTGCACTCCTATCTAAGACTTCCGCCGGCCGCCGAGACGGACGCACTGCATCTTGCCATCGCGTGTCATTACGAAACCGACTACTTGTTGACTTGGAACTGGACTTTTGCAAACTAGGCTAACCGTATTTTAGCGAACACATGGTCAAGATCCTTTTCGTGTTCCCGGACTTGTTGGACGACCCAGGTGAGGGTGGCGCGGAGCGTCTCGTTCAGCATCGCTCGGCAGGCTTCGCC
>CBDAFL010000080.1:0-1877 GCA_965195225.1 uncultured Thermoguttaceae bacterium
GTCACAGGTGTGTCGGATGCCGATCCAGACGGCGACGATATCTTTGCCCCAGGCGTATCGGATTACTTGGGTGGTTGGCGACAAGAGGACTCGGGCGAGTGTATTATCGTGGAGTTTGACAAGGGTTTGGCCGACGTTGCCGGCAACGACCTGACCATCCGCATGTTTTGCGGGAGCATAGCCTCTGCAAACGTTTTCGGTAGTGTTGACAATAGTGCGAACTCATACGTACAGCTAGGTTCAATTGTGGGGCAACAGGGCCACGTGCCGGGCAAGTCGCATTATTTTTAGATAAAGCAACAGTGTTTCTGTAAAAAGCGATTTTACTTTCGGGCGGTTTAATCGGTTTCCATGTTAAGGTAACGTTTTCCGGTTTCCCATTCTTCGGTAATTTCCACGAGCACGGCGCTGGTTAGCCTCAGAAGCGAGGCTTCGTTTGGGAATAGGGTGGCGACACGTGTTCGTCGTTTGAGTTCTCGATTGACTCGTTCGAGCATGTTGGTAGTTCGTAGTCGTCGTCGGTGAGCTACGGGCAGTTTGAAGACGGTGAGTCCTTCGGGCACGTTCATTTCCATCCAGGTCGACACCTTGGGTGCCGACTTCGCATACTTTTTCACGGCGATATCTAACTGTCGTTGGGCCTCGTTTCGGTCGGGTGCGTCGAAGACGGCTCGAAGATCGGCGGCCACGGCTTTGCGCATGGCGATTTTGGGCACGTATTGCATGGCGTTTTGCTGCAGGTGGAACTGACATCGCTGCCAAGGCACACCGGAAAAACGAGCCTCGCGTGCGGCTTTCAGGCCTGCGTGGCTGTCGCTGACAATCAGTTTCACGCCGTGCAGGCCACGGTTTTGCAGCGAGGCGAGAAACTCTCGCCAATGGACCTCGGCTTCGGAGAGCGAGACGCTGACGCCGATCACGGCACGTTTTCCTTCGGTCGTAATGCCGATGGCCACCAACACGGCACAAGAGATGACCGAGCCTGCGTGTCGTACTTTTTCATATCGGGCATCCAGGATTAGGTACGGCATTTCGCCCAGTGGACGATTCCGCCAAGCATCAAGTTCTTCGTCCAAGGCCGCGGCCGCGCGGCTGACCTGCGAGCTGCTGATGTCCAGTCCGCAGAGTTCCTGTGTAATGGCGGCGACTTTGCGGGTTGACACGCCTTGGACATACATTTCGGCGACGGCGAGTTTTAGGGCCCGTTCGCTACGTTCGCCGCGTTCGAGAGCCGACGGATAGAACTCGACGCCCCTTGTCTGCGGCACCTGCAGTTCCAGTGATCCTAGCCGGCTGCGAACGGTTTTCGGTTTGTAACCGTTGGCGTAGCCACGCCTTGCGTCGGTGCGTTGGTACGGCGCAGCCTGCAGTGTTTCGCTTCTTTCGAGCTTCATGGCTTCGTTCATGAGGATTTCGATTGCTTGAGCCATGCCGTCAAATCCGTTTTCCGCGAGCAGTTCCACGAGATCGTTACAGACGTTAAAATGTTCCTGGTGGGTCATAAAAGTCTCCTTGGTTAAAGGTTGTAAACATCCAAGAAAACCGATATGGCCCGCCCTTTCAAGTCATCTTCCAAGGCCGTCCCGGCTCCGCTCCGGCTCGCTGCGCTCGCCTACGCGGAGCCGGGACGACCTTGATTCCTTTTTACAGAACAAATGTTACACTAACCGACGTGGCGTGGGACACTATGTGGGGAGTGGTCTCGGAGGTTCCCGGACAGCGACACGTAGATTCGGAGGGACGGCGAGCACAGCAGACAGTCTTTACGGCGTACTCGGCGGAAGTGCCGGGACTGCAACCGACCAACGGCCACTCGATAGAACACTACTGGCAGGTAAGTCTGCTCGGAAAATCATAGCCGCCATTGTCGAAGCTGT
>CBDAFL010000081.1:0-1074 GCA_965195225.1 uncultured Thermoguttaceae bacterium
TGACGCTACTGCTCCAGATTACGTAGTGGAAATAAGCGATTCTGGTAGTCCAATAGATACGATGTGGTATACGATCGATGGTGGTACGACTAACATAACCTTTACCGTAAACGGGACTATAGATCAGAACAACTGGACGGCTCTCGCAGACGGTCCAGTAACGATAATCTTCTACGCGAACGATTCTACTGGCAATATAGCATCTGATAGCGTAAATGTTAATAAAGATACGGGCAATCCAATAGTTTCTATAACTTACCCAATAGGAGGAGAGTATTTTGACGCTACTGCTCCAGATTTTACTGTTGAGGTAACTGACGACAACCTTGATACGATGTGGTATACAATCGATGGTGGTACGACTAACATAACCTTTACCGTAAACGGGACTATAGATCAGAACAACTGGACGGCTCTCGCAGACGGTCCAGTAACGATAATCTTCTACGCGAACGATTCTGCTGGAAATTTAAACTCGGATACGGTAATCGTGAATAAGGATACGGGCAATCCAACAGTTTCTATTACTTCCCCGACAGGAGGAGAGTATTATGACGCTACTGCTCCAGATTACGTAGTGGAAATAAGCGATTCTGGTAGTCCAATAGATACGATGTGGTACACGCTCAATGGAGGCGCTAATATAATTTTTACTATAAATGGAACTATCGACCAGAACAACTGGACGGCTCTCGGTGATGGACCAGTAACGATAATCTTCTACGCGAACGATTCTGCGGGAAATATTAACAATACTTCTTCAATTGCTCTCTATAAGGATGTTGTAATACCTTCTTTAAGCATTGACTTGCCTGAAAATAATACTTATTGGAATTCAATACCCGATATTCAAATTACAGCAACTGATCCAAACCTAGAAAGTGTTTGGTATGTTATTGGAGGGACTAAAATCATGCTCACTAATGGAGAATCAAAACCATTAAATTCCTCGCTATGGGATAGCTTGTCAGATGAATGTTCATTTACTATTGACTTCTATGCAAATGACTCAGCGGGGAATACTAATAATACTTATTCATTTACTTTATATAAGGACATTTTACCGCCTAGATT
>CBDAFL010000082.1:0-94221 GCA_965195225.1 uncultured Thermoguttaceae bacterium
ACGAGGAGATGGGGAGACGCGGCATCGGCCTTCTTTCCCTTGTCTCCTTGTCCCTTTGTCTCCTTGTCTTCCCCCACCCGCGCGGTTAGCTTGCCTAACGAAAGGTAGCCGCCGGCGGTGGATTCGACCTCGTAGGTGCAGGGGCCTTCGAGGATCACCTTGGCCCCGGAGTCGTAAGTGATTTCCAGCAGCCCGGAAGAGAGGATGTACTCGCGGCCCAAGGGAACGTGGGCAAACCCCGGCGGCGGCAGATAGCGGGGATCGTCAGACCATTTCACATCGACCATGCCGGTGATGCGGCCGACGAACACCATTTCCGGCATGGCGTCCGACGGAACCGACTGCGACGGCGCCTCGGCGATATGTTGGTGGTGGGTGATTTTGTATGCCCAGAACCCCAGCAGCATCACGCCCATAATCACGGTGGCGACCATGTAGGAGAACGCCCAACTGCCGACGAAAGGAGCAGCGGGCGGTGGATAGTTGGTAGTGGATAGATTGGGGAATGGGGGTTCGGGGTTCGGGGTTCGGGGCCATTGGCTTGACGGCAGTTCAACTGCCGCACCAGCAGAGAGAGGTTCCGAATCCCGAATCCCGAACCCCGAATCCCGAACCCCGAATCTCCCCTCTCCATCAATGGCCGGTGAACCGGCCATCCCTCGTCGCTGGTCCCCCGCCTCTTGCCCCTCGCGTGCGCACTCGGCCTCGATTCTGCTCAACCCCGCCTCGCGCGACCGCTCGCCTTTCCACCATTGACGGATATTCGTGCGCAGGCGGATGTGTTCGACGAACGCCCGTTGGGCGGCGGGGCTGCTTTCCAGGTGCGATTGCAGCTCGATCCATTGACCGCTGGTCAGCTCATCGGCGCAGGCGGCGTCGAGCAAGGGCCAGAATTCGTCGGCGATCTGCCGGGTGTTGTTCATCGACGGTCCTCCCGCTCGATCACTCGCTCGATGCACTCCAGGAGCGTCATTCGTATGCGTCGCAGCGAATTATGGACGCTTTGCGGCGACCGGCCCATTTGTGCCGCGATTTCGCGGACCCGCACGCCGTCGCCGTAACAGAGTTGGACGAGTTGCCGGTCGGCGGCGCCAAGTCCTTCCATGCAATCCGACAGGGCATCCAACCCCGCGTCCTCCGACGAGGTAGTGGGTCGCAAGATTTCGGCCATAAACGAGGTTTGCAACTCGGGCGTAAAAAACGTCCGTCGCCGGGCGCGGCTCTTCTGGAAGTCCATCGCCTTGTTCTGCGCGATGCGGAGCGCCCAGGCGACAAAGTTGGTCCCCGGCTGAAACTCGTCGAATTTCCGCCAGAGGACGACGCACGATTCCTGAAAAACGTCTTCCGCGTCGTCCCAGTTCAACAGCAACGCGTTGATGTAGGCGAGGATGTGGCCCGTGGCGCGCTGCAACTGTTCGCAAAACTCATCGTATCGTTTTGGGTCGGGCATGGGTCGCTTCCGCAAAACGGAGAACCGCCATGGACGAGGGGCTATCCTCATGGTAATTAAGAATTGACGGCGGCGGCGGATATTCACCCGAAAAACGCGCCGGAGTCGCAAAACGTATGAAAAACAGAGGAAAACCACTTATCAGCCCGTTGGAAAAGTCGGTTTTGGGAGTTTGGGTGCCACTGCTGGCTTGTCCAGCAGTGTTTTCCCGGGTGTTTCTCCTCGCACTGCTGGACAAGCCAGCAGTGGCACTCTTTTTCAGCGAACTGTTATGCCCCCTCTGGAAAACCTTTCGTTTGCTGGCCCCCATGCTCTGTGTCGGAGCGTGAGGCAATATCCGACGCAAATCGTCGCCCGTCGTCCGTTCCCACGCAAAGCGCGAGAACGAGCGGTTTTATGCTTTTTTTTACGGTTCGCGCGTTCTTTGTGTTTTGCCCCTTGACAGGGTATATCGTGGCCAATATCACTAATTTCTACAGGCGTCGCCGACCGGCCGACGGCCGACGGAAAACTTGCTGGAGGCGTCTCCAGACCCGATTGCACACCGAAAACCCGCAAAATCGGCGACTGAAGTCGCTTCCTGCGATCGCGAGTTTTTTTTCATCGGCTGCCAATCGCTACCAGACGAACCACGCGAGATGATCCATGAAACTGTATGAATACGAAGGGAAAAACCTATTCGAGCGCGCCGGAATCCCAATTCCACCGGGCAAGGTGGTCGCCTCGGTGGAAGAGGCCGGCGGACTGACGGGCCAGTACGGCAGCGTGATGGCCAAGGCACAAGTGCTGTGGGGACGGCGAGGCAAGGAAAACGCGGTCGTCGCCTGCGATACCGAGGAACAATTGGCCGACACCCTCGGTGCCCTGTTGGGCCGAAAACTGTTCGGAGAGACCATCCAGAAGGCGCTGGTCGAGAAGAAGCTAGACATTGCCCAGGAGGTATACGTCGCGGTGACCTACGTGGGCGCGTCGCCCGTGGTGATCGTCTCCACCCAGGGCGGCATGGACGTGGAAAAGGCGGCCCAGAAGTCGCAGGAGGGTGTGTGGACCGAGCCGGTCGACATTCGCAGTGGATTACAGCCCCAGCAGGCGACCGATTTGGTCCACCGTGCGGGCCTCGACGCCCACGGCCCGCCGCCGACCGACCTGCTGTTGAAGCTTTATGGCCTGTTCGTCGATTGCGATGCCACGCTGGCCGAGATCAATCCACTGATCCGAACCCCATCTGGCGAGTGGGTCGCCGCCGACGCAAAGGTGGAGGTCGACGAGGACGCCATGTTCCGGCAGTCGGGGTTGAACCTGCCCGAACGGCTTAGCTCGGGGCGGACTCCAACCCGGCTCGAGCAGCTCGCGTTGAACAACGACCGCAGCGACACCCGTGGCGCCGCGGGCCGAATGTTCTACGAGTTGGACGGAGACATAATCGTGCTGGCCTCCGGCGGCGGGACCAGCGTCGAGGCGCTGGACGACCTTTGCATCCTCGGCGGCAAGCCGGCCGTATTCACCGAGTACAGCGGCAACCCCACGGCCGAGAAAGTGCGAGGACTTACCAAGATCGCTCTGATGCATCCCGGCCCGATCAACGCCATCTGGGTGATCGGCGGCCGGGCAAACTTCACCGATATTTACGATACGCTGATCGGCGGCGTCATGGGCGGCATCCGCGATACGCCCAACTTCGACAAGACGATCCCGATTCTGATCCGCCGCGCCGGCCCCCGCGACGTGGAGGCCTTCGCCCAGTTGAACAAGATTCAGCGCCGAGGGGGATACCGCCTCTTCCTTCGCGGCATGGCCACCTCGGTGGCCAATTCCGCCCGAATGGTCATTCACCAAGCAAAAAAACACCACGAGCAAAGCCAACCGGCGCAAACACAGGAATAATTCATGAGCAGCCTGATTGACCATCAGACGCGAGTCCTCATTCAAGGCATTACCGGCAAACAGGGGCGTCGGGTATCGATGGAAATGCTCGACTACGGCACACACGTGGTGGCCGGAGTCACGCCCGGCAAGGGGGGCCAGGACGTTTACGGAGTGCCCGTCTACAATTCCGTCAAAGAAGCACTGCGGGCACATCCGGACATCAACACCAGTCTGGTCTCCGTGCCCCGCGAGGGGACGAAAGAGGCCACGTTGGCGGCAATTGAATCGGGTAAAATCCAACTGGTGAACATTCTCACCGAGGGTCTGCCGCGATTGGACTCGGCCGCCATCGTCCAAGCGGCCAAGGAACACGATGTCCGTGTAATCGGCCCGGCCTCGGTCGGAATAATCAACCCCATCGCAAGGGTAAAGATCGGCGCCATCGGCGGCAACGATCCGGGTGTGTTCTATCCCGGAGATATCGCCATCTTCTCGAAAAGCGGCGGCATGTGCCTGTCGATCGCCACCGAAATCTTCAACGTCCTGGGGCACGGCACTAGCATCGTCGTCGGCATCGGCGGCGACCGGATATCCGGCACAAACTTCAAGTACCTCCTGGAACTGATCCGCGACGACGAGCGGACCAAGCTGGTGATCCTCAACGGCGAGGTGGGTGGCAACTACGAGGAAGAGGCCGCCGAATATATCCAGGAGTCCAACTATCCGAAGCCCGTCATTGCCCGGATTACGGGCATCGGCGCCCAAAACATCTTTCCCCGCGGCTCGCGGATGGGCCACGCCGGGGCAATCATCGGCGAAGGCAGCTTCGGCACCTACGAGAGCAAGGTCGAGGCATTTGAACAGGCCGGGGTCAGTGTGGCAAAAACCTCCGCCGAACTGGTCGCGCTCATCGGCAAGGCCCTCCCCCGACGCAGCCAGGACTTGGAATCGGCGATCTCCGATACCTTCGAGCTGGTCAGCATCTCCAAACAGAAATTGGAGCGGCTGAAGAGCCAAGCCCGGGCGGTGCAAATCCGTACGCAACTGACGCAGATTATCGAGGGTACGCCCCATTTCCGTGGGCGCCCCCTGCCCCAGTTGATGAAAACCGCCTCGGTTCCGCAGATGATCTTCGAGGCCCTGACGAAAGAAGACGACGACGACGAAAGGGCCAAGCAGTTGGCCGAGGATCTCGTCCTCTGCGTCACGACCAACCCCACCGATGGAGCCGCGCGGCAGGCCGCCGTGGCTTCCTTCCAAGGCGGCTCGCCGATGAACGCCGCCATCAGCGCGGGGTTGCTGGCCGGCGCCGCGTCCAGCCAGAAACCGCTCCCGGCAAGCCTGCACGAAAGATATACCCCCGCCGAAACCAAGGCCCTGGCGCTGGTCCCCCAAGTCGTCGACCTGGTGGCCGCAATCCTCGGCCACGAAACCAGATGGTGCAACGAGCAAAGCATCGAGGAATCGATCTTCGCCGCGCTGGCCGATAGAAAACCGACCGAGGCGGAGGCCAATCTGCTCAGGGCGGTGTTCGTCTCCTGCGTCGACCACACCCCGGCCACCCCCTCGTCGCTGGCGGCGGTAACGTCATATTCCGGCGGCAACTCACTGAAAACCGCCCTGGCCGCCGGCATCTCCGCCATGGGATCGGCGCATGCCGGCGCCGGCGAGGGCACCGCCCGAATCCTCATCGATTTCCTCGCCAAAATGCGACAGGCCGAGGCAGACGGCGGCGTGTTCGAGGCCGACGGAGTGCGAATCGCCGACCTGAAAGAACTGGCCGGCTACATCGTCAACAAGATCACCGGCGCATTCGGCGACCCGAAGGGACGGATACCCGGCTACGGACACCGCTACTACGGACTCTACGGTCGCGACCCCCGAGCCACCACGCTGCTTACGATCGTAGACGAGCTGGGGCTGGCGGGCGACTATTGCACGCTCGCCCGCGAGATCGAAACCGTCTTGCGAAAGAAGAAATCCTCGGCGCTGTGTTTCAACGTCGACGGGGTGATCGGCGCGTTGCTCTGCGACCTGAAGCTCGCGCCCGAGACGGGCAAGGCGTTGTTCATCATCCCGCGCACGGTCGGCCTGCTCGGCCAATTGCTGGAGCAAACGCCCGGCTCGTTCTTCCGCCTGCAAAACGACTCGGTGATCTACATCGGCCCGGCAGTGCGGGGGTAAGCGTTCGTTACAACATACCCCAACAGGCAGCGGCGGGCAGCTATGTCGTAAGGGTCATGCCCGGCCGAACCATCGTTGCAACGTTGTCTTAAACTTGAGAAAAGTGGGATCCGTGCAACGGTTGACGCTTACTCGCTGTGCCAGTTGAAGGAAAATCGCGGAAGACTTTCCCTTTCGCACCAGTCGTAAAGCGTGTTCCAACGCCTCTTTGGGCCGGTTCGGTTTCTTCGTGTCGCCATGGAGGTATCCTGCGTCCCGCAACCAATCCGCCAAACATGGTGTTCTGTTGGTCCAGCCAAGGACAGCATCGACTTCCGGCGAATCGCTCCACACCCAAACCTCAAGTTCTGGATCGAGAATGACAGCGGTGGCACGATTTCCCCAACCCGAAGAGGCCAATCGGCGTTCAAGTTCTGCTTCCAAATCCACCCGAGGGCGCATTTCCTGGCCACAACCTTCGTAATCAAGCATTATGAGAGCATGACGATATTGGCGATGAAAGGGACGCAGAAAATCGTGGCCACGCAAAAGACAGCCGGGATCTTTGTCAGGATGGACGTGGATGTCTACAGATAGTGGCTGAAAACCTATTGCTTCGCCCCGCATGAGCAATCCTTTGACCGCGAATTCCATCTGACCATCGGCAACCAGCACCAGCAAGTCCTTTTTCGGCACGGTACTCGTCATCCTAGTACTCCTCCTGCGTAAAGAACGCCAAAGTTCTCCTCGCCACGCCAGTCTCGCAGTTTCGGATGCTCGTTGCCCGCGACGATATCCGTTGCCCCTTTGTCTGTCTTGGCAAAGCAAAGCACCTCTTTTGGATCGACTACACTAAGAATCACAGGCGAGTGTGTTGCCATCAGGATTTGGGCATCATATACCGAGGACAGGGACTGGCACATGGGTTCCACTGCCCGCGGATGGATGCCGTTCTCGGGCTCCTCGATCAAATAAATGCCGCGGAAGTCCTCCAGGTAGGCAGGTAGCGTGAGAGCCAACAGCCGTAAGGTTCCGTCGGAAGCCATCCATGACGGCACCTCCAGTCCGTCACGATAGACCAGCACCAAGTATCGGTGTCGATCATCCGGCCGCACAACGGTACGAATATCCTCAATGTCCTGCAGGGCAGTACGCACATGTGCGATCCACTCACGCAGTCGAGCGGGATTTTTTTCCTCAAGCTGAGCGACAACCCAAGGAAGATTAGAGCCGTCCGGTTTGAAACCGCGCACCTGTCCAGGCGGGCTGGCTTTGCGGATTAAAAGACTGTTCAGCACGATCCGCTCCGCGCCCTTGCTGAGAAATTGCTTGAACCAACTGCTTACGGGAAAATTTTCTTCATCTTCGGGAAGATTTGCGAGCGTCGATTTCCTCGGGCCTAACTTGAATGACGGTGCCCAGCGACCTTCCTTAGGGTGTGCGTCTGCATAGTAGTTGTCGTTCCCGCCGGCGGCTTTAGCAAATAGGCTTCGTCCCTTTTTCTGTCGATGCACCGTAACGATGGTGTTTGGTGGTTCGTCCGGCGAGGGGAACATCAGCTTTTGCTGCGGCCGGGCTGCACCCTCGGCAACTTTAAGCCAGCCCCTTTCAGCAAGAATTCCAATCTCACCAGTCTGAGGATCATGCCCGATGGCAACCTCGTAGCGTACGGTATCGTAGTCCTTGACGGCGAGCAATCGACGACGATCTTCCGGGATTTTGGCTTCGATTGCCAGTTCAAATCTGCCGTCTTCTCGCCCCCACACAAGATCGCGGAAATCCGTGGTGCGTTCCCCAACGGCATATTCCAGCCCTTTAGAAACCAGATCGCTAAGAAAGGATACGACATCGAGAAATGTTGTTTTTCCGCTTGCGTTGGGGCCTACTAGAACATTAAATGGTCCCACGGGCTGGCTAATGTAACGCAAACAACGAAAATTCAATGTTTCGATAAGGGAAATCATTTGATTATACGTCCAGATTCCGCACTTCCATGGCGTGTTTTTCGATGAACTCGCGGCGGGGTTCGACCTTGTCGCCCATCAGAACCCGGAACACTTCGTCCGCCGCCCCGACGTCTTCCATTTTTATCTGCGAGAGTGTGCGGTTGGTTGGGTCGAGCGTGGTCTGGCGAAGTTCCTCGGCGTTCATTTCGCCGAGACCCTTGAAGCGGGTGATTTGCAGGCCCTTCTCGCCAGCCGCGCGGACCGCCGCCAACAAACCGCGGAGGTCTTCCAGGCCGGCGAACGTATCGCCGCGACGGAGTACGTAGCGGGGCTCCTCCACGCCGGTCCGCTCCTGCGGAATGAGACTGTCAAGCTCGAAGCCCATCTCGCGCAGCTCGGCAAGTTGGTTGTTTATCGAGCGGACCTCGTGTAGTTCGACGATGTGCAGCCGATCGTGCGGTTCGGTGGCCTCTTCGCCGACAGGCCCATCGGCGAGATCGAGTTCCTTGCCGACCTTGCGCTCGCTGGCGACGACGAACTCGTCGAGCTGTTCCCGCGTGGTGAACCATTGCTCTTGCTGGCCGAGGAATACGTGATAGACGGGCAACCGTCCGCTTTCCGGATCGAAGCGGGCGGCGTGGATGCGGAGACTGATCCCGCGCCGCTCCAGCGCCAGCAGCGATTCCTCCAGCGCGGCCAGCGCGCGGCAGAGCCGCTCCATCTGCTCACCCTCGATGGTCCGTCCGTCGCCCGGCTCGAAGACCGCGTCGTTCAAGCCGGCCTCGAGCAGTTGAGACTTCATCTCCTCCTCGGTCTGGATGTAGTAGACCTTCTTTTTGTTCCGCACGCGAAACAGCGGCGGCTGGGCCACGTAGACGTATCCGGCCTTTATCAGCGGGAACATCTGGCGGTAGAAGAATGTCAACAGCAACGTGCGGATGTGCGAGCCGTCGACGTCGGCGTCGGTCATGATGACAATCTTGCTGTAACGGCGTTTAGCGAGGTCCATCTCCTCGCCGATGCCCGCGCCGATGGCGGAAATCATGCTGCGGACCTCTTCGTTGGCGAGGACTTTGTCTTCGCGCGCCTTGTAGGCGTTGATGATTTTCCCGCGCAGGGGGAGGATGGCTTGATACTGGCGGATGCGGCCCCCTTCGGCGCTTCCGCCGGCCGAATCGCCCTCGACCAGATACAGTTCGCAGTGGTCTACTTCGCGGCTGGTGCAGTCGCGGAGTTTGCCGGGCAGTCCGCCGCCGCCGAGCGCGCTTTTGCGGTCGCGGACCAGTTGCCGTGCCTTTCGGGCGCTTTCGCGGGCCGCGGCCGCCAACAACCCTTTCTGCACGATGCTCCGCGCCGTCTTCGGGTTCTCTTCGAGGTACTTGGCCAGATGATCGCCCATGGCGGAGTTGACGATACCCTCGACTTCGCCGTTACCCAGCTTGGTCTTGGTTTGCCCCTCGAACTGCGGCTCGGGCACACGGAGCGAGATCACCGCCGTCAGTCCCTCGCGGCAGTCGTCGCCGCTGGGAACGAGGTCTTTGTATAGCCCCAACTTCTTCCCGTAGGCATTGAGGGTCCGGGTCATGGCGGCGCGGAAGCCCGAAAGGTGTGTTCCGCCTTCCGTGGTGCTGATATTGTTGACGTACGAATGGACGTTTTCGGTGAACTCGCTGGAGTATTGCAGGGCGACGTCCAGTCCGACGCCGTCATACTCGCCGGCGACGTGGACGACGTCCCGGTGGGCGGGTTCGCTGGCCCGGTTCAGATACTCGACGAATTCCACGATCCCCCGTTCATAATGGAAAGCTTCGCTGTCTCCCGTCCGGTCGTCGCGCAGCGAGATTTTCACGCCTTGGTTGAGGAATGCCAACTCTTGGAGCCGGCGGTGCAGGATGCTGTATTGGAAGTTGGTGTTGGGAAAAATCTGGGGGTCTGGTTTGAACGTGGTCTTTGTGCCCACGCGGTCGCTGCGGCCGATGCGGCGGACCTCAGCCACCGGCACGCCGCGCTCATATTCCTGCTGATAGACGTGCCCTTGGCGGCGGACCTCCACCTCGCACCATTCGGAGAGGAAGTTGACCACCGTCACGCCGACGCCGTGCAGTCCGCCGGACGTTTGGTAGGCCCCCTTGCGGAACTTCCCGCCGAACTTCAGCACGGTCATCACCCCTTGTAGCGTGGAGAAGCCCAGGTCGGCATGCTCCTCGACGGGGATGCCGCGGCCGTTGTCCTCCACCACCATCGAGCCGTCGCTGTTGACGACGACCGAGATTTCGCTGGCGAACCCGGCCATCGTCTCGTCGATAGAATTGTCGACCACTTCGTAAATCAGATGGTGCAGGCCGCGGAGGGTTGTGTCGGCAATGTACATGCTCGGCCGTTCGCGGACGTGCTCCAGGTCGCTAAGGTGTTCCAGATCCTTGGCGGTGTACTCGGCGTCGCCCTTGGTGCGATCGAGGTGATAAGTGCTCAAGTCCGGGGACGAGGTTGGTTGTTGCGGTTCGTTTGACATGGGATTCGTTTCGCCCTCTTGGCGGCTAAGCTTCTTGTTCCTCTGGTTGTGGATATTGTTCTTTCCGACTAAGCCTGCAAACGCCCATGAACAACGTAAAGAGGGCTAGGAGGCCAATGAAATAAGGGAGGAAAGAACCTTTTAGCTGAAAATATGCCCAAACGGCAAAGACAGAACAGCCGATTCCCATGAACAGCGATAATACTCCAAAAGTGCGCTGTTGGCGCCTTGCCGCCCTCACAACTTGCGAGTTGGAATTAATCATCTGGTTGATCATATTTACCCGGTCCTCACACGAACCCTTACACGCCAGCCCGTTGTGGAGTTCAGTGAGACAATCCTTACAAAGACCTTTGAGACATGACTTGCACAGACCTATGGCTGGTTTGTCCTGATGGTTGAAGCAGTTCATCCATACTCCTTTCCCTTCGGTTATTCTACATTACCCACGCGGAAGCGGAGGTTTTCTATTCCTTCGCCGGGCAAAAGTCCCGCCAGCGATGCCAGCAACGCATGTTTCTGAAACCCCAATTCTTGCATGAGGGTCGAATTGGCCACAACGACTTCCAGTATGCCGCGGCGGAGCGATCCTGGCCGGGTATACTTGGCCGTCAGCGGACCGGCCGCCTCGCGCCAGGCGGCGTCGTACGCCGCGGCGCATTGCACCCGCGCATATCCCCGCCGGGCCATTACCTCGGAGAGCACTTCGCCGATCGCACGCGGGCCACGCTTCATAATCCGTTATCCTTCACAGCAAGCAGCCGGTACACTACGTGTGCCGTGGCGCTATTGGTCCCTCGCCAGCGGCATAATCACATAGGCATAGCCGTCGTCGGTCGCGCAAACGGCGGCGCTCTCCGCGTCGCGCAACTCCATCGTAAAACTTTGCTCAGAGTCCAATACCTTAAGGAACTCGCCGAGATACCGTGGGTCGAGCGTAATGCCGACCTCCGAGCCGTCGTAAGCGATGGGCAACTCGATGTGCGACTCTCCATACTCCGCCCCGTGTCCGGCCAATACGATTTTGCCGCCGCCAAAAGTAAAATCCACTCCGCGACGTTCCTCGCTGGTAACGATCGCCGCTTGACGCACGGCCGCGTAAAACGGCCCTGTGGTCAATTCGATTTTCAACATGCCTTCGCGCCGCGGAAACACGTCGCGCCATTTCGGATAGCGACCCTCGACCAACCGGGAATAGATCGTTGCCCGACCGCCATGGATCAGCACGTCATTCTCGCGGATGGCCATCAAGATGTTGTCCTCGCTATCCCCCAACGCCCGTTCGATCAGTTGCATTGCGCGGGTAGGGATGATCGTCGTGTTCTCTCCGGTGGCATGATCGCCGACCGACTTGGCCGGGCCTTCTTGTCGCGCAAGGCGGCGGCCGTCCGTAGCGACTGCCGTTAGTCCGTCGGCGGTCAGTTCCATCAACACCCCACCAAGGGCGTAGCGGCTGCTCTCATTGTCCGTGGCATAGACGGTTCGCCGGATGACCTCGCGAAAGAACCGGGCCGGTAGTTCGTGATATTTTTCTTCCTCAAACGCAACCACGTCGGGAAACTCGTCCGGGTTCTCGCTGGGAAGTTGGAACTCGCTCCGCCCGCCACGGACCAACACCTTGCCGCCGTCGCTTTCCAGACTCAGTTTTTCGTCGGAACTTTCCGACAGAATCTTCCCAAAGCGGTCACGGGGTAAAACTACGCTGCCGGGTGTCTCCACAGTGAAACCGGGCACCTCCACGCGGATGCCAACCTCCAGGTCGGTTCCCATTAGAAGTGCTTTGTCGGCCGTCACTTCCAGCTTAACGTTTTGCAGGATTGGTTTGGGACTGCGCGCCGGGGCCACGCCGGCGGCCACCTGAAAAGCGTGCAACAGTTTGTCGCGTTCGCAAGTCGCTTTCATGACGGGGTCATACCTTTCTTATAATTCTTTGTTTTATAAAGGCAGTAGTAGTAGACTGCCGTAGTCGAGTGTCGATGGTTTGGTTGTATGGCGAACAACACGTTGCCGTGTTGGGACTTAAGGCAGCGGAAAGTCTTGTGGCGACGGTGCAAAAACCGTCGAACGTCGGTCATTAAGTTGTTGCCGGGAGTTTGGTAAATGGAAAGTTTAAGTGAGTCGTAGTTTGTGTGTTGGTGATTGTGGCGCAGTCGCCCTGGTTATCGACGGTAATCGCCGGCCGACGTTCAAGTTTTCCACAGCTTTGTCCGTAGCCGATCAATCGCTTCGCGGATCGTTGGGTCGCTATTGATGGATTCTTCCGTTTTGCGAAAACTATGCAGCACGGTGGTATGGTCGCGGCCGCCGAAATACCGCCCGATCTCTTCAAGTCGTTCTTTACCCATTTTCCGGGCAAGGTACACGGCCACTCCGCGGGCCGCGACCAATGCACGACGCCGTACCGGACCTCGCATGTCGGACAACCGTATTGAAAAATGCCGCGCCGTGGCCAAGGCGATTTCATGCAGGCTGGGCCGCTGGGTACGGCTTCGCCGATCAACATATTCGCGGGCGGCCTCCAGGTCAAGTCGGCCGTCGCCGAGAGGGTCGGCCATTGCGGCCTCCCACAATGCGCCCGCCAACTCCGGCGCCGTCCCGCACAAACCTTCAGCCAGAATCCGTGCCACCGGCTCCGGCAATTCCAGATCCCTTGATTTGGCTAAATGTTGGAGCAGCGCCAAACGGGCCTCGGGACCAGGCGGCGACAAAGGAACTACCAAGCCACCGCACAACCGGCTTTGCAATGCCGGTAAAAGGCCGGGAAGCTCGGTCGGCGGCGCCGAGGCCGTGACCACTGCCCACCGATCTTCGGCCAACAACGCATCCAGCGTATGAACAAGTTCCTCTTGGGTGTTCAGTTTCTCGGATCGTCGGGTAACCAACTGGCCCAAGTCCTCGACGATCAACAAATCCGCCTTTCGATGCTTCTCGCGAAATTCATCGACCGCCTGGGTCTCGATCGCTTCGGCCAACTCGCGGGCAAAATCGACCGCAGTGGTGCGGACCACCTGCCGCCTCCGGTGGCGATCGCGCCACGCCGCCGCAATGCCGTCGGCCAGATGGGACTTTCCGGTTCCGCTGGGGCCGTAGAACACCAGCGGATTGTAGCCATTGACCTGCTCCTCGACGACCGATCGGACGGCGGCCTCGACCAGCCGGTTCTCTGGCCCGGCCAGGAAATTGCCCGAGACGACCCCGCCGTACTGCTCGGTGTCGGCAGGCAGCGGTCTCCCCGGAAGAGGTATGTCGATAACGCCGTCAACCATATCGGCTCCGCCTTGATTATGGAAACCGATATTGTAGCGATTTTCGGGGAAGTCTACGAGGTGGGTTGAGCAGCTCCCCCCCCGGGAAAAAATACGACAACATAAAGCCGCGATCGTATTGAGGGGCCAAGCAGGTATGCTTATGATTAGTTTGGTTGGTTTTCCGGCCGAAGATGGCATCGCCCGATTTCTCGAACCCTCATGCATCCATGCCGCGCCGTAATCTGCTGTTGCTGATCGTCGTCTCGCTGCTGGCGCTGGTCTGTTATCTGCGAGTGCAGAAGAACCCGTGCCTCCGCGTCATGGCCAACGCCATAAACACGATCGAGAGCCGTTCGCTGGAGCCGATTGACGATTTGCGATTGTTCGAGGGGGCCATGCGGGGGATGCTCGGCCAACTGGACGATAACTCGATCTACGTTCCGGCGGCCGACTTGGACGCGTTCACGGAAGACATTGAGCAGCAGTTTACCGGCGTGGGGATGAAGGTCGCGCTGGATCCGCAGACCAATCGACTAACGGTCCGCAGCCCGCTGGCAGGTTCGCCGGCCTACGAGGCTGGCGTGTTGGCCGGCGACCGGATCCTGAAGATCGACGGTATGAGCACCGAGGGGATGTCGATGTCCGAGGCCGTTGCTTTGCTCCGCGGTCCGCCCGGCAAGGCGGTCACGCTCTCCGTGCTGCACGTGGGCGAAAAGGAACCGGTGGAAATCACCATCGTCCGCGAGATTATCCACGTGAACACCGTGTTGGGCGATACCCGCAACGAAGACGGCTCGTGGAACTACTTTCTCGCGGGCCATGACGGGGTCGGCTACGTCCGTATCGTCAGATTCTCCGAAACCACGGCCGACGAGTTGGAGCGTGTGTTGGGCCAGTTGACCGAGCAAGGCATGCGCGGCCTGGTGCTCGACTTGCGCAACGATCCCGGTGGCTGGCTCGCGGCCGCGGTGGACGTTTGCAAACAACTGATTTCCTCCGGCGTTATCGTCACCACGCGGCGCCGCGGCGGCCGAATCAGCGATATTTACGACGCCGACGGCAATGGACAGTTCACCGATTTTCCCCTGGCGGTGGTCGTCAATCAGGAAACGGCCAGCGCCGCCGAGATCGTCGCCGCCTGTTTGCAGGATCATGATCGCGCGGTGATCGTCGGCCAGCGGACCTACGGCAAAGGGACCATCCAAGAGTTGATCGAGTTGCGGCAGGATTACGGCGCGATGAAACTGACCACGGCCAGCTATTGGCGCCCCAGCGGCCAGGACATCCAGCGCCCGCGAGACGCCACGGAAAACGACCAATGGGGCGTAACGCCCAACAAGGGCTACGAGGTCGTGTTGACCGACGAGGAGTATGTCGAGTGGCAATTGTGGCGCATCCGGCGCGACGTCTTTCAACAACCCGGCAACGGCGGCGACGAGAAAGGCGCGAAGCCATACGTCGATCGGCAGCGGCAACGGGCCGTCGAGTACGTGGAGCAAAGGAGGAAGGATGAGGGATGAGGGATGAAAAATTGTGGATTTAGAATATATTCCAAACCTTCTGGCTTTCATCCTTCATCCCTCATCCCTCATCCTTTCTTCTCAACTCCGCCCCATGTTCTGACCGGCACGCGGCGACGATCCGGTCGCGGATGTCGTCGGCCTGTTGGTTGGTGAACGTACACTCGCCGGAGCGAAGCACGATCGAGAATAAGAGGCTTTTCCGATCGACGCCCAAGCGTTTCTCATCGCGGTACGTGTCGCGATACTGGATCGTTTCGAGGCACGGGCCGGCCTCTCGCCGCGTGGTGGCCGCCACGTCGGCCCAGCGGACCGCTTCGGCAACCACCAGATTCAGGTCGCGGGTAACCGCCGGGTAAGACGACTGCTCGACGCAGCGCGGCATCAGATCGGCGGCTTCGATCAGCGGGGCCAGCCGGACTTCGGCCACCGTGGCCGGTCCCCTGAGATCGAACAGTTTCAGCGCGTCATCAGTCAGGCGGCCCACGTAGCCGAGCGTCTGCCCGCGGAACCGCAACCGGCACGAGGCAGCCGTGTCAAACTGCTCGATGCCGGCCTCCTCGGCTTCCACGGGGTCGGCTATCTTCAATTCGCACAGGATCGCTTCCACCACGCCCTTCACCGTCGGATAGTCTCGGCCGCTGGCGAAGCCCAACAGCAGCGGCTCCCGCGGCAGTTCGGTCCCTTGCGGCAGATATGCCTTGGCGATCTCGAACAGCTCGATAATCGGGTTGGCGAGCGCCTCGTTTGCCCCCCGCGCGACGAGCAAACTCGGCAACAGACTGCGGCGGAGCCGATCGGCGCCGCGGACCACCGGCATCGCGCTCCGCAACGGTTCGGCGTCGGTCCAGGGGCTGAGCGATTCGGAAGTGTGCCGATCGACCGCGCTTAGCGTGACCGCCTCGTCGAAGCCGCAGGCCGTCAACACGTGGCGGACTTTTTCCAGCACTCGGTCCTCGCGGCTGCGGGCCGAAGGGACCATCGGCACGCCCACGTCCTCGGGTATCGCGTCGTATCCGTGGATACGGCCGACCTCCTCGATCAGGTCGATCTCGCGGGTCAGGTCGCGCCGCCAACTCGGCGGAATCACGGCGAGCGACTGAGGGCTGGCCGCTTCAGCGGCTAGCGGGGCCAACCCCAGCGCCAGCAATATCTCCCGCACCCGCTCGGCCGGCACTTCGATGCCGAGTATACGCTGCAACTGCGAGAACCGCAGCACGATCGGCTCGCGCTTCCGCGGCGGTCGGCCTACGCCCACGATGCCGCCGGCCAACTCGCCGCCAGCCAGGTCGAGGATCAATTCGCAGCAACGCCGGCTGGCCCAGTCGAGCCTCTCGGGGTCTACCCGCCGCTCGAAACGGTAGGACGAATCGCTGTGCAGGTTCAGCAGCCGGGCGGTGTTGCGGATCGAGACCGGATCGAACTCGGCCGCTTCGATCAATACGTCGCGGGTTGCGGGCGAAATCTCCGTCTGCGCCCCGCCCATTACCCCGCCAATCGCCACCGGAACAGCGCCGTCGCAGATCATGCACATTTCGGGGCCAAGCTGGTAGGTCTTGTGGTCGATCGCTTCGAGAGTCTCGCCGGGCAGCGGGCGGCGGACGACGATCTCCGCCCCTTGCAGCTTGCCGAAGTCGAACGTGTGCAACGGCTGTCCGCACTCCATCAGCACGTAGTTGCTGATGTCCACCACATTGTTGATCGGGACAATGCCAACCGTTTCCAAGCAACTCGCCATCCATTTTGGGCTGGGACCGATCTTCACGCCGCGGATCGCCCTCGCGGTATATCGCGGGCAAAGATCGGGACACTCGATCCGCACCGAAACCAAACTATCGACCGGCGTTTTGCCTTCCGCCGGCCGAGCGGCGGGAAGCTTCAGGCTAAGGTTCCACAGCACGGCGATTTCCCGAGCGACGCCGATATGGCCCAGGCAATCGGGCCGATTGCTGGTCACCTCCAGGTCGATGGCGAAGTCGCCGGCCACCTCTTCGGTCTCCTCGTGGTTCAGGCCAGAGAAGGTCAGCCGCCGCTCGAGTTCCTCCAGCGGCATATCCAGCGGGACGTATTGCTTCAGCCAATTCCAGGAGACAAGCATGGGAGGGATTGGGGGTTCGGGGATTCGTGGATCGGGGCTGGAGGGTTCAGGATGCCGTGCTTCCCGAGCCCCGAACCCCCAATCCCGAACCCCGTTTCTAAAACTGGTGCAAAAACCTCACGTCATTCTTAAACAACTCGCGGATATCGGCAATGCCGTGGCGTCGGGCGCAGATGCGTTCGATACCCAGCCCGAAGGCGAAACCGGTGAACTCCTCGGGGTCGTACCCGACAGCCTGGAGGACGTGTGGATCGACCATGCCTGCTCCGCCCATCTCGATCCACCCGTCGGCCCAACTCATGTCCACCTCGACGCTCGGCTCGGTGAAGGGGAAGAACGACGGTCGGAAACGGATGTGGACGTCATCGGCGAAAGCGCTACGGGCGAATAGCCGCAACGTGCTTTTCAGATCGGCCATCGTCACGCCGCGGTCGACCAGTAGGCCCTCTATCTGATGAAACATCGGGTAGTGGGTGGCGTCGGCGGTGTCGGGGCGATATACCCGGCCGCAAGAGATTATCCGCACCGGCGGCCGCATCCGTTCCATGGCCCTAATCTGCACGGTGCTTGTCTGGCTCCGTAGCAGGAAGGAGGGGGAGACGGGGAGACAGGGAGACAGGGAGACAGGGAGAGGGGGAGAGGGGGAGGATGCTGTTGCCGCGATTTCTCCTTGTCTCCTTGTCTCCTTATCTCCTTGTCTTTCTCCGCCGGCTGATCCTTGTTCGAGGTAGAAGTTTTCCAGCGGGTTACAGGCGGGATGGTCGGGGGGGATGTTCAGCGCCTCGAAATTGTGCCAATGATCTTCAATTTCCGGCCCGTCGGCCACACTGAACCCCAGCCGGCCCATGATCTCCTTTAGCTCCTCGATCGTTTGCGTGATCGGGTGCAGCCGGCCCAGCCGGCGGCAGGCGCCGGGAACCGTGGGGTCGGCGCATCGGGCGGTAGCCGCCTGGGCTTCGTCGCGGAGATTCAACGTATCGCTGACACTGGCGAACTTGATCCGCTCAAAGGTCTCTTGAATCTCTTGTTTGACTTCGTTGAACCGCTTTCCGGCGGCCGGCCGGTCGGCTTTGTCCACTTTGCCCAGCCCCTTCTGGACGGCCTTCAATCGACCGCTCTTGGCGCCGATGAACTGGACGCGGGCGGCCTCCAACGCGGCAGCGTCGCCAGCCGCGTCGAAAGCGGCCGGCGCCTCGTCGAGCAAGGCGTCCAGTTCGGTCAGGAAATCGGAAAGAGCCATGAGTGGAATGTAGAATGATGAATAATGAATGCTGAATGACTTACCGTCGTCCGTTCATCATTTATCATTCATAATTATTCAGAACCGGCCTGCTTGACCAATTCCACGACCGCGTCGAAGCCTTGCGGATCGGCGACGGCCATTTCGGCTAGCATCTTGCGGTCCAACTCGATGTTGGCCTTCTTTAGTCCGGCGATCAGTTCGCTGTAGCGGAGTCCGCGCTCGCGGACGGCGGCGTTGATGCGGATGATCCACAGACGGCGGAAGTCGCGTTTGCGGTTGCGGCGGTCGCGATAGGCGTATGTGCCGGCGCGGACCAGACTTTCCTTGGCGGTCCTCATCAGCCGGTGACGGCCACCGACGAATCCTTTGGCTTTCTTGAAGATACGTTTTTTGGCCCGAGTTCGGGCCGCGCCCTTGGTGGTGCGCATGGAAAGAATCTTTCGGTTTGCACGAGAGCCAGGCCCTACCCGATGTGAGGGCAGCGTTTTTTAGCCCGTCCCGCTGGTGTATTTAACGTGGCACAGCCGAGGGCGGCCGTGTCACAAGCCATCTTAGTAACTGTGCTTGCCCAAGACGCGGCGAATCTTGACGGACTCGACGTCGTTGACGGTCTTTGTGCCGCGCAGGTTCCGCTTCCGTTTGTGGCTCATTCGGGAGGCCAAGTGGCTGGTCCCGGCGCAGCGGTGTTTGGCCTTTCCGGAGGCGGTCAGGCGGAATCGTTTTTTCGTCCCCTTATGGGTCTTCATCTTGGGCATGATCGGTTACCACTGATTCGATTCTATTTGTAGATAGACCCGTCATTGTACCCAATTCGCCGGATGATGAAAGGGGGAACGGGCGATTTTTGGCTGGCACCATCAGGGGGTATGCTTGGCCTTTCGTAGCACAGCAATGGTAAAATTCCACCGTACTCCGCGGATTGCTGCCCGCGAAGTGTCCAGAGGGGGAGCCATCCGTATATTCCGTTGCAGTGCCCGAGCCGCCTTATTCGTATTGCAGCGCGATCAGCAGATTCAGCCGGGCGGCGCGTTCGGCGGGGAGCCAGGCGGCGGCGATGATAACCACCATGCCCGTGACGAAGCAGATCACCAGCAACGACGGATGCAGCGCGAACTCGACCGAGTATCCCAACACCGGCACCGTGCAGAGGTTTGTCACGTACGCGCCGATTACCCCGCCAGCCACCCCGAGGGTCAAGCCGATAAAGCCGATGATGACTGCTTGGGCGAGGATCGTTTTGCGGACTTGCCAGCGGGTCATGGCCACCACTCGCAGCAGAGCCAACTCGCGGGTCTGCTCCAGCACGTTCATCGTCAGTGTGTTGGCGATGCCGAACGAACCGACGATGAATCCCAGGGCCAGCAATCCCCACAGGCTGGCGATCACGCCGGTCATCAAGTTGTTGAGCCGCTTGCGTAGGTCGGCGAAGGAGTGGAGCATCAAGCCCGACTTGTCGCAGATCGGTTTAAGCTGTTCGCGGACGACGTCCATTTCACCCGGTTTTGCGTTGAGGATGAAGGTATCCACGTCGTCGATGTTCATCATGCGTCGGGCGGACTTGCCTTGCATGTAGATCATCTTTCCGCCGGCCAGGTATGCGGTGGCGGTTCCGGCCACGGTGAGAGTTTTCGGGCCTTTGCCGGTCTCGATGGAAATCTTGTCTCCGATTCCGGTGTTCGTGCGGTTGGCCAACACGGTACCGATCACTACTTCGCCCTTGGCCAAGCGATCCCGTATTTCTTGCGGGTTTCCATCTTTCAGGGCCAGTGGCAATTCTCCCTCGTCGTTGAAATCGCGCACGAACATAGTCACGTACATCTTGCCGCCGTCCGGGTCAGCGGATTCTATCGACGTGTTGATAGTGCTGATGCTTTCGACGTTGGCGACCCCTTCGATGGCGCGGAATTGATCGCCGAGCGATTCGGGCATGGGCGGGGACTGGCCGGATTGCAGGTCGGGGTTCATGCGGCGAATAATGAAATCGCCCTGGAACGTCTTGGCCTGCCACGTGCGAATGTCGTCCACGTTGTTGAGGATGTTGGTTCCCAAGTTGGTGGCCGTGCTGACGGCGATATAGAGCAGCCCAATGGTCAGCGTGGTGCGCACCGTGCGGCGGAGGACTTGCCGCTGGGCGATTTTTCCTTCCGTGCGAAATAGGGGGTACAGCACCCAAGCCGCCAGCCGCGTCAGTCTGGTCAGCACGATTGGCACCAGCAGCACGAACGCAGTGGTAAAAACCGCTCCGGCGTAGACAGTAAGCCCGATCGGCAAATAACCAACGACGCAGGCGGCCAGCGCCGATCCGGTCAGCAGGAAAAACATCAAGCTGAAGAGGACGTACCACGGCGAGATACGGCTCCGTCCCGACGAAGGGACGAAGCGCATGCTCTCCAGCGGCGAGATTCGGCTGGCGATCCAGGTGGGGATAAACATTGCCAGCAACGAGATGCCCGGGCCGAGGAAAGCGGCCAGGATGAACGTGTTGGGGGCGATTTGCAGCGGCGGCATGGGCGTCGAGTAGACGCGGCTCATCGCATCGGTCAAGAGGTACGCGCCGCCCAGACCCAACAGCGAGCCGAGGACCGTACCCGCGAAGCCCATCGCCAAACCTTCGAGCAGCAACATCCGCATGATCTGTTTGCGCGTGGCGCCTACTGCCCGCAGCACGGCCAGTTGCCGACGCCGCTCGCCGACGTTCATCAGGTAAGTGTTGAAGATCGTGAACAGCCCGAGGATAATCATCAGCACGTAGGCGACGTCCAGGCCGCTTTCGGCGGCTTGCATCGTTTCCCTGGCGAAGTGCGCGCGGGCCATCGGCGAGCGGACGGTGAGACCGGCGGGCAAGACGCCGGCGATCTCGGCTTGCACGGCTTTTTCGTCGGCCGTATCGGTCAGCACGATGCTGGCCATATTGATGTGGCCGAGGCCCTTTTTGGCGAAGAAGTGTTCGGCGGTTTGAAGGGGGAGGAAGATGACTCCGCCGTGGTTGAAATTGGCGGCGCCCTGCGGAGAAAGCAAACCGATGATGCGGAAGTTCTTTACTCCGCCGCTTAGTCCACCGCGCGAGGTGCCTAGTTTTACTTTGTCTCCAATTTTAACGCCCAGACCACGGGCGAAACCGGTCTCCAACAGGGCGTCGTATTTTTTGCTGTTCTCGCCGAAATACTCCCCTTCCAGCAGATCGTAATCGCGCACCGCTTCGTCTTGCGTCAGGTCGATGCCCATAACCAGCAAGCGGACCCTGGCGTCCTTGTGCCAGAGCGTCGATACTTTTTGCACGCTGGGTGTCGCCGCCTTCACACCCGGCACTTGCCGGACACTATTGACGACCTCATCGGGAAAGAAGCTGCCGTCCTCGGCAACCACCTCGAACGCCGCCCGGCCAGCCATCCCCTCGTACATGGTCTGGTACGCCTGATGGGTGGTGGTCGTGCCGATATCGACCGCCACCATTGCCGCCACACCGATGACGATGCTCAGCAGTGTGAGCGTCGCCCGACCGGGACGGTTCTTTACCTCGCGGAGAGTGAACTTCCAAAGGATCATAATGGTTTGCCGGTACTCAATAGCCTTGGCGCTTGTGCCGGGAGAGCGGATCACCGGCGGTAAACGGTCGGGTTAAACGGTTTTTTTGAACAAACAACTTCGCGCGGGCTGAGTTTGGGGAAGCGGGCCGACGGCGTCGGGATGTCCGTTGCTTTCCTCCAGTCCGTCGCGCAACCGTATCAACCGATCCGCCTGCGCGGCCACGTTGGCGTCGTGAGTGACCATCACGATCGTCTGTTCCTCGCGAGTGACCAGTTTTCGCAGCAAGGCCGTAACCTGGCGGCCGTTGGCGCTGTCGAGATTGCCGGTCGGCTCGTCGGCCAACAGCAGTGCCGGCCGCATGACCAAGGATCGGGCGACGGCTACCCGTTGCTGTTCTCCGCCCGACATCGTACTCGGCACGTGGTTGCGGCGGTGCGTCATGCCGACCAGCCGGAGCGTGTCGACGGCCCTGCGGCGGGCTTCCTCGCTCGGCGTTCCGCCCAATTCCAACGGCAAGGCCACGTTCTCTTCCGCCGTAAAAGCCGGCAGCAGATTGAACGATTGGAATATGAACCCCATCCGCTCGCGGCGGATGATGGTCCGCTGGTCGTCGTTCATCGTGGCCAGATCGACGCCCTCGAGCAACACCTGTCCGCTGCTGGGCGTTTCCACGCCGCCAAGGATATGCAGCAGGGTGCTCTTGCCCGAGCCGGACGGTCCCATGATCGCCAGCAGTTCGCCTTTGCGAACCTGAAGGTCCATACCCCGCAAGGCGTGAACGCATACTTCACCCTCGGTACCGTAATCTTTTTTCAAGCCGCGGGTTTCGAGAACGTACATGGGAAGTTTCTCGGCAGGGGTGGTCGGGCGACGCTCTCCGAACGTCCTGCGTAGCGCTTTCCTTCGTGGTTTCACCGTGAATGCCGCGTGGGCTTCTTTAACCAGTAAACTCGGACACGGAACGTCCATGGGCCACGGACGCAACCCAGGCTGACGCGACGCCATCGTACTCGATAGACTCTTCATCATACTGCTGCTGGGAATGCTGGGCAAGCGGCCCTTATGCCGGGGGGTAAAAGACGGGAACCAAAAACAGCACCGCGACCCTTGCCGCTTGGGTCGCAGTCCGGTCCTATGCTTAGTGTCGGTTATAACTGCCGTGGAAGTAGAGATTGTCGGCGTAATTATTTTACGGCGATAAGGTTTGCCGACAGGGCGGACTTTGCGGCCGGCGGCAGTGAGAAATCGCTTTAGGGTCCGATCGGCCGTGCCGATGAAATAACGATAGACCTGCCGGGAGGGCGGGACGGACGAAAGTCCCGTTTCAGGACGAAGATCGTGGCAACGATGGATCGATTGCCACGATCTCTATTTTTGTGGTTGGGGCTGTTGCGGCTGTGGTTGGGGCTGTTGCGCCTGCGGTTGGGGCTGTTGCGGCTGAGCTTTTCTGAGTTGCTCCAACAGCGACCGGGCCTCCTCTCGCTGAGCAAACGGCGCCGTGCTCTGCGCCGCGCTTTGCAGCAATCGTATGGCGTCCGCGTCGCGCCCGCGGTCGGCCAATACGCAGGCCAGATAGTAAGCCGTCTCGGCGCTGAGGGTTCCGCCGGAGATCGCTTTCCGCAGCGCGGCCTCGGCGTCTTGTAATCGGCCAAGTTTATAGAGCACCCAGCCATAGGTTGAATAGGCGTCGCCCATTCGCGGAAATTGTTTGACGTTGTTTTCTGCGTATTCCAGCGCGCGGCGCCGCTTCGCTTCGTCCTTTTGCTCAACCAACACCAGCGCCAGGTTGTTGCTGGCGGCGAAGTCCTTGGGCGATTGCAGGTGGGCCGACTCGAAGTACAGCTCGGCCGTCTTGTAATCCTTCTGGAACAAGGCGATTATGCCGCGGAGGATTTTGGCCTGGTAGTAATTCGGGTCGAGCTGCAAGGCGGCGGCCGCCTGTTTCTCGGCCTCCTCGAGCTGGCCGGTTTCCCATGCCCACTGGGCGGCGACCAGCCGAACCTGGGGATTCTTCGGCGCGGCGGTCAACGCGGCAACGAGCCATTTTCTGGCGTTTTCCTGGTCGCCCGAGCGAGCGAACCATTGGGCCAAAACGGCCTCGGGTGGCAACATGTCGGCGTTGACCTTGGCCGCTTCCTTGAGCCTCTCCAAGGCACTCTGTACGTCCTTTTCCCTAAACTGGCATTGGGCAAGCCGAAGCAAGGCCGCGGCATTTTTTGGGTCCAGCTTCAACCAAGCATCGAGTTGCTTTCGTGCCTCGGCCCAGTCTCCGCGCACCTCGGCGGTCGACGCCAGTCCGCTGTAAAGCTGCGGCATCATCGAATCCTTCCGCTTGGTGCTCCCCTTCCATTGCGCCAACAGACTCTCGGCCTTCTCGAACAGCAGCCGGGCCTCGGCGGCGCGCTGCTCGCGCATGGCGATGTCGCCCAGAATAAGGTATGCCTGCGGATCGTCGGGCGCGTCGACAACCGCCTGTTCCAACGCGCTCCGCACTCCCGCCGGAACATTGGTCTGGGCGAAAAATTGGGCCATGATGACGTGGGGAGGCGGCAGATCGGAATCCTTCTTTGCGGCCTCCCGCAACAACTCAAGCGCGCCTTTGTAATCGCGCTTCTGGAAAAGTTCCGCCGCGTCGGCCAACTCTTTCATTTGCGCCGGGGTTTCGGAAGCGGTTCCAAGGCTGCCGGGGGCGATCGGCTCCGCGGCCGATTCCAGCGTCGTGCAAGCGACGCAGACGGCAACAGCGGCGAACAGTAGAGTGCGTATCATGGTAATGACGGTTCCTTTGTCAACATGGAAAATGGAAAGCGGAGGAATGGAAGCGACTATACCCCGCGCAATCAATATGCGGGACCGATTGCACAAGTGTAGCCTACGGCCGATGGTCCCGCCGGACAAGGCCCCCGATTTGGCCCCGAAAATCTCGTGCCGACGCCTGCCGTGCGTGTCGTGGCGCGTGAGGCGGCGGTGTGCAACTTTCGCGCATCCGGCACGGCGACGAAACCGCCAGAACCGTATCCCTATCGCGGGGGGCGTGGCCCTCTCGCGGTGACATTAGTACAATGCCCTCCATTGAACCTTGCACCCGTATCTCAAATCTCAACAGGAGACTTCACGATGACGAAGACAATTGTGCGGCGGCTGGCCTGCTGGACATTGTTGGGTTGCCTGGCGTTTGCCGTGACAACCGTGGCGCAACCGGTCTTAAGTGCGGAGGACAAGGCCCCCGCAAAGACGACAACAAAGAAAAAGGAAAGAGCGAAAGCCAAAAAGGGCCGCCATCGCTTGCCGCACTATTTCAAAGACGTGGTCGGCGACGAACAACGCGAGAAAATATACAACATCCAGGACGAGTATCGGCCGAAGATCGCGGCGTTGCGGGCGGAGTTGAAGGCGTTGGTCAAAGAGCGAGACGAGAAAATCGAAGCCGTGCTGACCCCCGAGCAGAAACGGCAAATCGACGAGGCTCGGGCCGAGGCAAAGGCCAAGCGAAAAGCAAAAAAAGCTGAAACTAAGAAACCGGACGATAAATCCGCCGGAAATTGAGGGTCGGAATAATTGCTTATACAGTGAGCGGCTTGAAGTGCAACATTCTTTTCCATCCGATAAGAATGTTGTATTACTTTTCGTGCAACGTATAAACGCCCCGCGACTGCAAAGCGCGGGGGGACGCGAAACGCCGTCATCCACCCCCGCGACCGCAGTCGCGGGGCGTTTTCTTTTGTTGCATTGGAACTCTGGCACTCAATAAACGAGCGCGAGATTTCCTAGCTTAGCGATACCACGCGGCTGCGGCCGTCTTCCTCGATGTCGATTTTGTTCTCTCGGGCGAGCCAGCCGAGGGCCAGCATTACCGTGTCGCGTGGTTCGCCCATGCTCTTAACCAATTTGGCCATGGTCATTGGGCCATTTTCCGAGAGGGTCCGCCAGACCATGCCGGCCGTCTCGCCTATGCTCGTCAAACACGGAACGGGGGTTTTTTTTGCCATGTGACCACCTTGATTTTAGGATGGGGGCTTGTTGGGTAGGCAAAAACGTAACTTGCGGTAATTGTAACGAGTCCTTTGGGAAAGTATAGGTTGTATACACATCATGGGGAAATTGAAAACTTCGTGGGCTTGGCATGCATACGAGTCAGTCTTCCCCGATCCCCAACTCGTTCAACAGGCTTGTTGTCATGGCCCTAAACACGCTTTCGATTTGCTCGAATTCCCGGTCCTCAGCCTGGCAGAAGATCGTATAGGTAGACTGGGCGGTTTGCAGGCCGCGGATTCGGGCCGTATTGGTTAGGTCCAGGCAGCAGAAAGCCAAGTTGTAGCCTAGCAATTCATGGCCGGCCACGGTTTCGCGGGCCATTTCAGCCTCCAGCCCCTCGTATTCTTGTTTCATGGCTTCGACCGCGGCGACGACCAGTTTGTCCGGCTCGGTCGAACCGGAGTGAATCGCCACCGACCAGAATGCCCCGCCGGGACTATAGACCGTAACCGTGTGTCGGCCGAGCACGGCGTCGGCGTCGTCGAGCGTCCAGTTGTCGGGATACTGGAACGAGATTCCCATGCTGTTGAATCGTGCCGGCATGATGATGTTTTCGCGTGTTTAGCAGTTTTGTGATTGAGAACGGCCGATGGGTGGCACGCCCTCAGGGCATGCCACCATAAGCCTACGGTCATCGTAGCAAACGCTCCAAATGCTGAAAACCGGGAGGCATTCGGCCAAATCGGGATGGTTCCATTGCGTCCGTTTTGCTAGGCTTCCGGGTTGATTTCCGCGGCCGCAGCGAAAAAACCCGGCCCGACCCCTAATCATGCGACACACCCTTTTTAGGACAAGCCCTGTCTTGCTGTTAGCACTGCTATCGGTCGGCTGCCGACTGCCGGGCCGGGAGGGGCCGGTGCCGCAGTCGTTGGCCGATTGCCGGCGGCTTTCGCAGCGGGGGGTGGCGGCACTGGAGCGAGGCCAGCAGCAGACCGCCGAAACGATGTTGGCCCAGGCGGTGACCGCCTGTCCGGTCGATGCCGAGGCCCGACGTCACTACGCCGAGTCGCTCTGGCAGCGCGAGGCACGGCCGGAAGCAATTGCACAGATGAAAGAGGCCGTCCGGCTGTCCGAAGAAGACGCATCGCTTTGGGGCCGATTGGCGGAGATGTATTTGGCTGACGGCCGCTCGGAGCTTGCCCGAAAGAGCGCCGAACGGGCGATCGATCTCGATCCGAAATTGCCGGGGGCCTGGGCAGTCCGCGGCGGCGCTATGCGGTCCCTTGGACGCCCGCGCCAAGCGCTGACCGATTATATCCGCGCCCTGGGCCATGCCCCAAACGACCGCGAAATTCTCTTAGCGGTTGCCGAGTTGTATCGCCAATTGGACCGGCCGCGCCGCACGCTTCAAACCCTGCAGGGACTGGCCGAAACATACTCGCCCGGCGAGGAGCCGGGCCAAGTGCTTTATCTCACTGGCCTAGCCTACGTCGCCGTGGGACGGTACGACGACGGCGCGGCGAGTCTGGCGGCCGCCGTGATGCGCGGTCAACCGACCCCGGAGATGTATTGCCGGCTGGGAGAGACCCAATTGCTGGCCGGCCGGCCGATCGAAGCGGCCGCCGCCGCGCGACAATCGCTGGCAATGCAACCGAACTATCGGCCCGGCGCCGAATTGCTCCAACGCATAGAAGTTGCCCGGCGGTCGCAGGGTGTCTCACGGCAGTAGAAAAGAGAAGAGGGAAGAGAGAGGAGAGAGCAAGTGCAAGGCGGTGCAGACGAAGAGTTAGAGCGGAAGTGTCCGTTCCCACGCGGAGCGTGGGGACGAGGGATTAGACCCTTCTCTCTTCCCTCTTCTCTCTTCCCTCTTCTCATCCTCAACGCCCTGGCCCTGCTGATCGCGGCGGTGTTCCTCCGCTGTCACGCGCTGGGCACTATTCCCGGCTTCAACGGCGACGAGGCTTGGTACGGCATTCGGGCCTGGCAAATCCTGCACGGCGGCGGCCAGGGCTGGAACACGCCCACCGGCAATCCGCTGAACCCGCTGTTTGTCGGCCCGTTGGCCCTGTTGCACCTCTGGATGCCTCCTTCGATCGTGTTGCTGCGAGTGGTTGCCGTAGCGAGTGGAATGGCGGCGTTGGCGATAAACTGGCTGTTTTGCCGCTGGATATTCGACCGGTGGACGGCGGCGATATCGACCGTGTTGCTGGCCGTGCTGCCGGTCAACATTGCCTTCAGCCGCTTCGCCTGGGACGCCAGCCAGACCGTGGCCGCCACGTTGCCGGTGGTCTATTTTGCGTTGGCGGCGGTTCGGTTCCCTGAACGCTTCGGCCGCTGGATCGCGGCGTCAATCCTCGCCCTGGCGGTTGCCGTTTGGGTGCATCCGACCAACATTTTTGTCGGCGCCGCGATTGCCGCCGCATGTGTGGCCCGGCTCTGGTCGGGGAGGGCAAAAGAGAAAACCCAAGCCTCCGGTCGAGCAGCAACCTGGGTCATGCTCGTCTTGGCCGGATTGCTGTTGGCCGCTTGGTTGTGGGTCGCCTGCGGCGAAAAAGACGCCGTGTGGGGACGCGTCGCTCGACACCGGGGCGACGTTCGCGATGCGGCAAGAGCAACGTATCTCTATCCCCGGCTGTTCACCGGCGGGACGGTCTATTGCGACGTTGCCGGCTCGCGGTCGTGGATCGACGGACGGGGTATCGACGTGGGGTTGTTCTGGGCGTGCGTACTCGGATCGGCGTGGCTGATTTGGATCAACCGCTTACGGTTTCGCACATGCGACGGCGTTCTGCTGGCAGCCTGGGCGCTCGCACTCGCGGCGTTCGTGCTTGTCACCGGCGCCAAGGCCCTGGACCCGGGACAAGAGCGGTTTGCCCTCTGCTTGATCGCGCCGACCGTGTTGCTCGTGGCGCGTGGAGGGGCGTTGGCTTGGGCCGCGGCTTCGCCAAGGTGGCGAATCGTACTGGCGGCCGCAACCCTGGCCGGATGGCCCCTGCTGGCCGATTACTACGTCCACTACTCCCGTTTTATCGAGCAAACCGGCGGCCAAGCGCACATGACCTTCCGCGCCGCGCCGGTCGAACCGAAACAGGCCGCCCTGCGATACATCCTCGACGAATCCGCTCGGACGGGAACGGGAAAAACCGACTCGGGCGAATTGTGGATCGTTTCCTCGCAAGGGTGGATCCGCTGGCCGATCCGCTACCTGGCCATCGACGAACATGGTGTTCGCGTACCGGAGCCGGCCGAGGTTCGCTCGTCGGACGAATACAGCCGGGCATTATCCGAAGGGGGGGTGTGGTTCGTCGAGTTTGCCGATACCGAGGAGTTGCGGCAGGTGGAGACGCAACTGGCCGGCCAACGCCCGACGCGTCAGGAGTTCATCGATTACGGCCGCCAGCCGGTAATCTGCGTACTCCATGCGAAAACCGGTTCCGACGACAAATTCTCGCATTGAAAACGCCCCGCCGGTCGCAGCCGACAGGCGTTTGGTCCGATGCGGAATAATTGCCCGCGAAATCGTTAGAATCGTTCGTTTTGGCGGCGGGCCGGGGTTGCATCGTTCGCGGCGGAAAAAAGTCGCCCGCCAGCCATTCCTGGGGTAAGATTTAGTGGAATATCACAGCGATCAGGATTACATCGCACTGCTATAGGAGTCAAGGGATGTCTCAGACAATGGATTCTCCATCGCTAGAGAGCCCCGTTCCGTTTTTTGATCGTCGCAATCCGGCAACCGTAGAGCGGATGCCGAACAGCGAGCGGAGACAGTTCGGCAACACACACGACGATCTGTCGCCGGATGCCGCCGAATTGGCCCGGGCTATCGACCAGTACAAGCTACTTCATCGCCGCCGCTTCGTCACGTTCGATGAGATACTGGCGGTGGTCAAGTCGCTGGGCTACCATCGGTAATCACTCCTCGATGGTCGTCCGTCCCGTGGCCACGTCGAACTCGCAGATCGCCGGCACCAGCATAGCCGCGGTGGTGAAGCCGTAAGCGGCCACCGTCGCCAGTAACGCCGCCAACGGAGCCGGCGGATTCATCAGATAGCTGGTGATCGCGTAGAAAGTGGCAAAAGGGCAAAGAAACGACGCCAACCCGATCGCCGTCGACGGGTTGCGGGCACCCAGCACGGCGTAAAGCCCCACGCCGCCAAACACCATGAAGGCGACGAACGGCAGCAACTGTGCGCCGAACGAGCCGGAGAAGGCTATCATGATCCTCATGCACACCGCCACGCCGACCAACAGGAAGAAAACCGTCCCCAGGCTGGTAGACACCGCCGCGCCCGAGTTGGCGTAAGTCATTCCGGCGTGCAGGCCCAACGTGGCGACGAAGACGTACATCACCGCCAGACCGCCCAACACGTACAGCAGATGCTCGAGGCTCAGCGTTCCGGTCAGCCATAGCCCCACGCACAACAGCATCGGCAGCAGCACCATCTCCTTGGTGTTGTAAAACACGCCGCCCAACTTGCCGAAGACGATCTCCTTGGGCGTCAGATCGGTTACCAACAGCAGGTCCAACGCCCGTGCGTCGCGCTCACTGGTCAGCGAGGTCACGGCCTGGGCATTGACCAGCACGAGGCTCAAAAGCATCAGCGCCGCCAGCACCGGCGGGCCTTGGGTAGTCAACTGCCCGCCGGAAAACATCATGTAGAGGCTTCCCGCGGCCAAGCCGAACAGCACGAGATAAGCCAACCGCACCACGAGCATTTTGCGCCCATAAGCCCAGGTCCGCATCTCCCGCCAGATAACCGGATTGTCCCATACCCGCCGCGTTGGCTGAGGGGTGAGGGACGAGGGGCGAGGGGCGAGGGAAACAGTATTCGACGCCGTGTCTTCAATCTCTCCTCTCTTTTCCCCCTTCCCTTTTCTTTCCTCCCTTGACGGGTTCCACACCCGTACCAGCGCCACCGCCAAGCCGTTGAGCAACAACGAGATGGCCACGGCAGTTACGAGGAACAGATTGACGGGCGTACCCAGCGGTCCGAGCGCCGGTTGATCGTACGCATAAGGCCGCGCGGCCTCCTGGATCGCTTGCCAGGGACTAAATCCCGCGGCCAGCGCGCGGCAGGGCAACCCGCCGAAACGCTCTCCCAGCACCCCGGCGGCGACGATCTCGCCCAGGGCCAGCCACGCCACCAAAACCAACACGGTCAAGGCCAGCGCCTGGAACGTCTTTTCACGCCACAGCGCCAGCAATGATCCAAGGCTGCCGCAGGCCAACACGGCGGCCAACGTGACGGCCATTGCCCGGGCAATCTGTCCGTACGACACGCCGCCCAACAGCGCCGTCAACAAAAACACCGGCAGCGCGGCGGCCAACATCACCAACACGCTCAGCAGACTCGCCAAGAGCTTGCCCAACACCAACTCGCTGTTGGAAAGGTTCGTCAACAGCAGCAGGACCAGGGTGCGGCGGTCCTTTTCGTGGGCAACCTCGCTGGCCGCCAGCAACGCCGAGAAAAATATCGCCAACGCCAACTGCAATGGGGCGAGTATCTGGAACAGGACCGTGCCGAATCGGGCCAGATCGCCGACGTCCTGGACCAACTGTGTCCCGGTCAGGACCAGCCACGCCGTGCTCATCAACACCAACAGCGCCAGCGGGTACGCCGACCGGGCGACGTACAGCTTGGTCCGCCGCGGCGCAATCGCCAACTCGCGCGTGAATACCGGTCCGATCAACACAGAGATTCTCTCCGCTGGAAAGTAGGGTGGGTCAAGCGCAGCGCGGCCCCACCACGCATTTTCGCGGTTTTTGATGGGGCTGCGCTGCGCTTGACCCACCCTACGCGAACCTTCCGCAACAGATACGAATTAAAGTCCAAACGCCATCTTATCAGAATCGGCCCGCGAGCAGGAGTATCCCGAAAAACGATGCTCCATTTCACACTCCCGCTCATCTCGTTTAACCCGGAGCCGTCGGCGACGGAGAGGCATCCCCCAACCCACCGTCGCCGACGGCTCCGGGTTAAACGAGTCTTGCGGCGGTCGAGTTGTTGGTCATCGTCGAAAAGTAGGCCGGCAAATGTTCGTGGGTTTAATGGGCAGGAAGATCGTGGTCGTAATCGGGAAAACACCAAGTCTCCGGTTTAACACCGGCAGTCGCGACAGAATTTCCGCGGTAGTAGCCTGGCGGGGTGTTGACTAGCGCGAAACGATTTCATAAGCTATCGGCTGTTTCGTTGGTTGATTTTTCCACACTAACACGTGGATGTAGGTCGAGTGTCGGGAGTTTTGGCTGTTGGGAATTACCTATTCTGTCTTAATCGCACCTGCCCCGTTTTCGTTCCAAAATGGAGGGGAAGTGATGACTTCTATCTTTCGATTCGCATGTCGGGGCCTGGTTTATCTAACAGCGCTGGGAATGATGTTCCTTGTGATGAGCCTTGGTGTTGTCTGTTTTGCTGAAACCGACTCAACACCGGGGTTACAAACTGTTCCGAACACAAATGGGCCGGATTTTCTTGTTCACTATAACGAAACCGGAATCGAGCGGCAGCGAACGAATGGCACCTTGGTTAGCGACGATATCTTGCGCGAATTAAGGGGCCGCCCGATAACCGATGTCTTCATCTTCAGCCACGGGTGGCTGAATGACATTGACGACGCCAAAACTCAATACAACAAATGGGTCAAGGAAATGGCGAGTTGCGACGAGGACCTTCGAGCCATGCGTAAGGTGCGTCCCAATTTTCGCCCCCTTCTCGTCGGCTTACACTGGCCGAGCCTGCCATTTGGTAATGAAGAGGTGAGGGCGCTTCAGGCGCAAGGCATGGCTACAAGGGAACAACAGATCCAAAGTGAATTCGACTTCTATGAGAAGCAGTTTCCGAATACTCCGCGTGCTCGCGCGGCACTGCGGAAGATTCGCATCGCTGCACAAGGTCCTCCGCCAGAAGAGTTGCCCAAAGAACTTTCTCTCGCCTTTAAGGAATTGCAGTCCGAAGCAGAACCTCGAACTGGCAGCGCGAAAGTACCTGCAGAGGAGTACGGCGAGCCATTCAATCCAGATGAACTGTACAAGGAAATCCAAGCCGAGAATCGCGGGCCACTAGTTCAAGCGGCGGACAACCTTAGCTGGTGGCAACGCATGTTGGGTTATCTGTCGTTCTGGCGGATGAAGGAGCGGGCTTTGCTTGTTGGGGAAGCCGGCGCTCACCAGTTGTTGAGTTCAATGCAGCAAGCTACGAAGGGACGCGATGTACGGTTTCATTTGATGGGACATAGCTTCGGTTGCATCGTGGTGTCCGGGTGTGTTAAAGGACCCGACACAAGCATTTCCACGGCGAAGCCAGTGGATTCGTTGTGCCTTGTGCAGGGAGCTTTATCGCTCTGGTCGTACTGTGGAGATATCAAGGCCGAAGTTACTGGCAACAAAGATCGTCGCCGCGGACCACCTGGGCATTTTTACCCCATTGTCGTTCGGCGATTGGTCAAAGGGCCAATTATAACGACACAGTCGGAACACGATTATGCCGTTTGTACGATATACCGGTGGGCCGCATGGTGTGGAGGGCCGAGAGCATACGCTATTAAGAAGAGACCGCTGCTCGAGTTTGGCGCTGTGGGTGATTTCGGACTGCGAGGACCTAGCTGCCACAGCACGGACTTACTCGTCAAAAGCCCGAATGAACCATATCAATTCCGTATCGGCGGGATCTACAACATCGATTGCAGCCGTGTCATCTGCAATGGCGACGGAGTTTCCGGCGCGCACAGTGACATTTGTCATGAGGAAATCGCACATGCCATTTGGCAAGCGGCGACCGCTGGGCTAAAGGAGGCACCAGAACCATATCCTATTCCGGTCCCCGACAAGCGACCCCGAGATGGCCCGATTCGCAGATGGCTTAAACGGCATCGCTAACCGCAACCACTTCGATCCGACAAAGGACATGCAGTTCTTTTCTGGCGGGAGCCTTTGATTGCGTCAAGGGGCGACGAAGGGAATCGGAAGCCTTGGGTTGGCCGGGCGTCACGGGGGGGAACGGTGCGGTGAACCGTTTCGGCGGCGGAAGGGTTGACGCTGTTGGGGCGATTCCCGGTAGCGATTCAGTTCCCCTGAGGCGGCACGTAGTCGCCGGTGCTGCCGGGACGGTAGGCTGGCGTCGTGCCGCCGGACGAAGGTGGATTGTAACGGCTGGCGTCCGGCGTCGTCCTGCTTGTCCCGCTAGGCGCGGTATAGCCTGTACTGCCAGAGCTTGGCGGGGTGTAGCTGGAAGCAGGCGGCGAGTGGCCGCCGCTGCCGGTCGTCGTCGGCGCGGCTGATGGAGACGAATAGCGGCTCCCCATCAGCGGTGCGTTGCCGCCGGACGACGAATAACGATTGCCCGGCGTGGGATAGCGATTGTCGGTCGACGGCGTGGAATCGGTCCCCGACGGACCGGAATAGTTCGGCGTGGTGTTTTTGTAACGCGAACCGTCGCCGTAAGGGGACGTGGCGGCGGGGGTATCGTAACTGCCCGGATTCGATGCCGACGGCGCGTAAGCGCCGTCGCCGTAGCGAGAACCTGCCGGCGGGGCGTAGCTTTCTGTTCCACGGCCCGCGCCGTAGGGAGGTGGGCTGGCGGCTTTGGCCTTAGGGGCGGAGTATCGGTTCGTTCCCGGATTGTTGCCGTTGTATCCGCTTGTGCCGCCGTATGGACTCGGCTGAATGTTCTGATATGACGAAGCGGGGCGGACCGGATTATAGCTTTTCGGAGGCGTATTGGTCGGGGTGTAACTGTTGGGCGGGTTTCCCGCGGCATTGTAGGAAGATCCGGCCGGGGGCGAGTAAGCAGGAGCGGCCGAGTTTCTGGGGGTGCTTGTGCCGCCGTACGGCGAAATGGGCGGCACGGTCGGAGTGCCGTACGAACCGCCCGGACTGTAAGATTTCGGCTGCGGAGTGCCGTATGCTCTAGCGCCCGGGACACCGGCCGTGCTTGCAGTGTATGCGGGCGGCGTGGTCGTTGGGTACGGGTTCTGCGGAGAGGGGTAGACGGTGCCGGGCGTGACGTTGACCGTCGGCGTGTTCGGTGGAGTCCATGCCGGCGCGGTGGTCGCGGCGGTCGCCGCGGCGTAGCTGCCGACCGGGGCCTTGGCGCCGCTGTTAGCCGCAACCGCCGAGGGTCTGACCGGCGAGCCGACTTGGCCCGGCGTAGCTAACGGCGTGGACTGGAACGGGCTGCGCTTCCAGAAGGCCAAGTTGGGCATACCCAACTGGCTGCTGGAACAACCGGATAGTAGTGTCGCCGAAAATACGGCAATCAAACACCGCGATACGTTGATTCGCATGGCTTCCGTGTCCTTCGCAATGAACGGAAATTCGAGCACCGTTACTTATTAGAATCGAACCACGGCGCCCGTTTGATTATTCCTTTTTCGTGAACTGTGCCGGCAATGCGGAAAATTCCACCGTCCGACGGAGATGAGGATATCGACTCGCCTCAATCCAGAGGAGAGTACACTCGGGCGGATTATATATAGCAACGCAGGTGGGTCAATGTCAGTATTGCCGGAATGTTGGCAGCGTGGGCAGGATAGGGTGACCTGGGGGTTCTGTGTTAAGTCGTTATTTGGTCGGCGGCAGCATGCGGAGTCGCCGCTGGAAGCGGGCCTTATCGCGGTCGAACAATTCCGGGTTTTTTTGTGGCCCGGCAATAGAGCGATTGAGTATCCTTCAGACGGCTTGCCTTCTCGGGAAGCTTACCTAATAACATGTAGGAGTCTACGAATCGAGGCCGTCAAATCCTCCAATGGGGTGTTGGCTGTGACCGATGGGGAAAGATCGGCTATAATTGCATCGTTTGTGAGTTGCGCCCGTAGCTCAATGGATAGAGCAGCGGACTTCTAATCCGCAGGTTGCAGGTTCGAGTCCTGCCGGGCGTGCTTTCGTATTCGGTCGCACCTGTTCGCCTAAGTTGGCAACGTGTCGATTGTTACGGAAAGAGCCTTTTCCTTCTTGCATTGTCGCGTTGTCGCACACCGTCGCATCGACCGGCACTCTTTCGCGCCCCAACTGCTGCACTTTGTGCTGCGCCCCCTCGTTCGTGGCGATGGGCGAAACGTCCATTGTTCCGGTAGCTCGCAGAACTTCCGGCTCGTCGGATAGCATGTTCGGGAAGCGGGCCACGGTGACGGCGTCCTGGAACGACTCGACGGTCGTGCCGTTGGTCCGCTGCAACCGGGTGAGCCGGTCGTTTCCGTCGTAGGTGGCCGTTACGGTCTGTCCGCCGGGCGAGGAGAACTCCTTTAGCGCCCCCTCGGGATAGTCGTATTGATCGAAATCGTGGAACTTCCAGATGTGTCCGCTGGGATAGGTCAGCGTGAAGACGTGGTTTTCTTCGTTGTGACATCGAGAGTCCTCCTCGCCCCCGTCAGGGGCTCTTGGACTCTCATAACACATGGATCAGTTTTTGGGGAGCAGGCCAGTGCCGTAATCGTACCAAAGTAGATCGACAACGAAATCATCGTCGGTGTAGTCCAGCTTCACATCGACATCCTCGTAGTCTTCCCATTGTGCCAAAACTAGTAATGTGTCCCCCGATTAGGATGTGTCCCCCGATTAGGTCCGATTAGGTCCGGTTAGGTCCAGTTGCCGGTCGGGTCGAGCGTCCACTGCTCGGCGAAGGTTTTGGTTTCGGCAACCAGACCGTTTTTGTTGGCGTTGAGTTCGCCGCGCTGGAGGGTGGCCAACTGGTACATGCCGTCGTATGACATCACGTCGTTGTCGGATATTGTACTGCTAATGACTACTGGCGCTCTGACCCCAAAACTCCCCCAAAACTCCCCTATGTTATCTTAGGAGGATCGAACCTATTGCCGGGGATAATAACTTCCTCTCCAAAATCTGTCCCCCCAAAAAACCCCACAAAAACCCAAACTCTCCTAACCTATTGCGATCCGCCTCGCTCACACCTGCAGAGGCAAACAAGGAGTTGGTCCAACTCGCACAATTTGGCCCCCACCAAACATCGAACTCAACGCACTTGCCCTTGGTGTTCTGTGCGTAATTGTTGGCATCTTCAAGCAGCTTGTTAATGAACTGCGTATCGCTCATCCCGTTAGGAGGGTCAACTTCGTGGCAATCCTGACTCCAACCAGACTTGTACTTATTGGGGCACTTACTGTATCTGTCTGGGGCATTGAACTCTCTCGTTGCGGCAATGTCCGCCTGATTATTCTTTTCATACACGAGGCAGCCGTTTTTCTCAAATCCAGCAAGCGTAAATCCCTGTTTCCCTCCAAAGAGGTCGTTCAACTGGCCGGGGAAGTCATCTGGATTATCCGGCACGACGACTATGTAGTGATGGTCGCCTGTCCCTGCCGGGTTGTCTACATCTCGCGCACACCAGTAGACTTTTTCTCCTGTGGGATCGACGTAAACGACCGGGTTGTTGCGGACATAGCGGTAGGGGTTGTCGTCATCCCAAATCGGATCTCTTCCGAGGAATCTTCCTAAGCCCGATCCCAAAGGACGCATACGGCAGTGGTAGAAGCCGGTCTCGGGATCATACTGGCGGCCCGTGTAGAGAACGTCCCAGGAATAGCTGGAAACATTCGGATTGCGGACTACAAAAGCTGAGGTTAGGAAACTTGGCCTGCCGTAGGCGTCGTAACAGTACCGCTCCTGCACGTCGCCGGACGCATCGGCAATGGCGACCACGTTCCAGTTTGGGTCTTGGAGGGCGTAGAGGCGCTCTTCCAACCCGGAGCCGGTCTTACCGTAGTTGCCGGTTTCGGAATCACTATCGGCGTCGCGGTCACGCAATATGAGATCGTCAATGTAACGGAGGCCCCAGACGTATTGGAGGCTGGGGGCTGGAGGCTGGAGGCTGGAGGAGGAACTGCCGGAATAATAATTGCTCTGAACGTGTTCTTCCAATACCTGCCACTGGTTGCTGTAGTAATAGTGCCGGATTTCGGTCAGCGACCCGCCTGAGTATGTTTCCTTCTCGACCCGCCGGCCTAACGCATCATAGTTATACCCCGCCACCAACGTTTCGCCGTCGGCGTCAAAGACCGTCACCAATCGGTTCCAGGCGTCGTAGACCAGGTGATAGTGGTCTGACCAGTCGGAAGGCTTCGGCGCACGAATCATGTTGCCGGCAACGTCGTGGGCAACGTGCGTACTCGCGCCGGCAATCGTGGCAACTTCATTCGCTTCGTTGTGCGTGCGGTTCTGGTCGCGGTTCCACGAGCCGTTGCCATCGGTGTCCTGCTTGAAATTCGTCCAGTTGCCCGTCGGGTCGAGCGTCCATTGCTCGGCGAAGGTTTTGGACTCGGCAACCAAGCCATCCTTGTTCGCGTTAAGTTGGCCGCGCTGCAAGGTAGCCAACTGATATATGCCGTCGTATGACATCACGTCGTTGTTGGATATTGTGCTGCTAATGACTACTGGCGCTCTGACCCCAAAACTCCCCCTCTGACCCCAAAACTCCCCCAAAACTCCCTTGGTGGCAGTCGATTTGTGGAGACGATGCTGACGGTGATTGAGAGTTGTCGTCAGCAGCGTCGCGATGTATTTTCCTTCGTCACATCCGCCGTCGAGGCTCATCTCGCCCACAATTCCGCTCCTTCATTGCTCCCCGGGGTGTGAACGGTTACGAAGACGTCTGGTCCGGCATTTTCCGTTCTGCTGGAAGCAAATCCTCAGAACTTCCTATTCCTTCTTTTTGTCACCGTCTTCCATTTTGAAGCCGAGTTTTTTCGCCTGCGCGAAGTCTTCTTCCGCTTTGGCGTCTTCGCCTTTTTTTTCGTAGGTATAGCCGCGCCAATAGTAGTTTTCGCCGTCTTTCGGATTGATGTGGATGGCTTTGGAAAAGTCGGTGATCGCATCGTCGTAGTTGTTGTTGTTTATATGAACCAAGCCGCGAGCATGGAATGTTTCGGCACAATCAGGTTTGATGCGGATGGCCTCTGTAAAGTCGGCAATCGCCAGATATAAGTCACCCTTTTTGGCGTAGGCTACGCCACGGTGGTAATATGCCTCGACCAGTTTAGGGTCGATTTGGATGGCCTTGGTGCAGTCGGCGATTGCCTTGTCATACTTGCCCTTATTCGTGTAAGCCAAGCCGCGACCGGCGTATGCCAGCGCGTATTTCGGGTCGATTCGGATAGCCCTATTGAAATCGACAATCGCCTTGTCATGTTGTCCCTTTCTGTCGCGGCATTGACCGCGATTGCTGTATGGCAGTGCCAGCTTGGGATTGATTTTGGCGGCCCTGCTGTAGTCGGCAATCGCCTTGTCGTAGTCTCCCTTGTACTGGTATGTCAAGCCGCGATTGAAGTATGGCATGAACAATCTCGGGTTAAGACGGATGGCCTTGTTGCAGTCGGCGAGCGCCTTGTCGTATTCGCCCTTGATCGCGTAAATCAGGCCGCGATTGCTGTACGCTTTGGCATGGCGCGGATCAAGGCGGATGGCCTCCGTGTAACATTGCAGCGCCAGATCATAATCCTGCTTCTCGTAGGCTTCCAATCCCTGGTTAAGTTTTTCTTCGGCCGTCGAACCACAAACCACCGTGGGCAATAGAAGAAGCATTGCCAGTATACACGTCAACCGTGGCATAAAGTTGGGGAACACTATCATTTGAGACCTTTCGTGACATGCGATGTTCGATTGACTCATTGTGCATTAAATAGAGCTACCACCTGTATGGATTTCTCAGATCAACCATGCCAAACCTTTCCAAAGCAGCTTGGATTGCCGGCGAGCTTAGTATACGGTCCTCTAAATCTTGCAGACTAGGCAAGATGTCCATTTGTTGCAGTCCGTTGAGTATCCCCGCCAAGCCCTCTCCTGACCCTGGAGGGAGTTGTCGGATCAGGCCCATTTCCTCCAAGGCGTCCAGGAGTCCTTCCATCAATTCACGAATATCATCGGGTGTCATAGGCCACCCGTAGGGCCACCCGAAGGGCCTTCCCGGCCAGTAGAAGCCCGATGTTGGCGGCCATCCGCTGGGGCGACGAACTGGCGGGTGTCCACCAGGGTGGGGAGCGAATATGCCCGAACGATCTGGGAACTGCTTAAATTGGCCAACGTTCGCCAGCACTTCGGCCAACTCATCCAAATCCGGCAGTGTCGGAGGCTGTTCTATGTCGTCTTTACATAGTCCTACAGGGTCCGTTTTACGTAGTCCTACAGGGTCCGTCAGGCTTACTGGATTATTGCCGACGTAGCGGTAGAGGTTTACGTCACTTTCAATTGGATCTCTTCGGTTCCATCTGCCGAGATGGGAAAGGAGGATGCGGTGGCCGGCGATGTGCCACTTCACGTCGGAATCGGTGTGGTAATCGTAGCGGTAGCCGCAGTAGAGGGTTTCCCAATCGTAGCTGGAGACGTTTGGATTGCGGACCACAAAAGCTGAGGTGAGGAAACTCGGCTTGCCGTAGGCATCGTAACAGTAACGCTCTTGAATCGCGCCGCTGGTGTTGGCTATCGCAACCACGTTCCAGTTCGGGTCTTGAAGAGCATAGATGCGCTCGTCGAGCGTGCCATTAGTATCGGTGTCGCGGTCGCGGAGAACGAGATCGTTCACGTACCGCAGGCCCCAGACGAATTGACGCTCGGGGTATAGGGACTCGGGGGCGGAGGCCGAGCCGCTGGAGCCGTAACATTGCTGTACGCGCTCTTCCAATACTTGCCAGTCGCGCGAATAATAATAGTGGCGCATCTCGGCCAAAGAGCCGGAGGTGTAGGCCTCTTTTATGACTCGTCGGTTCAGGCCGTCGTAGTCGTAGCCGGCAACCAGAGTTGTGCCGTCTGCGTCGTAGACGGTGACAAGACGGTTCCAGGCGTCGTACTCAAAGTGATAGTGGTCGCTCCAGTTGGAAGGTTTTGGAGCGCGGACCATGTTGCCCGAGCGGTCGTGGGCAACGCGGGTCGAACTGTCCTCAATTTCCGAGATTTCGTTGGCCGTATTGTGGTCGCGGTCCTGGTCCAGGTTCCACGAGCCGTTGCCATCGGGGTCTTGCTTGAAATTGTTCCAGTTGCCGGTCGGGTCCAACGTCCACTGCTCGGCGAAAGTTTTGGAATTGGCAACCAGTCCGTCCTTGGTCCCGTTCAGTTGGCCGCGATCGAGAGTAGCCAACTGATACATCCCGTCGTAGGTGTAAAGTTCGTCCAAATCGACGCTGTTGGCCGCGGCCACCGTGTCCTGCCGCCAGAGACGGTTGCTCGCGCGGTCGTAGCCGTGCTTGATCCGAACCGCGTCGGCGGAACTGCCGTAGTCTCGCCAAAGCAGGTCAACAACGCGGCCGAAACGGTCGAGGCCGTCATAGGGATCGTCGCCCGCGCCGTGGGCCAGATTGCACAGCAGGTCAGGCTGCGGGTAATCAACTTTTACGATCTGGCCGGCACCAAGATATGTGTACTCGGCCAGCCGAGTACCGTTTGCGTCGACATCCGAAAGATAACTTAAGCGGCTCAGGTTACTATCGTTGCCGCTGCTGTATTCGTGGTGCAGGACGCGACCGTTGGGGTAGGTGATCGCGGTGAGCCGCGCGTGGTTGTTCGTCCCGTCGGCGTGGGCGTATTGAACCTGTGACGTGTTTTGGTCCACTTGGCCGTCGTGCTCCTGATGTTCGACCTTTGGTTGGCCAAAATCGTTGTAGGAGAGATCGACTTCGTTGACGGCGTAACCGCCGGTGGCGGCGTCGTAGTTGGTCGTTTTTACCAACATGCCCCGCACCTCGTAATCGCGCTCGATTCGGCGAACCGCGTCGTCCACGTCGGTCCCAAGCGTGGTGGCCTTGTCGGCCGTCGAACGCCCGAGCTTGTCGTACTCGAACGCGTGGACCGTACCGTTCTGGTCCTTCGTCTCTTTCACCTCGCCCTGGCGATTATACTTATGTTCCACCCGATCGTAAACCCCATCCGTGCCGTTTCCATCGAGGGTAGTGGGGTCGTCACTATCGGGGTAGATTACCGCCCGGAGCAGGTCGTTTCGGTAGATTAACGGCGAAATCCCACCCACCGACGTACCATAGATGTACCGTGTAACCTGATCGTTGGTGGTCGAGTTTTTCGCCGTCAGCGTCGAAACCGCCCCGTCGATGGTGTAAACGGTTTCGACCGTCACGTCCTCGTCGGCGTCGCCGGTGGCGGGATTGCCGTCGGTGTAGTTTTGAGTGGTTTTGGTGACGCGGCCGGCGTCGTCGAACTCGCTGCGGTCGTCGCGACCGGCTGGATCGACCGTCTGGTACGCATCGCCGGTCGAGGTGTCGTACTCGACGGTCGATACCAGCACGGTATCACTCGATGACGGCGCGCTGTTGGGCCGAGTGGGAGCGCTGCCGCCGTTGGTGCCGTAATTGGCCGTGGCGGTCTGACGCCTGATCTGGTCGCACCACGTTCCCATGTAAGAAACCCGGGCCTTAGGCTGCGCGCCGCCGGGTGTGGTCAATTCGCCCGTGCCGGTGGCGTCGTGCAAGCGGCTACGGCTGACAATCCACGTCGTATTTCCCTGGGGATCGTAAGTGGTTTCGATCTGCTCGAAAATAGTGTCGCCGGTAACGTCGTCGGCGTCGGCGTATAAAGTTTCGTCGGTGTCGTAACCGAGGTATGTTTTGGTTACCCGGCCGACTCCGTCATAGGAAGTTTTGCTGAAGGAATCCGAGCCGGCCGGTTTTTGCTTGATGACGTTCCCAGCGGCGTCGTACCAGGTGTTGTTGGTAAGCGCGTTGCCCACCGTGCCGTCCGACGGATCGACCGCGTAGGTCTCGGTCTTGTACGCGCGGCCCAAATCGTCGTAGTAGGTCCTGCCGCGGGCCAGCAGCCGGTCGCCGTCGTCGACCGTGTCGTCGAGCGGGAAGTGGCCGTCGGCGTCGGCGTCGTAGTAGCGCTCGACCTTCCAAGCGCGATTGAGGTTGTCGAAATAATTCTTGGTGTACATCACGCGATCGTCGGCGTCGGCCGGATCAATGGCGTATTCCTGGCGGTTGCGCCAGTCGTATTGGTACTCGGTGACGCGCGTAGTGCCGGCGTCGACGCGCTGGGTCAGCGTGCTCAATAATCCGCCCTCCAGTCCGCCGCTGCACGCGCAATCGCCGCCGCTGCCCTCGTAATCGAGCTCGGTCACTAGCACCATGTTGCCGGCGCTGGTGCCCACGCGGATATCGGTCGGGTTGTTGCGGCAGTCGAAGGTGGTGCCGGTGATCGTGCCGCCGGGCGCGGTCAGTTTGTTTTGCCGGCCCGTCGAGTCGTGGCCCAAAGAGGTTTCGGCGTAGTGTGTGTCGGAGAGGCCGACGCCGGAGTCGGGAATCAGATGGTACTTGCGCGTCGAGGTCTGCTGGCCGGAGTCGTTGTAGGCATAGGCGGTGCCGGCCATGGCGGAGATTGCGTCACTAATGACTAATGGCGCTCTGACCCCAAAAACTCCCCCAAAAACTCCCCTCCCGACCCCAAAACTCCCTGACCCCAAAACTCCCCCAACGCCTTTTTTCCCGCCATTCTGCGGGAAACAGGTCTACTTCTTATCGGTTGTCAAGACTCGCTGGACCAGGACACCCGGTCCTTTGTTTCCCTTTGTTCTCCTTTGTTCCTTCGTGTAACATCATTTATTTTGAGCCTGGACAACATGGTCGTCGCGGCAAAGAAACACCTTTCGCTCAACGCCCTGACTGGTACGTCGCAGAGCTGACACGCGTATGACATCATCTGGCAACAACGAGACACTCTTTACCTGCCATCCTGCGAGTACACCAAGCCGAGAAACATGTGTGACTTTTCGACCATCGAACCTAACCAAACCGAAGTTCATATCCACCACCCACAATCGTCCTTTCTTATCCTCAAGCATTTGCACGGGCTGAAGACATCCATCCGGAAACGTGCCGTCTCCGAGCACATTCCATTGTTTGCCCTTCAGCGCGTAGACTCGGTATGTCCCATCTGCGTAGTAGATTGTCCCACTGCCACCTTCAGCCAAGTTGAAGGCCCAGGTGTGGCGCTCCCCTGGCAATTTGACCGGGGTGGGCTCTCCGCCCGGATCCACCTGGATCAAGCCATGGCCCGTAAGGATCCAAATGCGATGCTGAGAATCACACTTTAGAACTGCCCACGAGTCATTCACAAGAAGGTAAGTGTGGTCAGTCCAAGTCTTTCCATCATAACTCAGAAGTCTATTACCGTCATACCACCACACACTTCGGCTTCCGTCTCCCACAACGTTATGCTCAACAGACACTATTGGAAAGCGTTCTTCAATCATTTTCTTAATATTTGCACGGCTTGTCTGAACTGGATTCTCCTTAACAATCCGAAACCTTGGGTTAATCAAGACACCATCCGAGGTCCCGAGCCATACCACACCTTTGTCAGTCTCCACCATTGGATTCCATCCACCGCTTGCAAGGAAAAAAGGTTTATCGGGAACCGGATACCGCCAGCCCTCATCGGAAAATACAGCAAATCCCTTTTCTGTTGCCACCCAGACATCGCCCGATCTGCGCACTTGAATCCCGCGCACGTTGACGTTAGGTAAAATTGAACCGGTGGTGTAAATGCGACTTGTTCCATCGGGAAGTCGAACACCGATCCCCTTTTCCGTTCCAACCCACAATGCTTGAGTTGAATCGATACAGAGGCAGGTCACGTTGTTGGATGGAATCCAGGGATCAGTTTTTTTCGTGTGCAGTTTCCACGTTCCCTCTGGATCGCGTCGAAGCACTCCCAACCCCATAACTCCAACCCATAAGTTTTTCTCATTATCTTCTGCAAAGCCCATCACACATTGATTTTCATCTCCCGCTTCATAAATTGTTTCTACGGTATCTGTGTTAGGATCAACTGTTGTAACCCGGGAGTGATGTCCTCCAGCAAAGATTTTTCCCGAACTGCTGGCAAACAGTGCTGTCGTGTCGTAGAAACGTGTCATCACAAAGTCATTCCAGGGTAGGATATCCGGTGACAATGATTTGATTCGCAGCACTTCCAATAAATCCGTGCGAAAGCGGCACAACCCACGGGACGTTGCCACCCAAAGAGTTCCATCTCTAGTAAAAAGAACTGCCCGAACATCATTACCAACCAATGGACTATTTCCGGGCACAACAAATGTCGTAGGCTCTGAAGCACCAGTCAGTACAACATGCTCAGGGCCAGTAAACATCTGCAATATACCCTTTCTAAGAATCGACAGACCATGATTTGTTCCAAAAGCAAAGACATCATCATGGGAAACCGCTATTGCTTGAACGTCATTCGCTGCTAAACCGTCAGTTTCATTTAACCTATCTCTATTCAGGAGGTTTTCGTGCCGGAATTTCGTACTCTTAACTTGCCTTAATGGGAATGTCTTCCATTCCCAACGAAGACCTGACTGCTCAAAGAGATCACCTTCTCCATTAGTGACATCCGCATTCGCCAATGAGAAGTAATACAGCAGACAAAAAGCAAAGGTGGAGATGCCTGCGAATGCAAAGCGCATGCCAACATGACAGCACGCTTGTAATTTCATTACAGTATTGAGCATATCATTTTCCTGTTAAATGAAGCAATCAATTGAACGATAAATCCTACAACTGAAGTAGTTCATTTAGTGTTACTACCTCAATGATCTTTACGTTAGTTATGGACATGGTGTTTTATAGGTAGAATCGAGAGCCCAAGTTAAAACCGTTGGAGCCCTACGGACAACAACTGAAACATATTTGTTTCTCGTAAAGCATGGGATTCGCATACAAAGCCAATCTCGGTTACACCATGCCGGATAAGTTGGTGGAGGGGTAGTTGCCCCCGACGGAACATACCGGCATTGCCCTTGGGCGTATTCATAAGCAGTTTGAGGAAATCTAATTGGTAGATGGGGGGGAAACCCTGCCACTGCGTTACATGTACAGAGATACATGCCTAGAGGATCAACTGACTCAGTTGGTCTATTGCGCACATAGCGGTACGGGTTATCGTCATCCCAAATTGGATCTTTGCGGTCCCAGCGGCCGAGGTGGGGGCGGAGAATGCGCTCGCGGACATGATACCACTGAACATTGCCGTCCCAGCGGTAGCCGCAGAAGAGGGTTTCCCAGGAATAGCTGGAGGTCTCACTGGGAGAGCCAAAAGTCTCACTTAAGAATTTTGGCTTGCCGTAGGCATCGTAACGGTAACGCTCTTGAATTGCGCCAGACGTGTTGGCGATTGCTACCACGTTCCAGTTCGGGTCTTGGAGGACGTAGAGGCGCTCTTCCAAGCCGGAGGCGGTCTTGCCGTAGTTGCCGGTGGCCGGGTTGGTGTCCGTGTCGCGGTCGCGGAGGATCAAGTCGTCCACGTAACGCAAGCCCCAGACGAATTGACGCTCGGGGTATAACGACTCGGGGGCGGAGGCCGAGCCGCTACTGCCGTAATTTTGCTGTACGCGCTCTTCGAGTACTTGCCACTGGTCGCTGTAGTAATAGTGCCGCATCTCGGTCAAGGAACCGCCGGCGTCGTACGTCTCTTTTATGACTCGGCGGTTCAGGCCGTCGTAGTCGTAGCCGGCAACCAAATACGTCTCCGTGGCGTCGTAAACCGTTACGAGACGGTTCCAAGCGTCGTACTCCAGATGATAGTGCGAGTTCCAGTTGTCGGGTTTCGGCGCGCGGACCATGTTGCCGACCCGGTCGTGAAAAATGTTGTCGGAACTCGTCGCGATCTCCTCAAGTTCGTTGGCCGCGTTGTGAGTCCGGTTTTGGTCCAAGTCCCAATCGCCGTCGCCGTCGTCGTCTTGCTTGAAGTTGCCCCAGTTGCCCAGCGGGTCAAGCGTCCACTGCTCGGCGAAGGTTTTGGAGTCGGCGACTAGGCCGTCCTCGTTGGCGTTCAACTGCCCGCGCTGGAGGGCGGCCAACTGGTACATGCCGTCGTAGGTGTAGCGTTCGTCCAGATAGACCGGTGTGCCTTGCGACTTCGCAACCGCGTCCTCTCGCCACAGACGATTGCTCGCACGGTCGTAGCCGTGCTTGATCCGTACCGCGTCGCTGCTGGCCCCATAGTCTCGCCACAACAAGTCCACCACCCGGCCAAAACGGTCGAGGCCGTCGTATGGATCGTTGCCCGAGCCGTAGGCAAGGTTGTAACGCAAGTCCGGCTGTGAGTAATCGACCTTCACGATCTGCCCAGCCCCAAGATAAGTGTACTCGGCCAGCCGAGTGCCGCCAGCGTCAACATCCGAAAGGTAACTTAAGCGGCTGAGGTTGTTATCGTTGCCGGTGCTGTACTCGTGATGCAGAACGCGGTCGTTGGGATAAGTGATCGCGGTCAGCCGTGCGTGGTTCGCCGCGCCGTTGGCGTGGGCGTATTGGACCTGCAACGTGTCTTGGTTCACGGCGTCGTCATGCTCTTGATGATCGGCGATGAGATTGCCGAAGTCGTCGTAGACCAACTCAACTTCGTTGACGACGTACAAGGCGCCGCCATTAACATTGCTGTAGTTGGTCACCCGTTCGACCATGCCGCGCACCTCGTATCCGCGTTCGATCCGCAACACGCCGCCATCGACATTGAACGTGTTGGGATCAGGCAACGTCACTTTGTCCACCGTCCGCCGGCCCAGCAGGTCGTACTCGAACTGGTGGATCGTGCCGTTCTGGTCCTTCGTCTCTTTCACCTCGCTTTGGCAATTATACTTATGTTCGACCCTATCGTACAGAGTATCCACCCCATCTCCAAGAGAAGTAGTATCATCGGAATCTGGGTAAATCACCCCCCGCAGCAGACGGGTGTCGGCGATGTCACTCTCCGTCAAAGTCGTACCATATATATATTGTCAGTAGTGTCCGAACGTTTTGTTGAGATGTCTGTGTAACTAATTGCTATTCAACGAGTTGCAAAAGAAAATGACCTGCTACGATTTGAAATCGAAAATGCGATTTCTACCTCTGACGGGGATCGGTGCAGGCTATGCACGAAGGCAAATTCGTTTTCTCGCAACTCATGGAGTTCATTCCTTGGCGGCGCTTTCAAACGTGCGTCAACCGCTACGGCGGCGACTACAAAGTCGGCACGTACAAATGTGTCGAACAATTTCGGGTCATGGCCTTTGCCCAATTGACCTATCGCCACAGTCTGCGCGAAGTCGAGGCGTGTTTGCGCGTGGTGAAGTCCAAACTTTACCACATGGGCATTCACAGTTCGATCTCCCACAGCAATCTCGCTCATGCCAATCACCAACGCGACTGGCGCATCTACGCCGACTTCGCTCAGATCCTCATCCAACGTGCCAAACAACTCTATCTGGGCGACGACCTCGGTCTCGACCTCGACGCCACGGTCTACGCCTTGGACGCCACCACCATCGACCTGTGTCTTTCGCTGTTTCCCTGGGCGAAGTTTCGGCGAACCAAAGGTGCGGTCAAACTGCATACGCTGCTGAATCTCCAGGGCGACATTCCCGAATTCATCCTGATTTCCGACGGAAAACTGCACGATGTCAACGTTTTGGACCATCTTATGCCCGTGCCCGGCGCCTACTACGTCATGGATCGTGGCTATCTCGACTTCGAACGGCTCTACGTCCTCCATCAGGCAAAATCGTTTTTTGTTACCCGCTCCAAACGCAATTTCAATTTCAGCCGTCGCTATTCGCACGTAGTCGACAAATCGACCGGCGTTCAATGCGATCAAACGGTCGTTTTGGAAACCTACTACTCGGCTCGGGGTTACCCGGAACCGTTGCGTCGCATTCGCTACTACGATGCCGAACGCGACAAACGCTTAGTGTTTCTGACCAACGATTTCTCCTTGCCGGCGACCGCGATTGCCTTGCTGTACAAGTCGCGTTGGCGTATCGAGTTGTTTTTCAAGTGGATCAAGCAACACCTACGGATCAAGGTTTTTTACGGAACCAGCGCGAACGCCGTCAAATCGCAAATCTGGATCGCCGTGGCAACCTATCTGCTTGTGGCGATCGTCAAAAAGGAACTCGGCCTCCGCTTGCCGCTTTACACAATTCTACAGATTTTGAGCCTCATCCAATTTGAGAAAACACCTTTAATCCAGGCACTCTCATGCGAATCCTACAAAATCCGACAACCCCATTGCCCTAACCAGTTGCTACTATTCGAGTAACGTTCGGACACTAATGGTTATGGGCACAAAAAAAGGGCCTGTCACCGGGACGGATCGTCCCGGTGACAGGCCCTTCTGGATACCCGACGCAAAGTCAGGCCCCGCAGATACCTTTAGTGCTTCGTCACTCTATCACTCGCAGTGTCCGGTTTCAAGAGAAGTTTTGGGCCAACTCTTCTTTCGCGTCACGCCGCCAAGGAGGCCTGCCGGGCGATCTCGTCGTTAGTCGGACTGATCGGTTTGCACAGTGTCCCGCCGCCGGGTTCTTTCGGTGTAAATTACTGCCCCCATAAACGCCACTGCGAGTCCCAGGCCAATAGCGTCCGAGAGGCGGCTAAATTTTCTCTTGGAAATTTTTTTTGCGACCTTGACCGGCTCCGGTCGGGACTTGATCAGCAACGTGCCGTCTTGCCAAGGGCCGTTTTCCATGGCCCAGAACGGCGAGGGAAAAAGCCTGGCCTGAACGCGGTCGCCAGGACGGACTAAAGTCCATTGCGGGTCGGAACTAGGAAACAGGCATATCCGCTCGCCATCAAGGCGAAGCTTTACCAGGCGACCCTTGGGCATAACTGAATTACTCCGCCCTTTCGGCTGAATGGCCATCACGGTCCCATTGCAGACCGTGGCCCCCCGTAGGCCACAAAGACGATTGGAACCTACCAGGAGTACGGTGAAAACAAATAGAACGCCAGCACTTACGAGACTCCATAGGACAATGCGTTTCATGGCTCAATCTCCCTAAGGTTAAAGCTGCTATTACGTTTTGTGTTGTCGCCGCGTTCAGGCGAAGTTCCCGTGCGTTATATCCCCTTCAAGGCTTGTCATTTTCCCGCGGACGGCGCCTGCGGATCGGTCGCCAGCGGTGCTGCCGCATCTTGTTTGATGGGCGGGGCGTCCGTAGCGCCATCTTGCGGTTTCGGAGGAGGTGTAATTTGCGACAGTATGGTGCCGTTCTGCCATTGGCCTACCCGGCTGGACCAAAGCGGAGCGGGATAAAGGCGGACCCGGACCCATTCCTTAGGCCGGATCATGACCCATTTTTGATCCGAACTGGCGAAGATGTGGACCTCGCCGGTTGTACCGTGCAATTCAACCAGGAAGGATTTCGTGATCTTTTGTTTTTCGGTTTCCAACGGGCGGATATGGGTCACTTGCCCCTCGAATAGTTGAGACTGTGCTAGACCGTACATTCGCCCCGGTCCCAACAGAATCGCCGCCGACACGCCTGCGGCCAGCGAGCAAAATGCCGACCATTTTACAAAACTTTTCATTTGTTCACCTTTTCGTCAACCGGTTCGTGGTCTATAACGATTTCGTCTTGCTGTATCTCATCCGAGGCGCGTACTTGAGCGCGATCCGCCTCGGCCGCTTCCATTGGCGGCAGACAGCGGGCAATTCCGTGGTGTTGAAGGGATTGTGGCATGGACCGCAAGGTCCGTTCTGCTTCCACGGCCGCCTGCAACTCCAGAATCGCCGCCTGGGCCTGTTGGTAGCAGTCCACCGTGGGATCGTTGAGCGTCTTGTAGAACAGATCCTGTAGCATCAGCGTACGGTACTGCTGACGCAGGCCCGTCAGATGCTCCGACATTGTACGCTCCGACTCACTGAGCCGCTTGAGGTTTTCCTGGCACCACATTCGGGCTTCTTCGTCAAGGTTGTCTGATTGGTACTCATGTTCCAGCGCAAACCGCTGGTAAACGATACGGTTGAGGTTCTCGGTGGCTTCCCGCATCGTTCGCCGGGCTTTTTCCCGCGGCTCCTCCTCCAGAAACATGTTGCGAAGGGCCGCAAACAGCGTCTTCGCGCGACGATAGATTTGTGCCTTTTTCATCGGATTTGTCACTCCGCGATTGGGTAAAGCGGGTCGATATGCATTCTGGGATCGGCTACTTCGCCGGAAGCAGCTTTCGAGTTCTCAGGCGGTTGGCTTCCAGGTGCCCGTCGAGTTGTTCGCTCAAGGCGTAGGCCTCCGCGCGGGTCTTCTTAATATGGTGGGCAATGTCGGAGCCGTCACTGGTCTTGCTGTTGCCCAGCATCTTCACCACCGACCGCTGCCCCTTGTTCATCCGCGTCATTTGGATGGCCGTGTCCAATTGGCCGAGGAGCTGGGGCAACGACTCCTTGTAAGTCTCGATCACTTCCGCAGCCTTGTTTTCCAAGTCCTCGATCTCCTTGAGCCGGGCGGTAAACTGCCTCTGCTCCGTCTCCAGGAGCACTTTGGCCTGGGGATCTTCCGACGCGGCGCTTAAGGCAATTTCGATCTCCGCCAGCCGCTCGATGATTTCGTTCTTGCCAGCCCGGCAGTATCCTGCCTGATAGTGAAGATCCTCCAGGTGATCGAAGGCCTCGCGCCGCAAGTTGGTCAGGTGCCACACCGGCGCCATGTGGAAGACGAGGTCGCCGGTGGTCCGCTTGACGCGGTTGATGATACTTTTGATCATTTCACAATACTCCTCTTGAGATGTAGCCGATCACCATCAGCGCCATGATGACCTGGGTGACGGCCAAGGCCGTAGTCCAACGGTAACGTTTGAGCCAGACGACACACGCGTCGGCGCAGCGATCACTTAAATGTTCATGATGGTGCTCGCCGAGCTTGTCCAGGAACCAGGCGGTAAACCGTTCCAGGTATGGTTCCACGATATGCCCCACGATGGTATTTTGAGGGCCCGAGAGGGCGTGTTCTCGCCCCTTTTGCAATAACCCACGGCTCTGACTCTTGATATCAGTCAAGACAACGTCTCCCAACCCCCTGATGGACAAGGCAGCAACTATTCGAGCCAACGAGGGCAAGAGCCAATAGATCGCCAAACTCAGCAGGAAGGAGGTCACGCTATAAGCCAGGGTGCGGATAGCCCAGTCGTGCATTGCCGTCTCTCCAATCTTTTATGCGCGTCGCCAACTTGGCGCCAATGGTTACGGGTCGGTCCAATTTTCTGATTGGTGGTGCGGACAAAGTGCTGGGTTTTGCCCCGTGTCCGTTGCCACCCAACTTACGCTTTCCGGAAATGACTCGGTATCAGAATAATGAAAGGCGATATTTTGCGGCGTGTCGTTGTTGTGACACCAGAAAGTGACGGTTATCCAGTTATCCTTAACCTTGATTTGGAAACGAGAGGAAGGCAATCGACTCTCTCCCGTCCTGCACATCGTGTCATTGAAATGATATATCAACGGCTCGTTTGGATTGATGATCCATTGGTCGTAGGCTTTGCCGCCACGATCAAAATAAACGGATTGGACAAAGTGATGCCCCCACGGTCCATTTTGATCCTTTATGCCACCTTCTAGCGATTTGGGATTTACCGGGCCGCTGACTTCATAATAGGTCCGGTCGCCATCAACCCACTTCCTTAGCATTGCCTTGCCGGGCATCTCCCCTTTGCTGCTCCGCCATGGGATCGAGATGACCTGTTTGTCTTCCGGCGTGAAATCGCCGGTGGCGGTCATATTGCCGGCAATCACATTGGCCACCGAGTCCGTCGCTGCGGCCGAGAACGTTAGCGGTTGCCATAAGGTTCGGCCCATTAGACCTATCATGCTGGGGACAAACAGCGCGCCGCCCAAAACGACCGTCGCCAGAATTGCATTGAACTTTTTGATCTTCATAACTGAGTCCTCGACTCTTCTTGCCCGTCTTGTGTCGATGCCGGAAAACAAAAGGATATCGTCCCAATCTGGTCTTCTTCCCGGTAGCGGAAGAGCAGGCTCTCGGGCAGCTCCCGTTCGAGAGTCCAGAGGGTAAGCTTCACGTGGCCGGCTTCGCGGCGGATACGGTACCGTTCGCGCGACACGGCGCTGTAGGCGGTGGTCTGGCCGTTCAACTGCCAGAGTATCCTGGCTCGGTCGCGGGTATATTGCTCGACCTTGCGACTGGCACCTGCCGAATAAACGGCCTCGCAAAAGACAAACCCGTCTGCGTCGGGCGACTCGGGGCCACGCACCTGGAAATAAATGCGGCCCTTGCTCCGCCAACTGTTGGCGGTCACGCGGCCCATGACCGCTCCCTCGTGAGACTCGCACTCCAATGGCAGGCGGTCCCCGGCGGGCACCCAGGCGTTTTCCCGTTGGGCCAGCAATTCGTCGGCCGCCGCATTGGTGAGATCGGGCCAGTGCCGCTGGATCCGTTCTCTGATATTCCGACTAATCATGACGATTCCTATCCCTAGTGCTGAAAACAACAGCAACGTCAACACTGTCTTGCCGCGAACTTTCACGTCAACTCCATCAAACGACTGGTACGCCGTGCGGATCAATCTCGAAATGCGGAGCATCGGCAAATCGCGCGAAAAACCGCGACCGTCCCATCTTGTCTTTTGGGTCGCAAGTGTTCACCCATGGTTCGTCCAGCAACCACCGTAGGGCGGTCGTCCGATCCGGCGGCGGACCGGACTCGCCATTCAGGCGGATGCCTCGTCCAACCAACACGCAAAACAACTCCTCTACCGACATGTGCGAAAGCACTTGTTGGATCGCGTACGCTCCGTAGTGCGACCCAATCTTCTCGCCGCTACGTCGGCGAACGAACGGAATGTAGTCCAAGGCGGGAGTTTCCACGCCTAGTTTCTCGTAACACTCCTCATGGACTTCTTTGTGTACTTTGAGATCGTCCCCACGGATGATGTGCGTAATGCCCAGATGCGCGTCCAGAGCGGCGTTGCGCAGGAAATAGCTGGCTGACAATCTCTTCTCGGGACGCCACTTCTCCAGGACTATTGATTTTAGCCGCGTATCCGATTGCGCGTCGCCAAGATACGCTTCTTCATTCCAGACGGTGCGGTCCGGCGGGACGCCCAGTTGCTCCATGTCGCGGACGATGTCTTCACCCACCCCTTTTACTCCTTCGAGAGAGCGCCCCATGCAAATCATATTGATCTCGTCCACGACGAGCACCAGTTCCACCGCTCGGCCGTGCTGTTCGAGGGCCTCGCCGATGGCTTGCATGACAAACAGCAGCCAGGCATGGCCCACGTGCAGCCCTACGCTTGGGGTCGGCATGAACTTGAAACGCACCGTCGGCAACGCTGCATCGGTTCGAGGCATAGTCCGATCCTATCTTGGGAAACGGTCTCGTTGGTTGATGGCCGTCTGCACGGACCATCGTCACGGCAACGACCGGCCACGCGGATTTTGCGAGACGCCATCCATGCTACAGATCGAAAACACAAATGCAATGGAAGTTTTTGGGCCAACTTTTTTTCGCCCGGGTCGGCTTGCCGCTCTATTTCTTGTTGAGCGGCGCCGCATACAAATTGGCCTAAAAACTGATATTGAAGATCGCTCCGACCGAAGTAGAATCGACCGGACAAGTCGGCGCGATTCAAAGGCGCCGGCCCGAGCTTCGTGTCTGCTTCACAAAAAAACATTCAGGAGCCATCCAATGAAACTCTTGCACGGCGTGCTGAATTCCGAAATCCATGTGGGCAATGGAATCGACTTTGCGATCCACGCCTCTTCTAATGCGGACGTGACCACGCCAGATAGCATACGGACCTATTGCACGGAAAATCGCTGTGAAGGGATGCCGCCGGTGATGACCTCCCCTTACTCGCTCGCAGACCACATCCGCGCCACGATTCGGCCCGGCGTACGGGCAATGGTGGGCAACGCCGGCTGCGAGCTTACTTTCCGCCATATTGTGTCCAGTGGCCGGAGAAACGTGCATTACATGCTCCGCTGGGCCGAAGCCGCCTACGAACTGCTGGGTGCCCAGTTGGTGCTGGCCCCCATGGACTTTGATTTGATTGATGACGTGAAAACCGGCGGGCGGTTGTTGGCCTGGGCGGCCGAACGCCGCGTGCCGCTAGCGGTCTTCTGCGGATTCCGCTTCCTCTTTCCCGAAGACGCTTTTCCGCACATTCGCGAGTTCTGCAAGCGGATCCCAATGCGAGTGCCGGGAAACCCCTATCGTTTTCCCTATCGAGAGGTCTCCGAGGCGATCCGGCGCAGCAGGGCGGAGGTATGGGCCGGAGCCGGTTTTTCGGAAGGCTTGGCGGCTGGGGTTCTCGACAAAGCCGAAACATTCGGTCTGGCAGCCGTGTTTACCACTCAGAAGGCTTGGGACTGTTGGACGCGCTCAAAGGCCGAGGACTCCGCCGGCTGCAAAGACCATGAATGAATAAGGGCTGGCCTGAAAACTTACGTGGAAAACGTGGACGCCGGATTGTATCCTGTCCCGTCATTGGAGCACGGTGTATGACGCAAGGTAATTCGCAAAAGCTGGTTCGGTTGCAGCAAGTCTGGAAGGAACTGCTCGAAGAAGTGCTGAAACACGACTTCTACGGCGTCGCCACCGTGGAACTCAAGGTCCAGGACGGAACAATTCAAGCCGTCTGTCGCAAAGTGGAAAGAGTTGAGAAGTGAGCGAAGCGCATTGGCGGGTGTGACGAGAACCCCATCGCCGAACGGAGGTGTGCTGTGAATGCTGGAAAAGTCGTTTGCATGACGTCCTACAACAGGCCGCAATACTTCCGAAGGGTTTTGGAAGCTCTGTCGCGATGTACAGGTGTCGAGAACTACGTCCTTGTCACCTGCATTGAGCCGGGAAATGAGGAAAACCGCGCCCTCGTCGAAGCGGTCGATTTTGCCGAGTGCAGGCCCATCTTCAATCGGAGAAAACTCGGTTGCACTGCCAACACGCACCAAGCCTTCAGCAAAGGTTTTCAGTTGGCCGACTTCGTCATCCTGGTTGAGGACGACGTGCTCCTTGCGCGAGACGCGATCACGTATCTTGAGTTTTGCCGAGGGCGTTACATTGACGACCAGAATGTACTATCGGTTGCCGCCTATAACCGCTCTAAAAGCTGCGATCCTGAGTCATATCATGAGATATGTCGACGCCAGTGTTTCACACCTTGGGCCATTGGTTTCTGGAGAGAGCGTTGGCAGTTGATTGCTCCCGGTTGGCTGCGCGAACGACGCGTCAGTTGGGATGTGCGGCTCACCCACGAGTTCTGCCAAAAGCGCGAGCTACAAGCAATCTATCCCCGACTATCACGTGCACAGAACATTGGCGCTGAGGGAGGCACCTATTGTCCGGGTGCCGAGTGGCACCGCCAGAACCAACATGTGCCCTTATGGACCGAAGACATCGACATGCCGCGTGGGGAATTTTGGGAGAGAGAGTCGTAATGATGCAAGCCGGTTTCTGACGACGAGGAGCAGGTTGCTTTCGTCCCATCGGCACCTCAGATCACGGAAACAGCGGGTGGCCCCAGACAACTGTGGACACGATCATACTCAAAATAGTGGACAGTAAACCATGCATACAACCGATGTCACATATCCACAAGCCTCTGTTTCTGGAAGTGATTCCGGCGGCGGGCCACTTTTTCAGCAAGGAACTCCGATGATTGCATCCGAAGTTGCAGCCACACTCAACCCGCAGAATGCCGCGGAGCGTGCCCAAGAGTACATCAAGACGATCGAACCCTATCCCAATCGTTTCCGCGGCCGAGGGATTGTCACTTGCGCCGGCGGCTTGAAATACAATCCTTCCGCCTGGGTGCTGATAAAAATGTTGCGCAAGCTCGGCTGCCAATTGCCCATTCAGGTCTGGCACTTGGGCCGGGAAGAGCGGGACGAGGCGTGGACTTCGTTAGTCAAACCGTTTGATGTGGAGTGCATTGACGCCCATGAGATTCGCAAGCAGCATCCGCATCCAAGGTTGGGCGGCTGGGAGAGCAAGCCTTACGCCATTCTGCACTCTCCCTTTGAAGAAGTCCTCTTTTTAGATGCCGACAACGTGCCGGTCCACGATCCGACCTACCTGTTCGACGATCCACGCTATCGAGCCACCGGCGCCGCCTTTTGGCCCGACGGTGGCCGGACGCCGCCTGGCAGCGACCGATGGCGTATCTTTGGCGTTGAATATCGCGACGAGCCGGATCAGGAAAGTGGCCAAGTGCTCATCAACAAGAAGCTCTGCTGGTCGCCGCTGAACCTCTGCAATTGGTACAACGAACATTCCGACTTCTTCTACCGGTTCATCTATGGCGACAAGGACACTTTTTGCTTCGCCTGGCGCCGGCTCGACCAGCAATACGCAATGCCGAACCGAGGCACTCGATATCTCCCATACACGATATGCCAGCACGATTTTGAGGGCCGTCGTCTCTTTCAGCACCGCTGCGGGGCCAAGTGGTTGCTAGGTCGCAATAGACACATCGAGGATTTTGAGTTGGAAGATGATTGTCTGCAATTCCTGCGCGAACTGCAAAACGCGTGGAATCCAATGCCGCTTCTCACAAGACACTTGGCCGTCGGCGACCGGCGGCACATGGGTAAATTGGTCGGACGCCGATTTAAGGTTGTCTGTTCTGATTTTGAGGACACCTCGCTGATTCTACAGGATAATGGGCTATTTGTTGAAGGGCGCAGCGGCACCGTTTATTTCTGGTGGATCAAAGACGAGACATTATTCATTGCCACTGTGGGTGGTCGTCCGGCAGTGCGTCTCGAACGCCGGCCTGGAGGTTCTTGGATAGGCAATGGCATTCGCAATCCAGAGCTTACCGTTCGACTCATTCCATCCCCTCACGGCGTATCGCGGCACGGTAGCTCCCGATCCTTGATTGCCGGTTGACAGCGGAGATTTCCATGTTTCTAAATCGCGAGCTGAGGACTCCGGTCCGAATCTCGCAATAACACCCCCAAAAAACCAGACTGCGCGCGTTACGAGCGCGCGGCATATCGACAGAACCTGGAGGGCTGACCAATGAGTACCGATATCCTTTCGTTGTGGGATCTGCTTGACGAGTACGCCATGAGCGATGGCGGCTCGTCTTCCAGCAGTTCGCCGTCAAGCGTCAATCTGATCATCTACAACGGGTTGGCCGGATGTTCCGGCGGCCAGAAAATCTCCGAGGAGGATGAAGAGACCATTGGAGCGGTGACCGTGGCCAACCTGAACGACACCGACGGAGACGGTACAGAAAACGGTCAAATCGACAGGGACGACCAGAGCGTCTCAATCTCCGGAGACCATCCTCCCGGGCGAAACGAAGTGGACCTGATGCAACTTGTGCTCAAGAAGCCCGATCCGGACAAAGGCGGCAACGTCACTTTGAGACTCGTCTCGGGAAACGTCAAGCTATGGACGGATCCGACCAAGGAGACGGAAGTCACCTTGAACGGCGGCGCGGTCCAGTATCCGACCAGCGAACTGGACAAGACGCTCTGGATCGAGGCCCTATCGGCCAGCGCCAGTCTCCGCGACATTGTTTTGCAACTGGAGTACCAGGGCCGCATCGACACGGTGAAGGCAACCGCCGTATGGGTCACGAAGACTGCCCGATCCCCCTGGCACATCAGACAAGCCGCCGACGGCTTCCCCAACAATCCGGTGCCGGGACCAGGCAATGACCTGCCCGACTTGACCGAGCAAGATTTGATCGATTACATCAATAAGAGCTATGAGAACGGCGAATGGGCTGGGTACAGAGCCGCCGACGGATCGCGCTACGGCTTCGGTACGATGCAAGAGGAGAATGGCGGTGGTGACGACGAGATGATCGGCGGTCGAATTCTCTACGAATTCAAAATTGCGCCGCCCGGAGCTGAAGAGCTAGACGTGGTGTTCGATGTGACGCGGCAGGTACAATATCGAGACTACTGTATATTCAATGGATCGGGTACACTTACCCCTTGCGGAAGTGATGAATTCCCGTGGTTGAGAAGCCCAGTAGACGATAATGAGTTGCCCAATGACGACGCATATGCCGATGGCGAACAGAACACGCCGGTCAATCGGCATCTTTATTCGTACGATGCGCCTGGCACCAGTATTCAGGCAGAAACCAATGCGTTCTACATAAGACGAAATACGTTCAAAGAGTGGGTTCGGGTCCAGGTCAACAACGCGAGCTTTCCGGCCTGGCCGAACTCGCAAGAGCAGGTCCGTGGCTCCCGCGCGTCCCCCAAGTACGATTGGCACTTAATTCACTATCTCAAGCGAGATTCGTCCGGGAAGTGGGTTGAAGACAACGCCAACCCATCATATAATACACCGGTTTTCAGCGGGACTGGCAATGGGACCATCAACGTCACGCTCTTGGCGAACGCGATCACGGAAGGTTTCACCGCGACCTATAGCCTGGCTGACTTGAAGTGGACACTAGACGGGACTTCAAGTGATCCGGTGACCGACACACAGGACCCGGCTCCCGAAGATACGGAGTGGACACTGACGGTCGCCGGCAAGATCACCGTTGTAATTACCCAGGGGGCCACCGCCTTTGCCAACGGTGACGAGTTCAAATTCAGCGTGTTTAAGAGTACGGCCACCGGCGGCAAGGAAAATGAAATAGACGAGGGCTACATCGACGTAACGGATGGGCCCTGATTCCTTCCACCTCAACCACTAACGGAGGTAACGAAAATGGCGCGATCAGAAGCGAGTTGCGGAATTTCAGGGCCCCTGACTGCTGCTGCGGCCGTCTGCCTGGGCGTGGGAGTTGTTGCCCTTGGCTCGATCGTTTGTCGGGCCGAGCCCGCACCCTTGGAGAATTCAAAGAAAATCGAAACGCCCGCGGCAAACGCTACAAACGCTAGGAAAACGGGCCCCCGGCAAGCCCGGGGACAGTCAAAAAGCTCGAACAGACCTTTTCAAGAGGAGGAAACGATGAACGTGGCTTTAAGTGAAATCAGCCGCATCGACCCTGCCGACCCCGCCAGTTGGAAAGCGGGCGTGGCCGCGGCGAGCCGAAATCTCGACAGCGTGGTCAACGCCCTCGTCTCGATCGCAAAAGACGAAAAGCGATCAGATGAGGACCGCAGAAACGCGATCTTTCTCCTTGGGGACATAGAGACCAAGGAGAGCCTGTCGTTTCTGATCGATAACATCGGCTTGAACCTGCGGCTTCGGTTGGAGAGTGGCGATGAGGACAGGCTCAAGGGAAAGCCCTGTCAGTATGCGATGTTCATGGGTGGAAGCTGGAAGACGGCCCAGGCGATTATGGCCTCGTTGGACGGGGCGAAGTCCAAACCTGAAATCCGCCGGCTGGGCTTGGTCCTTCGCGCGCTTCTAGGCAAGAGGTTCGCCCGGGCCGTGGTCGACGCGGAGCTTTCGCAGGTCAGATACCCCACTCCCCAGCGGAAGAAGAATCTCGAGGGGGTTAGACCTTATTTGTAGCCGCCGCTACTTGATATGACAGTTGCCGTCCAAAATTACACGTGGGCGACGATATTGAGGGTGGAACCAATGCGTTCTATAGCCTGGCCGACTTGAAGTGGACGCTTGACGGCACATCGAGCGACCCGGTGAGCGACCAGAAGCAGAGCGCTCCTCAGGGAACCCAGTGGACGCTGACGGTCGCCGGCAAGATCACCGTCGTTATTACCCAGGGGTCCACCGCCTTCGCCAATGGCGACGAGTTCAAGTTCAGCGTATTTAAGAGCACGGTCGCCGCCGGCAAGCAAAACGAGATCGACGAGGGCTACATCGACGTAACGGATGAGCCGTGATTCCTTTCACACTAACCGGTAAGGGAGGTCGCGAAAATGGTTCGATCAAAAGCAAGTTGCAGAATTTCAGGGCACCTGGCCGCTACGGCGGCCGTCTGCCTGACCCTTGTTGCCCTTGGCTCGATCGTTTGTCGGGCCGAGCCCGCACCCGTGGAGAATTCGAAGAAAACCGAAACGCCCGCTACGAATGCTGGGAAAACGGGTCCCCGGCAAGCCCGGGGACAGTCAAAAAGTTCAAACAGACCTTTTCAAAAGGAGGAAACGATGAACGTGGCCTTAAGTGAAAGTGAAATCGGCCGCATTGATCCTGCTAATCCGGCTACCTTGGAAGCGGGCGTGGCAGCGGCCCGCCGGAACCTGGATGAACTGGTCCGGACTCTAATTTCCATTGCCAAGGACGAAAAACGCTCTGAGGAAGACCGCAGAAACGCAATCTTTCTCCTCGGAGACATGGAGACTAAGGAGAGCATGGCGTTTCTGATAGACAACATCGGCTTGGATATGCCGCTCAAGATTGTGAGGGGCGATGGGGACATGGTCAAGGGAAAGCCCTGTGAACATTCAATGCGTAGGAGTGGAAGCTGGAAGACGGCCCAGGCGGTTCTGGCCTCGTTGGACGGGGCGAAGTCCAACCCTAAACTCAGCCGGCTGGGCCGGGTCCTTCGCACACATCTGGGCAGGAGGTTCGCCCGGGCCGTGATCGACGAGGAGCTTTCGCAGGCCAAATATCTCACTCCCCAGCGGAGGAAGAATCTGGAAGCGATCAGGCCCTACGCCGTCGGGGCCGAGCAGCCGCGGCAGTTGCGGAAGCCCTAGCGGCGGCAAGCAAAATGAAATCGACGAAGGCTACATCAACGTAAAGGATGGGCCGTGATTCCTTTCACACTAACCGTCAAGGGAGGTCGCGAAAATGGTTCGATCAAAAGCAAGTTCCAGAATTTCAGGGCATCTGGCCACAGCGGCGGCCGTCTGCCTGACCCTTGTTGCCCTTGGCTCGATCGTTTGTCGGGCCGAGTCCGCACCCGCGGAGAATTCGAAGAAGACCGAAACGCCCGCGGCGGACGTTGGGAAAGTGGGCCCCCGACAAGCCAGGGGACAGTCAAAAAGATCGAACAGACCTTTTCAAGAGGAGAAAACGATGAACGTGGCTTTAAGTGAAAGTGAACTCGGCCGCATCGACCCTGCTAATCCGGATACCTGGGAAGCGAGTGTGGCCGCGGCGCGCCGAAATCTCGACAGCGTAGTCAACGCCCTCATCTCGATCGCAAAAGACGAAAAGCGATCAGATGAGGACCGCAGAAACGCGATCTTTCTCCTCGGGGGTATGGAGACCAAGGAGAGCCTGGCGTTTCTGATCGACAACATCGGATTGTACCTGCCGCTCAGGTGGGTGAAGGGCGATGAGGACATGCTCAAGGGAAAACCTTGTCAGTATGCGATGTTCATGGGAGGAAGCTGGAAGACGGCCCAGGCGATTATGACCTCGTTGGACAAGGAAAAGTCCAAACCTGAACTGGGCCGGCTGGGCTTTATCCTTCGCACAAAACTGGGCAGCAAGTTCGCCCGGGCCGTGATCGACGAAGAGCTTTCGCGATACCTCACTCCTCAGCGAAAGAAAAACCTTGAGGTAATCAGGCCTTACGCCGTCGGGCCCGAGCCGAAGCGGCAGTTGCGGAAGCCCTAGCGCCGGCAAGCAAAATGAAATCGACGAGGGCTACATCGACGTAACGGATGGGCCCTGATTCCTTTCACACTAACCGTCAAGGGAAGTCGCGAAAATGGTTCGATCAGAAGCGAGTTGCAAAATTTCATGGTCCCTGCGGCACTCTGGAGTCGGCCAGTTAGGGGCCGGAGACTCGTGCCAAGTGATGATGGCTGAGCGAGAGGGAAACTGAGTTAGTTGGCCAAACCAATCCAAGGTAGACTGTTCAGCCCCGGTGGCCACGCGCCGTGGAGATGCACCACAAGGCCGCGGCGGCTCGGCACGGTATCACTTTGCATGTACGACAACGTCGTGCTTGGGTGAAGGTTTATCCCCGTTCACTGCTCTAACGAGCTTTGTGAAATCGTTCACCCAAACCGTATGCACACCACGGTCGGTCAATAGGTCCAGCTTCAATCGGTCCACCGAACCGTTTGAAGCCGGTTCTTTTATTCGGAACTTTGCCTTAATCGTTGTGCCCTCTTTGGGAATTCTCTCCATCCGCCATGGGCCCAGCGAACCGACTTGGTCGCTCAGCCGGTACACCGACAACGGGACCGTGCCGCCTTTCCGGTCAATCGCAGTCAACTGGCCGGACCAAGTCGTCTGTTGACCTTGACCGCACTGAGCTAGTCGGCGTTTAGGGTGACCTGCGGGCTGAACGTTCAATGAAAGCAGGTACCAGCCATCATCTTCCTTATCAACCTTTGCCCGGGTGGCCTTCAATCCACCCTCAACGTCCCACGCCACTTGCATACGGTCAGTCGGCTGCTGCACCACAGCCTCTGCTCTGGCAACATCCAGCGGGAGCCATCGGCAAGCGTGCTGCCATTGCTTGTCCTGCCATTGCCGTGCAGAAACCGCCAGTTCGTGCCCACCTTCTTCCAGCCCATCGGCAACCAACAGCACCATCGGAAAGCTTTCACCCGGTTCGATTCGCACCTGACCTCCCCTGTTAAGGTTTGTGTAGCCACCCCACGCATACTTGACCAGACATTGACCCATCTGTGTAAGTCTCTCACGGGGAAATAGCTGCCCCCGCGTGTAGCCTTTGCAAAAAAATGACGGTCCATCATCGTCCATCGTGCGTTGACTGTACAAACGGATCATGACGCAAGAAGATTCCACGTGGATCGTCTTCTTGCCACGATTGTGAAGGTAGCACACGAGCTGAAACGGCGTGCTTGCCATGAGTCTCCTGGGGCGGGTTGTGATCTGAACATCCAGGTCGCGCAGTTCTTCAGGCAACGGCGCGAGGCTCTCGATTTCGTAGAGATAGGCGGGCCCCGGATTCACGCGCTGCTCGGCACGTTTGATTCGGACCTCGACTGGCTTGCCCTCGTACTGCTTGAGCGTCTCGTGCAGTTCCGGCGCCACGACAAAATGACTGAAATGCCCCACGCCCCAGCGGTCCTGCCGATACACGCCCCGGAAAGTGCCTGCGGTCGGTAGGATCTCTGCGCATACAAACCCCATAACCCCAAGCGAAATCGCAACCGCCAAAGCCCCAACGCCCCAACCAGATGATCTGAACATCTTAACACAGCCTCCTTCTGCAACCAAACGCCGGGCAAGCCCGGCGGCTAAACGGTATTCCTGCAATTGACTCCGTCAAACATCCGCGCATGGTGCGCAGAAGTCACAACGTAAGAATTTGAGTCCGCTCTGGAGAAGTCCTGATGTTTGGGTACGCATTCAGCGAACCCGCCTTGCGCCCTCTGGGAGCACGGGAGCTATTGTCTTCCTTGCGCATCCTGTTGACACAGTCTACATTCACCGTTCTGACTACAACAAGTGGGATCGTCGTTCTAGCGCTTATTCAGGCGGGTTAGATGAATCTCTGGATGTTTGGCCAACGCACATGGTGGCTTTCAGGGAGGATAGGCGTTCCACCGATACGGGACATACCTACGTAGTTTTAGGAGCAAGCCAAGGTATCTGTCAACCTGGAAATGTGAGATCGACACAACCCGAATGGGGAAAGAGGGGACAAAAAGGGGTCTTTTCTGTCGACAGCATGGAAGGGAAACAGTAGTTTCTGGAACATGCCACGACGATTGCGAGTTTCCAGCGGAGGATATAGATCGCCCGCGGCAACGTCGTACGCCGGCTCGGCTACTGTAAAGAATGGTGTACGCAACAAGTGCCCGCCACCCACTGGAAAATAACTCATAGTGATACGCACTTCCAAAAGACCTTGGGCAGTCGGGGCGTCCCAATCGAACTGCCCAACATCTACCATATTCGACACCGAAGAGGTCTGTCTGACGTGAGACTCAGGTCATGAGCGAACGAAAGGGCCGATGGGACATGTATGCTTCAGTCGAGTGGACATTTTGGAAAGATGGCCCAATAGCTGATATTGAATTGTCTTGAACAACTGTTAGGATCGAACGTGTAAGCTGAAGCTCCAGAAGCAGAGCGCTCCCCAGGGAACCCAGTGGACGCTGACGGTAGCCGGCAAGATCACCGTTGTGATTACCCAGGGGGCCACTGCCTGCGATAGATTCCGCAAGACATAAGGGTATCTACGGGGCCTGATCTCGCGACCAGGTATCCATAAGAGCCCGTCGTCGGAAGCGATTTCGGCGGCGGGCATTTTTTTCAGCGAGGAACTCCGATGATTGCATCCGAAGTTGCAGCCACACTTAACCCGCAGAATGCCGCAGAGCGTGCCCAAGAGTACATCAAGACGATCAAACCCTATCCCGCCAAACGTTTCCGCAGCCGAGGGATTGTCACTTGCGCCGGCGGCCTCAGGTATTATCCTTCAGCCTGGGTGCTCATCAAAATGCTCCGCAAACTCGGCTGCCAACTACCGATCCAGGTCTGGTCCTTGGGCCAAGACGAGCTGGACGAGCGATGGATTTCGTTGGTCAAGCCGCTGGGGGTGGAATGCGTCGACGCCCATGAGGTCCGCAAGCGTCATCCGCACCCGCAGCTGGGCGGCTGGGCATGCAAACCCTACGCTATCCTGCACTCTCCCTTTGAGGAAGTCCTCTTTTTGGACGCAGACAACGTGCCGGTCCACGATCCGACCTACCTGTTCGACGATCCACGCTATCGAGCCACCGGCGCGGTCTTTTGGCCCGATTGCGGCCGAACGCCGCCTGGCAGCGACCGATGGCGGATCTTTGGCGTTGAATATCGCGACGAGCCGGATCAGGAAAGTGGCCAAGTGCTCATCAACAAGAAGCTCTGCTGGTCGCCGCTGAACCTCTGCAATTGGTACAACGAACATTCCGACTTCTTCTACCGGTTCATCTACGGCGACAAGGACACCTTTTGCTTTGCTTGGCGCCGGTTTGCCCAGCACTACGCCATGCCCGACCAGGGCACGACGTACATCCCTTATACGATATGTCAGCACGACTTTGAGGGCCGCCGAATCTTCCAGCACCGTTGCGGGGCCAAATGGTCGCTGGGCCGCAACGTCCGCGTTCGAGGTTTTGTTCATGAACCGCAGTGTTTCGAGTTCGTCGAGGAGTTGCAGCAGCTCTGGGATCCGATCCCGCATTTGACACGGTGCGTCTCGTCAACCGATCGGCAACAGATGGCCTCCTTGGTTGGCCGCCAATTCAACTTCCAGCGCCTAGGGTATAACCGTAATTCCTTAGTCCTGGAAGATCGCTGTAAAGTCGGTGAAGGGAGCCGGCACTGTGAGTTCTTCTGGTGGATTGATAATGGCGCGCTAATGCTTGTCGGCGCCGACGGGAGGCTGTCAGTACGCCTGGCAGAGCAAGCCGACGGTGTTTGGGAAGGATACACTTGCGGCAAAAAGCGGGGTTATGTTCGTCTGATGCCGTATCAGGTTGGAAGTGAAGCGAATCAGCCGGAAAACACTCCTTGAAACTTGCCATGCATCATCAAAACGACGACAAAACGGTTGATCGGCAGTCCCAAAGTCCTCCGCCGCTGAGGAGACAAGCCTGGAACCTCGCCCGATCGCTGGCCGCGTTCGTGGCCGACGGATGCCGTACGGTCGATGCCGAGCAATACCGCCAGCGGTTGGAGACCTGCGACACCTGCGAGCACCGTCGCAACGGCCGTTGCATGAAATGCGGTTGCCGCCTGGCGATTAAAGCCCGTGGCCGAGCGTTTCGCTGTCCCATCGACAAGTGGCCCAAAAAATCCTGTTGAATTTGACCATCGCGTACGATAAAGTAGCGGCAGCACAAAAGGGTATTCGCGGGGCCTGATCGCGCATCAGGTATCCATAAAGGCCCGCCGTCGGAGGTGACTCCGGCGGCGGGCCTTTTTTTGCGCCTTGAACAAGGGCTTGAAACTAACGGCGCGGCTCGGTGCGAGAAACCGCCGGCCGCCGCAATCTTGGCTGTCGCTAAAACGAAAGGAAATTTCCATGTCGTCCAGTCTTACCCACTGTCTGTGTTTGCTGGTGTGCTCCTTCGGCATGCTCATGAACCCCGGGGAATTTGGGAAGGGGGAGACCTACGAGGCCGTGTTCCAGGCAAAGGAAGCCGATTTCTGCGCCACGGCACCTCGGTCGGCTGAGGAGGAGGACGTCTCTGAAGTCGTCGGCGCCATGCCCGTGGAGTATCGGCTGCGGCTGGTTGAGCAATTGGCGATGGCCGGAGACAACCGAGGCGAATTGCTTGCCGCCCTCCGCGTCGTCAAGCTCGAACACCGCGAGGCGTTGGCCTTCCTGATCGCCAACATGCCGACACGCGATCTCCGCCTGTTGAAAGGGAGCTTCTTGCTGGAGAACGTCGAGTTGGCCTACAAGGCCCGCGACGAAGCGCCCTGGGGCGCGTCGATCCCACACGAACTGTTCCTCAACGACGTCCTTCCCTACGCCAATGTCAGTGAACGCCGGGATCAGTGGCGAAAGGACTTCTTCGATCGTTTCATGGGCATCGCCAAGCAGTACCGAACGCCGGGCGAAGCAGCCCTCGGGCTGAACCATGACGTGTTCTCGCAACTGAAGGTAAGCTATCACGCCACCAAGCGGCACAAGCCCGACCAAAGCCCCGCCGAGTCGATGCGAATCGGCTATGCGTCCTGCACGGGCCTGTCGATCCTGTTGGTCGACGCCTGCCGCGCGGTAGGCATTCCGGCACGACTCGTCGGTACGCCCCTTTGGTCCAACCGCCACGGCAACCACAGTTGGGTCGAGGTCTGGGACCGGCAATGGCGTTTCCTGGGCGCCGCCGAGTCGGACAAGTTCGACCATGCGTGGTTTGTCGAGGCCGCGTCTCAGGCCGATCCGGACAAGTTGGAGCACCGTATCTACGCGACGTCGTTCCGACGGACTAAAACCCCTTTCCCACTGGTGTGGGACTTGAGCATTGAGTACGTCTCGGCCGACGACGTGACCTGCTTCTACACAAACCGCCGCACGAAGACATTTCGCGTCGTGGACCGCCAGGACGGCAAGCCGGTGGAGGCCAGACTGACGATCCGCAAAAACGGAAAGATCGTGGCCGCCGACGCAACCGGCATGCCGTTCACCGTTCGGCTTGCCGGCGGGCAGATCTACGACGTTCGCGTCGAACCGCTCCGCGGCGGCGACGCCGTCGATCGTCGGATCGCCCTCTCGGACGAAAACAACCAGACAATCAACATCCCGCTGTAGGATCACGGGGACTGTCCCCTTCCCGCCGAACAAATAAATACACTGGCCCAAAACTTCTCTTGAAACCGGACACTGCGAGTGATAGAGTGACGAAACACTAAAGGTATCTGCGGAGCCTGACTTTGCGTCGGGTATCCAGAAGGGCCTGTCACCGAGACGATCCGTCCCGGTGACAGGCCCTTTTTTTGTGCCTTGCAACAGAACCCAAAACCGACAAGGAGATTCCCATGTCCAGTAGCGTTTGCAATCCGTATAATCCCGACGAAATTATTCCGCCACCTTGTCCGACCTGCGGCGAGGCCAGTGACGGAGGCAGCAAGGTTCAACCACAGAACGGCAAGCCCCAGATCGGCGACCCCGGCTTGGCCTCGTCGGCCAACGGCCTGGAGATGGAGCAAAAAATCTGCTTTACTCCGGCGGACGATTTTGAAAACATCTGCCCCGACGCGTTTCCCAACGGCAACAACTTTTCCATGTCCAATGTGCCGCAGTTGGTTCAACTCGAATCGGGGGACGTGATCGCGGTCGTCTTCAACGCCCAGGAAGCCTATTGGTTCGTCGAAATCGACAACGAGTACATCCCAAGGTTCGGCGCACATCAGACGCTTACCCACGACGCCCAAACCAACCTCTTCACCTTTACCTATCCCGACGGCCGCAAGTGGCAGTTCCGCGATTTCGACCAGTATGAACATCCCTTGGGGGCGCTCTATAAGTCCTCCTCGCCCGGCGGACAGACCGCCACGGCCAGCTACGACGAAGACGACCGGCTCACCCAGTTGGAGCAGACAGACGGCACGACCACCGAGTCGTACCAGTACGCCTACGACGCGAACGACCGGATTCAGTCGGTCACGCTGGTCCGCGGCGGGACGAACATCCAGAAGGTGGAATACGCTTACTACGATGGTGAAGAAAATTACGGCAGCCTGGGCGACTTGAAGTCGTCTACCCGCTGGGAATACATCGACGACGATTGGGTGGAACGCGACGTGCGCTACTATCGTTACTACACCAGCGGCGAGGGGAACGGTTTCAAGCACGCCATGAAATACGTCCTCGGGCCGCGGGCCTACCAGAGAATGGTCGACGACGGCTACAACGATCCCACCTCGGCCACCAACGCCCAGGTGGCCGATTACGCCGACAACTACTTCGAGTACGACGCCAACCAACGGGCCGACAAGGCAGTGGCCGCCGGCGGCACGCGAACCTATACGTTCGCCTACACCACGCAGGAACCGGCCAACACCGACTACAACAATTGGCGGACCAAGTCCGTCGAGACCCGGCCCGACGGCAGTACGATGACCATCTACACCAACCACGTCGGCCAGGCGCTGTTGAGGGAACTCGTCAAGGGGGACGACGGTTGGACCGAGTATTTCGTCTATGGCGAGACCGGATATCCCGGCGAAGGCAAGCTCGTCGAGCACTGGACGCCGGCGGCGGTGGATAGCTACGTCGACAACGGGGGGACTAACAACGACGAAATAGTAGTCACTTCCACCGGCGAGGGCGAAGAATATGGACATCTGGGCTTGATCCACGTGACCGACTACTACGGCGAAAACCCTTCGCCCGCGGCAGGCGCATCCACTGCCGGCGGCGTCGAGGGATACGTCCGGTATCAAAAGGTCAAAGAGGGCGACTCGGGCACGGAGATAAAAATCTCCGAGACCAAATACTTCTCCCGCAGCGACGGCACGATGACCATCTATCCGGTGGCCGAGCAGACCGTCTACCAGAGCGACGCCAGCGGCGGCGGCGACCCGGCGACTACCACATTCTCATACTCCTGGTACTCGGATACCCACCAGATCCAGGAGCGGACCGTGGAGTCGCCGGTCGTTGCTGCCGCGCACAACGGACCCGGCGGCGAAACCGGCGCCACGCGCAAGGAATATTTTGATTCTTACGGCAACCTCACCTGGTCGAAGGACGAGCGCGGCCGGGTGACGTATCACGACTACGAGACGACGACCGGCGCGCGGGAGCGGACCATCGAGGACGTCGACAGCGATCAGTCGTCGGGGTTGAATCCGCCCAGCGGCTACGCGGGCAATAGCGACGGCCTGCATCTGGTCTCCGACTTTGAAACCGACTCACTCGCGCGCACTACGCGCTCGCTCGGCCCGGCGCACGACATCGGCGGCGTCAGCGTGCGGACCGCCGACTGGACCGTCTACGACGATGTCAACCATGAAGTCCGCTCGGCGCGCGGTTATCAGACCGTCAGCACCGAGGCATTCTCGCTGGTCAATCCCGTCTCGATTGTAAAGAACGATGCCGACGGTAGAACGCTCGAATCCATCGAGGCGGTGTGGGACGGCACGGTGGCGGAGTTTTTGGCCGCCGATTACGACGACTTCCCGCAGACCGGCTTTGTCCGCTGGACGACCAGGCAATATGAAAACACCCTTCTCACCTTCACACGTCAATACCACAACATTCCCGCATCCGGCGCGGGGCTTTCCGACGTAAACTACGCCGAGACTTCTTACGGCCATGATTCGATGGGCCGGCAAAACATGCAAGAGACGCCCGGCGGGACGATTACCCGAACGGTGTTCGACTGCCGCGGCAATCCGACGGAGGTTTACGTTGGCACCGACGACACCGGCGCGAGCGACATCGACCCGACCAACAACCACGCCCCGCCGAACAACATGGTGCTCGTGACGGAGTTGGCCTACGACGGCGCGGGCGGAAGCGGCGGCTGCGGGAGCTGCGACGGCGGAAACGGAAACCTCACCCAATCCACCCTGCACGTCGATGGCGACGCGGACCACGACCGCGCGACCGATCATACCTACGACTGGCGCAACCGCCGCACGACCACTCAAACCACCGACGGCACGACCGTCTACATCACGAAAAACACGCACGACAATCTCGACCGCGCGACGCAAGTGGACCGCTATCATACGTCGACCGCCTCGGGCAATCTGGTGGCTCGCGCCAAGACGTATTATGATAAACTCAGCCGCCCGTACAAGACCGAGCGGGTGCCGGTGGTCGATGGGACGCCCGGCGCGGCGCTGGCCACCAACTACTGGTACGACGCCGCCGGCAACAAGACGACCCTGGAAGACCCGCTCGAACGACAGACGACCTGGGAATATGACCCCCTCAACCGGGTTAAGAAAGAGACGCTGCCCGACCCGGACGGCGAGGGCGCCGAGCTGGCCCCGTGGACAGTATATATATACGACGAAGCGGGCAATTTGACGAGTACCACGGATAGGCTTGACCACTCCACCACGTTTGGGTATGATCCAATCGGTCGTAAGGTGAGTGCGACCGATCCGAACGACGACACGACCGAGTTCTCCTACGACACGGCGGGCAACATGGGCAGCTTGACCGATCCGGAAGAAAACGTGACCGCGTGGACGCACGACCACGCCGACCGCGTCGTGGAGGAAGAAAACGAACTCGGCGCGCTACGGACCTTCCAGCACGACGCCGAGGGTAAACTCGTCCGCAAGATCGACCGCAACTCGTGCGTGACGGAGTACCAGTACGACTATCTCAAGCGCCAAACTTCCGAGACGTGGAAGCTGGGCGAAGAGACGGTCCGCGAGTTTTCCTTCACCCACAATCTCGGCGGCGATCTTCTTTCCGCTGCCGATCCGTCGGCGGCATACGGTTATCAATACGATGGGCTTGGCCGCGCCACGTCCATCGCCGCGACGATTACCGGTCTGCGGCCGGTGGTCACTTTGGTGCAAGAGCACAACTCGCTCGGACTGCGGTCGAAACTTTCCTCTTGGCTGGGCGAATCGCGCGATTTCATCAACGATTTTTCCTACGACGGTCATGGGCGGATGTCGATGCTGAAGCAGCAGGACACGACTGGCGGCAACGCGGTTGCCGCGAAGCGCATCGACTTCGCCTACGACAGCGCCGACCAGTTCTCCACCATCACCCGCTACAACAACCTGGCCGGTACGCAGACCGTCGCGCAGAGTTCCCACACGTTTGACCTGACCGGTCGGCTGACGGACCTTACGCACACGAAGGGCGAGACCACGCTGGCCGATTACGACTGGTCGTTCGACGCCGCCAACCGCATGACACAGTACGTCAACAGCGTGGACGGCACGGTCAATTACACCAACGACAACGCCAGTCAGCTTACGGTCGCGGACTATACTTATCAGCCGCCGTTAACCGACGAATCGTATACTTACGATTCCAACGGCAACCGCACGAACAACGGTTACTCAACCGGCGCGAACAACCGCTTGCTTTCCGACGGTACGTACACCTATACTTACGATGCCGAGGGCAACCGCCTGACGCGCACCCACAGCGCCACAGGCGCGTTGACCCGCTACACCCGGGACCACCGCAACCGCTTGGTCTGTGTAGCGGAATACGCCGATTCCGACCCTGCCACTCCACCCTACAATGTAGTCGAACACAGCTACGACTACCTCAATCGCTGGATCAAGCGCACCACGAGCGCCGACAACCAGCAAACGATCTTCGTTCATGATGACAACCAGATTGCATTGCAATTTGACAAGACCGGCACGGGCGACCTCGCCGCCGCCGATCTTTCGCACCGTTACACCTGGGGCCCTCTTGTTGACCAAATATTAGCCGACGAGCAAGTAACTTCACTTGAAACCGCCGGCAGCATGTTGTGGCCGCTCTGCGATCACTTGAACACGGTCCGCGACATCGCCTCCTACAACTCCGGCACGGACACCACCACGGTCGCCAACCACCGCGTCTACAACGCCTTCGGCAAGCTAATCTCCGAAACCAACTCGAGTGTAACCTGTCTCTTCTACTTCACCGCCCGCCCGCTGGACCTTTCCACCTTTCTCCAAAACAACCTCCACCGCTGGTATGACCCAGCAGTTGGTCGGTGGTTGAGCGAGGATCATATCTGGGACGACGACAACCCCTACCGCTACGTTGGCAATAATCCCACGAACGCCGTTGATCCGTCCGGCAAACGGGCATGTGAGACGATCGATTTGCTGCTGAAGGATGGCTACAAATTAGATGCGGGAACTGACTGCGCCACGATTAACCTCACGGAGTACCTAGATTGGCGAAAGAAACACAATTACCCGCCTGTGCCAGACGCATTCTTGGATCAACTGGATCGTGGATGTATCGGCCTGTGCGCAGGGGGGCAAGCCTGCGATCCTAACAAAGGGCCATATAGCGACTGGCCGGAACGCGCCCCCAATACCACTTGCTATAGGACCGAGGCTAAGGCAAGAACACAAAAGTGTCCCGAAGGGACGACCACATTCTACTTTGCAAAAATGGGTCGGCCATATTCTCAGGACAATCCCTGGATCATTCCCAATGAGGATGGCACGTTCAATTATGTTACCTATAACGTGGGGTGCTATATGGATATGAATTGTGGTGCCGGATACGGAGTAGCGCAGGTGATTCGGTTCTGTGAGAAGCACCCTGGCCCCGGTGGGCACTATCCGGCATGGATGTGGTGCGTAACATGTAAACCGTGCGAAAAATGACAATGACCTCTAAGCCGTGTAAGCAATGACAATGACCTCACGCAATTCGATGCAGTTGGTTGCTGTGTGTCTATTGGTGCAACTAGCATCAATCTCGACAGCCGGCGATCAGAAACGAGAGCCAAGAATGGTGCATTACAGCGACATTCCCGAGAGAGTGCAGATTATTGGAAAATTAGGGCAGCCACTCGGTCAACTTGTTACCGTGCGCGGCAGGTGGACAGCGCCTTTCCCGTCAAAGCCTGCTTCACCCGCTTTCACGGTAAATCAAGTGAATGGTCGTCTTCTCGACCTACCGGCCGAATTCAATGACGTGGAACCTGTGTGGGGAAAGGACGCAGAGTTCACAAAGAAAACGGTCGGAGAAGAATGGGAGCTTTGCGGAGTGGAGACTGGCGGATTCGTGGGGTTTTGCGATAAAGTCTGGGAGGAACTTGGACAACCACCGATGCAAAGACCGCCGCGTGGTTTCTTGACGCGCTTTTGTTACGTGAAAGCGAAGCGTGTTTCTGGCTCAAAGCCCACCGACAACGGACGAGTAAAGGGGTCGGGAGTCTTTGATTTGAAGAGGGACGAATAAAGGGGTCGGGAGTCTTTAATTCTCCGACCACTCTTCTCTTCCACGCCGGCCGGACGCTGGAGACGATCTCCGCCGTCTGGGACGGCACGGTGGGCAACGCGCTGACCGGCAACATCTGGTACGACGCCGCCGGGAACGAGATCAAACAAAAGCCGGCCGGCTCGGATTCCTTCACCAAAACCGTCTACGACGGCCTCGGACGGGTCACGAAAACCTACATCGGTTACGACACCGACGAAACTTTATATGCCGACGCCGTCGACGGCGACACTATCTTCGAGCAGACCGAAACCACTTATGATCCCCAGGGAAATCCGACGTGGATTGTCAACCGCAGCCAGCTCCACGACGCCACCGGCACGGGCGAGTTGACCACGCCCGGCGGCGCGCAGCCGAAGGCGCGGGTTTCTTACATGGGAACGTGGTGCGATCCGACCGGTCGTCAAATCGTCGCGGCCGCTTACGGCACCAACGGCGGCGCCGCGCCCACTCGGCCGGACGCTCCGCCCACCCCGAGCGACGACGTGCTCGTCTCCTCTGTCGAATACGACTCGACCGGTCAGGCGTATCGAACCATCGACGCAAAAGGTCGGGACGACCGTCGCGAGTTCGACGCCGCCGGCCGAGTCGTGCGATCAATAGAAAACTACTGCTCCGGCTCGAACGCCGACGACAAAAACGTCACCGTCGAGCACACGTACACCATCGACGGGGCGCTCTCGACGCTGACCGCGAAAAATTCAACCACCGGCGACCAGGTGACGCAGTACGCCTACGGCACGACGTTGGCCGACAGCGACATCGCCGACGCCCGGCTGCTGAGGGGGATTGTTTACCCAGATTCCCAGAATACCTTCACAATGGCCGGCGGCGCGCCTACTTTTTCGGGAACTTACAACCGAGTCGAGTTTACGTATAATCGTCAAGGCGAGCAGGTGACGAAGAAAGATCAGAACGAAACCGTTCATACTTTCGAGTACGACTTGCTCGGCCGTCAAACGTCGGATAAAATTACGGCGGTTGATGGCGACATCTTCCAAGGCATCTTGCGGGTCGAACACGGCTACGAGGTTCGCGGCATGGTCGAACAGGTGACCAGTTACGACGCGGCAACCGGCGGTTACTCCGTCAACGACGTCAAGTTCGAGTACGACGACTTCGGCCTGCTGGAAACCGACCAACAGGAGCATTTGGGCGACGTCGGCGCCGGCTCGCTTTCCGTCCAATACGCCCGCGCCAACGGCGCGGACAACCACACGCGGCTCAACACCGTCACGTATCCCAACGGCCGTGTGCTGCATCACGAATACAGCAGCGGCAACGACAGCGACCTGAGCCGCGTCAGCTACTTGTCCGAAACCAACGGCAGCGGCACGCGCTACGCCGCGTACACTTATTTCGGGGCCGGGCGGATCGTGCGCGTGGATTGCAACAAGATCAGCGACAACGATCCGACGCACAGCTACAACCTCGCCTTCGGCACGGACAACGATCCTTATGACGGAGTGGACCAATTCGGCCGCGTGGTCGATCTCCGCTGGACGAATTACGCCGGCACGACGGACCTCGTGGGCATCAAGCACGGCTACGATCGCTCGGGCAACCGGCTGTGGCGGCGCGACGTGGTTTCGGCCGCGCAGGCCACGCCTGTCTATCTCGATGAACTGTACGCCTACGACGGGATGTACCAGTTGACTTCGTTGCGGCGCGGACAACTGAATTCCACCGAAGACAATCTCGTCGCGGACTCCAAAACCTTTGCCGAGCAATGGACGCTCGACCCGCTGGGCAACTGGACGAATTTCAAGCAAGACCCCGATGGCGACGGTGATTGGGATCTGAACCAGAACCGTACCCACAACGAAGCCAACGAGATCGCCACAATCGTCGGCGACGACGATGAGGTTGCCCACGACCGCTCAGGCAACATGACTCGCGCCCCGAAGCCCGACAATTGGGCCTCGCACTATCACCTGGAGTACGACGCCTGGAACCGCTTGGTAACGGTCTTTGACGCCGACGGCGAAACATTGGTGGCGGGGTATAACTATGATGCCTTGGGCCGGCGGGTCGAGAAGGAGACATACTCGGGCGGGTCGCTGACCGAAATCCGACACTATTACTACAGCAACCAATGGCAGGTATTGGAAGAACACGTACAAGCCAACTACTACTCCGGCAGTTCATCCTCCAGCCTCCAGTCTACAGCCTCCAGCCTCCAATACGTCTGGGGTTTGCGCTACATCGACGACCTGATCCTCCGCGACCGCGATGCAGACGGCAACATCGAGACCGGCGACCTCGGCAAGACCGACAGCGGTCTTGAGGAACGTCTTTACGCCCTGCAAGACCCAAACTGGAACGTGATCGCCATTGCCAACACTTCCGGCGCGACACAGGAGCGTTACCATTACGACGCCTACGGCAAGCCGAGTTTCCTCGCCTTGGCTTTTGTAATCCGCAATCCAAACGTCTCTAGTTACTCCTGGGACGTTCTCTACACAGGTCGGCAGCATGATCCCGAGACCGGCTTCTACCACTGCCGCGTGCGGCCCTTGGGAGCGGGCTTAGGAAGGTTCCTCGGAAAAGACCCGATTCGGGACGACGACAATCCCTACCGCTATGTCCGCAACAATCCGCTGACGCATATGGACCCAAGTGGCACTCGCATGGCCCATTGTGAAGATAGCACTGGGCGGGATGGCAGAAAGTTTATTCAAGTTCCAGACACATTGGGAGTCGACAATCCATGTAAGCATATTCTTGGTTGGGGTTGGAAAGAGATACCTCTAACTGACGATGAAAAAGAAGTGTCCAAACGATGTAAAGGAAATGTGGATTGCGAAAAATCGCTTGCTACTCTGATGACTCAGGTTCAGAAGGTGCCTAATCAATCGTTCAGTAATAAGTGCTTCAAGTGGTGCGATTCCTTCCTTGAAGCCTACCCAAACTACAATGGCAGTTCTCCGATAAAGCTGCCGGCGGGCATTATTGTAGAACCACTCCTCGTTTCAACAAAAGACCCCTGCGGCGTCGCTACGCGATTCAATATTATCGGTTGGGTTAGGGCGTATTACATCCAACATTGTATTGTAAAGGTTACTTTTCCGGGAGGCGGAATTGCTTATTTTGACATCGGATCTAACACGGATCTGGGGCATTTTGGGGGCGACGATCATTGGTTGGTTCCAGGCTCTGGCTCTTCTCCAGAAGAAAATGATCTAGATGACGAGTTAGATATGGATGGTGCAGGACCATACAATAGTGGTGATTATAAACGGTAGACTGTGGCCCCTTGTGTTCTGAAAGGCAATCTCGCATCTCAATTGATGATTTGCTCGATGTTGCAAAATCCAGAACTCAAGGGGCAGAGCATGGAAGAATCTACTAATGAAAAGAACAGCTGACGTTTGGGGAGTGCTCGTTTATTTTTTTGCTGTGGTGGTCTGCCTCTATTTTCTTCTCTATGCGTTGATTCGCAGAAATGAGTTCACTTACCAACTGGACTGTTTCACTGCGGGACCTGCTTTAGTCTTTTGTGTTTTTCGCTTGTGTATTCTCGGAACCAGAGTGATGAGGGGAAAGAAAAAAGGTCGGGAATCTTTGGTTGACGCACCGAAGGCGAAAATGGGGGCGAATCCTAATTTTTAGGGAGAGAAAGAGGAGACAAGCAATTCCGAGTGACGACTGATGGTTGCTTTCGCCAAACAATACGACGCAGACGGCACGACTCTGGTAGCCGGCTACGACTACGACGGCCTGAATCGTCGGGTCGTGAAGGAAAAATACGCCGCCGGCTCTTTAACCGAGATGCGGCACTATTACTACAGCGACCAGTGGCAGGTTTTGGAAGAGCGCGTACAGCAAAATTACGGCTCCAGCGGCTCCGCTTCCGCCCCCGAGTCCCTATACCCCGAGCGTCAATTCGTCTGGGGCCTGCGTTACGTGAACGATCTCGTTCTCCGCGACCGCGACACGGACACCAACGGCTCATTGGACGAGCGGCTTTATGCTCTTCAAGACCCGAACTGGAACGTGGTAGCGATTGCCAACACCTCCGGCGCGATCCAGGAGCGCTACTGCTACGATGCGTACGGCAAGCCGACTATTCTCACCCCAACCTTCACCACCCGCGGCACGTCCAGTTACGCCTGGACTTACCTTTACACCGGCCGCGAATTGGACCTCGAAACCGGCCTATACGACTACCGCAACCGCATCTATCACCCCTTCCTCGGAAGGTTCATAACCAAAGACCCAATTGGGTATTCTACAGGCGATGCGAGCCTTTACCGTTACGTGTTCAACAATCCGGTAATGTTTGTTGATCCCATGGGCTTGATCGACGTGACGAAGCATGGACCGCATTACGGTGCAGGAAGTCCGCTACCGACCTCCAAGGCCAACACCATCGCAACAAATTATAAGTTCTCCAACTGGCTTATTACCGACCTCGGGGGCATGGTGCAGAGAGTCAGCGATGAGGGCACTTTCTCGTTCTCCGGCAATGGTGTAGAGGGAACTTGGTCTTGGAAGGAAACCTACGATGAGGGATGGGTTCGTGGCGTCAGGAATAAAAAATACAGTTTCACCGACTTCCACAACGCCGGCCCGAAACAAGCAGCCAAGGCCGTGGAAAAGTTTTTTGGTAGAACGTTCACGCGGAAAGCCGACAACAACACGTTGTACTTGGGAGAGTGGGAGATTTGCTCGTGGGAATTCACGATGAAGGCCACCTTTGACATGAGGAACGCATGGAGAAACGACTGGGTGGCGTTGAACCTAGACAAAGTGACCTTTGGCGGCGCGGGGAATCACACGTGGGAAACGAGTCTTGCCACATCGGTGGTTGGTGGCGGTGGGGGTATCGCTTGGTTTGAGAGCAACGAGAACAACGGCGCGCTCTACGGATTTGCCAAGTTCTTGTATCCCAATAAAGGGGTTGCGCCGCCTGTCGGCCAATGGGAATTTGGCACGTTCCACGCTATATCGCACGAATCGTGGTCGGAAAGCTGGCAGTCAGGCCAAGCAAAACCGACCATGAAGTACGAGGGTGGTTATGAGGCGGCGCAGTGAGCGCGCATCGTAAAAAAATGAGGCACGGTTGGAAATGAATAACGTGTGCTTGCAAACGACAAAGCGGCAATGGCTTCCCAAGCGCCGGCTCCTATGGGCTATCGGCGGGATCGCTACGGGAGCCTTGTGCATCCTTCTGGTACTGCTTTATCTGGCTTATCGGCAAGGGCGGATTGAGCAAGAAGTCGTCGCTGATCTCCTCTCAAAAAGTCCAGGCGGGTCTGCACATGTCGATATTCTACCGACTTGGCGCAATCGTCTGTACGAATTGCTTGGCATCCCGAAGCCGGTGACTGATCTCTTCTTGAAGGGAAACCAAATCACCGACGACAATCTCGCTAAGTTGGAATACCTGCAACACTTGACATTGCTTTCCCTAGATCAGTGCTCCATTACCGACAAAGGCATCAAGGAGATAGGCAAACTCCCGGGATTGGAGCATCTGACTCTTTTTTACTGCAACAACATTACTGACGCAAGTTTGAACAACCTTGCGACGATGAGATCGTTGACAACTCTGAATATCAGTACGGACAGTAACCAGGTATCAGGATGCAATGTTTACTGCCTTTCCGCGTTGCCAAATCTCGGAACACTTCAGCTCGTCGGTTGCTTAGGGATTTCCGACGACGCAGTGGAGCCGTTGGCATCCCTAAACCATCTGGACCACCTCGACATTCGTGGAACGTCCATTAGTGAGGAAGGAGCAAATCGCCTCGAACGCGCTCTGCCCAACACAATGGTTCTTACAGACTATTAGGAGAAGGAAAAGGGGAATGGATAAGGGGTCGGGAGTCTTTTCTGTGGCAAACGATGCTCGCTGGCGATCCTTTATCTTCGGCCATCTTATCGGATGCTTTGCTTCCATTCTCTTCTAAACCGGCCAGCGATTCCATATCCGCACTTTCTACTTTCCACATAAGCTAAAGTGGAAACGTGTGAAATTGGAAATTCAGCAAGTTGCTGACCAACTGACTTCTTCTCCGTCATCTGTGCCCCGTCTGCTGCGGGGGGTGATTTACCCAGATTCCAATAATACCTACACCATGGTTGACAAAGCGCCCGTCTTCTCCGGGGTTTACGACCGGCTGGAGTACAAGTATAATTGCCAAAGTGAACTCATCGAGACGAAGGATCAAAACGGCACGGTCCACCAGTTTGATTACGACCCGTTGGGCCGTCAGACGGCCGATAAGGTCACGACGCTCGGGTCCGGCGTGGATTATGCCGTGCGTCGGATCGAACGCGACTACGAGGTTAGGGGCATGGTCGAGCAAGTGACCCGCTACAGCAACGTCGAGGGCGGCGGCTTGTACGTCGTGGGCGACGTGCAGTTGGCATACAACCATCTCGGCCAACTTACCGCCGACCGTCAAGAGCACTCCGACTACGTTGACCAAGACACGCCGAGCGTGCGATACGCCTACGACCCCAGCGCGTCGAACGGCCAGTTCACGAAGAGCTCGCGGCCAACGACGCTGACCTATCCCAACGGCCGGCTGCTGCGTTATGAATACTCAAGCGGCGCCGACGACACTCTCGGCCGCATCAGCTTCCTGGCCGACGACAACGGCGGTGCGGTAGGCACGCACCTGGCCGAGTACACGCATCTCGGCCTGGGACAGGTCGTGAGAGTGGACAACAACAAGATCGGGGCGAACGATCCGACGCTACGTTGCAACCTGGCCTTCGGCGCGGGCAACGACCCGTACGACGGTCTGGACCAGTTTGGCCGCGTAAAAGACCTGCGTTGGACGAACTACGCCGGCACGACGGACCTGGTGGGCATCAAGCACGGCTACGACCGGGCGGGCAACCGGCTGTGGCGGCGCGACGTGGTTTCGGCCGCGCAGGCCACGCCCGTTTATCTTGATGAACTGTACGCGTACGACGGCATGTATCAGTTGACCTCGCTGCGGCGCGGACAACTAAACTCCACCGAGGATGATCTTGTCGCCGACTCCAAAAAGTTTGCCGAGCAATGGACGCTCGACCCGCTGGGCAACTGGACGAACTTCAAGCAAGACACGGACGCGGACAGCGATTGGGAGCTCGACCAGAACCGTACGCACAACAAGGCGAATGAAGTGGCGACGATCGCCGGCGAGGGCGTTGAGGTTGCCCACGACGCGGCGGGCAACATGGTCGTCGCGCCGAAGCCCGAGGATTGAGCGTCGCACTACCACTTCATCTATGATCCGTGGAACCGGCTGGTCGAGGTGCAGACGGCCGATCAGACGAAGATGGTCCGTGCCTACGAATACGACGGCCTTAATCGCATGATAGGAAAGTGGAGCTACGACGAGGACGCGTGGTCGTTGTCCGAGTGGCGTCATTACTATTACAGCGACCAGTGGCAGTTTTTGGAGGAGCGCGTCGCCGACAGCTACGCCGGTCCGTACAGCGGCAGCGGCATCCCCGGTTTCAGCGGTTGGGGCATGAGCGGTTCCGGCATCGCCGGCGGTTTCCGCCTCGATCGCCAATTCGTCTGGGGCCTGCGATATGTGAACGATCTCGTACTCCGCGACCGCGACACGGACACCAACGGCTCATTGGACGAGCGTCTTTATGCTCTTCAAGACCCGAACTGGAACGTTGTAGCAATCGCCAACACCAGCGGCACGATATTGAAGCGATTCTGCTACAGTGCGTACGGCGCGCCGGAGTATTTTACCTCGGACTTCAGCGATTCCACCGCCGGCTACGACTGGGAGACGTTATACAGCGGCTACCGCTACGATTACCACGTCGATTCCGACGTGAAGTGGCACATCGCCGGCCACCGCATCCTCCTCTCCCATCTCGGCAGATGGAACCGAAGAGACCCAATCGGGTATGAAGCGGGTGATATGGGCCTCTACCGCTATTGCGGCAACACGCCAATGAACGTCACCGACCCAACAGGAGAGTCATGGACATGTTTCTGGGCGGTTGTTGCCCAAGCCGTTACATGTGCCGGCGCCGTCATTGCGTGCAGTGCATCGCTGGCAGCCCCCCCTGCAGTATCCCTTTGCGTTTTGGGGCTTATTGGGTGTGTGGGGGCGACTGGAGCTGCTCTCTTGGTGTGTTCGGATGACACTCCTGAACAGATCGAGGAGCTAAAAAAAGAGCCGGAGGAGCAACAGAAGAAGATCGACGATCTTCAGCAGAAACTCAATGAGCTACAGGAGCAGCAAAAAAATGAGGAGTGCGAGGAATCGGATACTCTAACATACGAGCCGGTTAGCCCAACCTGGCCAAAGCCGCAGCCGGGGCCACTCTCTCCCCATTACCCGTATCACCCAGCAAAGCCGTTGTTTCCACCAAAGCCGCTCAATCCGCAGGACCATTTTCTTCGACCATCTTCGCGTCCCGATCTCTATCACTCAGCAGAACACAAAGGAGCCACACAACCAGTATGACTACCCCTCAAGAAAAAGATATTGCCACGCTCTTGGCCGAAAAGAGTTCTGCTTCGCGTCGCATCGCGAGGTTTTATTCGACCTTTTCATGCTTGATGGCAGTTGGTTGTGTCAGCAGTCTAATCGGCGTGGTATTTTGGCCCAGTCGAAATACAGGTTTTGGAATTGCGACCTCCGTATTGTGCGGGACGGCGATGGCTATGGGTTGGTCGGCGTACGTTACGATGATCCAGTCTTCCGAGACGTTCGGTTTTCTTTCGCGATGCCATCAGGGAGACTTGACAACCGAGAAGAAGGAAAGTGATTCCCTGTGCCAGTCCAGCGAGACTTGACAACCGAGAAGAAGGATCGCGATTTCCCGCAGAATAGTGGGAAAATGGCCTCGAATGAGGCGTTTTCCGAATGCGTTTTGAGAATTACGGCCGAGAGCCGATTTGTTCTTTGAAAATTCGGCTAACCATGCGTTCCATCGGCGCTCGATGCGCGCGGCAGTCGATGATACGACCGTTTCTCAGGCGGCTCGCTTTAGCTTGACGATCGGAAGGTGCTGTTAGGAAGCATAGCAAACCAAGCGGTCAATGCTGCAAGGCATTTGTTGTTGAACAGCCTATTTTGGGGAAACTACTAACGTGTACTCTGAACACAAATCTCTTTTGTGAGATGGTATTTCTGTACAAGATGTTGATAGGCGTTATATGGATCAGAATGGGTGGAACGTATTCCACGCCGGTCACCAGCGGAAAGCTTTGGTGGTAGTAGTGGCACTCGATTACCTAAGCAGGTTTACGAACGGGATCAACGCGAATGGATGCTGTGAGTGCATAGAGAAATTTCTCGGCAAGTATTGGAGTTATTAAGCTATGAAACCAATTGCCATACGAGCACTGGTAGGACTTGGACTGGGAGTGGGGTTCGCCATTCTGGAATTCGTCGTATTGGGAGCCGCTGAGAGGATATTCCACGATCACACTGTTCAACCTATGCGGTTCTTCAATCTAGTATTCGGAATCCTGAATGCTCCAGCTGAATGGCTCGGCTATATTTGGATTGATATCTTACACTTACCCCCCCGTAGTGAACTTGCCTGGGTGCTCGTACCCGTTGTGACTGTACTGATGCAATGGGGTCTAATCGGGTTTCTCGGAGGACTTTGGTGGGGATTTAAGTCTGCAACCTCTGTAAGTGTCGGCAAGAGTAATGTCTGGCCAGTTGTTTTAGTGGGTGGGGGAATCATTGTGGTATGCGGATTCCTGGCCTTTATCCTTGGGGAAGTTTTCTCCAGCCCGGCAAAACCAACCCCGGAACAGGCAAAGATTATTTCAGACATCAAAAAGCTGGGGGGCACTGTCCTAATCGGTGAAGAAGGTTCGGGGAGGCCAGGGTTTCGTGTGTGTTTAAATGGGGACCAAGTGACTGACGAGGCACTGGTACTTGTCAAAAGGCTAACCACCGATTGTCCAGGACTGGTGTTGATGGGCGACAAAGTAAATGATGCCATTCTTGAACGCCTTAGAAAGATTCCCGATCTCCGATGGCTGGTTCTTGCAGAGACCAATGTGACCGATGCCGGATTAAAGCATCTAGAAGTGTTTAACCAACTAGAGATGTTAGGTCTGGATAAGACCTCAGGTAACCGTTCACACCCCAGGGAGCAATGAAGAAGCGGAATCGTGGGCGAGATGAGCTTCGACGGCGGATGTGACGAAGGAAAATACATCGCGACGCTGCTGACGACAACTCTCAATCACCGTCAACATCGTCTCCACAAATCGACTGCCTCCTACGCTTTGAGTTCCAAACGACAGCTTACGCCAAATTACCGCGTGACGCAACGATCGTTCGCCCGCGTTGTTCGTCGGCTCAATATCTTCATACCGCAAAAACGCCCACAGCCACCCGCGATGCCCGTACAACTCCCGGCATGTGCCGCGCACGTTGCGACTTGAGCTTTGTGTGCCGCGCAGCAGAAGACGCTCCGCTTTGCGACGGACCGGCCCCATCCGACGCCGCAATGCCGCCCGCGTGATCCTGCCGGCGCGGTAATCGGCCCAATGCTCGAACAACTCGCAGGTGGCGCGTCGCAAGCGATGCCCAAGGTATTTCGCCTGGCCGTCGCCGCCGTCGCCTCGCGCGTCGGCCGCACCGCGAACACCGTGAACAGCCGGGCCACGAACGTCCACAGCCACGCCTTGCCGTTTTCCTGCTTGGTCGCCGTCTCGTCGATGTTCAAGTGGTTTTGCGACGGCAGTTCGGCCGCCGCCTCTTCGTACAACGGCCGCAAGTCCTCGGCCGGAATCAGCGGACGTTGGTGTTTTTTGTGGCCGGGCGGGCTAACCGCTCTTCGGCGTCGCGGCAGTGGCGTCGCCGTAGTGGTCGCCGACTTGCAGCAGGCTCAGAACCGCTCCGATCAGCGCGCATCGCAGCCAGGTAGTCCAGAGGGTCGCGCCGAACAGCCAGGGAAGGCTTGTCGCCGCTTGGCAGTCGAATCGTCGGATCAGCAGCCCCAACATTCCGCCGGCCAATCCTCCGAGGATGGTCCAGACGGCGACGTATCGCGCCGCGCCGGTCTGCGTTGCTCTGTAGAGGCCACGGAGGTCGTGGTGTATCCACAAGCCCAATACGGCACCGATCAAGGCGGCGCCGATCATATAGTATGCGCCTCCTTCCGGCCGGAACCACTGATTGAAAACGAGTCCCGTCGCGGCCCCGGTGAAGATTGCCGGAATCCGCGGCACGAACCATCGCGTAAGCTTGGCGGTCATGGCCGACCTCCGATTGAATTGAGGGGGGCACGGCGAACTGAATGGCCGTCTACTCAATTATAGCATTGGCCGGGGATGCCGGATTTAGCGGTAACCGTTCACAGGGGACTGTCCCCTTGGCGCTGCGGGAAGGGGCGGTGAAGCCGCAAGAGGTTTTTCACGCTACTCGGAATTCCTCTTGTGCCTACCTCACCCCTACCCGCGGCTGCGGCGGGTATCCGGCCGCTCCCCCGGACGCCGCGACGACGTCCACCACCAAACGCAGCCCAGCAGGTGCATAGGCCGCCAGCAATAATCAACAGTGTCAGCGCCCCGGGTTCCGGCAGAACGGTCTTGACGATCTTGATGTCATCGCACGTGATATCGCCCTCGTGCAACATCCTTCCGGGATAATATTTGGCGGACGAACTGTTCGTTAGGACAAGCGCACTGTCATGGGCGCGTCGTTCTATCAATGAACCGGCCCCCCACGAGGCGCCGCCATCCGTGCTGAAGTAGGCATACATATCTCGCGGATATTGTCCCGGATAAAGATTCGCTTGCAAATAGATGTAGCCCAAATCGTTGCCGTTTATATCCTTGGTCCACATCCGACACTGGTGCAACACCACGTTTTCCCCGGCATTCTTGTCCGGGTCGACCGAACCATCACTTTTAATGTACCCTACCGTCTGCCATGTCTGCCCCCAATCCGTGCTCCGTTTCTGTAGAGTGTGCTGTTTGTTGCCGTCACGAAGCACGGCCAGAAACTCACCATTACCCAGATAGGCCAAACCGGGTTCGTGGTAAATCCCTTCTGCGGGTGTAGTGATGCTCGAAACATCAATCCACGAATTCCCATTGTCCGTCGTCTTGGAAAACATCGGACCGGTCCGAGCCAAATACGTAGTATTCCCTACGCTGACATCCTGCCACATTACGGCTGTAGGCTCGTTCAATGGCAAGACAACCGGTTGGAAGTTACTCCACGTGCTCCCATTGTCCGTCGAACGGCGGACCATGTTTGGCACATGATGCGTACTGGTACTGTCGTCATACCTCGTGTAGAAGATATCAATATCGCCATTAGGATACTTGATGAACTCCGCGTTTATTGCATCATACTCGTCGTTTGATATCTTGCCGTCGTCGGTCCACGTTTTTCCATTGTCGTTGCTGTGGGCCAAAAAAACCTGCCCCGCGTGATTAGTTACTCCACTGCCGTTTGCTTTGCACCTCCGCAACATCAGCCATTTGCCGTCATCGGCCACCACCACTCGCGTACATCCTCCCGGGAACAGCGACTCGCCCACGGTGCGAGTAGCGGAATAGACTGAGTCCGCCTGGGCGGTGGATACCACGTACGCAAGCAGAAACACCACGATAGTCAAAGTTGTTCTCATCTCGGATTTCCCTTGTTTGTAAAACACTATTGTCGCTAAACGCATTCTCGTTGTCGGTACCCCGATTTCCTGTACCCCGATCGCCGGACGCTAGAATCCAAGGGCTGATCCTTTGCGGGCTAGAACTTCTTCCCGTCGATCACCAGGCCGTCGTTGCGGTCGCCCAAGCAGAGGTGGGTTTCGGCGTCGAGCGAGTAGCTCATCATACGCGCCGAGCCGTCGCAGAAGGACATGTGGAAGCCGGTCGCATGAGCGCTGCCGAAGTTCCAGTAGTATGCTACCCCAGGTGTGTCTTGTATGAGTGGGCCGGTGCCCGCGCTGACACGGTCGACGCGGCGGTATTGGTCCCCGTTTGCGCCGTTGAAGCACCCTTCATCGTCGCCGACGCTACGGCCCGTAAAATAATGATCGGGGTTAAGGTATTTCTCGCCGACCAGGTAGGTGTTCGACAGCCCGTCGGTGATCTCGCTTATCTTGACCACGCTACGCACATGCGAAATACCGTCGAACCAGCCGCTCGGAGGCCACATGTTGTCCCGGGCAGCCGGATACGTGGTGTTGACGTAGGGGTCGAAGGGGTAGGGTACTAAGAGGGGATTGAATGTACCTATATTCATCGCATAGTCGTTGCGGTTCAATGTGGGCGGATAGTCGGCATTGAACCACCCACGCCAACGTTCGTTTGGGGTTGCCAGAGGAGGCCGGCGCGTTGGACAGTGGAACGCGGCCACGGGAACCTCGTTCCTCTGGGCCATCAGGGCCTTCTTGCTTGCGGGAATGGGCCACTGATTAAAGCTCCCGGTCGATCCCATATTGAACAGGTTCTCCAACTCGATGTACGGCAGGACGGTAAACAGCCAACCGCCGGGCTGCTCTTTTCCGAACCCCTGGTCGGGGTCGCCCACCCAGCCGTTTTGCCAGCCGCCGGTTGGGAAGAACCCATGCGTGTACTCGTGGTTGAGGCACCCCAAGGCGAGTTGTTTAATGTGATTCTTGCACTGTACTTGCCGGGCCGCTTCGCGTGCCGCCTGCACCGCCGGCAACAACAGCGCGATCAGGATGCCGATGATCGTGATGACGACCAAAAGCTCCACCAATGTAAAACCCAATTTGGGATTTGGGATTTGGGATTTGCTGATATGATGATCAGCGGCAATGTGTTTATTCATAAGTCACCGTGTAATTCCATTTCGTCGTTGTCTTGAAAGACAAAATTGGTCCGGGAGCGCGGCGGACTGCCGACCATCTATTTCAAGACGGTCAAGTTAGTCCGCCGGCGCCCCTGAATCCAATCCCAAATCCTAAATCAACAAATCCCAAATCACTTACTTCCGCTTCCTCCATGCGTAGCAGAGCAGTCCGATCAGGCCCGTGGCCAGCAACGCCATCGTGCCCGGCTCCGGAACCACCCCGTCGATATAGAACCGCCCGGCGGCTGTGCTATCGCCCATGCCGAAAAACAACCCCGCAACCGGGACGCTGGTGTACGCGGGGTTGAGAGCTAGCGGATCCGACTCGACGCCATCGACCGTTATGGTGAGTTTGGTGCCGAAGTCCAGCGTATGACGCAACGTAACCCAAGTGTCGACCGGCACGACCAGGTTCGAGGCGCCATTGTTGATTGTTGCTAGTACATAGGCGGCGCCATCGTAGCTGGCGATACCAACGTAGCCAGCCGGCGCGGAGGCATTATCAAAGGAAATCCGGGTATGCCGGGAACTGGCACCGAAGTTCGTGTCATTGACAAAGGAAATTCGGCATTGAGTGGCTTCACTTTCCGGCAGCGAAGGGAAGTAGACGCTGTGCTCCGCGACGACCGTACCCGATGTCACCGGGCCGCCAGCCATTGTCGCGAAAGCATAGATGTCCTTGTAGCTGCCGTTGGGGGTCTTGTAGAGCATCGTGTAGTTGTCGCCTTCGATTGCCCCGGGACCCACGGAGGCCGGACCGTACACGGACAGTTGTCCAGAACTGCTGCCGATAGCGGTGCCTCTATTACTCCAGGATCCCGCCGACGTCACCGACGGGTTGGTTCCGACCGTGTCGTTCTCGAATCCGTCGCTCTGGAACTGGAGGGTTCCGCCGGCGGTAATCATAGTCGCCTCTGCGGTGGAGGCCAGTGCGACGGTACAAAGGACCACCATTGCCAAAATCATTGCGCGTTTCATCGTAGTAACCTTTCGTAACCCTTGCCAAATAACCGCCGTCGGGCCGCCAGCGACATGCCGACAGAACAAATCCCGCTACGACAGTCCTCACTCTCATTTCCGCATCTTCCCGGATGCCCTCGCGGTGTTGGCCAATCCGGCGCGGAACTCCTCGTAAACACACAGCAACTGCACACGTGCTCGCCTCGCCACGTCGTCTACCTCCTTTCTCGATGTTTGCTATGGCCGCAAGCCCAGCAACTCCTCGTAATAGTATTTTTCAATGGCCTTCCGTGTCCTTTTGTCCGTTCGCCTTGATCGGGACCAGAGTCGAAACCGCGTCGCCGCGATCTTGCAATTTAGCCGGCCCCTCGCACAAACGTTTTACCTCTTCCAGGCTCAACGCCCGGTGGAATATGGCTACTTCGTCGATCCGCCCATCCCAGAACGACGCGGGCGCAAGTCCCGTCGGATCTTTCGCCATGTTGTTGCATCCGAGCAATAGATATTGCCCCGACGGGGAAGCGATGACCCCATCGCACGGCGTGGAGTCCACCTCGACGCCGTTGCGATACAGATGAAGGGTCAATCCATCGGCCACCACCGCCACGTGCTGCCATTGGCCGATGGGAAGCAGGTTCGGGGGGTGTTCCCGCACCAGTCCTCTCTCGCCGCGTACCGGGGCAGCACTCGCGTACAAATATCCTTCATCCCTACCCAAGGCAATCTTGAGCCGACCGTGGCCGTGGCTGCCGCCATCCATGGCCAAATGAGGCCACCACGATTCCCTGTCGTCGGCAAGCGCCCAGGCCGCGAAGGAAAACTGGTTCGAGTCGCAGTCGGGCGTTCTGGGCGCAACTACGTAGTCGCCGAAAAACTCGCCGCGCAACTCCAATCCGCCGCCGAACCGGCCGGCGCACCACAACCGTTCGAGACCACCGGCGCGGCCAACGCCGCTCAATTTTCCATGACGCCCGCCAGACGCCGAATCCAATACCGTAAGCAACTCTTTTTCATCGTTCGGCCGCTCCATGCGGTAATAAGCGACCGGATCGAGCGACATCACAAGTTCGGCGTAGGCATCGGCGCGGGCCTTTTGCTCATCTTTTCGCGGCGGCATAACGCGGGCGAATGTTTTCGATCCGTCGGCGTCGGCGACAACAATCGCCGCATTGCCCGACTGCACAACTCCGATCTGACCGGCCGATAGCACCCGTCCTTCGTCCGCTTCTTCGCCGTCGGAATCAACTGCCGCCAAACGCACCTTGCCGACAAACACATACGTCTTGGTCTGCCCCCGCTTGCTCACCTCGACGCCGAACTCGGTGCCCAGGTCGGTGATGACGGCCGTTGGAGTGCGGACGGAGAAGAGGGGAGAGACCGGGAGACCGGGAGACCGGGAGACGAGGAGATGGGGAGACGCGGCATCGGCCTTCTTTCCCTTGTCTCCTTGTCCCTTTGTCTCCTTGTCTTCCCCCACCCGCGCGGTTAGCTTGCCTAACGAAAGGTAGCCGCCGGCGGTGGATTCGACCTCGTAGGTGCAAGGCCCTTGAAGAATGACCTTCGCCCCGGAGTCGTAGGTGATTTCCAACAGCCCGGAAGAGAGAATGTATTTTCTGTCTAAGGGAACGTGGGCAAACCCCAGCGGCGGCAGATAGCGGGGATCGTCGGACCATTTCACATCGACCATGCCGGTGATCCGGCCGACGAACACCATCTCCGGCCTGGCGTCCGACGGTGCCGACTGCGACGGCGCCTCGGCGATATGTTGGTGACGGGTGATTTTGTACGCCCAAAACCCCAATATCGCCACGCCCATGATCACCGTGGCGACCATGTAGGAGAACGCCCAACTGCCGACAAAGTCAGAAGTGGGTGGTGGGTAGTGGGTAGTGGGTAGTGGGGGGAATGGGGGTTCGGGGCTCGGGGTTTGGGGTTCGGGTTGGTGCGGCAGTTCAACTGCCGCACCAACAGAGAGAGATCCCGAACTTTGAATCCCGAATCCCGAATCCCGAACCCCGAACCCCGCTTCTCCATCAATGGCCGGCGAACCGGCCATCCCTCGCCCCTCGCTTTGAATGCGATGCAGGCCGCCGACGATGGACAAGAAATCGACGTATTTTCGATGCAGGGACGAATCGGCGAGGAGCATCTCTTCCAGCCGAGCGGACCGCTCGGGCGAGAGACGGTTTTCGACCAAGTCATACATTAGGTCGAAGAATTCATTGTTGTGAGAAGGAGATGTCATGGACCTCGATCCTTCTCTGGTAAATGTCCTTCATTCTCCGAAAGCCACGCCTGCTGGACGCAATCGAAGAGCGTCTGGTGAATCCGCCGCAATGATCGGTAGACGGAGTGGACCGATCGCTCCGACTCGGCGGCGATGGCGCCGACGGACGCCCTGATCTGATACCGGGCGTCAATCAGCCGGCGGTCTTCTTCCGAGAGTTTTTGGTAGCAATCGCCGAGAAATTCCAACCGAAGATCGGCGCTCTCAACCGCGGCCAAGGCCGTCTCGTCCAGCGCCGCTTGCAGTTGACCGTTGAAAAGCTTCTGACGCCGTCCTCGACGCTGGCGATAACGCAAAACTTCAATCTGTGCAATCCGTAGTGCCCACGCCCGAAATCCCTCATCGGAATCGGAGCGGAAATCACGGAATTTCTCCCATAATGTTTTACTTGTCTCTTGGAATATGTCCTCGGCGTCGGCGTGAACGGGCACCAACACGTGAATGAACGAGTAGATGCTGTTGGTCCAGCGCGAGTAAAGCCGGACAAATTCGTCGATGTTTCCGTCGGAATTCATGTTAATCCGCCGTGCAACGGAGAAAAGCAACGGAACGATTCGTCGTCGGAATCACCCCTCCTATATAATAACCACGCGGGCGATGAAAAATTTGCGCGTTAATCTTCCGGTGGAAACAATGCAACGGCAGGTGCCCTATAATTGTCACGCCCCCCCCTGCCAGCAAGGGCACTGAGCACCGAGAAATAGCGGTAAAACAGAGAAGCCTATCGTCTCCACGCCCAGAATTCAGGTTCTCGGATGGCCAATGATCCATCCGTGATGGGGTGGCACTGGTAAGGGCCAGGGGAAAAATAATTGTCGAATTTGGGTGGCACCCCCGGTCGAAGGCGACAGTTATTGCGCGGCGCAAGGGGGACAGTCCCATTTTCGCGGCGGTCAAGTCAATTCGTCTGGCAACGTCCCTCACGCCGCGAAAATTGGGACAGTCCCCTGTGAACGCCTCCCTCACCGGCAACTACTGCATGATCGGCTGTAAGTTCGCCGGCTGCGAGGGAAGTGTGGCGTGATCGAGAAAGTCGGCAAGCTTGCTCGAGCAGGAAGGTTGTTGCAGCTTGCGGAGCGCCTCGCATTCGATCTGGCGGATGCGTTCCCGGGTGACGGAGAAAATCTTTCCGACTTCGGAAAGGGTGTAGGAATATCCGTCGGAGAGGCCGTATCGCAAGCGGATGATTTCCCGCTCGCGGTAGTTGAGCGATCCTAACGCCTCGTCCACACCGGTGCGAAGCGCGTCTTGGTTGAGGTCCAGCAGTGGATCGTTGAACCGCTTGTCGGGGATCATCTCTCCGAGGCGGTTTTCTCCGTCGTCGCCCTTCGGATCGTCCAGCGAGAGCATTCGCCGGTTTGCCCGCAGCGCGCGTCCGGCCACCGCGACCGAGAGTCCCGCGGCTTTGGCTGTCTCCTCCAGCGTGGGAGGGGCGGTTTGCTGTTGGGTCAACCGACGGTCGGCGCCGATCACTTTTTCGACGGCGCTGAGCATGTGGACGGGAATGCGGATCGTGCGGCTGTGGTCGGCGATCGAGCGGCTGATCGCCTGACGGATCCACCAGGTGGCGTAGGTCGAGAACTTGAATCCACGCGATGCTTCGAACTTGTCGACCGCCCGCAACAAACCGGTGTTTCCCTCCTGAATCAAGTCGAGGAAGCTGATTCCGCGGTTGCGATAGCGTTTGGCGATCGAAACCACCAGCCGCAAGTTGGCGGCGGCAAGTTTTTGGCGGGCAAGGTCGCTGGCGCGTTGCAGGACCGCGATGCGGTCCAAGCGGCGTCGAAGCCCGCCGGGCGTATCGCCGGCAATCCTCACCAGACGGTACAACTCCTTGCGGACCGTGGTGATTCGCGGCGAAACGGCGCCGCTCTCGCTTTCCATTTGTCGCAGGAAGGCCAGTTCTCGGACGGTGTTGTCCATGTGTCGGCGGATTTCCCAAAGCCTCCGCAACACCACCTGAAGATGTTGCAGCCGGACCGGCGTCTCCTCTGCCAGGCGGACCGCCTTGGCCCGGCGGAGCATCGACCGGCGGCGGATTTCACGGCGATCGGCGCGCGAGCGACGCTTGGACACTATGGCCGCGAAGTCGTCGCGATTGCGCCGCAGCAGGTCGCGCATGGTGTGCAGGTTAGGACCGATCAGCGCCAGCAAACGTTGTTTTCTCCGGCGGTCGGAGAGCAGCGCCTCGCAGACCACATCGACGCGTATTTTCCCCCGGGCCGCCTTTTCCAACATACCCGCGGCCGCCTGAAGCATATAGTCGCCGGAGAGGATTGCACGGCGGAGTTCCTTGCGCGTTCGGTCGATCCGCCGAGCCGCTTCGAGTTCTTCCCGGCGGCCGAGCAACGGGGTGCTGCTCATCTGCGTCAGATAAAGCTGGACCGGATCGGTCGGGTTTCCACTCATCGTCGCCACCTCGTTCCGATTAGCCGAGAAGTGTTCGCCCCAACTTCCCGCTGCACGTGGTACGGGAAGGATTGGCTTATGGTTCGCCGCGAACACGCCCCTCACCATATATTATAGACACCCGAGCAAGGGATAAGTTGCGGAAAATTGCTTTGGCTACACTCGCAGGGCTTGTTGCCGCCCCCTCATTGGCGTCATTGAATCCTCGCTGTTCGCCGTAATTTCACAAGATTCCGCCGCTCGACCCTCATATTTTCCCGATCGCCGGGTATGCAATTAGAATCAAGGTATATGGGGGTCGGCGAACATGGACACCAGGCGTCAGCCAGATTCGGTCGAGGCACAGCGAGTCGAGCAGTTCATGGCTCTCTACTCGAGCCATCAACGGCGGCTCTATCTGTATGCAATTACGCTGTTGCCCGATTCCGTCGACGCCGAGGACGTGCTCCAAGAGGCGAATCTGGTGCTGTGGCGGAAGTTCGATCAATACCGGCAGGGTACTAATTTCTTCGCCTGGGCCTGCCAAATCATCCGCTACGAAGTGCTCAAGTACCGCGAGAAGCACACCCGTTCCGCCAGCCTGTTGGACCCCGACGTGCTGGACCGGCTGGCTGAGGTGGCGGTGGCGGAAGTCGAACACCTCGACGAGTTCCACCGCAGGGCCTTGATCGATTGCATGTCTCGGCTCAGCCCCGGCGATCGGGAACTGATGCGTCAGCGTTACGCCGAGGCGATGGCCGTTCGGGCGATGGCCGAGGCCATGAACCGTTCACCCAACGCCGTCTCCCAATCGCTGGGCCGCGTCCGGCGGCTGCTGTTGGACTGCATCGACAGCAGCGTCCAGGGCCAGGACCGGCAAGGAGATCGGCCATGAGCAACGCCTCCAACCGCTGGCACGATATCGATATGCTGCTGGACCGCGTCCTGGACGGACTCCACTCAAAAGAAGACTCGCGGCAACTGAACGAGATTCTCCGTACCGACGTGGAGGCCTGCCGGCGCTACGTCGCATACATGGAATTGCACGGCCGGCTCACCTGGGGCGACGGAATAAGGGCCGGGGCGGAACAGAGGGTCGAGGGTCGAGGGACGAGGGACCAGCGGCGAGGGATGGCCGGTTCACCGGCCATTGGCGGAGAAGCGGGGTTCGGGGTTCGGGATTCGGGGTTCGGGATTCAAAGTTCGGGATCTCTCTCTGTTGGCGCGGAAGTTGAACTGCCGCACCAACCCGAATCCCAAACCCCGAGCCCCGAACCCCCATTCCCCACTCTATCCACTACCAACTATCCACTACCCACTGCTCCCTTTGTCGGCAGTTGGGCGTTCTC
>CBDAFL010000083.1:0-1947 GCA_965195225.1 uncultured Thermoguttaceae bacterium
TTGGCCTGATCGAGTTCGGCCTGCAGTTTTGTGTTTCGCTCCACGGCGCGAGCATGCATGCTCTTCCAATAGCCCAACTCGCAGCGTAGTTCCGCGTTCTCACGTCTCAGTTCGCGGACTTCCCGCCGCAACTGCCGGACGGGCGTCGTCAGCGGCCGCAGTTGTTCGTCAACGGAATCCTGTTCTAATACCGGAGCACTCATAGTGCTCTGAATTACAGGATTTTCTCCGGCACCGCCAGATCAATTTGCTAATCTTCCACCCCTTGGGCGAATATTTACAAGTACGCAAGATCCGGATGAACCGAAAAAAAGATTGAAAATCCGATAAATGTTAAAATAGGTAAGCTTGCGCTGTAGGGACTTTTGCGGCATAATTGGCCGCATGAGGCTTCGATGGCTGGAAAATACGAAAGCGGCATGGGGATGCAATGCCGGGAATCTCGCGCTGACGGTCCCGCTGTTGGGACGGGCCGGGGTGGCTGGGATTATCGATCGGCACCTGCAGCCCGATAGGCGATGCAAGGAGTCGCCGGGGAAGGTGCTGGCGTTGTTGATTGCCGCGCGGTTGCACAAGCCGACGCCGATCAGTCGGATCGGCGAGTGGGCGGTGGAGACTGGAGCGGACATCATGTTTGACATCGATGCCGACGCGCTTAACGACGATCGTATCGGACGCGCCTTGGAAGCCCTGTTCGAACATCGGCATTCCATTCTCGGCAGCATTGCCGTTCATGTGGCCCAAGAGTTCGGGATACCGCTGAGCGAGTTGCATTTTGATCCGACCCACATCACGTTTTATGGCGAATATCAAAACAGCGAAGCGCGACCGGATGTGGTGGCGGACGACGCGTTGGCGGACGACGGGGGCGCTGGCATGACCGACCGACTGGCGGCGGCGCATATTACCAAGGGGCGACGCATCGACGGGGTGCGGAAGATTTCCAAGATCATTCACGCCGGTCTTTGTTTTGCAGCCGACGAACATGGCGGCGTGCCAATGTTCGTCCACGTCCAAAGTGGAAACGAGAACGGCATGACGGGCATTGCCGATCACCACGCCTTGCTCCGAAAGCAGATACCGATCAACGGGACGGTGATGATTTCCGATGCCGGCACGCATTCGATTCAACACGTCAAGCGGTCGTTGGCCGACGGCATGGACATCATTTGTGCGATTCCCAAGACGCACGCCCGGGCCCTTTACGAAAAGCATGTTTCTTTGCTGGATTGGAGCGAAGCGAGCTACCGCTCGATCGAGCAGCAAAGGCGTCGCGACAGTCGTTCGTCGCTGCCGTTGGAACATCACGAACTGGCCGAAATCCATCACGAGTTGTACGACCGCGAGTCGAAATCCCGCATTCCCTGTCGACTGATTTTCGTCTTCAGCACCGCGGGCAAAAAGGCCGCCGAGGAAGCGAGACAAAAGAACGTTCGGCGTGTGCGTAAGAACCTGGAAGCCTTGCGGCAGTCCGTCGCCAAGGGCTGTCGCAACACGGACGAACAATCTATCCAGCGTCGCGCGGTCACCGCGTTGGGCAGCGGCCAAGCGTCGAAATATTTCACCTGGCGGATCGTCCCGCTGAGCGAGGATGAGTTCGCCGCCCTTCCCACGCCGAAGCCCGGCAAACGCCGTCCAACACATCGTTTCGAGTATTCGTACGACGCGACGGTTGCGGATCGTGATGCGGTGTCCGACGGCATTTCCTCCATCCTGACGACGTTGTCTCGCGAGTCGTCCTCCGCGGATGAAACGTTCACGAAATACAAGCGTCAGGCGTATAGCGAATTGGCGAACCATCAACTGAAAACACCCATTGCGATCTCGCCGATATTCCTGCACAAACCAGAACGCGTCGAAGCGTTGGTTTTTATTCTGACGATCGCCTTGATGATTTATTATCTGGTGCAACATGAATACCGTCGCAATCTTCCCTCGACCGCGTCG
>CBDAFL010000084.1:0-25266 GCA_965195225.1 uncultured Thermoguttaceae bacterium
CTTGGCTCGCTGGTTGCACGGCAGAACACCACCGCCGACGGACGAGCCGACCTGTTGACGACCGTGATGCACGAAATGGGGCACGTCCTCGGCTACGATCATGCCGACGAGGGACTGATGGACGACTTGCTCCCATTGGGAACACGGCGGACAGACGCCACGGATAAGGTTTTTGCCGGGTACGGGGAATAGTGCAACGCCCGCACGGGGTCGGAAATGTAGTTTTCAGTAGTCAGTTTTCGGTTCTAGTAAAACTGCTGTCTGACCACTGACCACTGACGCGGATCAGAGAACGTTGCTGCCGGCCGCAACGCCGACGGGAATTTCCCGCTCGCGGGAAAATTCGGGGGCGGTCAGCAATTCCGGGATAAACTTGGCTTGCGACTGCAACAGCGACGTGGCCTCGAATTCCTCGCGGGCCATGTATTGCTCTCTGACTTTCACGAAACGGCTTTCGTTTTCGAGAAAGGCCCGAACGATGTCGGGATCGAAGTGACTGCCCGTGTCTTCGAGAATGATGTCGCGGGCCTTCTCGTGGCTGAAGGCATTCTTGTAGACGCGTTTGGTGGTCAGCGCATCGTAGACGTCTGCCAGGGCAACGATCCGGCCGCAGAGCGGGATATTCTCTCCGGCCAGTCCATCGGGATATCCGCTGCCGTCGAACCGCTCGTGATGGCTTTGGGCGATATCCCGCGCCATGCATAAAAATTTGGCCTCGGGATGAACGGCGACCGCGGCGCTCAAGGTCTTGCTCCCAATGGCCGAGTGCTGCTTCATGATCTCGAATTCTTCCCGCGTCAGGGCGCAGGGCTTGAGCAGAATCCGATCGGGGATACCCACCTTGCCGATGTCGTGCAGGGGGCTGGTCATGTAGATCAACTGGACGTAATCGCCGTCAACCTGGTTGCTGTATTTCTCCTGACGGGAAAGATGACCGGCGATAATCCGGCAATACTCGCGGATACGCTCCAGGTGCGCGCCGGTCTCCTGGTCGCGCGACTCGGCGAGCTTCGCCAGGCTGAAGATGGTCAGTTCGCGGCTGTCGAGAGACAGAATCCGTTCGCCCGCGCGAATACGGACGCAAAGTTCTTGAGGCTCAAAGGGCTTGCTGATGAAGTCGTCCGCGCCGGCGTTTAGACCCTCGACGGTGTTTTCGGTCCCCCGTCGCACGGTGAGCATGATTATGTAGACGTAGCTGCAAGAATATCGCTGGCGAATATGGCGGCACAACTCGATTCCCGACATTCCCTCCATTTCCCAATCGAGAACCACCAAACGATATGTTCCGCTCCTCATCAGTTCCAAAGCCTCTCGGCCGCTCCTGGCCGAGGTTACTTGATGCCCGAACTGAGCAAGAACATTCTCCAGGATTTCCGTTACGATGTCATCGTCATCTACGACTAGTATTTTCATGATCGTTTGCCCGTAAGTGTCGGCCGCGTCCTTGCGGTCGTCGGAATTGTTTCCTCACACGATATCGCCCCCCGACAACAACACAACCGCCTCGTCCAAGCATTTTTCCCACTCGTTGCGAAAGTGCTCGATACGCGCGGGAATATCCGTCGCGCGGTCTGCCCGGCTCAAGTCTTCAATCTCTGCCGCGGCCTGTGCAAGGCCCTTGGCGGATACACTCGCCGAGGTTCCCTTGACGCGATGCGCGATGTGTGCGATACGCTCCATATCCCCACACTCCAAAGCCTTATTCATCTCCGCCAGTTCCTCGGGAAGCCGCTTCTGGAACTTGCTCAGTACCCGATGCACGAGGTTGAGGTTCCCCATGCATCGATTGCGCAACTCATCCAAATTCAACGCTTCGCAAGGAGGCAACGTCGCGACCTGGCTGCAAGTTGAAACATCACGGCCAGTGTCGGTAGTATTGGAATTTGGAATCACGGCATTCGGCCAATGTGGTTGGGTGCTCATTTTTCCGCGGGATGGAGTTCGTTCCCGTTGAACAAACGGATTTCGACGTTCATGTGTGGTCTCGATCGCCACAAGCGCGAGGACCGCAACGATCTCATCATTTGCATCCGGTCAAGCAGTTCCATGTGGAGCTTTGCTCAATGTCCGTGTAATGCACGACAATGTCGGGATATGGATTTCCGATATGTCAATGCCTGTAGAACCCTAGCTTACAACTAGAGTATTGGTAAATCGCCGAATAAATAGCCGTTGTGCCGACGTAAGTCCTTATCCACCAAGGACCACCGCCGATTGGAAAATCGCGACTTGCGAAATTATCTGCTCTTTCTGAAAAAGGGTGCTGGAATGAGCAATACTCCCGAGAAATCCGACAGACAGCCTCAATAATGCCCTTACGACCGCCAAATTGGCCCTTATTGAACGGCGAAACGTGACAATCCACGGGAAAATGAAGGGTTTTGTCCCCGATTCATTGTGAAAGGACAGGACAATATGTAAAACTCTAGCTTGCAGATAGGATTTTCTTTTTGCCACTGCTTCACCATGCGAGGCCGATTGAATATAATATAGGTAAACCGCCTCCCGCTTTCGGGTGGGGAAAAGTGTATCGCTCTCCTCGTGGGCGAACGGGGGTTTCTTTGGTTTTGTGGGATACCAAACTATGAAGGCCGCATACATTGAACAAATTGGACCGCCGAAAAACATCGTTTTTGGCGATTTGCCCAAGCCGAAACCCGCCGCGGGCCAAGTCCTCGTCAAGATCGAGGCAGTGGCCGTCAACCCGGTCGACACGTACATTCGCGCCGGCATGTATCCGATGGACCTGTCTTTGCCATACATAGTCGGTTGCGACTTGGCCGGGGTGGTCGAGGCGGTCGGATCTGAGGTAACTAAATTCCATAAAGGCGATAGGGTTTGGGGAACCAACCAAGGAGTGTCGGGACGCCAGGGAACCTTTGCCGAATTCGCCGCCATTGACGAACACTGGCTCTATCCGACGCCCGAGGAAGTCTCCGACCAGGACGCGGCTGCCGTGGCGTTGGTGGGGATTACCGCTCACCTGGGGCTGTTCCGCGAGGCAAAATTGAAGATGGGCGATTCCGTGTACATCGGCGGCGGGGCCGGCGGCGTGGGATCGTGTGCAATACAGATGGCCCGCGCCATCGGCGCCAGAGTGTTGGCTTCTGCCGGGAACAAGGAGAAAACGAAAATCTGTCGCCAACTCGGGGCGAACGCGGTGCTGAACTACAAGACAGACAACCTGGACGCCGCGCTGGAGAGGTTCGGCTCAATTGACGTGTGGCTCGACACGAAGCGCGAACAAAGTTTCGATCGGGCGATCGGCCACATGGCCGTCAATGGGCGAATCATCGTGATGTCGGGGGGAGAGTCGCGGTCGAAATTTCCCGTCGGTCAGTTCTACGCGAAGGACTGCAAACTGCTGGGCTACGTGCTGTTCAATGCCTCGCCGGAGGAGCAACGAAAATCGGCCGCGGAGATCAATCGCTGGATGGCCAAGGGCAAACTCCGGCCGCTGATCGGCCGGGTAATGAATCTCGCCGAGGCCGCCGACGCACACAAGCTCCAGGAGGAAAACACCCTGGGTAAGTCCAGTGCGTTGTCCGGCAAAATCGTGCTCATGCCGTAAGGATTCCCTGTTCCCTTATGCCACCTAATTTCCTATTCTTCGATCTTGGCAAAGTCCTGATAAACTTCAGCACCGAACGGATGTTGGAGCAAATGGGCGCGGTTGCGGGTATTGCGCCCGACCGTGTGCGCAAAGTGCTTTTCGGCGACGGGTTGATGCAGAAACACGAAACCGGCCGGCTCGACAGCCGCGGGATGTACGGGGCCTTTTGCACCGCCACGGGCAGCCGGCCCGACTACGACGCACTGGTCGAGGCCGCCACCGACATCTTCGAGTTGAACCTGCCCATGATGCCGCTGGTGACCCAACTCGAACAGGCCGGATATCCAATGGGAATCCTGTCGAACACCGGTGAAACCCACTGGAATCATTGTTTCCGCCGCTATCGGATCGTGAGCGAGAAATTCGCCGTTCACGCGCTGAGTTTCCGCATCGGAACGGTCAAGCCGGACGTGGCCATCTTCCACGCCGCCGCCAAGTTGGCCGGCCACAAACCCGAAGAGATTCTCTTCATCGACGACCGGATCGAGCACGTCGTCGGCGCGCAGGCGGCCGGTTTCGACGCCGTGCAATTCACCACCGCCGAGGCACTGGCCGGCGAACTGCGGCAACGCGGCATCCGATTCAACTTCTAAGTAGGGTGGGACAAGCGCAGCGCGGTCCCACCAATAACCGCTGAGTAGGGTGGGACACGTACCGGTTGACCACGTTCTCGAACAGTTCTTGCCGGCAAGCCATCGTTCGGCATCATCTCGGAACGGGCGGATCGAATTCGAGCAACTTGTCCGCAATTCTCTCGTCGATGATCGGATCGTAGGTCGTGGTTTCCTCAACGCGAAAGTCTTTCAGTATCCTTTGTTCGTCGATCCGTCGCACGAGGTACGACTTCTTGTCAATCCAAAGAATGATTGGACTGCGACCATAGATGCCTTCAATACGAAAGCATTCCACCCCATCCAGCTTGCCTTCTTCGGCACATTCTGCTTTCGTGATATGGGTGAGCTTTTGAAAGCTCACCTTGTCGGGCAACAACAGCGGGGGAATGTTTATCGACGATCCGCCAGACACGCCATTCGCGCTGCCCAGAGCTAAACCAAGGGACTCCGGCTTCTCGATTCCTGGTGTCACGTCCCACCAAGTTTGGACCTCCTTTCCGTTGGCCCAGATGATGTAGCGGTACTGCCGGTTGTCGCTTTTCTGCTCGGTGTACTCAAAGCGAAGCCGGCCGGGACGCACAAAGGCGGTTGTGAAGGGCTTCTCGACCGTGCGGATGCCGCCGTCTTGAACAAACAGAATTGTGACCACCCCGGAATCCCGGTACGACTTGCAGTTGGCGTACACTTTTACCATCCGATCGACGATCTGCCTGGCGGCTGAATCCTCGGGTTTTCCGCGAAGTTCAGGTTTTCCGCAAAGTTCAGGTTTTCCGCAACGTTCAGGTTTTCCGCGAAGTTCAGGTTTTCCGCAAAGTAACGAGAAATGGACTACGCCTAACGCCAAGAGCGCGATGAATAGAAATAGTAGAATTCGATATCCTTTGTCTATTCTAAAATTATGCAGTGGCAGAGTATCGGGAGTGAATCCCATCCGCTTCGCGTAACCCGTCTGGCACAACATCAGGATTTGCTTCTTTCGGACGCCTGCAAATCCAATCCACCCAATCAGTAATCCAAGTGGAATCACGATGAAAAAGAGAACAAGAGTCGACCATGGGCGGGGTAGATAGAAAGATGTGTAAGATTCCAACATCCACATCAATGAAAACAGAATCAAACCTAGGACGATCCCGCCAACACCCCCAACGGTCCAAGAATATGCGGTCAATCTACGAGATTCGTCGGGAGTAAGGTGATTGCAAATATCTCTCACCTCAGATGAGCGGAAGGGATACCAAAGCGAATGCAGCGTGGCAGCGATCAGTTCGGGCGGCGGGCCGGCCGGGACCGTTTCTTCCTGAATCGACGCAATTGCCCGCTGAAGGGCGCCGTCCAACTTTTCGTTTTCGGGCGGGTCTATCGATTGCTCGTTCATTGGGACATCCTCTGCAAAGCGAAAATTACATACAAAAGGCGGACTGGCTATTGGCCCTCGCCCAGCAGTTCTTGGAGTCGTTGTCGGGCGCGGTGGATAGTTACGCCGACGGCATTTTCGGTCATGTCCATCCGTTGGCTCACTTCGCGATGGCTCCAGCCACAAAGAGCATGCAGATAAAACACTTCGGCTTGTTTCTCCGGAAGTTGCGACAGCGCCTCGCGCAACCGCTCGGACAATTCCGCAGCCACAGCGTGTTCCATCGGACCTGCATCCGTCGAGGTTTCCTCAGCCAGCCGACGGTCGCCCGAGCCATCGCTGCAGTTCTGCCAGTGATCGCCTCGCCGATACCGTTTCCGAAGTCGATCCATGGCACGCGCCGTGGCCAGGCTGCACAGCACCGCAGGCCAGCATTCCACCGTTTCACGATAAGAAAGCTTCAAGGCCGCAAGAAAAGTCTCTTGAAAGCATTCTTCGACATCTGCCCGATTGGCAAGCAACCGCCACAGCGTACGCCAGACCATAGGACCATCGTTCGCCACGATGGCGTCCCAGTTCGTCATGAAATGATCCCGTTGTCGTCCCGTGTGGCGGTCGTCACGTGTGATTTGCATCAACGGCCAATAGCGGTTGACATCAAGATAGTCGCCCGCCAAGCCAAAACCTTACACGGGGAAGCCAAGATTTTTCGAATCTCACGACTCCGGTACCGCTTTGCGTCCAGTTCTTCTCGGATAAATGGTGGGACCGCACTGCGCTTGTCCCACCCTACTCAGAACACGTACCGGTTGACCACGTTCTCGAACAGTTCTTGCCGGCCGCTGTGGTTCGGGGTAACGTCGCCCTTGGCGAGCATGTACTTATCGAGCGACTCGAAGCCGTGCCGGCCGGACTCGATCTCGGCGCCGACGCCCGTGTCCCAAGAACTGTAACGCTCCCGGACCATCTCGTCCAACACGCCGTCGGCGCGGATGGCCGCGGCGATCTTCAGCCCCTTGGCGAAGGCGTCCATACCGCCGATATGGGCGTGGAACAGATCGACCGGCTCGAAACTCTCGCGGCGCACCTTGGCGTCGAAGTTCAGCCCGCCGGTGGTCAAGCCGCCGTACTTCAGAATCATCAGCATGATCTTCGTCGTCATATACACGTCGGTGGGAAACTGGTCGGTGTCCCAGCCCAGCAGCAGGTCGCCGGTGTTGGCGTCGACCGAACCGAGGAAACCCTGCGAGCCGGCGTAGTCCAGTTCGTGCTCGACCGCGTGGCCGGCCAGCGTGGCATGGTTCGTCTCGATGTTCATCTTCACGTGGTCGGCCAGGCCGTGGGCACGCAGGAAGTTGATGCAAGCGGCCGAGTCGAAGTCGTACTGGTGCTTGGTCGGCTCCATGGGCTTCGGCTCGAAGTAGAACTGGCCGGTGAAGCCGATTTTCTTTGCATAATCGACGGCCATGTGCATGAAGGTGGCCAGATGCTCGATCTCGCGCCGCATGTCGGTGTTCCAGATACACTGATACCCCTCGCGTCCGCCCCAGAACGTGTAGCCCTGCCCGCCGAGTTCATTGGTCACTTCCAGCATCTTCTTCACCTGGGCGGCGGCATAAGCGAATGAGTCGGCGTTGCAACTCGTGGCCGCGCCGTGCGTGTAGCGTGGATTGCTGAACAGGTTGGCCGTACCCCAGAGGAGTTTTATGCCCGTGCGATCTTGTTCCTCTTTCAACACCTTGGCCACGGCGTCGAGATTTTTGTTGCTCTCGGCCAGCGTATCGCCCTCGGGCGCGACGTCGCGGTCGTGGAAGCAGTAGAACGGTGCGCCGAGTTTTTCGATAAACTCGAATGCCACTCGCGCGCGGTTGATGGCGTTTTCGACCGAATCGGTTCCGGCCTCCCAAGGTCGGAGCATTGTGCCTGGCCCAAAGGGATCGGCGCCCGTGCCGCGCATCGTGTGCCAGTATGCCACGCTGAAGCGGAATTGGTCCTTCATCGACTTGCCTTCGACCAACTCGTTTTCGTCGTAATGGCGGAAGGCGAGCGGGTTTTTCGATTCGGGGCCTTCGTAGCGGATTTTGGCGATATCTGGGAACGCTGACACGGCTGGACTCCTTGGTAGTGGTTAGCGGGTAGCGGGTAGTGGGTAGTGATTTAGTTCGCGGGTGGCTCCGATAGCTCGGCTATCGGAGCGGCGAAGCCGCAAGAGGCACACGTGTCTAACGCTGCCACCTCCTGTGCCTGCGGCACCCCGATAGACAAGCTATCGGGGCCACCCAGCGATCCGGCCTACATTACTCTTTGGTCCCATGTTTCTTCAACAGTTCGACAATCCGTGTATGTCCCCTCTTTTTCGCGATGCTAAGCGGCGTATTATTTTTGGTCGTCTTTGCATGGACATTCGCCCCAGCCGCCAGCAGCAGTTTGACAATCTCGGTATGGCCCTGTAGCGACGCTATAAACAGCGGAGTGGCGCCATGCGTTTTATGGGCGGCATTGATATCGGCATTGTTCGCCAGAAGCAGCTTCACAATCTCGGTATGGCCCTCCTGCGACGCCATGAACAGCGAAGTGACGCCTATTTTGCGGGCGACATGATTGACATCGGCCTTGTTCGCCAGAAGCAACTTCACAACCTCGGCATGGCCATTATTCGACGCCTGCATCAGCGGAGTGGCGCCATCTGTTTTGCGGGCGACATTGACATCGGCCTTGTTTGCCAGAAGCAGCTTCACGACCTCGGCATGGCCCCCCTGCGACGCCATGAACAGCGGAGTGACGCCTATTTTGCGGGCGACATGATTGATATTGGCCTTGTTTGCCAGAAGCAGCTTCACAACCTCGGTATGGCCATTTAGCGACGCCTGTATCAGCGGAGTAGCGCCTGATTCGCGGGCAGCATCGACCTCGGCCTTATTCGCCAGAAGAAGCTCCACAACCTCGGCGTGGCCCTTCTGCGACGCCATGAACAACGGAGTGACGCCTGCTTTGCGGGCGGCATTGACATCGGCATTGTTCGCCAGAAGAAGCTTCACAATCTCGGTATGGCCATTCTGCGACGCCACGAACAGCGGAGTGGTGCCGTCTGCTTTGCAGGCGGCATTGACATCGGCCTTGTTCGCCAGAAGAAGCTTCACAATCTCGGTATGGTCATTCTGCGACGCCATGAACAGCGGAGTGCAACCGTTTTTGTCGGCGGCATTGACCTCGGCCTTGTTCGCCAGAAGCAGCTTTATAACCTCGATATGGCCAATATTCGACGCTTGCATCAGCGGGGTGCGGCCATCTGTATGAGCGGCATTGACATCGGCCTTGTTCGCCAGAAGCAGCTTCACAACCTCGGTATGGCCATTCTTCGACGCCTGCCACAACGGAGTGCGGCCATCTGTACGAGCGGCATTGACCTCGGCCTTGTTCGCCAGAAGCAGCTTCACAACCTCGGTATGGCCCTCCTGCGACGCCATAAACAGCGGAGTGCAGTCGTTTGTGTCGGCTATATTGGCATTGGCGGCCTTGTTCGCCAGAAGCAGCTTCACAACCTCGGTATGGCCATTCTGCGACGCCATAAACAGCGGAGTGACGCCCAAGCGGTTTCTGAGATTGACGTCGGCGCCGGCCTCGATCAGCCGGCCGATTTCGGCCGGATCGCCCGCTTCCGGTGATTCGGAAATCGTTTTGAGTCTTGCGGTGGCCGCCTTGGCTTGTTCCGACATTGCAGCGGCGGGACATCCGGCGGATGTCAGGTGCTTGATATGGATCCAACCCATGATTTCCTTGTCATCGCGTTGCACGCTCACCCAATCGCCATTGACCGCCGTGACGGTCAACACTGCGCCCGCTGGAACGGTGGTCAACGTGCGCGTCCCCGCTTGTACGGCGGCCTTCCGAGTGGTCACAACCCTGTCGCCGACTTTCCACTTACCGTCTGTTAAGCACCAAGTCAGCACGATCAAGAAGACCGCGACCACAAAAACCACTGCGGCAACAATGCGATGCATTTTCATGTCACTCTCCGTCTAAAGATTCGCGGGTGGCCCGATAGACAAGCTATCGGGGCCATCCGGCGATCCGGCCTACATTACTCTTTGGCTCCATGCTTCTTCAACAGTTCGACAATCTCCGTATGCCCCCCCTCTTTTGCAACGCTGAGCGGCGTATAATCTTTCCCCGCTTTACTTGCTATTGCATTGACATTCGCCCCAGCCGCCAGAAGCAGCTTGACGATCTCGGCATGGCCATATAGCGACGCCATAAACAACGGAGTGGTGCCATGCGTTTTGCGGGCGGCATCGACATCGGCCTTGTTCGCCAGAAGAAGCTCCACAACCTCCGTGTGCCCATTCTGCGATGCCTGCCACAGCGGAGTGCGACCATCTGTACGGGCAACATTGACATCGACCTTGTTCGCCAGAAGAAGCTGCACAACCTCCGTATGGCCATTCTGCGACGCCAGCATCAGCGGAGTACAACCTGTTGTTGTTTGCGTGGCATTGACATCGGCCTTGTTCGTCAGAAGAAGCTTTACAACCTCTGTATGGCCCTTCTGCGACGCCATCCAGAGCGAAGTGGTGCCTGTTTTGCGAGCGACATTGACATCGGCCTTGTTCGCCAGAAGAAGCTTCACAACCTCAGCATGGCCCTCCTGCGACGCCATCCAGAGCGGAGTGGTGCCTGTTGTCTTCTTCTTGACATTGACATCGGCCTTGTTCGCCAGAAGCAACTTCACAACCTCAGCATGGCCATTCTGCGACGCCGCAAACAACGGAGTGGTGCCTGTTGTCTTCTTCTTGACATTGACATCGGCCTTGTTCGCCAGAAGAAGCTTCACGACCTCGATATGGCCATTCTGCGAGGCTATCATTAGTGAAGTGATACCGTCCGTGGTAGCGGCATTAACATCGGCTTTGTTCGCAAGAAGAAGCTTCACAACCTCGGTATTGCCCGCCTGTGACGCCTGCATCAGCCAAGTGAAGCCGTCTGCTTTGCGGGCGGCATTGACGTCGGTGCCGGCCTCGAGCAGTCGCCCGATCTCGGCGAGATCGCCCGCTTTCCGAGATTCGGAAATTGTTTTGAGTCTTGCCGTAGCCGCCTTGGCCTCCTCCGACATTGGGGCGGCGGCTTCTCGGTCGTTGGCTGCCAAGACCCCAGACAACACGGTCAAGAAGACCGCGGCCCCAAAACTCCCCCCCAAAAATATGCGATGCATTTTCATGTCACTCTCCTTTTGAAGATTCGTAACCTTTCCGTTGTATATTGATGATCATCGACAGTTCTTTCGCCGCCCGGGCGGGATCGTCGGCCGACGTGACCGCACTACTCTTTGGCCCCATGCTTCTTCAACAGTTCGACAACCTCCGTATGCCCCCAATCTTTCGCAACGCTGAGCGGCGTATATTCTTTCCCCGCTTTACTTGCTTTTGCATTGACATCAGCCTTGTTGGCCAGAAGCAGCTTCACAACCTCGGTATGGCCATTCTGCGACGCCATTACCAGCGGAGTGGCGCCTATTTTTTGAGCGGCATTGACATCGGCCTTGTTCACCAGAAGCAGCTTCACAACCTCGGTATGACCATTCTGCGACGCTATCAACAGCGGAGTGGCGCCGTCTGTTGTGTCGGCATTGACATCGGCCTTGTTCGCCAGAAGCAGCTTCACAACCTCGGTATGGCCAATCTGCGATGCCATAAACAACGGAGTGACGCCGTCTGTTTTGCGGGCGGCATTGACATCGGCCTTGTTTGCCAGAAGCAGCTTCACAACCTCTGTATGGCCCTTCTGCGACGCCGTCCAGAGCGGAGTGGTATCGTCTGTCTTGTCAGCGGCATTGACATCGGCGTTGTACGCCAGAAGTAGCTTCACAATCTCGGCATGGCCATTCTGTGATGCCTTAAACAGCGAAGTGACGCCGTTTGTTTTGTCGGCATTGACATCGGCCTTGTTCGCCAAAAGAAGCTTTACAACCTCGCCATGGCCATTCTGCGACGCCATCATCAGCGGAGTACAACCTGTTGTTGTTTGCTTGGTATTGACATCGGCCTTGTTCGCCAGAAGAAGCTTCACAACCTCGGTATGGCCATTCTGTGATGCCTTAAACAGCGAAGTGACGCCGTTTGTTTTGTCGGCATTGACATCGGCCTTGTTCGCCAGAAGAAGCTTCACAATCTCGGTATGGCCTTTCTGCGATGCCATCATCAGCGGAGTACGACCATCGGTATGAGCAGCAATGACATCGGCTTTGTTCGTCAGAAGCAGCTTCACAACCTCGGTATGGCCAATATAAGACACCTGCATCAGCGGAGTGCAACCATTTGCATGAGCGGCATTGACATTAGCTTTGTTCGCCAAAAGCAGCTGCACAACCTCGGCATGGCCATCATGTGACGCTATAAACAGCGGAGTGACGCCGAAGCGGTTTCTGACATTGACGTCGGCGCCGGCCTCGAGTAGTCGCCCGATCTCGGCGAGATCGCCCGCTTTCCGAGATTCGGAAATCGTTTTGAGTCTTGCCGTGGCCGCCTTGGCCTCCTCCGACATTGGGGCGGCTTCCCGGTCGTTGGCTGCCAAGCCCCCAGACAACACGGTCAAGAAGACCGCGGCCCCAAAACTCCCCCCCAAAAATATGCGATGCATTTTCATGTCACTCTCCTTTTGAAGATTCGTAACCTTTCCGTTGTATATTGACGATCATCGACAGTTCTTTCGCCGCCCGGGCGGGATCGTCGGCCGACGTGACCGCACTACTCTTTGGTCCCATGTTTCTTCAACAGTTCGACAACCTCCGTATGCCCCCCCTCTATCGCAACGCTGAGCGGCGTATAAACTCTCCCCGCTTTACTTGCTATTGCATTGACATTCGCCCCAGCCGCCAGCAGCAGCTTGACGATCTCGCTATGGCCCTTATCCGACGCTACCACTAACGGAGTAACGCCATCGGTACGAGCGGCATTGACATCGGCCTTGTTCGCCAAAAGCAGCTTCACAACCTCGGTATGGCCATTCTGCGACGCCATCCAGAGCGGAGTGGCAACGTTTTTATCGGCGGCATTGACATCGGCCTTGTTCGCCAGAAGCAGCTTCACAACCGCGATATGGCCATTATGCGACGCCATAAACAGCGGAGTGACACCGAAGCGGTTTCTGAGATTGACGTCGGCGCCGACCTCGATCAATCGGCCAATTTCGGCCAGATCGCCCGCTTCCGAAGATTCGGAAATCGTTTTGAGTCTTGTGGTGGCCGCCTTGGCCGTCTCCGACATTGGCGCGGCGGCTTCTCGGTCGTTGGCTGCCAAGACCCCAGTCAACACGGTCAAGAAGACCGCGACCCCAAAACTCCCCGCGACAACAATGCGATACATTTTCATGTCACTCTCCGTTCGGAGATTCGCAACCGTTTCGTTGTTTATGGACGATCATCGACAATTCTTTCGCCGCCCGTGCGGGATCGTCGGCCGACGTGACCGCACTGCCTACGGCGACCCGCGCGGCGCCGGCCGCCAACACTTCGGCGATATTCGACCGGTTTATGCCCCCGATGGCGAAGGCGGGCAGACGTATCTCCGCCGCCACGGCCCGCAGCAACTCGACGCCCGGATAGTTCTTGAACTGTTTCGTGTCCGAAGGAAACACCGGTCCAATGCCGATGTAGTCGGCCCCGTCGAGCACTGCCTGCCGGGCTTGCTCAATCGAGTGCGTTGACGCGCCGACCAGCGCGTCCGGGCCGACGATCCGCCGGGCGTCCTTCACCGAGACCTCTTCCTGACCGACGTGGACCCCGTCGGCGCCGGCCAGCACCGCCAGATCGGGCCGATCGTTGACGATCGCCAACGTCCCCGAGCCGCGAGTCGCGGCCACCAGCAGCCGAGCACGCGCGAGCAACTCCCGGTCGCCGAGCCGCTTGTCGCGGAGTTGAAGGATGTCCGCGCCGGCCTCGATCAACGATCTGGCGAGCCGCTCGAACTCCTCGGGCGCTCCACCGCCGTCGAGCAAAACGTAGAGCCGGGCCGAAGCCAGCCGTTCGATCGAGCGGCCGGTGATGCCCACGGCTCGTTCAAGCGTGTAGGCGCCGTAGCGGAGTTGTTTGGCTGCCGCCGCCAGGCCGGCGTCGAGCAGCTTGCCGAACTCTTCCAGGCTGCGCAACGCCTCCTGCAAGCGGGCGAAATTGGCCCGCAGAACGTCGCGGGGACTATCGCGGCGGCCTTCCGTCGGAAGATCCAACGTCGTGCCAACGTCGGCCTGCGTCTCCCGCGCGGCAAATCGGCGGTCCATCGAAACCGCGGCCAAGCAGCCGGCCAGATCGTGGCGCATTTGCTTGCAGAGTTGGGTCAGATGCCGGTCGTCGAGGATCAGTCTCGCGTAGTCCTCGATCACCCTTAGCCCCTCTCGGGCACGGTTGGCGGCGGCGTCGATGACGCGCAGCGTGTCGATCATCGACGTGTGGACCTGCTGAGGAAGGGTGCCACTGCTGGCTTGCCCAGCAGTGGCACCCTTAAACTCATCCGAAGCGTCGAGTTCTTGGCAAGACTCGTCTTCCGCCGGAAAACCGTGCAGATTTCGGATTTCCGCCGCCAGCGAGTCGGGGTCGATCCCCTGCCGACGGAGCCAAGCCGCGACATCGTGATCGGCCGCCGTCAGCCCTAAAAGGATATGTTCGGTGGTCAATTCGAGCGGTTGAGGGAGACATGCCAGCCGCTCGGAGGCCAACTGGAACGAACAGACCAGATCGGAGGAAAACAGCTTTTGGCGAACGTGACCCTCTTCCGAGGGGCTATTATGCGTCAGTGCAGTCCACTGTTTGCGGACAACCGAAATATCCACACCCACCCTTGTCAGCATCGCAGCCGCGCGACACTCCGGCTCGGACAACAGCCCCAGCAATAGCGATTCCGCCTCCAATTCGTCGCAGGCCGAACCAAGCGACCAACCGGAAGCATTGTCCAACGCGCGCTCGGCGGCTGCGGTAAAAACGAATCGCATGTTGCCCAGTGTCGCAAATCGGCAACATTCCGGCAACCCTTGCTCCCCTAGCCCCAATGGAATCTCATGTTGCCTTGATTAGACCGATTTTGGAAGTTACAATTCTCTGGCAGTGTTGTGGGGCGATAGAGACGGAGCGAACCGATCGGTTCGAGTGTGCGTAGCGCATTATGGGCAGTCGTTTTGTGTCGAAATGCCTCTATGGTTAGTAGGCCCGCGGGTTGCAACCCGTGGGCTTGGAATATTTTTTCAGGCGGAGAAGATTAATGTACGAGCGATTCACCGACCGTGCCCGAAAAGTGATGCAACTGGCCAATCAGGAGGCCCAGCGATTCAACCATGAATATATCGGCACCGAACATATCCTGCTGGGCTTGATAAAAGAAGGAAGCGGAGTGGCCGCCAATGTGCTGAAGAACCTCGACGTCGATCTGCGCAAGATACGGCTCGAGGTCGAGAAGCTCGTCCAAAGCGGGCCGGACATGGTCACGATGGGTAAGCTGCCCCAGACGCCGCGGGCAAAAAAGGTCATCGAATACTCGATGGAAGAGGCCCGCAACCTGAACCACAACTACGTAGGCACCGAACACATCCTCCTCGGCCTGCTCCGCGAGCAGGAAGGGGTGGCCGCCCAGGTGTTGATGAACCTCGGCTTGAAACTCGAGGACGTCCGCGAGGAAGTGTTGAACCTGCTGGGCCACGGCATGGAAAGCCCCGAAGGCGCCGAGCGGTCCGGCGGAATGGCCGGGGCGCGCAGCGGCGGCGAAGGCGGTCATCGCGCAGGCAAGTCGAAGACCCCGGCACTGGACAGTTTCGGCCGCGATCTGACCGAACTGGCCCGCCAAGGAAAGCTCGACCCGGTGATCGGACGCGAGAACGAGATCGAACGGACCATGCAAATCCTCGGCCGGCGGACGAAGAACAATCCCGTCCTGCTTGGCGAGGCGGGCGTGGGCAAGACGGCCATCGTCGAGGGTTTCGCCCAGCGGGTCGTCGAGGGCAACGTACCCGAACTGCTGCTCGAACGCCGCATCGTCGTACTTGATCTGGCGATGATGGTTGCCGGCACGAAATACCGCGGCCAGTTCGAGGAACGGATCAAGGCCGTGATGAACGAGGTCCGCCGCGCTAAGAACACGATCCTCTTCATCGACGAGTTGCACACCCTGGTCGGGGCCGGCGGCGCGGAGGGGGCCATCGACGCCAGCAACGTGCTGAAGCCCGCCCTCTCACGCGGCGAAATACAGTGCATCGGCGCCACTACCCTGGACGAGTATCGCAAGTACATCGAAAAAGACAGCGCTTTGGACCGCCGCTTCCAAGTGGTGATGATCGAGCCTTCGACTAAAGCCGAGGCGGTCGAAATTCTCAAGGGACTCCGCGACCGCTACGAGCAGCACCATCACGTACGGTTCACCGACAACGCCATCGCCGCCGCCGTGGAACTGTCGAGCCGCTACATCACCGGCCGCTGTCTGCCCGACAAGGCCATCGACGTAATCGACGAGGCCGGAGCGCGCGTGCATTTGAAGTCCATGACCCGTCCTCCGAACCTGAAGGAGATCGACGAGGAAGTCGAGAAACTGAACAAGGACAAGGAAGAGGCGGTGGCCAACCAGGACTTCGAGAAAGCCGCCGCGCTCCGCGATCAGGCCGACAAGCTTAGGAAAAAGAAGCAACATATTACGCACAAATGGCGGGAGAAATCCCGCGAGACCGACGGTCTGGTCGACGAAGAGGTCATCGCCGAGGTGGTCTCGAAGATCACCGGCGTACCGCTCACCCGGATGACCACCGAGGACTCGAAACGCCTGATGAATATGGAAGATGAATTGCACAAACGCGTGGTCAGCCAGGACGAGGCGATCCACTCGATCAGCAAGGCGGTCCGCCGCAGCCGCAGTGGATTGAAGGATCCCAAGCGGCCGACCGGTTGCTTCATCTTCGCCGGACCGACCGGCGTGGGCAAGACCCTGCTGGCAAAGGCCCTGGCCGAGTTCATGTTCGGCAACGAGGACGCGCTGATCCAGATCGACATGAGCGAGTACATGGAGAAGCACAACGTCAGCCGGCTGGTAGGCGCCCCGCCGGGATACGTGGGCTATGAGGAAGGCGGACAATTGACCGAGAAGATACGCCGCCGTCCGTACGCGGTGGTCCTTCTGGACGAAATTGAGAAGGCCCACCCCGACGTGTTCAACATGCTCTTGCAGTTGATGGAAGAGGGCCGCTTGACCGACAGCTTCGGACGGAACGTCGATTTCCGCAACTCGATTCTCATCATGACCACCAACGCCGGCGCCGAGGCGATTAAGAACGAGTCGGCCTTCGGCTTCCAGAAACCAGACGACGACGCCTCATACGAAAGCATGAAGGCCCGGGTGCAGGAGCAGGTCGAAAAGGTCTTCCGCCCCGAGTTCCTCAACCGCGTTGACGACACCATCGTCTTCCGCCACCTCACGCAAAACAACCTGGGCGAGGTAATCGAGATGGAATTGCGGAAGGTCCGCGAGCGGCTCACCGAGCGAGGCCTGAATCTGGTGCTCACTTCCGAGGCCAAACAATATCTCATCCGCAAGGGGAGCAACCTCGATTTTGGCGCCCGGCCGCTGCGCCGCGCGATCGAAAACTTCGTCGAGGATCCGCTCTCCGAGGAACTCCTCAAGGGCGAGTTCAAAGGCATGGACACGATCACCATCGAGGTCAAGGAAGTCGGCGACAAGAAACAGCTTACTTTCCAAGGCTCGGCAAGCGAACCGGAGGCCGAGCCTCAGCCGGTCGGCGCGGGCGCCGAAGGCTCGGGCGCCGAAGGCTCGGGCGAAAGCGACGCCACGGCGTAAAGCGATTCTCCCCCTTTTCCAGTTGGGAGAAGGGAGAGGAGTGAGGACGACGAAAATCCTAGCATCAACCGTCGGCAACCGCGAATTTGAGGTGGCGAAATGAAGGGCGTACAGTTCGTAGTGGATGATCGCGGAACCAAGACGGCGGCCATTATCAGCCTGAAGCATTACTCTGAGCTTTGGGAAGATTTCTACGACAGCGCCGTGGCCGATGCTCGAAAGAAGGAGCCGCGAAAGTCGCTCAAATCGGTCAAGAAACGGCTTGTGGACCGTGGGAAGTTAAACTCGAATGGCTGAGTATGCAGTCACCTTTGCGCGTTCCGCACGCAAGGAGTTGGAATCGCTTCCGCCGGATGTCGTCGAGAGGATATGGCCGCGAATCGAGAATTTGGCGGAGGTGCCCAGACCCGCCGGATGTCGGAAGTTGAGCGGCCGACAAAATCTGTGGCGGCTCCGCGTCGGCGACTACCGTGTCGTCTACTCCGTTGATGACCGTCATCAAAACGTCGACATTGTGGCCGTGCGCCATCGAAAGGACGCCTACCGCTAAATCAAATTATATGGCTGAATGGCATGAGAAACCGCTGCGATCTATCTAAGATGAAACGCCAGAGGGAATTCGGCGCGGAACTCGTGGCGGAGAGGTTTCGGCAAATCAAAGCCGTCGCGTCCCGCATCGCGCAAAAAATATCCCCTCGGCGAATCTTGCTGTTCGGTTCTCACGCCAAAGGACGCTGGGGACCGGACAGCGACGTCGATCTGCTGGTAATCAAGGATCGTTCGATGGGAAGCGACGCTTCATTGAATATTCGCCGTAAAATCGATTACTCGTTCCCCTTGGACCTGATCGTGTGCGACGCTCGCCGGCTTGCGAGACGAGTCAAAGCCGGCGATTTCTTTCTCCAAGACGCCGTGCGGTTCGGCAAGGTGCTCTATGAAAACCCTGACCGCTGAAATCCTCGATCTTGCCGTCGAAACCGCCCGGGAGTACGGCGCCACCGAATTGATCCTCTTCGGCAGCGCGCTGGACCCCAAAGCGGAACCGCGAGACATTGATCTCGCCTGTCGAGGTGTTCGTGGCTGGGATATTTTCGGCCTCGGCGCCGACTTGGAGGAAAAGCTCCGTGTGCCCGTAGATTTGGTGCCTCTTGATTCTCCCACAAGGTTCGGAAGATGGATTGAGGCCCACGGGAGAAGGTTGTTATGAATATCGACTCGCTCCGCGAGGAGATTTCCATTCAGTTGGAGTATCTCGACGCCACGGTCGACGAGATCAAGGCTCTTCAAATCGACTTGGAATCAAGACAACCGACGGTGCGCGAACTTGCCGCCTCGGCTAAGTTCCTTGCCGATTTTTACACCGGCATAGAGAATATCTTGAAGAGAATTTGCCGCTGTTGCGACGTCGAAATGCCGACTGGCGACGATTGGCATGCTGAGTTGTTCGCCCGCTTCTGTCGCCCCACATTCGAGAATTTGCCCGTCGTCTTTGACGATGATCGGAGGAAGTCGTTCGCAAAATACCGGCAGTTTCGCCATGTGGTGCGGCAAGGCTACACGATGCAACTCGACTGGGAGCTGATGGCCGAGGGCCTGGAAAACATCGGTGACGTATACGCCGCATTCAAGTCAAAACTCCACGAATTGTATGGCGTCTGACTCGACTTAACCCATGCGAATCCTTGTCGTTGACGACGAAAAGATCAAACGGGTCACCTTGACCGACGATCTTGCCGCGCAGGGACACGCGGTGGTCGGCGCCGCCGACGGTCAGGAAGCGGTCGAAAAACTCGACGCCGGACGATTCGACGTGGTGGTGACCGACCTGAAAATGCCCCGGCTCGACGGCATCGAACTGCTCAAATGGATCAAGCAAGGCCCGCTGGCCGGCACGGAAGTCATCATGATGACCGCCTACGGCAGCATTCCCGTGGCCGTCGAGGCGGTCAAGCTCGGCGCGATCGACTTCCTCACCAAGCCCTTCCGCAACGAGGACGTGCTGCCGCTGCTGGCCCGAATCGAGCGCGGGCGGCAAGCCGCGGCCGAATCGACGCCGGCTAGACAACCGTTCTCCGCAGAAGACGTGGAAACGACCATCGTAGGCCGCTCGGCCGACATGGAACGGGTCAAAAAGATGGTCGAAATCTCCGCCAAAACAGACGCCAACGTGCTCCTCTACGGCGAGACGGGCGTGGGTAAGGACCTCCTGGCGACGATCGTCCACCGCAACTCGCACCGACACGGGTTCCCCTTCGTCAAAGTCGGATGCACACTGTTCCCGCCGCAGCTTATCGAAAGCGAACTATACGGACACGAGAAAGGCTCCTTCACCGGCGCCGACCAGCAGCGAAAGGGCCGCTTCGATCTGGCCGAAGGCGGAACGCTCTACCTCGACGACATCGACGACATCCCATTCGCCCAGCAGCCGAAGCTGTTGCGGGCGATCGAGGAGAAGGTCTTCGAGCGCGTCGGTGGCGGTTCGCCCATCAAGGCCGACGTTCGGATCATCGCCTCGACCAAGCGGAATCTGCTGAGGAAAATCGGCGAAGGCACGTTTCGCAAAGACCTCTACTATCGGCTCGACGTGCTGCGGATCAACATCCCGCCGCTCAGGGACCGATTGGACGACCTGCCGCTGCTGACCGAGCACCTGCTGAAACGCATCGCCGCCGGACGCCCCTGCCGGATCGAACCGGAGTCGATCGCTCTGCTCTCGCGGCACGATTGGCCGGGCAACGTCCGCGAGTTGTACCACACGCTCGAAAGGGCGCTGCTGATCGGCGGCGGAAACATCACCCCCGACGTGTTGGCCGGCGAGATCGGTGGCCCCGAGCCGAACGATAGGTTGCCCGCCGGCGGTTTTCAGGCGGCGATCGACCACGCCGAAAAGCAACTTCTTCAAGACGCGCTGCGCAATTCGGGCGGCAACAAGGCGGCCGCCGCCGCCGCGCTGGGTATGAAACCCTCGACCTTCCGCGACAAGCTGGCCAAGCACGGGCTCCCGTAAGCCAGGGTGGATTGCGGCGAACACCTTGTTCCCATGCTCCGCATGGGAACACACTGCCCGGACGCTCCGCGTCCGCGCCGGGTCTCAGCCCCGGCCTACCATCTCCATTCCACCTTGTTCCCATGCTCCGCATGGGAACACACTGCCCGGACGCTCCGCGTCCGCGCCGGGTCTCGGACCCGGCCTACCATCTTAGACAGGCCGGGGTGGCTGATGACGGGAGTGAATCGTGGTGTATCGGTTGCCAAACTTCACCACTGTTATTTCCCTATACGGTATACGCTCGATGTCTTTCCACTGTCCGCAGCCGTCGAAGTAATGTATCAGAACCGAGTGGTCTGCGCACTCTACAATCGGCCCGATGTAGAAATCTTCTTTCCGTTCGTTTTCTACTGTTACCGGCTTGCCGATTAGCGACGTCAAAAGGGTTCGCCAATCGTCAAGCGGGAGCGAGCGAATCGACTTTGGGGGATTTTTCCACAGCTTCTCTTTGCGCATTAGTCGTTCGCAATAGGTGTTGGAGTCGGACGTATACGACTTTGAAACGTCACGACGGCGGATGACCACATATCCGTCGAATTCAAAGTCGTATTCTTGTTGAATGAGAATCAGTGAATTCGATTCGGCTACGACAAGGCCGTAAAGGCGATTCGGATCGATTCGCCGTCGTTCAAATGTGTGGATCATGGGATCCAATCCTTCCAGTATGGCTTTTCAATCCGCGTCCGCGCCGGGTCTCGACCTTAGGTTTACCCACATTTTTGTCCCGGAGGGACAGACGACAATAGCCCAGCAGTTTACTGCTGGGGCGACGGGAAGCCCCATTATTTCCCCACAAGTCCCGTAGGGACGGCCGAAATTGGACCACCACGGTTCGACCGTCCCTACGGGACGGATAATGGATTTGGTCGGCCCTCCTCCCCAGCGATGAACAGGATTATGCATCCGCTATCGCTGCTATCATATTGGTGTTGAAAAATAGGGACTTACGTCAACGGTTGTGATGATCATCATTCCAGATTTTTATGAAAATTGTTAAACTGGCATGACAAGCTCCGTTGTGGTAAGTGTTTTTCTGCTATCGTTGCTAGCGGATGCATAATCCTGTGAATCGCTGGGCTATTGTCAAACGACCCTACGGGTCGAAATTCTCGTATTTCCCGAAGTTTTTCAAACAAAAAACGCGGGAGAACCTAAGGTCTCAACCCGGCCTACTCATCCGCGATTCTAAGCACCACCACCGACGCTATGGAATCGGGGGCTTTAGCGGGCAACGTAATCTCGACGCTGTCACTTTTTAGTGACATCAAAAGCGGCGATCGTTTCGGATCGGCCAGCAAATAGGCCGACGTCGGCTTGCCGTCCGGGGTGGGCAAAGACAACTTCCCATCCTTCGGCCAGTCGAAGACGTGCAGATACAGTTTGCCCGGCTTCCGCGTAATGCGGCCCCAGGCCGGCGCCTTCGGAAACGGACAGGCCGATGCCCCGTAGATCGACTCGCCGTTGGTCTTCGTCCACTTGCCGATCTCGTGAAGCCGCTCGACGCTCGGGTCGGGTATCAGGCCCTCGGCGGTTGGCCCGACGTTCAGCAGATAGTTGCCGCCCTTCGAGACGATATCGATCAACATGCGGATCATCGTGGTTGACGACTTCCAATCCTGATCGTGCTTGTTGTACCCCCAATGCTTACCCATCGTCATGCACGATTCCCAATCCACCCCCGGCGGCAGCCCGTCGGCGGGAATCTCCTGCTCGGGCGTGCCGTAGTCGCCGACGATCTCTTTGCCCACGCTGATTCCCTTCATACCCTTTCGGTTCTTGCCGACGCGGTTGTTGATGATGATGTCCGGCTGCAGGCCGCGGACGTAGGCGTAAAGGTCCTTGCCGTGCTCGTGGGTCCAGGTCTTTTCCCATTCGCCGTCGAACCAGAGGATGCCAAGCGGTCCGTAGTTCGTCACCAGTTCCTTGAGTTGCCCCTTCATAAACGGCACGTAACGGTCCATGTCCGGCTCTCCCTTGGCCGTGTCGTTCCACTTTCTGCGTGGCGCATAGTCCGGGTGATGCCAGTCCATGATCGAGTAATAGACGCAGAACTTCAGCCCGGCCTTTTTGCACTCGGCCGCCAGTTCCTTTAGCGGATCGCGTCGGAAGGGGGTCGACATGATGCCCCAGTCGGTCAGCTTCGTGTCGAACATGGCGAAGCCGTCATGGTGCTTGCTGGTGATGACGATGTACTTCATGCCCGCCTGCTTGGCCAGAGCCACCCACGCGGCGGCGTCGAACTTCACCGGATTGAACTGCTCGCGGTACTTTACATATTCCGACGTGGGAATACGCGCCTTCTCGAAAATCCACTCGCCGTAACTCTTCTTTTCCTTCCACTCGCCGGCCGGCACTGAATAGAGGCCCCAGTGGATGAACATGCCGAACTTCGCCTCGCGGAACCAGGCCATTCGGGCGTCGCGATCGGCCGCGGCCTCACGCTCGAACGCGGTTTCGGCAATCGCCGCGGCGCAGCCAAACAGCACGAAAATCAGGGTTAAGGTCGTCGCCAACGGCTTGAACATCGGTGAGGCTCCTTGTTTCGATGGGAAGTTGATCGGGCGTGAAAATCTGAACCAGAGTACGGTATTTTACCAATGTTCGCCCCGTCTACAAGCAGTCCCACCGGGAAAACGTTTATTGTCTCTCCGGCAAATAATGTCGCAAAATAATAGCCCATATATAAATGCAGACGAACATCGCCGAATTCCATGCCGGCAAAGATGATCTCGCGCGGGTTGATTCTTCGTGAGAAGATGATTATCCTCGTAAATAGAATGACTCAACATTGGTATAGAGACGGGCTGAGATTTTCTTGCACCGGTTGCGGCGGCTGCTGCACCGGAGAGCCGGGCTACGTCTGGGTCAACCGGGCCGAAGTCAAGGCCCTGGCCGACGCTCTCGGTCTGCGGGTCGAGGAGTTCGAGCGGCAATGCGTTCGAACGGTGGGGATTCGCAAGAGTCTCATCGAGCGGGCCAACGGCGATTGCGTTCTGTTCGACGCCAAGACCCGCAAGTGCCGGGTCTACGACGCCCGGCCCCGGCAGTGCCGCACGTGGCCCTTTTGGGCGTCGAATCTCGCTTCGCCCGCGGCCTGGAAAGAGACGGCCGAGCATTGCCCCGGATGCAATCGCGGACGGCTGGTATCGTATCGGGCCATCCGCGAGACGTGATTGCCGGTGAACCGCCATCCATGAATTCACAAATGGGACGGGAGTACAACTCCCCCGTCCCATTTGTGCGGTAAACCAGATTCGCCGGGGTTTACTTTTCTTCCGCTTTGCGTTCCTTCCAGCGCATATACTTCGCTTTCAGAGCTTCCTTCTGCTCGGGCGTCAGAATCTCCATACTTTTTTTGCGCATTTCTTTCCGCAACGCTTGCATTTCCTTTCGTAGTTCCGCGAACTTGGCCTTTTGCTCGTCGGTGAGTTTGACCGCATCCTGGATGGCGTCTCGAATCTCCTTGCCCTTCTTGCCGGCTTCGATGGCGACCTTTCGGGCCTCGGCGCGGGCCTTTTTCTGCTCCTCGGTCAGGATGACCTTCATTTTCTCGCCAACTGCCTTCAGCTTCGGCGTGTGCTCCTTCCACAGTTCCTTGAACTTCGCCTTCTGTTCTTCGCTGAAGTCAAATCCCTCGAACATGCGCATCATGCCCATCATCGGGCGGTCGGGACGTTTGTCCTTCTTTTTCTCCTCGGCCGAAAGGTTGCCGACAATGGCCAACGACACGGCCAACGCCAATACTGCACTTAGGATTTTCATCTCGCGTCTCCTTTGCTCCGAACCTTCAAGTTGGGACGGCTGCCTGCCCTCGACGGACAGTCCAACAGCGACCCATGCTCCCAGCGGCTACGGCAACCCCGTTTGGGCGGCACACCTGCAAATTCTTGTGCAACAAGGCACTGCAACCGCTCTATGATGTTATAAACACCGTCGGGAGCAGATAGTTTCGGCGATATTCCCTGGTTCCCATGCTCTGCGTGGGAACCAGGGGGGGAACTTACGGCCGCATGGCCCGTTCGATCAGATCGCGGTCGAAATAGTTTATCGACATACCGGCGTCGACGACAATCCGTTGGGCATTGATGCCGGCCGAACGGGGGCTGAGCAGGAACGCCGCCGCGCTTGCGACCTCCTCGGTCCGCACCGCCTGACGGCGCGGGACCACCTGTTCCGCGTAGAGGTACGAGTCCACGTAGCCGGGTATGCCCGCCGAAGCGGAGGTCTTCAGCAGGCCCGGCGCCACCGCGTTGAAGCGGATACGCGAGAAGCGGCTGAACGATTTGGCCAGAAACGCCAACGACGAGTCCAACGCGGCCTTAATCGGGGCCATGTATCCGTAGCTCTCGCTGGCCATCCGAGTAGTGGAGATCGAGATCGTCACCACCGAGGCGTCCGGGTCGAACAGATCCTTCAGCGCGTTGGACAAGGCCGTCAGCGAGTAGCAGGAAACGTCCACCGCCTGCAAAAAAGCCTTCTTCGGGGTCTCGTGAAACGGTTTCATTCCGTCGGAGTAATCGGCAAAGGCGATCGAGTGGACCATTCCGTGGAACCGCCCGCCGCGCAGGGCAAGTTCGTCGCGGAGCCGGGCGATCTGCTCCTCGTGTTCCACGTCGCAGACAAATATCTCCGCCTCAGGGAGCAGTTCGGCCGCGACGCCGCGGAGCTGTTCGTTCTGGACGACGTAGACGCAATGCGCGCCCGCCTCGGACAGCACTCGACCGATGTGCCATGCGACGCTCTTACGGTTGGCCAGCCCGAAGATCAGGATCGTTTTGTCGGATAGTTGGAGGAAGTCCATGGGTAGTGGGTAGTGGGTA